>CAZAIB010000115.1:0-20803 GCA_964485095.1 uncultured Planctomycetaceae bacterium | reverse complement strand
AACCGCAAGCCGATTAACCGCTCTGGCTGCGGAACACCGCTCGCTTGCTCTCGAAGAACAAACGACGCGCTGGTTGATGCGATTGTCGATTCCGGATGGACCACCGTCCCGAGGCTCAGAAACAGACCGCGTTCGGCATCCAGATCATCAACGACAGCTTCGATAACAACAGACGAGTCGCCAAGGTCGTAGACATCGCTGGTCCGCGTGAGGTTCTCCGCCGATGGAGCCGCCGTCGCGCTGTCAGTTTCGCCCAGGTTCGCGAGTCCCGTTTTGACGCCGGCGCGAGCGAACATTAATGCGATGCTTTCGCCGTAGGTTCCGTCGCTGACAACACCGACGGCCTTGAGCGCATACTCTCTCACGGCCTGTTTGATATCGGCTGGTGGCTTCTTTGACGCTTCTTTCAGAAAGAACAACCGGATTAGTTCTTCCGTCACCGGGTCCGGTGCCAGTGTGGCGATGCCGTTGGCTTCGAGGTCGTACTTTTCTTCGTCACTGCGTTCTAAACCCTCACGAAGGACCTCAATCATTTTCAGTGGCGCCGGATACGCGCCTTGAGTTGTTTCCAGCTGCCTGGCTGTGGCGACAGAGAGAGTTCGCTGCACCTCGGCAACATCCACGGCACGGGACCGGTCGGGCAGTTCGCTTTCGGCGAGTTTGCGGGCTGCTTTTTCAAGCTGATCTGCCGGCACGACTTCATCCACCAAGCCAGCTTCCAGTGCCTCAGCCGGCAGAAGGCTACGGCCGCTCAACAGCATGTCGGTCGCCAGATCGAACCCGACCAGCTTGGGCAATCGTACCGTGGCACCCCAGCCCGGAATCAAGCCAAGGAAGACTTCCGGGAGTCCCAACTGTGTTCGTGGATCGTTACTCGCGATACGAAAGTCGCAGCACATTGCGAACTCCAGACCACCACCCAATGCAACGCCGTGAATCGCTGCGATTGTCGTGGCTTCGAGTTCTTCAATTGCCTGAAACGCAGAGTGCCCATTGCGAGACATCTTCAGCGTAGCGTCAAAGGTCGCGTTCTCGCGAATCTCGTACAGGTCGGCTCCAGCCAGGAAGTTGCTGGGCTTGCCGCTTTGAAAAATGACGGTCTTAATGTCTGGCCGGCCCGCAACAAACGCAGCCACATCGCGCAGCTGGTTCATTGTCTCGATTGAGAATGAATTGACCGGCTTATTGAGGCGATCAATGCTGACCTGCAGGATGCCGTTTTTAGGTTCGTCGTATTGCCACATCTGACCACGCGCCGTTTGAGGTGTTTGAATATTGCAGGCTGCGAAATTTAGCAGAATTCTGCCAGGAGAGAGCGCCATTCAGCGAATGACACCTGGAACCGGGCGATTGTCTGGTTCTCGATTTGAGGTTCCGCAGATAGTTGAGGAACCTTCATGTCTTAGTTGCAGGATAAACATGAGCACAACCGCAGCCGCGCAAGGATCGACCGGAAATGTGATTGCAGCAATGCTCTCATTCTTCCTTCCCGGTCTGGGCCAACTATGTCAGGGCCGACCGCTAACAGGCCTGATTCACTTGGTTTTGGATCTCATGCTGTGGGTCGTCATGCTGGGCTGGATTATGCATTTCTGGTCCGCGTTAAGTGCGGCGTGGTACGAACGACGGTAGCGCCCGAACCATTCTAAGGTAGTGGCCAGGCCCCCTGCCCTACCCTTAGTCGGCAAAATTTTGAGCAACCTTAAGCAGCGTTCGCACCATACACCCCGACGCTCCGGCATCAATGTAAGACTTCGCGCTGGAAGCAAACGACGGGCCGGCGATGTCCAGGTGAACCCACGGTGTTCCGCCGACAAACCGTTCAAGAAACTTCGCCGCCGTAATCGCTCCACCCCAGCGAGGTCCAACGTTCTTGATGTCGCTAACATCGCCGTCAAGCAGCTTGTCGAACAGATCAAACATTGGCAGTTGCCAAATGCCTTCTTCCGTTTCCCCGGCAGCGGTCAGAACCTTGTCGCACCATTCCTGATTGTTAGTGAACGCTCCGGTCAGATCTTCGCCCAACGCAACAACCACCGCGCCGGTCAGCGTGGCCAGGTCAATAACCTGATCCGCACCGCGGTCAACCGCGTAGCTCAACACATCGGCAAGAACCAACCGCCCTTCGGCGTCGGTATTGAGAACCTCAATGGTCACACCGTTCCGCGCTGTTAAGACATCGCCCAGCTTGTAAGCGCCGGCTCCTACCATGTTCTCGACCAGGCCCATGTAACCAATCAGGTTCACCGGCAGTTTTAGTCTCGCCGCCGCAGCCATCGCTCCCATCACCGTCGCCGCGCCGGCCATGTCACACTTCATGGTCTTCATGCCTTCGTTGGGCTTTAACGACAGACCACCACTGTCAAAGGTCACACCTTTGCCGACTAGAGCAATTTCTTTCCCATCGTTTTCGCCGCCGTTGTATTCAACAACAACCATGCGCGGCGGATTGCTGCTACCTCGCGAGACGGCCAGCATCGCGTTCATACGTTCCGATTCAAGTTCTTTTTGATCGAACACTCGGCACTTCAGCCCCAACTCCGAACACAGCTCTTCAGCTCGCTTGGCGAAACCCACAGGATCGATTTCCTGCGGCATCCGGTTTACCAGGTCGCGCGTAATATTGACCGACTCACCAATCGCTTTTCCTTCCCGAGCCGCGCGAGTGCTGGTGTCGAATGCGTCACCGACTAGCTGCAGTTCGGCGATGTCGAACATCTTGCGTTCGGCTCGATAGACGTCCTGCCCAACACAGCCGACAGCCATGCCGTCGCACAGGTTTCGTGAGAATGCGTCCATCTCCAGGGCATTGGGTGCGGGCGGCAGAACCGCGACCGATTGATTCTCCTTCGAACTAATCTGCTTCGCAGCCGCGCCGAACGCCTCTCGAACGCCGCTGACGGTTAGTTGGTCAGGTTCCCCCAGTCCGACTGTCATGACTCGGGCGACGCCGGCCGGAGCAGACACGTATAGCGTTGTGAGTTCGCCGTTCTTACCGCTCAGGTCGCCGGATTTGATGGCACAACCAATCGCATCCTGAGTCGCCTCCGGAACAGGTATCGCGCTGGGATCGACGCCTTCAAAGACAGGAATGAGCAGCCAGTCTGCGCTAAGTTCTTCGATTGCGGATGTGGTGATTGAGAGATCCATCGTTGGCTCCTGAAACAGACTTTCTTGAGTGACGGAATGTAGGCGACTGTGATCGCCGCGTCACGTGGGTCCGAATTGCCGTCGGTTTTCTTTGATCCAAAGTGTTCTGGTGACGTTGGGAATGAAGAACCCGGAGCAGCAATGAACGCGTACGAAGCACCCGATCCTGATAACTGCGATCCTGAAGCGGATACAAAGGCGGCTCGCGATCATGAGCTCATTGAGTCCTCTCGAAAGAAACTCGAGTCGTGGAATAAGTGGGGGCGATGGATTCGTGGATTCGGCATCGTTATGGCGATAGCCTTCCTGGGCGCTTTGGGGTTCGTGTGGTCAACCCTGTCGAAGATGATCCAACCGTCTTTGGCTGCGGTTGGCTTAGGACTCGGGTTTATCGTTGGGTTCAAGCTGGCGATCTACACATACCAGTCCCTGCAAGTCATGACCGCACCTGCACAGGACCAGCTGCTGGTCGAATACCACGACAAGCTGCGAGATGCCGGACTGATATAGAAAAAGCCCGACGTCGAAACGCCGGGCTTTGTTTGATCAGAATTAGTAAGTAAGTCTATGCAGCGCGGCGTTCCAGTTGGAACGGCACAGTCGCTTCTTCTTCAGACTTGATGCAGGACTCAAGGAACATGTCGAACACTTGTCGGTCCAGAGCCGACGCAGTATCGCTTTCCGGGTGCCATTGGACTCCCAGGCAGAACCATTCGTCCTGAGTCGACTCGAATGACTCCAGCACTCCGTCCGGGCATGTTGCAGAAACGCGGAACGGGCTGGCCAGCTTGTTGATGCTCATGTGGTGCTGGCTATTCACGCGAATCTCGCCAGGTCCGTAAATCGCATCGACTCGTGTTCCAGGCACGATATCCAGAACGTGTCGCAGATTCTTTTCGACCGCGTCGTTGTGGTGCAATGCGTTCGGAACACTTTCCAACAGATGCTGGTGAAGGGTTCCACCGCACACAACGTTTAGCACCTGCATACCCAAGCCGATGGCTAGCGTTGGCAGTTGCATTTCGAAAACGAGGTTCGCCAATCGGCGATCGAAGTCTTCGCGAAGTTTTGGCATGACCTTTGTCGATGGGTGGAGGTCCATTCCCATTCGGACAGGGTCCAGGTCCAAAGCACATCCGGTAAGAACAATGCCGTCCAGAGTCTTGAGGATCTGTGTAAGATCTTCGTCGCTGGAAACAGGCGGGATGAGAACCGGGATGCCTCCGGCTGCGACGATGGCTTCGTAGTAACCGCTGTTGAACCAACTCAGTGAGTTTTGTTCGCCGCGTCCAGCTCGATAGTCGCCGTTGATACCAATGATTGGTTTGGTAGTGGTGCTCATTTAAGGTTCCTTCCTTTTTGAGAACACGAGAGTGTTGGTCGAATTGTGTTTCGAGCCTCTTGGCTCTGCCGCAAATAAGGACCCGCCAGCAGTCGTTGTCGGCGAGCCCACATATGCCCGGTACCAGCGGGATATGTTTGCTTTGTTGCGGCTCTTGCCCCTTCCTTGAAGCTCGATCCGCGTCATCCAACCTTTATTGAAAACAGAGTCGCCAGCTTCGGCAAAACCTGCCGCTGCTTCACGGCGAGGACCATATCAGTTTGAACCGACCTGTCAAAAAGATCGCCGATTTTGAGGGGAGATCCACCTTGTGCCACAAGATGTTGTGGTTCGCGGTTCGCTGCCGAGAACCACGAAACAAGGTTCGGCTGGCATGCGAGCCAAAGAGCCGACGTCAGTCGCACCGAGGACTTTTAAGCGCTAGGCTTCCAACGCGTTACTGGTTCGCAAGCGGCGTGGTCGGTAGGTAACTGCGTTTGCGGAGTTACGCGTGGTTGGCGGATGGAAGCCTAAGTTACGACATACTGACGTACGTTGGGCATTCTTGCCCAACATGCGCGCGATCCGGTTCACACGGCCCGATAGCCAAAGTGCCCGCGGGCGGCCTTATTCCTCAGCACTGGCCGTTTTCTGACTGGCTGCGGTCGCTGGCGGACTCACGCATTTCTCGAAGCGCTTGCTAACGGTCTTCAGCATCGACTGCGACCCGCTGTGGTTTAGCACGGTTTCATCGACGCGCAACGATCGGCGGACAATCTGGCCGGCTTCGATGTCGAACTCAACCGACCCTGAGGGCGTTGCCTGAACCAGTCTGGCCAGAATCTCAGGGCTGCGCACGGGCGTTTTCAGGGACGTGGCAAAGTTAATCCTGGCGATCCCGTCCTTGACCGAACTAAGTCGGTAAGTGCGAAGGATAGTGATGGAACGCACGATCTCCTTCGTCATTGGCAGCTTGACGACGTATTCTTCTTTCCATGACGAGCCGACCTTAATCGGTTCTGTCGGAAAGACAACCAGCTGACTGCTGCCATCGTCACTCTTACCGGCCTTTTTTTCATCTCCGGACTTTGCATTAGACAGCCGTTTGACGCCGAGCAGCTTACCGTTCGCAGCGAAATGAACGTGATAGCGTGGTTTTGCCAACGATTTACGGACGTGCCCGAAGCCGGGTGGATCTTCCTTACGAGGTTTGTCGCTATCGAAAACCACCTTCTTGCCGCTCAGGTCGGCTTCCATCACGACGCGATCGAATTCCGTCTTCAATACAAACGAGCCATCGTCTCGTGTTTCGACTACGGTCAGGTGCTTCCTGACATTGATGCGTTCCTTAATCACCTGCACCCGACTTGAAACTCGGCTATCAGTGGCCGTTCTCTGTGAGACTTCGTAGTGAACCGGCTGCCCCTGCGTAAACTTGTAGACAAGCTGGTGCGTGTCTGGCTTCTTCGCCGCGATATCGGTGGGGGTCGTGTCAGCGGACGCCGCAAAGGCGAAATAAGGTGCGAGAATGATTGCCGTGAGACAGGCCATAGGATGAACTCCATTCCATCCGTTGTGGGTGATCCGGCGGGAATCTACCAGTCCTTGTCATTTCGGGCGAGACCAGTTTGAACCGCTTACGGCGAGTATTCCGGGGTAGCGAGACTCGTCAAGAGGTTCGGCCGGTGTCGCGAATCGCCTCATCAGTCCCAGCGACAGGCAAGATAGCCCCAAGCCTGCACGGGGCGTCGAGCCTTAGAAAGACGACGCACAGCCATGCCGCAAGTTTGAAACGCACAACCGGGTCCGCACTCACCAACCCCAGTTACCCCACCAACCGGATACCGATCGAACGGAACGTTCGTTAGTTGTTGCCCATGATGCTGCGGGCGATGCGGTTGAGGGCTTCGTTTTCGATTTGGCGGACGCGTTCTCGGGTCAGGCCCAGTGTTTCGCCGATTTCTTTCAGCGTCTTCGGTTCGTCTCCATCGAGCCCGAACCGCATGCGGAGGATCCCGGCTTCGCGAGGGTCCATCTCATCCAACATCTTGTAGACATGGACCAGATTGTCGTTCTCAA
The DNA here is from genome assembly GCA_964485095.1 of uncultured Planctomycetaceae bacterium. Classification (GTDB taxonomy): domain Bacteria; phylum Planctomycetota; class Planctomycetia; order Planctomycetales; family Planctomycetaceae; genus CAYNWT01. The sequence continues at coordinate 14,253 of CAZAIB010000115.1, read as the reverse complement.
TGAGCTCCGCTTCCGGACCTTTCACTCGATCGTCAGGAACGATGTCGCCCAGAGACCAGCCTGATTCGTTTTGGTCAGACTGCGGCGTTGAGTTGTAAAGTTGGATCGCCTTCTTGACGATCTTCAGCTTCCGCTTTGAGATGCCAAGGTCCTTGGCGATTTCTTCAGGCGTTGGCGTTCGCTTAAGTTCTTCCACCAGTCGTGCGGTGGCACGGCGCCATTTGGAGAGCAGTTCGACCATGTAGGCCGGGATACGGATGGTCTTGGCTGAGTTCACCAGGGCTCGCTTGATGGACTGCTTGATCCAGTAACTGGCGTACGTGCTGAACCGGGTATTCATGTCCGGGTCGAAGCCTTCAACCGCGCGAAGGAGGCCGAGGTTGCCTTCTTCGATGAGATCCTGCAGCGGCAGACCTTTGCCTGTGTAGCCTCGAGCGATGTTGACCACCAAACGCAGGTTGGCGCGGACCATGCGATCGCGAGCGGCGTTGTCGCCGGCCGAGATCGCGCGAGACAGACTCTTTTCCTCGTCTGCGGTCAGCAGAGCTGTCTCGTTGATTTCCCGGAGATAGGTCTCCAGCGGACTCTGAACAGAGGAAGTCCGGGTTCGCGTTTTTCGCGTTTTGGTTTCGGTCATGATGTGAGGCTTGGCGCAAGATCGGTGGTATGCAGCTCGTTGGTTTTTTATCGACTGGACACCGGCCCGTCTGGATTCGTAGCGCGCTAAACATGCCATGGTACGAATGAGGGCACCGCAGTTGGACGATCATGCGGGCAGCGTGCGTTGTGCTGAGGAACAAGCGGTTTGCTTGTGCGGAACACCCGGGTAGAACCGGTTCTCACTGTTGCGCCGGCTGACAGTCGTGATCCAATCGAGCCGCCAGGCGTTTGCACAAGGAGAACGACACTTGGTGGTTGATTGCGCGGGTTGTGGTTACGGAACCGTTCGTTCTGCCAACCGGCGCGTTCGTCTTGTTGCCTCTGCCTCAACGGGCCTCAACGGCGAGAGCATTGTGACGGAACCGACATCAAAAAAAGCCCGGCGTTAGAAAACGCCGGGCTTAGTCAGTTTTGGTTGAAGGGAAGTGAGCTTAGCTCTCTTCGTCTTCTTTCTTCTTTGAGCCTGGTGCTCTAAATCCAGCGGCTTCAGCAGCTTCGACTGACTTGAACCACACTTCCGCAACAGTCGCTTCGTAGTAGCGACTCTCAGTTGTGTGGTACATCATCGAATCTGCATTGCCTTTGATGGTGAAGTCGGGACCAGGGGCCGCTCCGTCTGCCAGAGCTTTGCCGGAACCCTCACCGAACGGCGTATCGTCGTCCGGGTTGGCGACACCGTCACCATCTGAGTCCACATCCTGATGCAGGATGTTGGGCTCTTCTTCCTTCTTCTCATCCGAAGAGGCAGCTGCTTCTTCAGCGGGTGCCTCTTCCTTGGTCTCAGCCGCTGGTGCTGATCCCATTGAGAACAGAGGTCCGGCGGATCCGCCCATACCACCCTTGAGTTCTTTCGAACCTTCGGATGCTGCACCACCGCCACCGCCGCCACCACTGGCTGCGGCCGCCGCTGCTGCTTCTGCTGCCAGTTCGGCTTCATCCGGTTCCAGCTTGCGAGACAGACCAATCTTGCGATCGGCTGTGTCGACTCGCAGGATGCGAACCTGAAGTTCCTGGCCAACTTCGACTTCCGACTCAATCGGTTCGTCACCCTCAGAAGGTGTGGCACCTTCAGTGAGTTCAGAAACGTGAAGGAGACCTTCCAGTTCTTCTTCCAGTTCAACAAAGACACCGAAGTTGGTGATCTTTGTGACCTTGCCGGACACAATCGAACCAGGCTGGTACTTCTGTGGGATGTTGGTTTCCCACGGGTCGTTGTCCAGCTGCTTCAGACCAAGGGCAATACGCCGGCGATCTGAATCGACAGACAGGATCTGGCACTCGAGTTCGTCGCCCTTCTTCAGCATTTCGCTGGCGTGGGAGATCTTTCGAGTCCATGACATGTCGCTGACGTGCAGCAGGCCGTCAACACCCTCTTCGAGTTCAACAAACGCACCGTAGTTGGTGAGGTTGCGAACCACGCCCTTGACCTTGGCACCCTCGGGGTACTTGTCGAGAACGTTTTCCCATGGGTTTGACTGCGTCTGCTTCATACCCAGCGAAATTTCCTGCTTGTCCTCGTTGATACCGAGAACAACCACTTCAGCTTCGTCGCCGATGCTGACCAGTTCGCTTGGATGATTAACACGCTTGGTCCAGGACATCTCTGAGATGTGAACCAGACCTTCGATGCCGTCTTCGAGCTTCACGAACGCACCGTAAGTCATCACGTTGACAACTTCGCCGGTGACGCGTGAACCGACCGGGTACTTCTCCGTGATGTTTTCCCACGGTGAAGGGGTCTTCTGCTTGAGGCCAAGAGCAATCTTGTCCTTCTCGCGGTCGATGTTCAGGATCATGACTTCGATGTTGTCGTCGATCTTGACCATCTCGGTTGGGTGACTGATACGTCCCCAGCTCATGTCCGTGATGTGCAGCAGACCGTCGATACCACCCAAGTCCACGAACGCACCGAAGTCGGCGATGTTCTTGACCTGACCTTTGACGACGTCGCCTTCGGTAATCTTTTCCAGCAGTTCCTTCTTCATTTTGTCGCGCTCATCTTCGATGAGCTTACGACGCGAGACGACGATGTTTCGTCGTGCTTCGTCGATCTTCAGGATCACGCACTCGATATCTTTACCGATGTATTCTGCGATATCCGGCGGACGACGGATGTCAACCTGACTGGCAGGCAGGAATACGTTGACGCCAATATTGACCAGCAGACCACCCTTGATCTTGCGCTGGACAGCACCAGTAACGCGATCGCCTTCGGCGTGCGTTTCGATGATCTTTTCCCATTCGCGAACGCGGTCGGCTTTTCGCTTGGAAAGAAGGATCAGGCCCAGAGCGTCTTCGAATTCTTCGAGAAGAACTTCGATTTTCTCACCCGGTTCGGGGAGGACGTCTTCTTCGCCCCATTCGTCCCGCTGGACGATGCCTTCGCTCTTGTATCCGATGTCCACAAGGACTTCGTCGGATTCAATGCGGATCACGGTGCCTTCGACAATTGTGTTCGTTTCGAAGGTCTGATCGGTGTGATTGTAAACCGCGTCCATCGCGGTCTCATCTGCGTCGAGTTCAGCCAGAGATGCACCGAGTGCTTTCTCCAGTTCTGAATCGTCTACCTCAAAGTCCCTTAATAAATGCCTATCGACCATAACTCACCAAAAGACTGCCACCCCAGCACATTGCTGAACCAACAAGCCTGTAAAAGAGGAAGTTTTCCCGCCGCAGCCAACATAGACCGCCTCAAGCGCGAAAAACCAAGTCACGGACTATATCGGGGCCTGGATGGGAAGTCTACAGGCAGACTTGACAGAAGGACCACTTCCCGCCTGAACCCGATGCGGCTCAAAACCAACGGATCGGCACTCCGGCACGCAAAACCGAACGGCGTGGCAGGCTGGGTGCAGTGCGTAGAAGAGTAATACCATCTACTAGCCTCGTTTCCGTCAGCCCCTACTCCACAGTCAACCCAAACCAAAAGCATTCAAAGACTGCAACTGGAACCACCGCAGCGTCATTGAAATCACCAGCGCCTGTAAAAGCGGTGGCTGGTTCCTCTACGGCCTGACCGGCGACGAGTGGACTGTGACCCTGAAATTCCGAGTCAAAAAGAACACCTTCAAACGCGACGAACTGGTCAACGCCCTGGGACGACATCCCCGTCTACGGCCGCAGCAAGCGCGTGCGAGTGAAAATCTAAAAAGCCCCTGGCAGGAAATCTCCATCAGCGTCCACTGGCTGAAGGACATCAAAACACCCGCCTTCAAAGCCTTCTTCAAGAAAGCCCAAGCCAGCTACCCAAGCCAGGCCAACGACGGCGAGCTAAACCTCGCCGCCTTAGCCGCAAGGGTTTCCCCAGCAACAAACGAGTCGCCTGGAAAGTCGAAGTCCTCGAAAAGCTGCTCAAGAAACTCGAAAAGAGTACCCCGAAGAAAACATCGACTACACCGGCGAGACGAGTATCAAGTTCTTCAAACCGGGTGAGAAAAACCAAAACGTCGAAGTGTTTACAAAACGTCGTGAAGGGATTGATGTTCAGCGCGATGCAACTAAACACCGCGTCAACAAGATTAAGGACGTGTAAGGCGCATTGAAGAATCCGACTGGCTATTATCGGACGCCACAATTGTTGCCAAGAGGATGTTTAGTCGGATGCAGTTGACGTTTATCAAACCACACTTATCAATCCAAGCGCTACCGACTGTGACGCTGCCGCCGTTCAGCTTGATTACTGGCGTGAACGGCGCGGGAAAAACCCACTTACTGAGAGCCATAGAGAATTCCGCAATTCGCGTGAACGACGCTCCAAACCCGGAACAGGATGTCCGGTTCTTTGACTGGGCGAGCCTCGTCCCCAATAACACTGCCGAGTTCAACACGGCAACGCTCTATGGCGAACGAGACACCTTGATCTCGTGGGCGCGCGCTGGGCGGACCTCGCAACGGGACCAGATTCACACTTGGTGCCGTCGGCATGCCACGGTAGGAGGATATGAGGATGACGAGGCCTTCCTACGAATGAATCGGCAAGAGATGGATCGATTTGTGGCCGAGGCGAATCGCCAAGTAGCTTGGGACGAACTCCAAACGATTACTCGCTCCATCGAACAGCAGGTTCTGAAGAACGCCAGGAATAACGTTCCGCTCACCCAGAAGCTGAACCAGATGAGAACCCGTACCGGCACCATTGCAGGCTTGCGATTGTTGGACTTTGAGGACGAACCATTCGGGTGGGGGCAAGCAAATGTCTTCCAGCAGTCGTTTTCCCAGCTTTTTTTGGGCTACTTCGAATTAAGACGCCTCAACATGCTCCGACGTATGGACGAGGCGGAAGGCCGTACGCCGAGTATCGCATCGCTGACCGATGAGGACTTTGCCGGCAGGCATGGGGAACCGCCGTGGGACTTCGTCAACCGGACACTCTCAGACGCGGGCCTCGACTTTTCGATTGACTATCCGGTTGAACACAGCACGACTAAGTTCATGCCGCGCCTTCGCAAGACTACGTCAGGCGCTAAGTTGCAGTTTAGTGAGTTATCCTCGGGCGAACGAATCCTCATGTCATTCGCTTTTTGCCTGTACTACTCGGAAGATCGTCGTCAGGCGGTCACTCGTCCAAAGTTACTCCTGTTCGATGAGATTGACGCGCCACTTCATCCATCAATGTCACGGCAACTGATGTCTACAATCAGGAACTCACTCGTTGATCAACAAGGCGTGCGAGTCATTATGACGACTCATTCTCCGGCGACAGTGGCGGTCGCCCCGGAGGAGGCAGTATATGTAATGCAGGCTGACCGTCCGGGTGTCCATAAAGTCGGCAAGAGACAAGCGATCGCGGTTCTGACGTCGGAGATTCCTACACTTTCGATCGACTTTGGCGGTCGAAAACAGGTATTCGTCGAAAGTCGATACGACGCTGACCGCTATGAACTTCTTTATCGCTATCTGAGCCCGGTCATCGAGTCAGAACGGTCTCTTGCATTTATTGGAGTGGGACGCAACAGAGACGTAGGTGAGGAGAATGCCGGGTGCGCTCAAGTAATTCAGATCGTTGGCGATCTAGAGCGTTCGGGTAACGATTCCGTCTACGGATTGATCGATTGGGATACGACAAACGAATCCACCGACCGTGTGTGCGTGTTGGCCCAAGGAAACAGGTACGCCATTGAGAACTGTCTGCTGGACCCATTGTTGGTTGGAGCTTTGCTTGCGAAAACGAACCGTGAATCGGCGGTCGCACTCGGACTCCCGGAGACGAAAGGTTATTCTGACTACCGGACACTGACTCCGCAGGAAATGCAGGCAATCGTCGATGGAATCCAACGCCGTGTGCTCGAACTCAGTGATGATGCCGAATTCGAAGTTGTCCAGAGTCAGTACGTAGGTGGATTTTACCTGAATTTGGCAAAATCCTACTTGGAAATGAACGGCCACGACCTTGAAGAAAAAGTTAAGAACAGGATTCCTGAGTTGCGGCAATACCACAACCAAGGCGAGCTACTCCGCACGATAATCGAGCCAGTCATCTTTGAAATGCCACAGTATGTCCCCATCGACGTCCAATCGGCATTTGAAACCATTCTCAACCATGGCTAGCGTCCCTTTCTCGATCTATGCCGTGACGGTGAATTGAGTCAGTCAGTGTCCAGGCGGCGCAAAAATAAGAGGAAAGCACGTCACAAGCGGAAACGCGCCGACAAGGCCAGGGCTTCAGTGACCAGACCGGACGAGAGCACGGACGACTCGTGGTGGAGTTGGATTCATCAGAACCACGAGCCGCTCTCAGTCTTTGCGTGTTGTGAGGTTCTGTTCGCAGTATCAACTGCGGTCGTGTTATGCCTCCACTTCGATAACTGGCGGATCTTGGCAATCCCCTGCTTTTGTGCTCCATTTGCACTTCTCAAGACCAAGGACAGCGAAGCGCTTGGAAAGAAGTGGTTCGCGTCTTGTTATGCGTCGATTGCGGTCTTTCGACGCCCCTTCGCGCCACCAAGCCAAGATGACAACCCATCACCAATCACGTGGATGATTCGCCATCTGGTGATTGCCATCAGTACGACGTTGCGGTACACGATGTACTACTTCATCCTGTTGAACTTAGCCGTGATCATTCGTTTTCTTGCCACTCTGTTCTCAGTATTGGATAGTCCGGTTCGCACACTTCGCACAATACCGCCTAACTGGTACAGCGCCTGCTTTTGCGTCGATAGCTCTAAGCGATTGGAGCTCGTGCCAGACGCCGAACCGATAGAGCATGTTCCAGCCCTCGCAGAGTTGTTTGGGACTGATAGCGAAGGAGCAAACCCCCTCTCTCTGCGCGTGTTTCTGACATGCTTGGCATGTCTGCCGATAGTGAGTTGGTTTGGCGCATTCTTCTTTGGCCTGACGTTCATCAAACTGCAACAACATGGAAATCCAACACGCGTCTTCAACGCAATGTGCACTTTTGGTGGAGCCATGTTTCTCGCCGCGGTCGGCTGGCTACTCGTTGCAACACTGTCTGTATTCGTCGCTTCGGCTCTGGTCCGCTGGAGCGTCAAAGCCTCTGCGCTTTGTTGGGCACCACTCGTTTACGTCGTCCAATCATCATTGAACCAAGACGACACTATCAGAGACCGCTTCTCTCGTAACTTGTCATCCGCAGTTGGTCGAGTCTCCCGCTGGTATTCGGCGATCATGGGCCTCTTCCTGGTTTGCAAAGGGATCCTCTTCATCTGTCAAGAAAAACTGAAGACATTCGCCAGTACGAATGAGTGGTTCCAATCTCTTGACGTTCTAATTGAGCATAAGCGAGTCCCTGGCTGGCAGGTCGCTGCGTTTATCAACATTATCTTGGTCTTTGTCCTGTACTTCTACAGCGATGAAATGTCATATCGCCTAAGAAATGTCACCACAGACAGCCCCACGATTCACGATAGTATCGAGCGATGGCTCAAGTTTACTCGGGGGCTGCTGTCGATCTACACGGTGTCCTGTACTGTTTACCTAACAGCAACACTGGCCTTCGATATCCGGTGGCCTGCGTTTGACTTCGTCGTCTTTCCTTGGTCGCAGTGAAAGCGGCGGGGGGCCGGGGGGGCCGGCAACGCCGTTAACCGTATGAAGACAGTTTGATTGATGGTATTTCGACCGCAATGTCTTTCATCCACTGCGGAGTGAGAAGGAAGTCTGGCATGCCGGGTGGCTTCTTCTTCCTCTTCTGAGCTGGCCGCCGACGTTGTTTGCGTTTTCGCTGGTACGAATCAGTAAACGCCACCCGGAACTGGGCAGCGATCTGCGCAAAGATCTCGCACCACGTGCGAATGGCCCTGCGGAAGATCTTCAGGGCGGGGTGGCATTGTCTGGGCGCCATGCCCTCGCTTGCGTGGGCATGCTTTGACCAAAGATTCAATCAGAGTCAGGCCGTTCGAATTGCGGCGTCGTTCGAAACATGCCCGCGCTGCGCGAGCGCATGGCACCCAACCGTAATGGGGAACTCAAGTGTATTGCTCACGTGGTTCTTCGTATTCAGCGTCACAATGTGGAACTCTTCCTGTTTGCCGTCCAGGGCTAGGCGAGCGAAACGTTTTTCACAGAAGGCGATTGCGTCGTTGGCGGCACGGATCTGCTGCGGTTCGGACTGTTCGATATCGGCTTCAACACTCGTATCGGCCGCTGCAATCTCCGCAGCCGGCATTGGAACCGGACCAGGGCCGCCAGGAGTTCGCCGACTCTGAAACTGAATATTCGCGTTGACCGTTGCTAAATGGGCTGTAGCCGACTCTGAGTAGCTCACATGGCAAAACGGTGTATCGCAGACCGGCAAATCAGAAGCCGGTGCAAAGACTGAGATGAATGCAAGAAGACTGACCATCACACCAAACCCCTTTTTCTTTAGCACCAGCAACTGACCTTACAGAAGGACTCTCGGATGTCTCTATCAGGGTTACAACGTTGGCTGCTGCCGAATACTCACGGCAGAATCTCGCCCGAGCACGATGTGGTCCAGGACTTCGATGCCTAGTAACTCGCCGGCGGATTCTAAACGCTTTGTGACGGCGTGATCTTCTTTGCTGGGCGTTGGGTCACCGCTGGGGTGGTTGTGCACGAGAATGATTGAGGATGCTGCGTCGCGAATGGCCGGGCTGAATACTTCTCTTGGATGGACCAGGCTGGCGTCCAGGGTTCCCTTCGTGATGAGAAATGTATTGCTGACGTGGTTCTTCGTATTCAGCGTCACAACGTGGAACTCTTCCTGTTTGCCATCCAGTGCCAGGCGAGCGAAACGTTTTTGACAGAACGCGATCGCGTCGTTGGCGGAACGGATCTGCTGGGGTTCGGACTGTTCGATATCCAGGCCAACTCGGCGGCCTAGTTCGATACCGGCCATGATTTGGCAGTAAGCAGTTTTCTCAACGGCGATCGTGATGTTCTTGAGTTCGGCTCGACCCGCGCTCGGTAGATCCTTCAGTCGTTCGTGGAATGCCTGGGCGACTTTCTCACCGCCGATGACAGCCGATTCTCCCGGCCGGCCCGATCGAATCAAAATGGCCAGTAACTCAGCTTCGCTTAGCGTCTCGACGCCGTTGGCCAGCAGTTTCTCTCGGGGACGCTGTTGTTCTGGCGACTCCTTAATCTGAACGCCGAACATCTTTTCGTCCAGCCAGCGAGTCGCGGGGAACTCGCCACGATCGGTATTCCAACGATACGAATCCGCCGTGCCTTCGTCCTCGCGAACAATCCAACCTTCTTTGCGGAGTTCACCAATCACGCGCGTGACAAATGCAGGCTGTTCTTGTTCACAGGCAAGGTGCACGTCGTCCAGTCGAAACGATTGGCAACCGAGTGCAAAGTCTACGATCGACTTGTACCGGACGTACCGCTCAGCCGCAGCCGTCTTGTTATCTGATACTGCCATGCCTGGAACCTCAAACACGAGAGAGTCCATGTTGGCGAGAACAGCGGCGGGCTGCAATTCAGTCAGAGGCTGTAGGAATACCCCCGGCAGGATTCGAACCTGCGACCTACGGCTTAGGAAGCCGTTGCTCTATCCAGCTGAGCTACGAGGGCAACGATGGGAATGGTAGGCAATCTCTTGTACAAAGGGAAAGCGCTGATACTGTGGTTCTGCCGGGCCGCTGACTCTGCCAATTGACGACCACGACCACGAAAGGCTGCTCGGTGACAGAAGAGACCAAAACTACTGCTCTGGGTTCGGCGGGAAAGTTCATACTGCTCGGCCTGGGCGTCGCGTTGTTGGTGGCTGTCTTGCTGTACAAGATCAAAGTTGACAACGATCTGGAAGCGATTGCAAAGGACACAAAAGCCGCGCCGCGCACGCCAGCTAACGCTCCGTACATCAAGTCCGATGACGTCGTCGTGAACAAGATGATCGAAGTGGCGAAGATCAAGCCAGGCGACCTGGTCTACGACCTTGGTTGCGGCGATGGTCGGATCGTTATCGCCGCGGCGATGAAGACAGGTTGCCATGGGCTCGGATTGGAACTCGACCCTGAAATAGTGGCTGAAGCAAACAAGAATGTGGAAGCCAAAGGTGTCAGCGATCTTGTCACCATTCGTCAACAGGATGTGTTCGAAGCAGATCTGAAAGACGCTGATTGCGTGCTTATGTACGTGCTTCCGTGGATGATCAAGAAGCTGATTCCGCAGTTTCAGGAACTCAAACCTGGCACGCGAATTGTCTCGCACAACTATGGATTCGGCGGCAACCTTTCGTACATCGAACCGGATGAGCGATACGAAGTTGAAGTCGAAGGCGACAGCCCCCACCGCGTGTATGTGTGGGTCACTCCTTTGAAAGTCCCGGCCGACTACAAGAGTGAATAGCTACGTCGCTCTTACTGACAGTAGAAATCATGGCAGAACCACTCGCAGATCACACACAATCACAACTTGACGGCATCGTGACCCACACCAACGTTGTCTTTAGCGAACTCGCCGAAGAACTTGATTCTGACGCGGACATGACCGACGCGCTACGGGTGTTGCTGCAGTCAGAGACGACGGTCGAAGACTTTGTGGTTCTGATGACTGCGCAGCCGCAACTTGGCGAGAAGATTCTGATGTCATCGTTGTCTGCTCTGGTTAACGCGCACTCGCTGACAACGGTTCGCAAAGAGATCGCACGTCGAGGCGACCAGGGCTAAGGCTAAGGACTGAAGTCCAACGGCCCTGCGACCCCGACGAGAACCACTGCCGCCCCGCCCCGCTACGGTTCTTCGATCTTCAACGTCTTCAGGACCTGCATCATGTCGTCGCACAGGTCGATGGACAGTGGGTAGCCGAACCGTCCGTCTGCGACTTTTTCTCCCAGTCGCTGGTAGTACTCCACAACTTCCGGGTCGTCGATTGCGTTCGCTTCAAGAATGAATGACAGGACATATTGATTGCCGGTCCGAGCGAGATCGACGGACGCTCCTTCGGCACCTCCAAGCGTGCCGTAGTTAGTCAAAAGGTTTCCAAGGTCACGCGCATCCGCCTTGGTTGCTTCGTTCCAGTAATAGATCTCGTCGCCGTTGTTGATCTTCAGCACGGCTCCAACATCCATCTGATAGACCATGTGGCGCAGAATGTTTAAATCCAACCCACCGTCACGAAAGCCATCGACGGAATCGAGCGACTGAGCCTTCTGCTTGATTTCGTCGCGAGTGATGGAGCCCTTATCATCTGCCGTTTCCAGCACGGCGGCCAGCAGCAGCGAAACGAATCCCAGATCGCGTTCCAGCGAGAATACCCGTTCTTCCAGGTTCGTCACGGCGCTCTGCCGCCCACGTCTTCGCTGAGCAGCGCGGCGGACTTTGGCGGCGTACTCTCGATTCTTGAAGATAGATTCGTCGTGACTCATCATCTGCCTCGCTGACCCGTGATGACTTCCATGGTGACTCAGCAGACGGTACCCGTCCAGCGTGTCCGAGTTGGTTGCTGACGTTGGACGCCACGAGATGCGTTGTCGCACTTGATAGAGAACACCACGGGTAACTTTGCTGAGTAAGAAAAGTCTCACAAAATTCCGCGTTCGCCGACTCTCTATTTCTGATGACTTGGGGCCGCTGGAATCAGAGGTGCTGAAAGTCCAGCCGTAGCCTGCTAACCTATCGTTCTATCGTTTTGTGTACTCACTGCACTTTGGGGGCTGCATGCCTACTTGCCTCGCCGCGTTGTTGATCTGTTTCTGTCCAATTGGACCTCAGTCCGCGGACATCGATGCGCACGTCTCGGCGCTCAAGGCCAGGGACATGCAGGGGCGGCTTAAGGCAGCGATCGCGTTGCGGAAGCTGGGCGCGAAAGCAGAACCGGCTATCCCCGCGCTTGTGGCTTGCCTCAACGATGACCGTGGTGAGACGTATGAAATTCGAGTAGGTAATCGTTGCGCTGAGGCTTTGGCCGCTATTGGAAAACCTGCGGTGGGCCCGGTTCTTAAGGCTCTGGAATCCGAGTCCCCGAAAATGTTTGCCGGAGCGGCTCAGGCAGTCATGCTGATGCAGCCACCTCCAAAGGCGGCGCTCGAGACATTGTTCACGGCTCTTGCGGACCGGGAAGAGAAACCTGACAAGATCTCCAAGCCACGTAATCGTGGTTGGGTTGCCGCAAAGGTGCTGGCGAAGTACGGCGCCGCCGCCCAACCGGCCACCGGTGACTTAATCACAATGTTGCACAGCGACAACTTCCACGAACAGATCGCAGCTGCCGAAGCTCTGGGCGCGATCGGTCCCACGGCGAAGCGGGCAGTGCCTCGCCTGATGACTTTGGTTTCAGAAGGGAACACCTCATCCAGAGGACTTTCGGCCATCGCGTTGGCTCAAATCGGACCGGTAGAAGGTTCTGACATCCTGCCACCGATTGAAAAAGCGACTCGCGATTTTTCTGCCGTCGTCCGCGGCCGCGCGATGATGGCACTCGCCATACTGGGACCGAAAGCCAAGCCCGCGCTGCCGACGGTTCATAAATACCTGCGTGATGAGAGTTATCGAAATCGAACCGAAGCAGCGTTTGCCGCGTGGAAGATTACCGGTGACGCCAAAGAACCGTTGGACGTGCTTATCTCGCTGGCTAGCCAGTTAGATTTCGAACTCGACGCGCTGCTGATCATCGGCAAAATGGGGCCCGCTGCGAAAGACGCGGCTCCAACGCTGCTGAAGATGTTGGACTCCAAAGATCCGGACAAGCGATTCGAACTTGTGCAGACACTGAAGATGATTGCTGCCGGTTCTAAGGACGTTCAGGAGACGCTTAAGAAACTCGCCACGACCGATCCCAACGCCGACGTCCGGCGAGCGGCAAAGTCAAAGGCCATTTACGGAATACCCAACTGATGCGAACGCTGCTGTCTCTTGCAATTGTCCTTCAGGCGTCCAGTACGCTCATGGCTGATGATCTACCGAAGCTGGGCGATTCGCTTACCGACAAACAAGTCACGTTGTTTGCGGAACTCGCTTTGAAGAACATCGATATCGAGTATCCCAACAAGCCGTCCAATGTGATGGCCGGCAAGGAATCGGTTCAATCTCCCAAAGAAATGCACCCGGCATTCTACGGTAGTTTTGACTGGCACAGCAGCATCCACGGGCACTGGATGTTGGTCCGACTTTTGAAGCTGCATCCAAAATGTACGGTCGCCGCTAAAGTTCGCGCCAGTCTGAACCATCACCTGACTGCTGAGAACTTAAAGGCTGAGACAGACTACTTCTCTCAGAAGCACAACAAGAGTTTCGAACGCATGTACGGCTGGGCCTGGACCTTTCGCCTGGCCGCCGAGCTCCACACCTGGGACGACGCCGATGGGAAGAAGTGGGCTGCCAGCCTCAAGCCACTGGAAGATCTGCTGGTTACCCGCACGATGGAATATCTTCCGAAGCTGACCTACCCCATTCGCACTGGAGTTCACCCCGACAGTGGCTTTGCACTCGGACAAACCCTGGACTACGCGCGAACGGTTGGAAACAAGCCGCTGGAGGAGCTCGTGGTCAAGCGCAGCAAAGACTTCTACCTGTCTGATCGCAGTTACCCATTCCGTTACGAACCATCCGGACAGGACTTCTTTTCGTCCGGGCTAAACGAAGCGGACCTCATGCGACGCGTTTTGCCGGCTGCAGAATTCGGCAAGTGGCTGGACGGTTTCATAGGCGATCTAAGTGTCGTGAAACCGGTGGAAGTCAGCGATGTCACCGACGGCCACATTGTTCATCTCGCGGGTTTGGATCTCTCAAGGGCGTGGTGTATGCAGGGAGTCGCTTCTGCGCTACCAAAAGACGATCCGCGCGTGGCGGTTCTCAACAAGTCTGCTGCCGAACACATGAAGATGGGTTCGAGCTACATCTTCAGCGGCAGCTACGAGGGCGAACATTGGTTGGCAACATTCGCGATTTACACGCTGTCTGGGGTTGGAATCTAGACTGACAGGGCTGCTGGCTGGCAAAGGTATGTTTGAGCAACTCAAGAGCAGATACGAATCGCAGCTCAAGCGCGATCCGGATAAGGACTTCGACCCGGAGTTCATCCGGACGACGGACCTGGAACGCCGCTTAGTCGATGAATACGGATTCGATGCAATTCGGCTCATTCATCTCAACCGTGACAGTGAGATATACGCTCTTGGCAATTTCCCCGAAGATTGTCCGTGGTTCTGCGTCAACAATCTCGACA
>CAZAIB010000114.1:0-20862 GCA_964485095.1 uncultured Planctomycetaceae bacterium | reverse complement strand
TCCTCACTGCGTTTCAAGCGAAACTAGCTGCTTGAACGTGCGATTGCCCTGGTGGGTCCAACGATCCGATTCACGCCGTACTCACGTGTCGCGTGCGTCTGTATGACTTTGGCTGTCACCGATTTTTGGGTAGCCGTCTCAATCCGATAGGGTCGAGGTGGCCTGGCGCTGGAGGTGGCGTTCATCACGCGAAGGCTCTCGCGGCAAAGTGATTGTACAATCAGTACTCGGCTGCAGCCGGATCATGATGTGCCTGGAATGCTCTTTTGCGACGAGATCGAGTGGATAGTTCCCATCTACGATCACCACTTCCGTCCCAGCGTCAGCCAGCATTGCCCACTGCCGAACATTCTCTTCCCCACCATGGTTCTGTTGGTATTCAGTGCTCTGAAAGATCGTAATCTTCCTGGGGAACTTCTGAGGAAGATACCCATTGATTGTCAGGCCATGATTGAAGGGTAGCGTTTTGCCGGACACAGTCTGCCGAGGTTTTACAGCCACCCCGCGGGCCCAGGTCAGTTTTAAGCCAGCCACTAGCCCACTCAAGTCCATTCGTCGGAGGTACCTGAAACCCTTTCGAATGTACTTCGCGACGACTGATACAGCCTGAACCGGAGGATCGGACTCAACGACTCCAAAGAACGACACGTCCTGGCCGGCTCGTATCAACTGCTGCGCGACCTCATAGGTCACGTGAACGGCGCACCTCATCGAAACGAACATGTAGGGGCCGTCAGGCTGCAGCCCACGGACGACTGCAAGATAGTCTGCGGCCATCTCCTCAAGGCGAGTCTCTCGCTTGTAGGTCCTGTCCAGCCGGGCAGTCTGTGCCGCACCAAGCGTTGGTTCGTCGCCCGAGTCGTGGACACCGTAGTACTGAATCGTGTTGCCGAGTCCGTCGAGCCGAAAGACGTACTTTGCAACCTGCGGGGTTGTGTCGTTATCCGAAAGAACGGTGTCCACATCCTCGATTTGCGTCGCGACGGTCGCCAGTTCTGCAATGGTGTTGTTCGCAGCGAAGTCAGCTGGTTGCAGAAGAATCCCTGCTTGTCGGGCACGAGACATGACCTGGATGCTGACAATCGAATCGCCTCCGACTTCGAAGAAGTCATCATGTATGGAAACGACATCGAGTCCCAGCAGCTGCGACCAAATGTCCGCGAGTATTCGCTCTGTCTCATTCCGCGGCGCGACGATTCCCTGGTCCTCAACCGCCGATTGCGCGGGAGCAGGCAGCTCGGCCGGGTTCGCCTTTCCATTGGGAAGCCGCGGCAATGAGTCCAGCGAGGTGATCGCGTCAGGCATCATGTACTCAGGCAATCTCGTCCGCAGCCATGCGTTGATCTCGGTCTGATCAATCGTCGCGCCCGCGGCGGGGACGAGGTATGCACACAGTCGCAGACGCTCGTTCGCGAGCTCCGCTGACTCACTCAAGAGCAACCGGGCCAGGGCCTGGCGCCGCCTGTCATCAAGCATCTCAACTCGGTGTACGAGCTCGGGCGTCATTTCACAGCCCTCACAACGACCATGGACTTAGCCCACATCGCATCGTTGGTGTCTTCAGGAACAGCGAGGTCACTGACTTCGGATAGCGTGAACGAACCAAAGTGCCGAAGCAGAAGCCTCTGGTGGGCTCGACTGATGGAATCGAACTCGTTCGTCAGGTACGAGAATACACCACCGGGACGCAGGTGCTCTGATGCTGTTGGAAAGAAGTGTTCGGCGAACGTGACACTCTGCACGACTTGCTCGACAAACTCCTCCTCGTTTAGCGGATAGGTGTGGAAGAACACGCCGTCGTACTGTTGCATGTCAGACACACGATCCTGCCACAGGCCTTCCAGCAGCCGAATGTCGGAGTCAGGGAATTGGGTGCGCCATTGATGGAACCGATGGATTACTGAAGGATTGCATTCGCTGATCGTGTGTGAGCGAACTTCATGTTCCTGAATCATGTTCGAAGCAACTCCGCGGCCGAAACCGATCTCGAGTATGTCTCCTGAACCTTCGCAGACTGCCGCCGCCATCGCACGCATTACAGGGATCTGCCAATCCTCCATGATCTCTTCATCGGCTAACTGAGTTGTCGTCCGATCTGACATGGAAGCCCCGTCACCGCCTCGAACAAAGCTGTCGGCAACGGAGTCCAAATGAGTAAGCTCATCAGCAAACTCTCGCATGCTGCGGTTCAACATCCAGTTCCGCTGCGAATCACGCGGCGGTCTCAGGAAATCGTCTCGCTTGAGATCCAACGTTACGTGAAAGTCAGCTGACCGATGAATGCGCCGTGTCATGAGCCACTTTCCTGAAGGAATTCATCGAGTTCTACTTCCGTCATGCTGTCCACCTGTGTGAGTAAACGTTCCGCGGCCTCAGATGAGAGTTGCTCAAGCCGCTGGCGTATCGAATCGGTGTCCGATTCGGGATCGACATTCCTGGCCCGAGCGACAACGACGGCCTCCGCAATGTCTGGTCTCGACTGCAGGAGCTGCTCTATCTCACCGGGCTCAACGCGGTGGCCGCGAATCTTGATTTGTCGGTCTGCACGGCCGACGAACAACAGCGATCCGTCAGACCTTAAGCAGACAAGATCACCCGTGCGGTACATAGACTGTCCGTCGGTGAACGGATCCGGCAGGAACCTTTCGGCTGTCAGTTCGGGGCGCCCGACGTATCCTCTGGCGACTCCTGTACCTCCTACGAACAGTTCCCCTACGACACCAACTGGCGCTAGCTGCCCGCACTGATCGAGTACGTATGCCCGAGAGCAGGCAGTCGGCTGTCCGATCGGGACGACTTGGCGGTCATGAACCGGTTCAACCCTGTGGCCGAGGCACCACACTGTGGCTTCGGTCGGGCCATACTCATTGTAAAGCGTCGCGGTTTGATTCGTGTTGGTGTGTTTCGCGGCAACCGCTGGCGAGCAGGGTTCGCCGGCCACAATGACACATCGCAGTGAGACTAGCTGCGATGGCATAGCGTCGGCGAGGATCAACTCGTACAGCGAGGGTAGGCACAATGTATGCGTGACCTTGTGCTGCTGGATAAGTTTCAGCAGTCGGTACGTATCTCGCTCAGCATCTGGTTCGGCAAGAACAAGGGTCTCACCGGTCGATAGTGGCCAGAAAATCCCGACCATCGAGCTATCGAAAGCAAAGGAAGACACCAACAGGAACCGCTCTGGCGCTTCCGGATAGAATTCGCTCCGCGACAATGTTGACGCGACGATATTGGCGTGACTGATCTCAACACCTTTGGGCTGCCCGGTCGATCCTGACGTGTAGATCACGTAAGCCGGATCGCTTGGCGCGACCTGCGGGAGCTGCTCACCATTCCTGTCGACTGTCCCCGCTTCGCTCAGTGAGAGAGTCTTGATCTGGGGTAGCGACAAACGATCGAGCATATCGTCTCTCGTGACGACAACCTCGATGCTTGAGTCAGAGATGACGTACTGTAGATGTTCGGCTGGCCACAGTGGATCCAGAGGAACATACGCGGCTCCTGCCTTCAGCACGCCGAGGATCGCAACCAGCATCTCGGGCGATCGACTTATCAGAATGCCGACTCGATCCTGCGAGCTCACGCCGGCGTGTTGCAGACGGTAAGCCAGAAGCTCGGCACGTGTGTTCAAATCGCGGTAGCTAAGATTCCCCTCACTGGTAATTACTGCAAGTTTAGACGGGTTGTCTCGCGTCTTCTCTTCGATCAACTCATGCAGACACCGCTCTGGAGGCGCGGCGATAGAGTGGTTCCATTCGTGGAGAATCTGATCAGATTCGCAGGACGTGATCAGGCGAATTTGACCAAGGGGCGTAGCAGGAGCTTCGGCAAACTGCAGCAGGATATTTTCCAGATGCCTGAGCAATCGAACTGCTGCTGTCTTGCCAAGTCTAGCTCGATCATGAACCAGGATAAGCTCAATTTCATCGCCCGGCACGACCAGGAGAGCGACTGGGTAGTTACTTTGCTCGTGGAACGCGACGTCGTCGACCGCAACAGTGGGTTGATCATGCGGGCTGCCGACGTCGGGGTAGTTTTCGAACACAACGATCGTCTCGAACAGCGCCGTGCCCGCTGGTGTGTCGCAATTTTTTTGAATTGCTGCGAGTGAGGCATACTCGAATTGTCGCGACTGAAGTTGGGACGACTGAATCCGGGACATCCACTCTGCAACCGGCGTATCCGCTTCGACCGAGACCCGCAGAGGTAGCGTGTTGATAAACAAACCGACGCTAGCATCTACGTCTGGCAGATCTGTAGGGCGAGCAGACACTGTTGTTCCGAAGACAACATCGTCTGATCCGCTATAGCGAGAGACCAGCAACGCCCATGCCGCTTGAAAAACAGTATTCAGCGTCACACGTTGCTGGCGGGCAAGTTCACGCAAAGTGTTCGATGCAGCCTTCGGCAGCTGCAAGTGCTGTTGAGCGTGACCTGAGTCGTCGTTCTCGTCATCGACTGCGATCGTATTCAATCGATTTGGTTCGCAGAATCCAGCGAGCCGCTTGCGCCAGAAATCCTGGGCAGCACCTTGATCCTGATTGCCTAACCACTCGATGTAATCTCGGAACGCCGGGCCCTGGCTCTTTGGTTCGAGACCGTGGTAGGCCGACCAAAAATGCTGCAGTACGATCTGAGTCGACCAGCCGTCAGCTTGAATATGGTGGCAGCTCCACACCCACTTCCATGTCGTCTCGCCAAGCCGTATGAGCGTCATCCGGCTTAGCGGCGCGGATGCAAGATCAAAGTCGACGCCGCGGTCGTGTTCAAGAAACGCGGACAGCTTCTGCAGTTGCTGGTGCTCTTTCAGCGCTCGCCAGTCTTCTGTGGACCACGGTGTCTCCACCTCCGACCGGACGACCTGCAGTGGTTCGTCAAGTTCGTCCCAAAGGAACGCGGTTCGCAAGCCGGAGTAAGCATCCGTTACCCGGTTCCAGGCTGCCCGCATCTTTCCGACATCAAGATCACCAGAGACCGAACTCACGATCTGGTTGATGAAGACCCCCGAGGCCGGTTGCGATATGGCATGAAACAGCATGCCTTCCTGCATCGGCGACAGCGGGTAAATATCATCGACATTCTCAAGCGTCACTTTGGCCTCGCTTTGCTATCGGCCTTCTTCAACAGTCCAGCGAGCTTGTTGAGCTTTCCGGAATCGAGCTTTGCGAGTCCGAATTGCTCGGGCGTCGTGACGGCAGCGGACATCGAGTCACTGCTCAGGAAGCTAGTGAGTTGGTTCATGAAGTCGTCGGCGTACCGCGATGCTCGTTCAGCGACAAAGCCTCGAACAAATGTAAAGTCAGCAAACAGCTCGCCACCAACGGTTGTGACATTGACTTCGATCCGATGATCTCGGGGCAGGTTCTGTCCTCGCCACAACCTGAGCGGTCGCGTGAATCGCAGACCGCCGGCCGCCGGCACGAGTTCTTCCGCGGCGCCGAGGTAGTTGATCACGACTTCTGACGGGCGAGAACTGATCGGGTCTGACTGATTGAGATATCGCTGCAGTCCGAAGTCGATGCCGTTATTGGGCAGCCGCTCATGGAGTGACTTCAATGTGTCCTGAATTGGTTCGCCAACTTTGACGCTTACAGGCAACGGGAACGTCGCGGTGAACCAGCCAACGGTCCGGGCGATGTCGCATTCATCGGTCAATTGTTCCCGCCCGTGACTCTCAACATCGACCTGCACGTGCTCGGACTTTGTCCAATCACTCATACATCGGCAGATCGCGGCAATGAGAACCTCGTGCATCCGGACACGATGTGTTTGCGACGCTGCGTTAAGAAGTTGGTGCGTCTGTTCGCGGTTGAGCTTTCGGGTTTCGATTATCAGCGAGCTCGTGGGAGCGGAGTCCGTCGGCAGTGCGGCAAAGCCCGTTCCGGCTTCGTCCGTCGCGGTAGCTGGAGTTGTCCGCAGTTCTTTGCGAGCGTAATCGTGCAGGAACTGTGACCAACGCTTAACCGAAGTCGTCTTTCGTGGCAGCTTGATCTCGCGTTGCTGCTGGATATGTCCAATCGCTGTTGCGAGATCCTCCAGAAGTAGCGGCCAGGACATCGCATCAATCGCGAGATGGTGCACTACGATCAACAACTGCCCTCGCTCCGCCTGTGGCATCCATGCGGCGTGAATCAGTCGTCCTCCGGAGATGTCCAGAAGCTCGTGAGTTCGTTCCTCGACTTCCAACAGTTGCTCTTCAGAGGTAGTCGTGTTGCTGCTGTCGAACTGTGCTGTCCGGACGACCGTGTGATCGATGTCAGGACGGCACGACGACTGCCAGCCATTTGCGGTTTCCATAAACTGCAGGCGCAAAGCGTCGTGGTGTCGAACCAAGGTCTGGAATGCGGCTTCTAGCGTTGGGAGTTCAACAACGCGATCCAGTTCCACCAGCATCGAGTGGTTCCAGCGGTTCACATCCACAAGATCCTGGTCAAAGAACCAATGCTGGATCGGCGTTAGTGGCACATCACCAGTCACCAGACCCTGTTCGGCAGAAAGTCGTCCAGCTTCGCGAGCGACTTTGGCGAGTTCCTCGATACATTCTGCTCGGAACAACTGATCGATCGTGAATAACAATCCTGCACGATTCGCCCGGCCCACTATCTGGATGGCAGTGATGGAGTCGCCGCCGAGATCGATAAAATGGTCGCGGACACCCACGTCTGAGAGGTTCAACGTACTGGACCAGATGTCGGCCAGAATTCGCTCACTGCGTGATTGTGGCGAGAGGTACGTGTCGGCATCGGCAACTCGTTCTCGAGAAGGTGCCGGTAGCCTAGCGCGATCGACTTTCCCGTTGGCCGTGAGTGGGATCCTGTCAACATGCACGAAGTGTGAAGGCACCATCGACTTTGGAAGTTTGCGCTGAGTGTGCGATCGCAGGTCCGTTGGGGCTACTGCTGTCTCAGCCTGGTACCACGCGACCAGCTTTGTCTCTTGATCAGGGCCGCCCAGTGGCTCGTCAAATCCGATTTCGCGCAGGATTTCCGCAACGTTGTCTTCGTCGATCTCGTCGTTCAATTCATCGATCGCAGCGTCGCGAGTCTTGTGCCCCATCCGAACATCGTAGGCATACGGAAACGCATAGTTGTGGAAGCCTCGGCGAGTCTTGTGGAGGTGAATTCCAACGTCATTGATTAAACAGTTGGTCGATCGTCCGGTATCACTGGGCCGAATCCACGGTACGCGCCGATCAAGGAACGCCAGCATTTCGTCGAGATCAACATCACAGTAACGATAGAAATCGACGAATTGGACTTCTTCGAAAGTCTTGTCGGTCTGCAGCGCAGAGACATCCAGGTTCTTTGAGACTGCGTCGTCGACTCGGTGATATGCCTTCCGAGCGTTCAGGATAACCTCGTCGATCCGATCGACATCCACATCATCTGACGAAAACAGTTCCTCAGTCAGACGTGTTTCAAAAAACTGGCCGCGTGACAGCCCGGTCACAATGAACGGAATTTTCTTCTCCCGTGCCAGGTTGATACTGAGCGTGTAGATAGTCTTGAAGCAGCCGTTGCACACGTTCGCATGTCGCTTCAAACTATCAACGAAAATGGCGTTCATGGCCGGCGTCGAACCGTAAACGTGGTCGACGCCGAGGGTCGTCACAACTCGGTTGACGTTATCCTTTGCTCCCTGCGAGATGTAGCCATTATCGAGCGTGAAGGCCAGAACTTTCAGCCCCATCTCAACCAACTGAGCCAGTGCGTAGGTACTGTCCTTCCCACCGCTTAGCAGTGCCAGGCAATCGTAGTCGCCCTGTGGATTGCTGTTGGCGAACAGCTGCCGAAGCTCGTCCATGTCTCGAAAGTAGTGCGCAGCCTTCTTCTGCCAGTTGGAGAAGGCAACGCATTGACTGCAGAGGCCTGAGTCGTCGAACGTGGCGTCAGGGTAGTTGGACGGCAATCCGCATGTGCGGCAATACGTGACGTCTCCATGCCTGGTTGCGCCCTGGCCGTAAAGGTCTACCACGCAGGCCTGGACGGCATGGTGCTCCAACACTGCTGCCTCGACCTCACCCGTTTCAATGCGAACTCCGCGGACCTTGACCTGCGTATCTCGCCGCCCAAGGTATTCGATGATTCCGCACGGTCTCACACGAGCCAGATCACCCGTGCGATAGAGCCGCGTGCCGCATGCTGATTCCACAAACCTATCGGTGGTGAGGTCGGGCCGATCGTGATAGCCAATTGCAAGTCCTACACCGGAGAGATACATCTCACCCGGAACTCCCGCAGGGCATGGCTGCATCTGCTCGTTAAGGACCCACGCAGCCATTCCATTGATCGCGGTCCCGATAGGAACCGACGCTTGTTTGTCCTGGTTCGGATCGAACGTGTGGACGACACATCCAACACTCGCCTCGGTTGGGCCATACTCGTTGTGCAAGACTGCGTCGCCAAGGCGATCCAGGACATGTCGGGCGACGTCAGAGCGGAGGTTCTCACCTCCCAGGATCAGCTGACGAATGCGGGAACCGCTGAGATCCCGATCACGAATCAACGTCAGGTGCGATGGAGTCAGCTTGACAATGTCGACCCTGTTGTCGTCGATCACATCGAGGACCGCAAGTTCAGCGTGTTCCATCCGCGATGGATAGACGATGACAGTCCCACCACTAACCAGTGGCAGGAAGATCGACGTAAGCGTCAGGTCAAACTTGATCGGTGAGAAAAACGGAAAGGTCAAACTACGGCCCTGAACATACTTCGTTCGTGCCCAGCAGAGGTAGTTAACGATGCCACGGTGAGAAACAACAACCCCTTTCGGACGTCCGGTTGAACCCGACGTAAAGAGTATGTACGCGGGGTCGTCAGGCGACGAGTCGGCAACCTGCAGGTTCGCTTGAGATCCCACCAGGCGACTGGTCTCAACTCGAAGCGTCTTCGTCGCGCGGTCAAGACTCGGAACGTGTCCTGTGACAAGGGTGATGGCGGGGTCCGTTTCAGACAAAAGCACCTGCAGGCGCTCGGCGGGAAACGACGGATCGAGTGGCACCCAAACTGCATTGATTCGGCTTACGGCCAACAAGGACACAATTAACTCAGAGCTGCGATCCATGCAGACCGCAACGATGTCACCCTTCCCTACCGATTGCTGCAGCAATTCTTCAGAGAGTTGCGTAACCGCAGCCGAAAGCTCTCGGTAGCTTAGCGTTGTCTCATCGGCCTCAATCGCAATTCCGTCGGGAGTCTTCGCCACCTGCTCTGCGAACAATCCGTACAACGACTTTGACTCTGCATCGACCGGTTTTCCCGCCGGGGACATCAGTCGAGTTCGCTCATCCGCCGAGGTGATATCGATGGCTTCAATGCTGCGGGAAGGATCAGCCAGCATAGCGTCGAGAAGTCGAACGAAGTGATTAATCGCCTGAGAGTGTGAGACGCTTTCGAACAGCGATGTGGACACGTCGAAGTCCAGCTGCAAGGCACCACGACGATCAAAATCGTGCACCTGTAACCTCAAGGCGTGACCCGGATCCCCATGCCCTGGGTGGAGCCACTCTGAAGTCATGGAAGAGCCCGCGAAGTCACCAAACGAAGCTGTGATGTAGTTCAGAACGACACCAATGGAGCGATGTAAATCCGGGTCGCAATAGCCTGCTTCAGCAAATCGCAGTAGCTGACCGCTTTGGGCTTTCACCTGCTGATACAACGATGAAAAAGTTGCACCCTCACCCACCTGGACCCGCATCGGAAACAACTCAATGAACAGCCCGAGCGTTTGCTTCTGGCTCCTGGATGGTCGGTTGTGAGCAGGGAGGCCAATCGTGAGATCACGTTGACCGGAAGTTCTAAGTAGGTAGGCATACAGCACAGTGGCTATCACATTGGATCGTGCCATATGGGGCGTCAGCATCTGGAACTCTGGCCGCTGGATGAGCGAATTGAGTCGCTCCACCTGCACCGGGGTCAACCGGTAGCGCCTCCGATCTGTCCGCGTGCAGGCGGTTGAGCTGTTGACCCCATAGAGTCGTGGTCGCTCCGTGGCCTGACCTGCCTGTTCCTTCCAGTACGCAGAAGTCGTTTCGTTTTCTTCACGAGCGGCAAGCTTAGCGGCGTAGTCCTCGAAGCAAGGTGGAACGCGGTCGGCCTGCCTGCCCGTGTCCTTCAGCTGACGGTAGGCGCTCGCGACTTCACTAAAGAGCACCCCAAAGGACCATGCATCTGTCACCAGGTGATGTTGATTGAAGAACCAGACAAACCGCGCCTCGCCCAACTTGAGTATCGCCGAATCGAATAGCACACCGTCGAGTTGAAACACGCGTTCACAACGGTGCTGTGCCCAGGCAGTCGCTGCAGAAGACGGATCACTTTGATCAGACAGATCGACGAACGGAAACTCCCAGTCGATTTGTTCGCGCACGACTCGATTTGGGCTCTGCTCGATGACTTCGAACGCAGACCGCATCGCGCTATTGCGCTCTACCACTGACTGGAGTGCATCACGAAGCAGGCCGACGTCAATGGCCTCATTAATCGTGAAATTCATCGCCATATTGTAAAGCGGCGAATCCGGAGACTTCATCTGGCCAGCCCAGAGGAGCCTCTGACCGGGCGTTAGGTTAGACCTCTCCCAGCTGGTCGAGGTTCCGGAGGAACCAGCCATCACTGCAAACGCTCTTCGACGTATCGCCCGATTGCCGCGATGGTACGAAAGTTCTCTATCGTCACGTCTTCGGGTGGAGCCACGACTCCGTACTGCTGCTCAAGATGCGACACGATTCGCATCATCCCCAAAGAGTCCACAAGCCCGTCCCCCAGCAGATCGTCCTCGGGAGACAGTTCATCACTCAGGTCGCCACTCAGCAATTCGTGTGAGACAAAGTGTATGAGTTCGTGTGAAATTGAGACAGACATGGACAAGCCGGGGACTCCTTTGGAGTTCAGAATTAATGGAGTCGATTGTTTTCAAGTGAACCAACGAACGCGTACGGATCACGTGGGTCCTACGAAGTCGATTCAACTGCACAACGCCACCAATATCCGGTGTCCGTGCGGTCGCTTACGAAAGTGATCGACGGGCCCGCCGCAGTCTTGGAACGTCTACGGGCAAGCAGATGGAGTCGCTTGACGAAAATACGATCTTCCGTCCTTGGAACTCAAAGGTAGATAGGATAGTGGAGTTTCACGCCAGAAGAGTAAGAGGCTTCACACTCACCGGGCGGCTGGCGGCGATTACCATTATCGGTATTCTGGTTGCGCTGACTACCGCAATGCAGGCTCGTGAACCGACTCGGTCACCCCGCCCCGTCCGCAAAGCTCTCAGCGAGCAGACGTCGGTTAATCTTGCCGCTGGTGGTTCGCGGCAGGTCATCCAAAACCCGCACAACCGCAGGAACGGCGTACCACGGTAGCAAACCTTTGGCGTGCGATATCAGTTCCTGCGGATCGACGTTCGCCTCCCGCCGAACCGTAACAGTGGATGCAATGACCGCAGCGTCACCAGTCGTCCGTACGACAAAGGCACCGACTTCTTCAACCGCTTCGTGTGAGCTCAAAGCCTGCTCAACTGCGTCCAGCTCAACGCGATAGCCACGGACTTTGACCTGCCGATCTTTCCGGCCAAGAAACAAGAGCTCGCCTTTCTCGTTTTGTCTGACCAGATCGCCCGTGCGATAGTAGCTCTCAACGATACCGGACGGCATCTCTCGCTTGAAAAACGCCGTGGCATTGAGATCCGGCCGATTCCAGTAGCCCTGCATCATCGTGGATGAACGGATCAGTAGCTCCCCCTGATCGCCGGAAAGCACCTCAGTGTCGTCGTCGTCAACGACCAGCGCGGACGTGTTCGGCCAGGTCTTGCCGATCGGAACTGACTCGGGCTCGCCAGAGTCACGGTCCGTACTTCGGGGCGGTAGATGATAGTAGGTGCATTGGTTGACCTCAGCCGGACCGTAGACGTTGCTGAACCGAGCGTGAGGCCATTTCGCCATCAGCTCATAGAGATGTCCGGACGGGAACGGTTCACCCCCAAACAAAACCCAACGCAAACTGGTGAGATCTCTCGACTCAAGGGCACCCCGCAGCAACAGTTGAATAAGTGCGAACGGCACCGAGTACCAAATCGAGATGCGATGCGATTCAATCAACTGCGACAGGCTCGCCGGCAATCGAGTGTACGCTTCTGGAATCAGGCTGACAGTGGCGGCAGCCAGAGGCCCACTTAGATAGCCGAAGGTGGACATGTCAAAGTGCAGGGGCGAGTGACTACCGATTACGTCTTCGGGCCGAACTCCGTACGTATCGACTGACAATCGGGCGTAGGCGAGCCCACTGTGATGCGTGTGCATGATGCCCTTGGGACGCCCTGTGGAACCCGAGGTAAACATCACATACGCCAGGTCGGGCTCAAGTACATTCACAGTCGGTGTTGTTGTCGGGAAGTTGGCCAGGTCGTTCCAGTCGATACAAACGCCGGACGCGGTCTCGACGTTCGCTCCGACAACTACCGAGACCTTTGAATCCGCAAGCAACTCATGCAGGCGCGGTGCTTTCTGACCGAAGGTGACCAGCGACTTGATTCCACAGAACTTGATCAGATCCTGTAGGACAGCCACAGGAGAGTGAGGGTCCAGCGGCACGAAGGCTGCGCCGGATTTCATGATTCCATGAACGGCCACCGCTGACTGATTGCACCGCGGCATCAGCACGCCAACGCGATCTCCCTGCCGTACGCCGTGCTCGATCAGTGCATGCGCCAGCTGGTTGGTTTGGCTGGCGAGATCGCCGTAAGTCACAGACTCAGACTCGCACCGGAATGCGACGTGGTCCGGGTGTGTCAGGGCGGCTTCCTCGACAGTCTGATGAAGGAGGTACATCAAGACAGTCCCAGCAAGCTGGCGATGATGTTTCGCTGGATGTCCGAAGTCCCGGCATAGAGAACGCCGCCAACGGCGTCTCGCAAATCTCGCTCAACTCCGTTGTCGGTTATGTAGCCATGGCCGCCATGAATTCGGATTGCATCCAAGCTTGATTCCACGAAACATTCACTGAGATACAACTTCAGTAACGCTGCGTCCAGCATTGCGGGCTGTCCCTGCTGCTTCAGCCATGCAACCTTGTAAAGCAGCAACCGCGCAGTCTCGATTCTCACTTTCATATCAGCGACGCGGTTCGAGACGGACTGGAAGCTGCCGATCGGTTTACCGAACCGTTTGTGGCTGCGAGCGTGTTCAACTGCGACGTCCAGTTGGCGTTCCATGGCGCCGATCTGGCTCGCCAGGATACAACAGCGTTCGTACTCGAGAGAGTGCTGTGAAAGCGAAAAGCCACTCCCTTCAGCTCCAAGACGATGAGACTCGGACACAAAGCAGTCTTTCATCCGAAGCTCTCCGAACGGAACTGTTCGCAGACCCATCTTGTGCTGCATCTCCCCCTTCTCCAATCCCGGACAGTCAGACGGCAATAGGAAAGCGGTCACACCCCATTTGCCCAGCTTGGGATCGATCGTCGCGAACACCAGGGAGACGTCGGCAACAGGGGCAAGCGTCACCATGCACTTCTTTCCGTTCAGCCGGTAGCCGCCTTCACAGCGAACTGCGGTTGTCTGTAGCGCGAACGCGTCTGAACCGGACTCGTACTCCGTGACCGCGTGAGCCCCAATCCATTCACCACTGCAGAACTTGGGCAGAAACTCCTTCTTCTGTTGCTCCGTCCCGAACTGCAGAATTGGAAGCTGGACAGTCCACATCTGGGCATTGAGCCCAAAAAGCAAGCCCAGGTCGTCACAGGCAGCTCCGGCAGATTCCATTGCCAGCATTGCCGTCAGGATGTCTGCTCTGCCAGTGCCGCCAAACTCACAGGGAACGGCCATACCTTGAATGCCGAAGTTGGCGCACTTCTGCCAATTCGCCTTCGAGAACTCGCCAGACTTGTCACGATCGATCACGTTGTCATTCAGCTCTGCGCGAGCGAACTCGGCGATCTCATCTCGAAACGCTTTCTGCTGTTTAGTCAGCGAGAAGTCCACTTTTGCTCTTCTTCAAATAAGTTCGGTTGAGAATGGACAGAAGTCCGGAACGGGAGAGAATACTCCCAACCATAACGCTTACGAGAAACAAGATGGGAGACGCAAATGGGAACCAGTCGGATTTGCGACAGTTACTCCAAGTATTGTTGCATCTGGCGGTGTTCCTGGTCCTCCGCTATCTCGTATTCGACGTCGGCTGCGTCGCAGAAGAGGACTACTCCCAGGCGTTTCTGCTTCGGGCCGTCGCGATTCGGCTGGTGACGACATTGCCGGGATGGTTCCTGCTGATTGGCTTCATAGTTGCCCGAGACTGGTTACTGCTTCCGTGGGACAGGCTCCAACATGGCAAATGGCTCAGGGGCTTTGCGGTTGCGGTGGCCTGCGTCGTCGCTCTTAGCTTCGTCGGACAAGCTCGAAACCTCTATTTCGACCAGGAGTACCTGGCTGATCGAGTCTCTTTAATCGTTCTCGCCTTCTCCATTTGGTTCCGCCCAGCTCTGATCGTGCCATTTACTTTGTGCCTGATAGCGTTCGCGGGTCAGTTTGCCATTCCAATTGATGGCTACGGGTGGGACCGTCACCTACTGGGAGTCCACCGACTAGAGGTGCATCTGCTACTGATCGTGATCGTTGGCTATCTAACAACATCGCAGCAGATGTCGATCGCGCCATCCCGGTCAACCGTGTTGTTGATCGCGGTTGTTCTTGCCGCCTCCTACTTCGTACCGGGCCAGGGAAAGTTACGAATGGGGTGGGCCTTCGTTCCAACAGCACATCTCTCTCTGTTTGGAGCATGGTCACATGGCTGGCTTTCCAACTTTACTGCCGAGGAAATTGTCACGCTGACGGAGCGACTTCGACCGACAGCGCTCCCGATGCAGGCCATGGTTCTATTGATTGAGTGTGGCGCGGTCCTGGTTCTTGTTCGTCGAGTGGCCCTGGTGCTGATCCCGATGTGGCTGGCCTTCCATGGTGGCGTGTGGCTGCTATACGGCTTCAGTTTTTGGGCATGGATTGTTGTCGATCTGGCTGTGTTCGCTTTGGTGTGGAGATGCCCGGACGGCTTCAGGTTTAACTGGAAGCAGGTCACTTTGGCCGGTCTGCTTGTTGTCACTTCCGTGTTCTGGTTGGCTCCAAATCGACTCGCGTGGTTCAACGCGCCGCTGACAAACACATACGAAATCACCGCCACGACCCGAGATGGGAGCGACATTGTCGTGCACCCTGCCGCGCTTGCACCGTACGACTATATCTTCACGATGCAACTTTTCGGGGGGATCGCGAACGAACGTCTCAGCGTCGCGCCGTATGGAGCAACAACAAGGTCGGACACGGCTCTGTTGCCTGGTCCCGAGATCGCGGCCAGGCAACGTTACAAGACCGTGCGGGCCAGCAACCCGAAGTTGCGAGAACAGCTTGCGTCTGTACTGAAGAAATACGGTGAAAACTGGAACTCCGGGCAGGACAACACCTCGCCCCTGGGCTTCCTGGCTTTGCCGCCTCTCCTGAACTCGACTCGTGAGAACCCCAGTCTGATAAACCGTGACATCGTCTTTGTCTCTGTTGTTAGACGATGCACGTACATCAACGGCAAGACGGTTGAGAGCGAAGTGCGAGAGGAGTGCCTGCGGGTTGATTTCGCTCCGAACTGACCAAAGTTAAAGTTCGTATCGAATAGCTACGCCTCCGGATTTCCCGCTGACAGCGACCGCACCTCGATAGCCCGCTGGGACATCAATCGATCTGACCGACCAGCCGGGCCCCCGATGCCATGGTGACGATGTCGTCTCGGACAGCGCCCCAACTTCTGCCAGGTCAACGGTGCCCAACCCACCAAGGCCTTGGCCAGTAGCCTTCAGGACCGCCTCCTTCTGCGTCCAGTAGTAGTAAAACAGCCGCATCCGGTCCTGAACTGGGGCGTCCTGGAACCGCTTGTACTCGTCCTGCGAAAGCGAATACCTCGCAACTTCGTCTAAATTACCCAGCTGTTTGACCTGCTCGACGTCGATTCCTACTGGGTAGTCGTTCGAGACCGCTACCACTAACACATCGCCCGCGTGGCTCAAATTGAAATGCGGACAGCAAATATCGGCGTTGGCTAAAGACGGTTTGCCGTTTTCCGCGGTCGCGAAAACGATGTCGCTTGCCGGCACGCGAATGCACTCGCCAAGGACTTGCCTCAATTTGATCCGTGACCATTCCCATCGCTTCCGATCACTCGGCCTCCGAAAGCGGACTGCGCGAGCCCGTTCCTCAGCAGAGAGCACGTCGATTCCGTCGGTGGCCTCAGTCGCGACCATCTCCAGTCGCCAGATTCTGATTGTTTCTGGTGACTCGACCATAAAGTATGACAATCTATCCGTTCGAGGGCTTAAGCTGCGCGAGTGTGAGTCAGGTAACCAACGCAAACCTGCCCGCCAACGTAGTGTCCTTGGCTACAAGAATGCAGCAGCCAGATGACCTGGGTTCATTTGCACAGAAAATATTGAAATGGCATCAGTTGGGTTTTACGACATTGTCGCTACCAGACCGAGGCTGACCACCTCACGCCGGTGTTGGTCGGTTCTCTTCGTCTTGACCTGGCTCACGCTGGCACCAGGCTCGGCTTCTGCGCATCGGTTGGGGGAAGGCTACATCATTCTGAAGGTCGGCAACGAATCGATCTCAGGGCGAATCGAACTCAATCTGGAGGATATTGGTGACGCGCTCGAGCTGGACAAGGACAGTGATGGGGTCATCGATGAGGCCGAACTGACAGCGGCCATGCCGAAGCTACGCGAATACGTTGGTCCGCGTGTCAGGATTGGCCACAACGACACTTGGTGGCAGATTAAATACAACGGCCATTCGCGTGCCAGCTACCCGCTCGGAAACTACGTTGTGCTTCCGTTTGTGGTTGAAGATCCGGGGACGGTGCCGGACATCATCCAGATCGACTATCGGCTGCTCTTCGATCACGACGACAGCCAGAAAGGTCTGTTGATTATCGAAGAGAATCTGCGGATCGGATTCACCAACCAGGACGAAGCAGTTTCGCAATTGTTCAACGCCGACTACCCAGTGCAGGATGTCGACCTGACCAAAATTCCGACACAGAACATGTTACTGCTCTTTGTTAAAGAGGGCATCTGGCATATCTGGATCGGTCTCGACCACATCCTGTTCCTCGTGGCCCTGCTATTGCCATCGGTTCGAGCTCGGGAGCAGCCTTGGTGGGAACCGGTGGGTGATTTCAAATCGGCCCTTTGGGGAGTTCTAAAAGTCGTCACGCTCTTCACAGTCGCGCACTCCATCACTCTAGCTCTGGCATCGCTGCGGATCGTGACTCTGCCTGGATTTATCGTTGAGTCGATCATCGCAGCATCGATTGTGATCGCCGCTGTCGACAACATCCGGCCCATTTTCGGTCGACGCATTGGCTGGATCGTCTTCGGCTTCGGCCTGTTTCACGGACTCGGTTTCGCCAGCGTGCTCTCGCATCTGACTCTGTCGCAGGCGTCCCTCGTCACAACGCTTCTTGGTTTCAACGTCGGTGTTGAGATAGGTCAGGTCGTCATCATTGCGGCGGTCTTCCCAATCCTGTTTGCGCTTCGGAAGGCAAAGTGGTATCCGAACGGCGTTCAAAGAGGGCTATCAGTCCTGTTAATCGCGTTGGGATCAGCATGGATGATCGAACGCTTGTTCGATGTCACAATAGTCGGCTTTTGATCAACTTTCGCTACTCAACTGCTGGCAAGACACGATGAACTCTGAACCGAGCGATCAGACCAACTCCCGTAAGAAGCCGAGCCGCCGCTGGTGGCTGATTTCGGTGGTGGGCCTGTTTGGGCTGGTCGGAGTGTTCTTCAATAACAGGTCTCATGACACGCGCCCGGTTTATCTGCCAGTGCCTCTGGAAGCTGGTGGAACCGCGGCAACCACGTTTGTGCCAACAACGAGCGATACCTACGAACTGGAAATCGAACTAAGGGCACCAGCAGACCGACAGGCATTCGAAAAGTACATCCGGGATCCCGAAAACGGTGGCTTGTCAGGCGACTGGACCATCAGCATGACCGATGGCGCGATCACTGGTAAGGGTAAGCTCTCAAGCTACCTCTACACTTCGATGACCGGGCCATACCGTCGTCGCGCCCGGCAGGTTGTCGGCCTGGAAAGCTACAGGGATATCAGTGCACTCCGGATAGCACGCGGTATCGGGCGCTTCGCAGCAACTGCTGGCAAGAAAGTCCAAGTCCAGGTTGATATGCACACAGCTATACCTCCAGACGCAGCTATTGGCGAACCTCACCTTGTCGCCCGGCTGAACCGTCGCAGGACGGCCGCGTATCTAACAAATTCCATGGTAAAAGCGGCGCTCTGCCTGGTTCTGTGTCTCCTACCAATCGGCGTGGCTGCCCTCTCGCGAATCAGGCAACCCGCATAACGCTCACGTCAATCCAGGGCGGCAAATCAAATGATGCCCCAACGACAAAGCCGCGGCCTTGCGTAAAAACCATGTTGTGTGACCCGGTGAAGTAAGGTCAAAGTAAGCCATCACGAGTTTGTTCAACGACAACCGCCCACCAATTCTCTGGGGCGGCGAAACATTCAACGTCGATTCTGCGAATAACAGCAGCAAACACGCCAGCGGCCAAACCATTGCCATCGTCGCGGACGGTGCCAGCGTATACGCGATGGGCGTCAATGCATGATTGCAGTTGTTGCAATGAGGAATTCACGAATCGTGTCGGCAGCTGACCAGTAGGGTCTCGCGAGAATATGCGGTCGCCATCCAATTCGAGGCGTCCGCCACCGTCGTCACCGATCACCAATGCACCATCAACGACTTGAACATCGTGAAACGTGAGAAGCAACGGTTCGTAGTCGTTCGGAATCAAGATGGTAGGGGCACACAACGGAAGCTTTTTACGACACCGCCCTGAACGAAGCAAGCGATGCATGCACTACGAGAGATTGTACCAAGGCTAACCCGCGTTGACAAAGATGGAAGGTGTGCCGAAGGCCTAGCGTAAAAACCATGTTATGTGCCACGGTACTTCCAAGTATTCGGTTTAGAGCGTTTGCCGCATTCACGGCATGCGAATTCAGGAGGGCGACTGCGAAACACGGTCTCACACGACTGACAGTAACGCTCTCCGGGAAGTTTATCGCGATCGAAGAACAATATACCGGCAGGCTCGCCGCCAACGACATCGAAGAAGATGTATTCGTGATCTCCGGTGTCCATAATCCACAAGACGCATGGAGCCTCTTCCGCGGCCCATAGTCGGGTCGCAAGTTCATCCATTGCTTGAAGTTGAACAGAGTCTCCGACATCTTTCGCAAGAGCGATGCCATGACGCATTCGGTAAACGCGAGCGTACTGACGTGCCGTTGTGGCTGGCGATTCCGTAATGCGAAATTCGCCGGAGTTGAGCGCGTTAGTCGCCTGATCGCCGTAGACGAAGTCGTCACGGATCAAAGTCTGGATGTGGTCAGAATCACTCATCCGCGCGCACATAACGATAGGTTTTTACGACACCGCTTCTCACCGAAGCCAACAAGCGTCGCAACATCAATCAGTTTAGCAAAAAGAAACCACGTTGCCAAAGAGGCGGTGTCCGCGGCGTGGCAAACCGGAATGTGTCAACAAAGCGACCGACATGACAAACCAAACGACGCTCCAATGACGAAGCCGCGGCCTTGCGTATAAACCATCTTATGTGCCAGCTTCATGGGTGACGACGCCACGAAACGACTCGATCAAAGCCCGCATACAGCCGGCTCCGCCAAAAGGCCAAGCCAATGGGTTAAACGTCAATCGTCCGGTAGCGGGAAAAATGTCTCTGAAACGGCCCGCCGGTCCGATTTGCGATCCAAGGCGACCAGTTCGTATTCGCCATTCTTAAAAGCCTCGATCATGGACGAGAAATCCCACGGCGTCACCAAACTGGGGTCGGTGAAACGCTGCGGAACTGGCGTCGATTCCCAGCGACGTTGCCAGTCGGCAACCTCCTCACGGGTCGGCCACCAAAAGTGTTCGCGTGCTGTGTCGTCGAAAAACCCGAGCCAGCGATCGTCGTCAGGGTCGATTGTGTCAGCCGATTTAGCGCCTTTGATCGCGGCGAAAACGGTTTGAAGTTTCGAGAAGCGTTCCGCGTCTGCAAGCGCAAAGTCAAGGTATGAATCATCCATGCGTCGCTGGCACATAACGGAAGGTTTTTACGACACCGCTTCTCTCCGAAGCCGACAAGCATCGCAACATCTAACAGTTTACCAAAAAGAAACCGCGTTGCCAAAGAGGCGGTGTCCACGGCGTGGCAAACCAAAACACGTCACCAAAGCGGTCAATGCGGCAAACCAAATGATGCTCCAGCGTCGAAGCCGCGGCCTTGCGTAAAAACCATCTTATGTGCCAACAGAAGCGGGACTACGGTATGCGTTCGCCATCCTCGTCGTAGATCGTGAATGGGCAAGTCAGTTTGCCAGCGAAGACAGTCAACACAACCTTTGCAGTCTCCGAGTAGATTGGAGCCAATGCATCGTCAAATTCTCCATCTGGCATCTCGGATTCGTCGAGAGCATGAATGCGAGATTCAATGTCAGTAGAGTTGACCACACAGCCAGCCACATCAATGCGTTTGGAGAACGGGATTTGTGCGGGGAATGCAATAATGCGGCCAGAATCGAGCCAGAGTTCGACACGGATCTCGTCCATGACGCGCGACGCGTCAGATTGCAGCGGGATCACGCGGTTGACAATGTCCAAGGCGAGTTCGAATAGCGCGTCGTAAAGCGATCCACCTGCAGGCACGACGATGTCTCGAAAGGCTGGATTCATCTAACGGCGTTGGCACATAACGGAAGGTTTTTACGACACCGCTTCTCACCGAAGCCAACAAGCGT
>CAZAIB010000113.1:0-20885 GCA_964485095.1 uncultured Planctomycetaceae bacterium | reverse complement strand
GGCTTGAAGTCGTCCATGTGCGGGTGCGGAACCGGCAGCGATTCGACAGGTTCGGTTCGCATCAAACCGGTTGGATTGCCTCCGGCATCCAGTTCGTGCCAGATGGGGAATGGTTCGCCCCAGTAACGCTGGCGGCTGAACAACCAATCGCGCAGCTTGTAGTTGACGGCGGCGTTGCCGAGGCCGTGTTCGGTCAGGAAATCTGAAATCCGAGATTTGAAATCATCGGTCGGTGTACCATGGTAATCGCCCGAATTGATCGCAGTGCCTTTACCCGAGAACGGGATGACGTCTTCGTCATTTCCATCCTGCTGAATGGTGCAAGCCAGTTCCTGTTCTTCCTTCGAATGCTGGTAGCCGTCTGGTGGCAACACAACGCTGATGATGTACAGCCCAAACTTCACAGCGAACTCAAAGTCCCGCAGATCATGCGCCGGCACAGCCATGATGGCCCCGGTTCCGTAGCTGGCCAGAACATAGTCAGCGATCCAGACGGGAACCTTTTGACCGTTCACAGGATTGACCGCGTACGAACCGGTGAAGACGCCCGTCTTTTCCTTCGCCAGTTCGGTTCGATCCAGATCGCTCTTCAACGATGCGGCTCGGCGGTACTCTTCGACGGCAGTCCGGTTCTCGTCAGTCGTTAGGCGATCGACGAACGCGTGTTCGGGAGCCAGAACCATGTACGTTGCTCCGTACAGCGTATCCGGACGAGTCGTATAGACACGGATGACTGCTTCGTCGGCTTCGGCTGGAAAGCCTTCGACCTTACGTGTGGATTTCCAGGCGACGAAGTCATCGTCGTCACACGGGCCAGGTTGCTTCTTGCCGTCGTGTCCGATGAAGAAATCGACTTCGGCGCCCGTGCTTCTTCCAATCCAGTTGCGCTGCAGCAACTTGATGGACTCGGGCCAATTCAACTCTTCCAGTTCGTCGCCCAGACGATCGGCGTACGCGGTGATGCGTAGCATCCATTGTTGCAGAGGCAAACGTTCGACCGGGTGCCCGCCGACTTCGCTCTTGCCATCGATGACTTCTTCGTTGGCCAGCACGGTTCCCAGATTCGGACACCAGTTGACGGGAGCGTGTGAGATGTACGCCAGACGGTTCTTGTCCTGATAGCGGCGGACAGCTTCTTCACCTGCGGACTGCCCCTCGTCAGGAATCGGCAGTTCGGAAATCGGTCGGCCTTTGCCGGTTCGTTTCACTCCATCGGGGCCGGTCCATTCGTGTTCGGCGTCGTACCACGTGTCGAACAGTTCCAGGAAAATCCACTGAGTCCACCGGTAGTAGTCCGGGTCGGTGGTGGCGATCTCGCGGCTCCAGTCGTAGCTGAAGCCCAGCATCTTCAACTGGGTTCGGAACGTGTCGATATTCTTTGCAGTCGTTTCGCGGGGGTGCGTTCCCGTTTTGACCGCGTGTTCTTCTGCGGGCAGGCCGAACGAGTCCCAGCCCATCGGGTGCATGACGTTCTTGCCCTGCATCCGAGCGAACCGGCAGGTGATGTCGGTGGCGGTGTAGCCTTCCGGGTGGCCGACGTGGAGACCGGAACCAGACGGGTACGGAAACATGTCCAGTACGTAAAGCTTCTCTTTATCCGACGGTGAATCGTCGGTCAGGAAGGTTTGGTTGTCTTCCCAATACTGTTGCCACTTGGGTTCGATGCGTGCAGCGTCATAGCGAGGCATGGCGGTTCAAGGCTGAAGGTAGAAGGAGGAAGGATGAAGGATGAACAATCTTTGAGCCGCACACTTTAGAGGTGTGGGCGTTTAGTTCCAATCTCAGTGGGACACACCGGCGTGGAGCGGGTTCGGCAAGAGTCTTACAGAGAGCCACAGAGCCGAGTTGGTTACCGATCGCCAGTCAGTTTTTGGCAATCTCAAAGCGGACCCACCCCCCGCACGCACGGGTCGCATGACCGAAGAAGCCGCTGAGGCGGCGCTTGGTATCGCCACCACCGCCCGAGAACAGGCTATCGCTTTTTCTTCTTCTTCGCGGCCTTCTTCTTGGTGGCCGTCTTGCGAGCAGCGGCCTTCTTGACGACCTTCTTTTTCGTGGTCTTCTTTTTGACTTTCTTCTTCGCCGCAGCTTTCTTCTTCACTGCGGCTTTCTTCTTAACCGGCTTCTTCTTTACTACTTTCTTCGCAGTGGCTTTTTTCTTCGTCTTGGTGGCAGCCGCTTTTGTAGGTTTCTTCGTTTTCTTAGCCGGCTCCTTCTTCGCGGCAGCCTTCTTCTTCGGAGCCGGTTTAGGCTTCGGCTTCCGACGTGGTGGCGACTTGAACAACGCTTCCAGTCGCTTCGGTGCAGCCATCAGATCGTATGCTTCTGCTGACTCAGCGTCGGCTTCAGCGGCTTCTTCAAAAGCCACTTGCAGTTTCGGGTCGTTGGCCAGCAGCCGCAGTTGATGACACATCATCGCGGCGTCTGCCTTCTTGACGGCAGACTTCATTTGGTCAGCGGCTTCCTCGTTGGAACTCCCCGGCGCAACGAAGCCGAGCCAGATGGCGGCGGCTGTCATCTTGTCGTCCATCGGCGTCACAAACGCGCTCATCGTTTGCTGCAGTGTGTGTAACTGCATGAATGACGTGGCGTTCGTGATTCGCCCCAAGTGACGGCTGGCGAGTTCAAATGTCTTGCGACGGATCTTCTCGAACTGATACTCGTAGTTCGATTCAAAGACATACTGCAAAGTCGATCGAACCCACAACGCGCGGTGTTCGGGCTGATTGGTGTCGCCCATCGCTTTGCTTAGTTCGGTGATTGAACTAACACGGATTTCGTTTAGATCAAAGAACGATGCGATCAGTGAATCGTAGGTCTTTGTGGCTACGTCGTACGTCGTGTTCTCAAGACACGCCGCATACAGAAGAGTCTCGAGAACCGGCTCTGAAGTCTTGGGTAGCGTATCCTTGTACCGTTTCTTCAGAGCGGTCGCGACTTTTCGCCAGACGGCTTGTTTATCGCTGGCCTTGATCGCCTTCGCCATTGCTTTGCCTGTGTTGTTCATTTTGCCGAACCGTCTTGAGGTTCAGCGCGATCCGATGGAGACGTTTGTTGTCAAAAAAACTTAGTCTGAATCTTCTTCGATCTGCGGCGGAGCGGAGTCGTCCACACCCAATTCGGCTGCAGCTTCCGCTTCAGCGTCTGCCAGGGTTCCCTCTGAGTGAGAGGGCAGGACTTCCTTAATTATCCTGGTAACCTCAAAGCTCTTCTTTATCCCGTCATCAAGCACAAATCGAAGCTGCGGAGTATATCGGGTCTTCACCCGGTCAGCGAGCTTCGACTGCAGGAAGCCTGCGGATGATTCAAGGCCGTGCATACACAGCGTTTGAGCACGCTCGTCCCCCATGACGGAAACGAACACCCGCGCGTGCTGAATGTCGCCGCTTACCTCGACACGTGTCACGGTGACATTCGCAATCCGCGGGTCTCGCAGCTCGAACAGAATCGAGTTGCTGACCACTTCACGGATGACGGAAGCGACTCTCGCAGTGCGTCTTGAGTTCATCGAGGTTCTTCCTGCCTGAGCGGAGTTGGTGGACCGAAAAATCCATCACTCCGGCCGCAGCAGCCTTAGTCATCCAGCGTTCGTTGGATTTCGTCTACGCGGTAGGCCTCGAACAAATCGCCTTCTTTGATGTCGTTGAAGCCATCCAGACGAATACCACACTCCATGCCCTCGCGGACTTCCTTGGCGTCGTCCTTCTCGCGTTTCAGCGAGGCAATCTTGTATTCGTTGAGGATTTTTTGATCGCGAACAACCTGGATTCTGTTGTCGCGCCCAATGGTTCCGTTCAGAATTCGGCAACCAGCAATCACACCGTATCGGCTAATCGAGAACGTTTGCAGAACCAACGCTCGTCCCGTCGTGACTCGTTGCAGTTCCGGTTTCAACATGCCTTCGAGAGCGTTCCTGATGTGATCAGTGATCTCGTAGATAATGTTGTACTTCTTGATTTCCACGCCCTGGTCATCAGCGGCTGCCCGGGCCTTTTCTTCTGCAACAACATGGAAGGCAATGATGACCGCACCTGACGCAGCCGCCAGTGAGACATCGCTTTCGTTCACACCGCCGACACCGCTGTGAATGATCCGAACGCGGACTTCGTCGTGTTCGAAGCTACCAATCTCACCCTTAAGTGCCTGCAGTGAACCAGGCATGTCCGTCTTGATGATCAGCGGCAGTTCCTGGACAGAACCACTTCCCTGAGCAGCTTCGATGATGTCTGTAATCGTACGCGGCTTGCCAGAGGTTTCAGCAAGATGAGCAGCACGACCGGCTTGTTCACGTTGCTGAGCGACTTCGCGAGCTTCTTCGATGTCCTTCATGACGAAGAAGTGATCACCGGCACCCGGCATGATGTCGAGACCCGTAATTCTGACGGGCATCGAAGGCGGGGCTTCCATGACTGGACTGCCGACGTCGTCGTACATCGCTCGGATGCGTCCGGTCGATGGACCACACAAGACTGTGTCGCCAACTCGCAGCGTTCCTTTTTGAACGATGAACCAGGCGACAACACCAAGTCCCTGGTCTCGGTAGCCTTCCAGGCAAACACCAACCGCTTCTCGTTCGGCGTTCGCCTTGAACTCATGTAGCTCAGCGGTCAGCAATAATGTTTCCAGCAGTTCGTCCAGACCCTGCCCGGTTTCACCCGAGGTGCGGACAACTTCAATGTCGCCACTCCATTCGACTGGCAGCAACTCGTGTTGAGCCAGACCGGTGAGAACCTTCTCTTCGTCGATGTCGGGAAGGTCAATCTTGTTCATCGCGACAACGATTGGAACGCCGGCAGCTTTCGCATGAGCGATACATTCGATGGTCTGCGGCATGACTCCGTCGTCAGCGGCAACAACCAGCACGATAATATCCGTGACACCAGCACCGCGAGCACGCATTTCGCTGAACGCGGCGTGACCCGGAGTATCAACAAAGGTCAGCATCTGTTCGTTATGTTCGACCTGATACGACGCGATGTGCTGCGTGATTCCGCCGGCTTCGCCAGCAGCCACACGAGCTCCACGGAGCTTATCGACAAGAGTTGTCTTACCGTGGTCTACGTGGCCAAGGATCGTGATGATCGGCGGGCGATTGGAGAGACTTTCGTCCGGATCTGCCTTGTCCAACTGGTCAAGCAGTTCCTGCTCCATGTCTCGCCCGCGACGAACGTCGAGTTCGACCTCGAAGTCCATTGCGATTTCAATCGCTTCATCTTCGGTCAGCGAGTCGTTAATGCCCGCCATCTTTCCCTGCTTCATTAAGTAGGTAATGATGGGCTTCACAGGACGTCCGATAGCTTCGGACAGACTTCGCACTGTGATCGGCATGTCGATTTGAGCACTCGACTTCAGGACGACCGGTCCGCGTTTGCCCTTCCGGCGCCGGTTCGGACGGCGACCTTCGCGTTGAGCCTGGCGGTCCTTCTTCAGCTGTTCCAGAAGTGAACCAGATTTACCACGGCGTCCGCCACCTCGGCCTCGACCACGTTGGATCTCTTTGATGTCCAGCGGACCGTGTTTGAGAGCCTCTGCGTTGAGCGGCATGTCCGGCTTCTGGACGACTTCTTCTGTTTTCTTCTTATCCGCTTTTGGGACGGGTGGCTGATAGGTCGGAACAGCCGCAATGTTCGGCAGCGCGGCAGGCTTCGGCTTGGGCTTGGCCTTTTTGCCACTGAGGTGACTTAGATTGCCCTGCGGTGTCATCTCTCGCATTGGGCGAGGTGGAGTAGGTTTTTCCCGAACAATCGGAGCCGGCGGCTTCGGCTTGGGTTTTGCCTTCGCCTTCGCTGCTGGCTTCTCAGGTTCATCAGGCTTCGCGTCGTCAGCAGGCTTCTCTTCTTTCGCGTCCCCGGAATCGTCGTCTGTTTCCTTCTTGCTGGCTTCGGCTTCGGTAGCCTCAGCAGCTGGAGCCTCCTCTTCTTTTGGCTCTTCTGCAGCAGGAGCCTCAACGACGTCTTCAGCCGGAGCCTCGACGGTTTCTTCTTCCACTGGTTCCGGTTCGGTAACTTCTTCGGGTTCGAGTTCCGGCTCAGCCGTTTCTGTTGCTCCACCTTTACCCGGTAGCGGCATCGCGCGTACGCGACCCTGATTCGTGTTGGCTGGTCGAGTCAGCGGCGCAGGTTCAGACTCAGCCGGCGCCTGCTTTTCGGCGGGGCCTTTGCCGTCCAGCAACTGCAGAACCATGTCCTTCTCGTCAGGCGTAATGCTAGCCAGAGCGGAGGCTTTGATATTCAGCCCCGCTTCGTTGCATAGGTCAATCAAGACCTTGCTATCGAGTCCAAGTTCTTTCGCCAGGGCGAAAATACGAATCTTCAAAAAGGCGTCTCCCGAACAGGGCCCTCAGGCCCAAAAACATCACTCTGCTGTATCAGCTGTCTTAACTTCTTCATCTTCCGCTGAATCGTCGGTTGTCGATTCAGGAGTCGTTGCGTCGGCCGCTGGCGTGGCAACTTCTTCTTCCTTGACAGGCGCCTCAGTCTCTGAGTTCGCCGGTTCTTCAGCTGCAGCTTGTTCTTCTTCCGCTGGTGCAGGCTCTTCAGCCGCTGGCGGTGCCGCTTCTTCTGCAGCGGGCTCTGGCGCAGGCGGAGCTGCCGGCGGCTTGTTCAAGCCAGCAGCTTCCATCCGACGGTTCTCTTCCCGCGCGCGTTTCTCTTCCTGTTCGATTCGCAGGCTTTCCTCGTCAGCGAATTCGATGATCGCGTCGCACTGTTCCGCAGTCAGCTCACCAAGTTCGGCCAACTGATCGGGTTCAATCACAGACAGGTCATCGAAGGTAAAGAAGCCCTGCGAGACCAGACTGTCTGCCAGGTCATCCGTCACACCGTCAACTTTAGAGAACGCAGCTACCGAAACATCCAGCTGTTCCGCCAGCATGTCCTGCGTCATGACGTGGATATCCCACCCCACAAGCTTGGAGGCCAGACGGACGTTTTGGCCCTTCTTCCCGATAGCCAACGAAAGCTGATCATCGCGAACCAGGCCAATCACTTTGCCCAACATCGGACACAGCACAACATCTTCAACTTCTGCCGGCTGAAGTGCGTTCGGAACCAGAATGTCCAGTGAATCGTTCCAACGAACGATATCGATGCGCTCGCCAGCCAGTTCGTCAACAATGTTCTTAATACGAGCCCCGCGAACACCAACACAGGCACCCACGCAGTCAATCTTTGAATCGTAGCTGGCGACTGCAACTTTGGACCGATGCCCTGACTCACGCGCCAGCGAGCGGACCTCGATGATTCGATCTGTGACTTCCGGAATTTCGACCTCAAACAACCGACGCACAAACTCCGGATGCGCGCGAGAGAGGATGATCTTCACTCGGCTGCCAGCTTTTCGAACTTCCATTACAACCGCGCGGATGCGTTCACCGGTGCGGTGGACTTCGCGAGGAATTTGTTCACTGCGAGGCAGGAACGCTTCGACCTTGCCCAAATTGACAATGGCCGACCCGCGTTCCAACCGAGTGATCGCTCCGGAAACCATCTGGCCGCGGAGTTCCTGATATTCGTCGTACAGTGAATCGCGTTCTGCTTCGCGGATCTTCTGTATCATTACCTGCTTCGCGGTCTGCGCTGAGATACGCCCGAGTAGGTCTCCCAGGATTTCTGAGTCCAGCAGTTCTCCGTCACACTTCAGTGATGGTTCGCCCGTGTTTCGGTCAATATCGCAGGCGATTTCCTGCTCTTCGGCAAAGTGTTTGCGCGCAGCAGAAACAATCGCGAGTTCAATCCCCTCGAACACAATCTCTTTGTCGATGTTCTTGTCCCGGTGAATCGCATCAACGATCCTCAAAACTTCGGGTCCGTTCATTGATGTCTCTTGAGGTCGATGCCGGAAAACCGGCGGCCATATAACAAAAAAAGCGGGCACAAAGTCCCACTTAAGGTCCGAACCTGAAACAGGCGCAGACAAACAAATGGCTTGGCTACCAACTTCTACCAACGGCAAAATGGGTAGCCGGAACTCCGATCGCAACGCAACCGAAAATCACTAGCCGACTTGCAAAGTCAACTTCACATCGTGGACTTCTCCAACCTGGATTAATTCTTGCCCGGGTGAGCAAAAATTCAGATCATCCGTGAAAACTGCGGACAAAACCTCCCCGCAGAGCGAACAAAGATACTCAGGCGAATCAAAAGTGTCAAGCAGCGACATAGGAGCTCGCCGAAGGTAAATTGAGCGTACCCACACACCTCCGCCCCGGCGTTCATTGGCCAAGGGCCTACTAACATGGGACTCGATCCAGAAATGTGCTCTTATCGACGCTTACTCCTGCTCGCAATTCTTCTTTCCTTCGGCAATCCAGCCCTGAGCCAACAGGAAAAGCAAGCGACTCCTGCCGAACCAAATGCGGTGGCAGAGCTCGCTTACAACAAAGGACAGTTTGCCGAGGTCCTTAAAATCACTGAGAAGCAGATCAAGAAGGATCCTAAAGACCA
The DNA here is from genome assembly GCA_964485095.1 of uncultured Planctomycetaceae bacterium. GTDB lineage: Bacteria > Planctomycetota > Planctomycetia > Planctomycetales > Planctomycetaceae > CAYNWT01. The sequence goes on along the minus strand of CAZAIB010000113.1, from coordinate 12,441 downwards.
CGTGGCTCTGTACCTGAGCGCGAGTGCGCTGGTTGAGATTGGCCGCCGAACCGGAAATGCTGGCGGGGTTCGCCAGGGAATCGACGACGCCCGAAAGGCAATCGAGATCAGCAAGGGAGCCACATCTCGATACTTCCTTCCTTACCTGTATGGAATGACAACCCTCACAGAGCTCGAAGGCGACCCTCGCCACGCGAAACAAGGACTCGAATCGGCAACGAAAGTCCTGGCAAAGGAAACTGTGTCAGAGAACAAGGCTCACTTGTACTACCACCGAGCCCGAATCCACTCAGTGCTCGAAGAGCACGCCAAAGCACAAGCGGACTTTCAGGAAGCGATTCGTCGGGACGAGAAATTCCTGGCTGCTCGAATGGGCCTCGCCGATTCGTTTGCCTCGGCGGACAACATGAAGCGAGCTCGCGAGACGTTCGACGAGGCCGTTCGAAAGTTCCCAAACAACCCCATCGTCATCAATAACCGAGGGTTGTTTCTACAGGACGCCCAGGAACTTGAACTCGCCGTCGTGGACTTCACGAGCGCGATTCAGCTGAACCCGCGATTCGTTGCTGCCTACACGAACCGAGGTTACACATTGCTTGCCATGGATGACCCCGAGGCTGCTGAACTGGACTTCACCGCGTCGCTTGGACTGGTTCCACAACAACCAATGGTACTGCGGCTTCGAGCCGGTTGCCGCCTACTGCAAAAGCAACCCACCACAGCAATCGAAGACCTTGTCGCATCCTCACAGCTGCGAGCGGACGCGGCCGTCTACATCGACCTTGGTTTTGCCAAGCTCATGAATCGAGACTACAAGGACTCCGGCGAGATACTGAAGAAGGTTCAGGAAATGGACCCAAGCTTGCAGCACATCCGGCCGTGGCGGTTCGCTTCGCTGCTGGGAACAAAGCAGAAGGAAGCGGCGGTGAAAGAGTACGCGGCTGATCTCGCCCGAGTAAAAGCGAACGCCAAAGACGCTGCCTGGAACGATTGGTTGTGTGGCCTGATGGCCGAAGTCATCGACGCCCAAAAGCTGATGCAGGTCGCCAGCAGCGACCCCGAAAAACGAACCGGGCGAACAACCGAGGCCAACTTTTTCCTTGGCCTACAGGCAGAACTCAAATCCAACACTGCAGCAGCTTCGAAGTACTACAAGCAGGCTCTGGCCGGTGATCGGAAAGACCTCGCCGCTTACCGAGCTGCCTTGGTGGGACTGGATCGCACCATGAAGAAGTAAGCAACCTGACTTCTGCAACCAAAAGAAAAAGGCTCGACGGGGAAACCTGTCGAGCCTTTTTCAATTCGAATTGAGTTGTTGTCCTCAGTGTTCGAAAGACTGTTGAAGAACGCGCCGGCTGGCGACTCTACGCAGTGATAATCGAAGCACTGGCTTGGCCCATGCGTGTCACATTGAGCTTCAGAAACGTCTTATTGTCGGTAGCCAACTGACCGCCGGAAACAACATTCAAATTCAGAGCTGGATCAGGTGCGTCGTAGTTCAGCGTCGGAAGAATGTGACCTTCAGCAAGCGACATCAGCGATGCCGCTAGCTCCATCGGGCCGCAGCCGGAACCGGCGTTCCCGAAGTAACTCTTGATTGCTGTCACGGGCACAGTACTGGCAACATCGCCGAAGACTTCGTGAATCGCTGCTGCTTCGAGGCGGTCGACTTCCTGAGAACCGCATCCGTGCGCGTTGATGTGACCAATGTCGCCCGGCTGTAGCTGAGCCCGCGAAAGGGCGTTTTGCATAGCAATGACCATTGCCTGTTGCATGTCCGGCTTGCCGTCCTTCGATAGAACACAAGAGCCTGCAGTCGAAAGAACTTCGCCCCAGATCCTGGCTCCTCGAGCATCAGCGTGCGACTTCTCTTCCAGCAGGAACGAGGTTGCACCTTCGGCAACAACTTCTCCAGCCCGGTTGAGTTCGAAAGGCCGACACCGTTTTGTTGGGTCGTCAGGTGAATCGGCCAGATCCCACCATAGCCTTGCATGTGCACTTTTAACGGGATGGACCCGAGTACCGGTTGAACCAGCAATCATCATGTCCGCCCGGTCGCGCTGAATGATGCTCATTGCTTCAGAGATGGCAAGGTTGCCGGACGCTTCGTCCAGCGTGATCGAGTTGTTCGGTCCGCGCGCGTCGATTGCGATCCCGATGTGACAGGCGGGCATGTTTGGCAGATATCGCAACAGCCACAACGGCTGCATTGCACCCAGACCTTTTTCCGCCCAATCCTCTTCGATGAAGACCTTCTTGCCGTCTTCGATTTTCGTGCAGGCTGCCGCCGCGGCCTTGAGTGATTCCGGCGGGCTGGACATCAGGTTCGCGCCGAAGCTGATCCCAAGTCGTTCGTGAGCGATTGCGTCGAGATCAAGACCTGAGTGCATGACCGCATCCAAAGCGCTGGCCGCACCTAACTGGATCTCGCGACACATCACTTTGACCATCTTGCGAAGCACCTTGAGCTGTGCTTTCCGCGCGGCGGATTCCGTGAAGTCGGAAACTTCACCGCCAACACTACCCGGCGAACCAATACCGTGGTGCTCTGGCAGCTGAACCGGAGCAACACCGCTTTCACCGCCAGCGAGCTTGCCCCAAAACGTGTCTGCACCAAGGCCGAGTGGAGTCATCAACCCCAGGCCTGTTATGACAACTCTTCGGTCATGAGCCATGTCTATCTACCCAGCTTGTATTCATTTGCCGCGGACGTCTTGTAACCCACATCCTCCGTCCCCACGGAGAACGATGCTAGACCGCAGCTTCTTGCAGAACGAGGCAAGCGTTGTGACCACCAAACCCAAAACTGTTCTTTAGCACTCGAGTCATTTTGACTTCGCGAGCCTGGTTCGGCACATAATCAAGATCGCAGCCCTCGTCCGGATTCTCCAGATTGATTGTCGGTGGGATCACCTGATTTTGCAGAGCCAGCACGCAAATTACGAACTCAACTCCGCCCGATGCACCCAGCAAATGCCCAAGCTGGCTCTTTGGACTCGAAACAGCAATTTTTCTGCTGTGGTCCTTGAAAACTGACTTAATCGCGGCTGTTTCCGCTTTGTCGCCAAGCGGCGTACTTGTTCCGTGTGCGTTCACATAGTCGATATCACTGGCAGCAACACCGGCATCCTGAAGTGCACTCGCCATCGCTCGCCCGGCTCCCTTGCCTTCGGGGTCGGGAGTCGTCATGTGCGACGCATCGGCAGACATGCCGTAACCAGTCACCTCGGCCAGAATCTTTGCCCCGCGAGCTTTCGCGTGCTCCCACTCTTCGAGAACCACCAGACCGGCTCCCTCAGAAAGAACGAACCCATCGCGATCACGATCCCACGGACGACTGGCCGCTTCGGGAGCATCATTGCGGGTCGATAGAGCGCTCATGCGAGCAAAACCGCTGAGGCCCATTGGTGTCAGTGCGGCTTCGCTGCCGCCCGTCACCATGACATCGGCAATTCCGTTTTGGATTAGCTTGAACGCATCACCAATCGCGTTGGTCGCTGAAGCACACGCCGTTGCCACAGCACTGTTCGGCCCCTTAAGCCCGAACCGGACAGAGATGTTGCCGCTGGCTGCGTTCACCATCAACTTTGGAATCATAAACGGCGAAACACGCGATGGCCCGCGATCGAAGAGCTTCACGTGTTGCTCTTCAATCTCGTGCAAACCACCAATTCCGCTGCCGACCAAAACACCGTGACGGTACGCGTCACCCTTGGTCAGGTCGATGCCTGAGTAAGCAATCGCTTTCTCAGCACCAACCAAAGCAAACTGACCGAACCGATCAAGACGACGGACTTCTTTCCCATCAATCTTAATGTGATCCTGTGGATCGAACTCAGAGAGCTCACCACCAAACGTCACCTTGTAGTCGCTGCAGTCGAACCGGCGCACGGGCCCAATGCCGCTCTTTCCAGCGCACAATCGATCCCAAAATCCGGCGATTTCGCATCCCAGTGTCGTAACAACTGAGATCCCCGTGACAGCGACTCGTCTCGTCATGAACTATGACCGCTCAGTGATATAGTCAATTGCGTCTCCGACAGTCTTAATCTTGTCGTAGTCGTCATCAGGAATCGTGATGTCGAAGGCGTCTTCGAACTCCATCACCATCTCAACAACATCCAGGGAATCTGCCTTGAGATCGTCGATAAACGAACTCTCTCGGCTTACTTCCTCAGCAGAAACGCTGAGTTGTTCAGAAACAATCGCAACAACTTTTTCATCCACAGCCACGGTGGAACCCTCCAAAAACTTCAACGAGCTTTTATGCCAAAGCACTTGCCGGTGGGGTCTTGCCCTTCCTGTGACAACTGCCTGTCTTTCGCGTAGTGACCTGAGCTTATCAGCCAAATCCAATCGCAGATATATCGGCTTTCCAATCGCCTGTAAACTCTAAGAGCCTGCCGTAAACTCCTTCCTCGAAAGAAGTTCCCGACACACTGCATCAGCGGAAAAGCCAACCTATCTTGAATCTGAAAAACGACTGAGAGAACTCACATCCCCGTGGAACGCAGCACCAAGCCACATCCCCGCGCGCGTTCATGGTTACGAGTCGTTAATCGTCGTACAGGGTATTTTCCTGGCGATTCGCTTCAACAAGCCCTTAAGAACCTTGCCGGGACCGATTTCGTAGAACTCCTCGACCCCCGAATCCAGCATCAGCCGGATCGAATCTTCCCAGCGAACAGGGTTCAACACCTGCTTCACCAGCAGGTCACGAATCTCTTCCGGCGAGTCGTGGGTTTTTGCGTCCACATTCGACACAACAGGGATCTTTGGGGCCGACACTTCGACGCTGGCCAAAACTTCACCCACCTGCTGATCGGCCGGTTCCATAATGCTTGTATGGAACGCTCCCGCCACGCTCAGCACGATTCCGCGACCGCCACCCGCTTCGGCTAATTCCACAGCTTTGTCGCGAGCCTCAATTGAACCAGATACGACCAGGTTGCCTGGGCAAAGGTAATTTGCAATCGAAAGTTGCCCGACGGAATTCGCCTCATCGCAGATTTCCTGCACTTTTTCAGGTTCCAGCAGAAGAATGCTGGCCATCCCTGACGGAGTCGCATCTGCAGCAGCCTGCATGGCCTCGCCGCGACGCTTAACCACCTTCAACCCATCCTCAAACGACATCGCGCCGGAGAACACCAACGAAGTGTACTCGCCAAGGCTTAGCCCGGCCGTCATGGCTACGTTTTCGAGCAGTTCAGGCTGTTCCGCCTTCACCATCTCCAGTGCGGCCAGACTGCTAACGAACAAAGCCGGCTGGCTGATATTCGTGGCGTCGAGTTCCTCTTTGGGGCCTTCGAAGCATAGTTTCGCCAGATCGAACCCAAGAATGTCCGCCGCCTGCTTGTAAAGTTCGGCGGCCGCCGGAACCGTCTCGACGATGGTCTTTCCCATACCAACGTGCTGAGCGCCCTGGCCGGGAAAGAGGAATGCTGTCTTGGTCACGTGGATTCTCTCCAGGTGTGGGGTAGGGGAGGCAGTCGCTGAGAACGCCGGGTTCGGCAGGAACCAACGCTAGGCCGAAGTTACAGTCCGGGCGAGTTCAGCCGTGATCTTCGAGTTGATCTCTTTACTCTTCAGCGTTGTCGCCATCTTCATTGCGTTTGAGATTGATCGATCGTCACTCGAGCCGTGACAGATGATGCACACCCCATCAATACCCAGCAACGGCGCGCCGCCGGTTTCGCTGTATTGCAGCTTCTGAGAGAGCTTTTCGAACACCTGCATGGCTTTCGCCTGTTCAGTATCCAAAGCTCCCAGTATCTCTTTGGCAGCCATCTTCATGAGGAACTCGGCCATTCCCTCACTGACTTTCAGGACCACATTCCCAACAAAGCCCTCGCAAATCAGGACGTCTGCTTCGCCTTGATAAAGGCCGCGACCTTCGACATTCCCGACGTAGGCGTCCTTGAGTGGGCTATCGACCAGGAAACTGTGCGTTTCCCGATACAGATCGTTTCCCTTGCCTTCTTCGCTGCCGATGTTCATCAGTCCGATGCGAGGAGAATCGATACCAAGGAACTCGCTGGCGTAAATCGCCCCCATAATCCCGTACTGATACAGGTGTTCGGGCCGAGCAGCAGGGTTGGCTCCCACGTCAATCAGAACCGCTTTGCCTTTGGCTGTTGGTAGAACTACAGCGATGCCGGGCCGCTTGATTCCCTTTAGAAACAGCCGGGTTCGTAGCCCTGAGGCCACAACCGCGCCGGTATTTCCTGCACTCACGACAGCATCAACTTCGCGCGCGGCCATTAGCTGCCAGCACACGGCAATCGACGAGTTCGGCTTCTTTCGAAGAGCGTCGGTGGGCTTTTCGTCCATCCCAACGACATCGGTAGCCGGAACCACAGTGATGCGGTCGGTCGGTTCATCAAGCCGCTCACTCAGCATCGCGGTCAGGCGTTCTTCATCACCGACCAGCGAAACTTGGAGGTTTGGATCAGCGTTGATTGCAGCAATTGCACCAACAACGTTTGGTTCCGGCGCATCATCCCCGCCCATACCATCTAGCGCGATCCGCATTTGAGCGCTAGTCCTCGGTATCGACGACTGTTCGGCCCATGTAGAACCCACAGTTCGGGCAGGCTACGTGAGTCGGAATCGCTGTCTGGCACTGTGCACACCGACTTAACTGTCGTGGCTTCACAGAGTTATGACTGCGTCGCTTGCGGCTTCGAGCCTTTGATTGTCTACGCTTTGGAACCGCCATGACTTCACCGTTTGCCGCAAAAACGCGGACTTTGGGGCCTCAAATGAGAAGCCGAGTATCGTGGCACAGCCTCTGCCCACTGTCAAGGCAATGACTCTGAGAGCTTCAGGAGCCTTCTGGCTGCCGGAATGCAAAGGAACCGGGTCATCCTCCGTCGAGTTCCCGGTTCAATTCGTTCAACTTTGGCCCCGGACCGACCGTTGCCTCCTGGCAACGCCGATGCCGGTTCTCAACATCGAATACCGAGAAGTGTCGGCGATGCAGGCCAAATGGGTCGAGTTTGAATTTCGTTTTCTGTCTTTTGGGTTCTTGCCGACATTCCGGACCATCAGAAGCCAGGCTTTGTTGGCCCGGCAAAACGGGGGTGACGCAATCGGGGGTGGTGCGATGTCAGTAGAAGAACGGCGAGGTTCAGTTCGATTTCAACCTGAGACACTCTGCTACGCGAGGGTCTACGTTCGGCAGTCACACGTTTGGATCGCCCACGACGCGCTGGTCATCGATTTCTCCGAGAGTCATATCCGCGTTTCCACGGACGTCCCGGTTGGCGACCAGTACCGACTATGCCAGCACGATGCCGAGGACGTTCGGCGATCCATTGAAATTCGCCGCGATGCCTCCGGTGTCGTCTTCGAATACGGAGAACCAGTCGAACGCCCGGAGATCGAGCAACTCACCAGCGACCTGAGTTTTCTGGAACCGCACTACGATCTGCTAGAGGCCTACTTGCCGACTGCCTGAATCTCTCCCCGACCCGCGTTCACAGACTCAACGCCATCCGCCAGTGTGACAGACATCAAAAGGTTCGTCACAAACGCGCGGCTGTGGTTGCGGATTGCTTTGTGTTGATGGATCAACAGGAACGGCGGCCAGAGGACATGGCAGATGTGAATTGTCTGAAACACCATCCAACGCATTCCGGGTTGCGGGTTTGGAATTACCTTCAACCAAATGAAAAGGCCCAGTCCCAGTAGGACGGGCAAGCCGATTCCAATAATGATCCCCAGCGCGACCCTTCGCAGTAACTTGCGGCGTTTACCCAACTCAAGGGCGTAGACAATTTCGACCGTGTTCTCACCGGCTGGCGTGATCGCGAATCCCAGCTCACTAAAGTGCGCCCCAGCTGGATCGGCCTGCGAGGCGGGCGTCTTGCGAATCAACACGCGTTCGGCGGTTCGGTCGATAATTTCAAATGCAGTGCCGTGTTGCAGAACCGCTTTCGCGATCGCCCGCGAGACTGCTTCTGGTTCGCCTCGAACCAACATGGAACCGACTTCGCGGTTGCCGGAAGCGATCTCGTCCGCCGAATTGGACCAGGGGTTCACCTCGATTGGCTCATCGGCCCCCAGCTGCAGAGCTCTAACCAGCGAGTGGCACCAGACGCAAACGCCGATCGTCATGATGACAAGAAAAACAATCTGAGCAGTCAGGATGTCCACGCGGTACTCCCCGATGGAATTTGTTTCCATAGTCTAATGAGTGTTCGCTGTTAACGAGACACGAGGTGAGTCGGATCAGTCGATTCGGCTCAATCTGCACCGCAGGCTTGGGGATCGCAGCTTTTCTGGTTCCAATGTTGGAACTCGATCGCTTGGAACCAAACCTCATGTCCCGCAATTTCATTCTCGTTTTCTTTCTGGCCACTGCGACTACATTCGCTGGCGAGAAAATGAATGTCCTGTTCATCTCCGCTGACGACATGAACTGCGACCTTGGTTGCTACGGCGACCCAATCGTCAAGACACCGAACCTTGATCGGCTGTGCAAGATGGGCGTTCGGTTCGATGCCGCTTATTGTCAGCAGCCACTCTGCGGACCATCTCGCGCCAGCATCATGACCGGACTACGGCCCGACACGCTCGACATGCACACGCTGAAACATGAACTGCGAGAAAAGAACCCGGACGTCGTCACGCTGGGGCAGATGTTCCGCAACAACGGTTACTACTCAGCCCGCGCCGGGAAAATCTATCACTACGGCAATCCAAGCATGATTGGAACCGACGGCAACGACGATCCCGCAACATGGGACGAACGCCACAACCCAATCGGCATCGATCGTTCACAGCAGGAGAAGATTACCCGCTACGGGTTCGGACAGGAGAAGAACAAAAACCTCGGCATCAGCATGGCATGGTGGGATCCTGACAGTGCCGACGAGGACCACACCGACGGCAAAGTTGCGTCGAAGATTGTCGAACTCATCAAACAGAAGAAAGACGAACCATTCTTCCTGGCCGCTGGCTTCTTCAACCCCCACTGTCCCTACGTCGCGCCGAAGAAGTACTTCGACATGTACCCGATGGACAAGATCACGATGCCGGATCTGGACGAGGCGAAGAAGGATCTTGAAGACGTCCCGCCGATGGCCATTCAGCGCGATGTGAAGAACTGGCCGTTCTACTTCAAAGACGTCACCGTCGACGAAGCTCGCAAGTGCAAGCAGGCGTACTACGCAACGATCTCGTTTGTCGATGCCCAGATTGGCCGACTCCTGGATGCGCTCGAAGAGAACAACCTCATGGACAACACGGTCATCGTGTTCTGGTCTGACCACGGCTACTTCCTCGGCGAGAAAGGCCTGTGGTACAAGCGGAAGGCGTTCGAACGATCTGCCCGTATGCCGATGATCATTGCTGCTCCCGGTTTGACCAAAGGCACAAACACAACGAAGCCCGTCGAACTACTTGACATCTACCCAACGCTCGCCGACCTCTGCGGCCTGAAACCACCCGAAAACCTCGAAGGCAAGTCACTGCGCCCGTTGCTAACCAACCCAAACGACAGCAACTGGAAGAAGCCCGCTGTCACTCAAATTTGGCACAACAAGAAAGCCTGGGGCTATTCGATGCGAACCGAGCGCTATCGCTACACAGAATGGCTGGAAGGCGACGCGGGTCGTGAGCTGTACGATCACTCAAACGACCCGGGCGAAGTCACGAACCTGGCAAGCGACCCCAAACGCGCGGACACGATCGCGAGACTCTCAAAGCAACTCGCGAAGTACAACAAGCTGAAGCCCCACAAACGACTCGCCCGCGGCTACTTCGGCGACGCCGCAGACAAAAGCTTCCAGCGCATCTTCGACGGAAAAACACTGACCGGTTGGAACTGTGTCGACATGAGCTACTGGTCCGTCCGCGATGGAGCTATCACCGGCGAATCCACGGCCGACAATCCCTGCACACAAAACAAGTTCATCGTCTGGCAGGGCGGCGAACTGTCTGATTTCGAAATGAAACTGGCGTTCCGAGTGAAAGGCAACGGCTGCAACTCGGGAGTACAGTTTCGCAGCAAGTTCCGCGAAGACGGATTGGCTGTCGGATATCAGGCAGACATTTACCAAAGCGGCGGCTATCTGGGCGGCGTCTGCGATGAGATGCACAAACGAAAAGGCCCCGAACTACTCAGCGCGAACGGAAGCAAGTCCGTCATCGACAAAGACGGCAAACGCACCGCCACACCGCTTGGCGAACCAGTCAAGCTCAGGCCATGGCCCGCATGGAACGACTACCACATCATCGCGAAAGGCAAACACGTCACACTAAAAGTCAACGGCCGGACATCATCGGAACTGATCGACAACGAATCCGCCCACCTGGACCTAACCGGTTCTCTCGGCCTGCAACTCCGATCCGGCAAACCAATGACGGTCCAGTTCAAGTACGTTCGTGTCAGGACAAACACTGCACAGCATCACTAAGCCGACTTTTTATCCGGGACCTACGCAGAAGTTCTGCGAACTCCGCAGCCACGGCGGCGCCATGTGAATCAGACAACCGCCCGTGAGTCAGAGGGGACCGAGGCATCTTGTTCTCGCTGACTAATCAACGATCGTGACCTGCGCGATCTGATTCGCCACAAGACGGTTTCCAGCAGGAGAAGGTTGGTTAAGAATCCAGACCAAGCCGCAATTGGGTAGGCGGTCGTGAATGGAACACCCGCAATCAGTTGCGGTATGAGCACAACGCGCAAAGTGATTGCAGAACATGTCAGCGCGAAGCTCCATAGCATGAACCGGCCGTGCCGTTTCGGGTCGAACCGCACTCCGCGCGGGTAGCCGGCGATGGTAACAATCGGCCAGACAATCGCGATGAGCCAAAACGCTGACTTCGCAGCCCACGGTGTCGGCGAAACGATGTTCGTCGCGATCGCCCCGACAGACGAAACCAGCACGCACACGACATACGCCTTGCCGATGGTCTCGTGAAGCTTGATGTTCTTTTGTCGCAACCGCGAACTAATTTGAAAGCTGCCGAGGATCAGGGCCAGGGACCCAAAGAGAATGTGGCTGTAACCTGCCCACGGGAGCAATTGGGTCATCTGCCGAAAAATCGGTGACTGGCTTCCCGGATTTCTCAGGCCCACCAGCGCAGTTCCGCCAATCCAAAGAGCCAGCAGGAACAGAATCGCTTTGGAGGTCGTGGCTTTGCGGGACATACTGAATCCTTGATGAGTCGAGTGTACTCATCCCTTCAGCATGCATGAAAAAGAGTTACACACTTTTCCGCAAGTTTCGCTACGTCACGACCCGCAGCGGTTTGAACTTGCCACCCAGTGGCATCTTCGAATCGACGCCCAGCCAATCAGTCAGCAGCGATGCGTAGATGCTGCGGAAGTCGACGGTGGACTTCATTTCGTTGTCTTCGAGGTCCGTGAGTGACGGGTACTTCGAAAGCATGCCGGGCTTGATGGCTTCGCCGGCAACGAAGACCGGGCCGCAGGTTCCGTGGTCGGTTCCCGCCGATGCGTTCTCTCGGAGCTGACGACCGAATTCGCTGAAGGTCAGAACTGTGACGCGGTCGCCCAGCTTGTGCTTTTGCATATCGTCAAGGAACGCTTTGAGCGATCGGGCGTACTGCCGCAGCAGGTTTTCGTGCGAGGACCTCTGCGCTGAGTGCGTGTCGAAGCTGCCCAACGACGCGTAGAAAATTCGTGTTCCGCCGCCGAGCCGAATCATTCGTGAAATGAGTCTCAACTTGCGAGCGAGCCGGTAGTTTGGATAGCCCCCGGAACCTGCCGCCTTGGCTTCTTTCGATTCTGCAAACTGTTTGGCCGCGTCGTAGCTGGCGCTGACCGTGCTTTGGACGAAGGCAGAAATGTCGTCGGTTTCCGCCGAGACACTCGGCGCGGAAAGGCCTGAGGCGAGCGTGAGTTCCCTCTCGTTGTTGAGTGCGATGGAGTTGGTGCGGCGGCCGATGATTGCTGCGGGGATCGTTCCGTCACCGATGAACACGGCGTCTGGAATCGACTGATCGGGCTTGCGAATTTGATCGCATGACCGACCCAGCCATCCCTGCCCGGTGTGATCTTCAGCGCTCAAACGCGCCGAATGCCAGATGGCCTGGCTGCGGAAGTGAGAACGATTTGGGTTCGGGTATCCGACGCCGGGGATGACAGCGAGGCGTTTGTCTTCGAACAGCTGGTGAGCTTCTTTCATCGCCGGGTGCAGGCCGATGGAGTCGTCCAGCTTGAGGACGTCTTTCGTTTCGACTCGCAGCGTCTTGCGGTACTCGGCGTACTTTTCGTCCGCAAACGGGATGACTGTATTGAGCCCGTCGTTACCGCCTTCAAGTTCGATGACAACGAGGATGCGTTCGTCCTTCTTCGCTTCGGTCGCACGGGCCGTTTGCGAGAGGAAGCCCGGGACCATCGGAGCCAATGAAACGAGTGACGATTGGCGAAGGAAGTTTCGTCGATTCAGCATGGTTTATCTCCGTTGG
>CAZAIB010000112.1:0-21054 GCA_964485095.1 uncultured Planctomycetaceae bacterium | reverse complement strand
GTCATAGATGGTGCTGTTGTTTGACGCATAACAACCAGCGTAACCGGGCGGCGACGTTACGCGTTGATTTCAGTTTGGCTCGTATTCGCCGCTCCGGTTCAATTGCTAGCTGGCCGTCGGATTCACGATCAGTACCCCTTCATAATCTCTTTTGCATCACCTTGCGACAACACAGACAACTTCAGTCGTTGCAAGACGTCGGCTTCGCCCGTCATCGAACGCAAAAGCACGACTTTGTAGACCTCTTTTTTGGCGTCGATGTTCAAGTCTCGATCATCGCAGTATGCCGAGTACGCACTGCACATCTTTTCCCAAATCGCGAGTTCCCGATCGGGGTTCAAATCGCGCTTGAAGTTGTCGACCCATTGATCGACTGATTGCCCATCAACTTCCACGAACACTTTCTGTAGTGCTCGAACTCGCTCCATTTGCGAGTCAGTGAGCGAATCTCGCTGCACCGGGCCGGGCTGGATTTCATTTGGGTCGATCCATTGCACGTCGCCGTTTTCGGTCTCCGTTGCCGCGTCATCAGCGGAGATCGGGACAGTCGGCGTTTCAGTTTGGCTACACGATGTCAGCAGCAACGGTAACGCGGTAAGGAGGACGCAGGCGATGTTGGTGAATCGTGATTTCATATTGCCACCGAACGCTTACCATCACCGGGACGCGACAGAGTGATTGACGAAGAACAGAGCACCGACGTTGCCGCGTCCCGGTGCATTGGTTTGCCCGATCTATGAGCGACGTAAGAACTCCGCAATCGCCCATGGGTCGGAAGAAGAGACTTCTTTTGGTCGGTAGAACTTTGGAAGCCCCTTCTCTTTAAGAATTGTAGCAACTTCGTCCCACGCCGCGTTGCGGCGCGCCTCCTCTGGGGCAAGTGGGGCCGGAAAGATGGCCTCATCGTATGCCAATACGAGATCAAAGAACCCTCTGAACGACGGCGCAAGCAGTGACTCGTATGGCCTCAGTGCGGTGCGATTCTGGAGTGCTTCGTGCGGAACGACATCATGATTGAACACCACAACCGCATAGTCTCCGTCTTCCGTTGGTGTGTGGAAGTCAAACAACAGCGGATCGCCGCAACCGCGAGCACTTCCGAACTGCATATAGCCAGCTGCCCAGAACGTCGAATCCGGTAGAGTGTAGAAACTTTGTGTTAGTGTCTTATCGCTTGGTGATTCAGGAAGATGATACTCGCCAAAGTCCATTATGAGCGTGTGACATGCAAGTATGTACGCACGAAAGAACTGAGGCAGCGGAGCAGGTAGCTGTTGCTCGAAGCTTGCGATCATTTCGGGGGTGATCGTCGAATCAATCGCTCGCCAGCTTTGCCACTCTTCACTCGAACCGGGATCAACTCGCATGTCGGCGGGAACATCGGGGTGCGGAATATCGGTCTGCGCATGCCAATCGCGAATCTTGGTGCGAATATAGGCGATGTCTTCATCGAGTTGTGGCACAGGCTTTACGACATAACGTCAACATCACCGCACGCTGGGAGTGATGTGGATCTCAAATTCGGCACCGATCCAGCGTTCCGGTGCATGTGATTGGTATGCAGCATCCACAGGACTCATTCGAGTCGATTGGTGTCAGCCAAGTATTGCTTTAGCCGCTGGTTGAACCTAATGTCAACAGAGACCGTTGATCCCCCAAATGTGTAGCACGGGTCGAGGTGTATTGACACTGGCTGATCGCCACCCGGGCGCGGCAGTTCGTCCACGAGAATCGTTGGCATGTAGTGCTCATCACTGTAATGCCTCGTTTCGATTGCGCCGAGATAACACGGCTCGCCATTAACGCTCAGTATGAAGTACTTCGTCCCTACCGCGAATATCCGGGGAATGCGATCTGATGCCGCGGCAGTTACAGTGAAAGTGTGAGTTGACCAGTTGTACGTCAGTACTTCCGAATCGGCGATGATTACGGAGCTGGGATCATACAAATCGCGCAGAGGAATTTCCGTCACACGGCCTTCAAAGTTCCAGAGACAATCGAAGTCGACTGAGGTAATCGCAATGCCTGCGGTGGAGCGATTGGAGAGCGTCACAGTCGGACGTCGGTCGACGGTCGGGCTGCATATTACCCACGCTGTGATGGAGAGCGCGGAAATCATGACAACGATTGCTGGCGAAGACTTCATTGCTGGCTACCGTCAAACATTACCGGACGCCGGGAGTGATGTTGGATTTCAAATTCGGCCCACGTTCCGTTTCATGTGGTTGTTACGGCAATCGCCTTCGCTGCAGCTTCAGAGGTATGGAAATCAATTGGTTGTACGCCTCGTTTTTGCAGTGCGCCACACGATGAAGAACAGCACAGCGCCGATGCAAGCCGGTATGGAGATGAACAGGGATCCAAAGAACACAAGGATCTGCAGCATGGCAAGGCCCATGTACGCGTCGCCGTTAGGACCAACTTCCTGTAGGCCGACAAGGAATGCCAAAAGGAACGAGATTCCAACGCCAACGCCTGTCCCCCAGCCAATTCCGGCCAGGATGATAGAGCCGCGCCACAGTACGGACTTACGCGACACTAGGTGGGGCGACTCGGAAGCAGGCTCGTCACCGGAAGGCTGGTAAGGATTCTCTTCCATCAGATATGGACTGCTTGACTTTTAAGGACATACAGATGTTATGCGGCTTTTCGTGCCGCCCTCAATCAATCAAGGCTGGCGATTTCAATCCGGTCATATTCAACCAACAGAATGTGAGCAATATCATACATCATGTAGTTGGAATCCAGATTGTTCACGTAAAGACCATCCTCTTCGATTCGCACGTCCAGATTTGGCATGTTCTTTGGGTCGGTGTTATCTGGGCGTCGGAATTCGTAGCTTGCAAACTCGTCAACGAATCGAAAGAAGTGTTCGTGTTCACGGAGCCACTTGTCTATTCGGTCTTTCTCGACAGGAGAGAATCGAATTTTGTATTCCCAGCCCATCGAACCGACTGCCTAAGCTCGCTTGCGCTGCATGTATTCTTTGGCGGCTCGTTCCGCTGCTTGCCGTGCGGCGGCACCTGACGTGAACCGAACGTCAAAGTAGCCATCATTGTTTGAACTGTCGATCTCGTCACCGGTCTCGTCGTCGGACACCGCCCACCACCAGATGTCCTTGTCCATCCATTCGGCGCGGAGCAACCAACCAGACCAACGTGCCGCGCAGTCGTCGTTGAGATCTCCGGCCCATTCAATCACTGGATTAGTGTTTCCGTGGGAGTTGGCCGCATAACGCTTTCGATCAACAGCAAAGCAGTAACACTCATTCTCAACCGCCTGGTGCGGACCCGCATGCCAGGTGGTGTGGGAGGGGCCCGGTCAAAGCCGGCCCCTATCCCGATTTTTGTTATTCCGTCTTCTTGCGAATCTTGGATTTGAGTTCTTCGGCAAGAGCGTTTCCATCCGCGATCTTATCTCCGATGCCTTTGCCTACTATGTCGCGAGCTTGATCTGCACCTTCGGCGTCGCCCGTTGCCGAGAGGACGAGCCAAGCGTAGGCAGTGACGTTGTCAGCAGCCACTCCCTCGCCTTTTACGTGCATCATTGCGACATTGTATTGGGCTTTCGAGTGTCCTTGCATCGCTGCTTTGGTGTACCACGACAACGCTTCTTCGTTTGATTGCGGAATTCCTGCACCGTCGCGAATCATCTCTGCAAGGTTGAACTGCGCGTTGGAGTATCCCTGTTCGGCTGCTTGTCGATACCAATGTGCTGCAGATTCGAGGTCTTGCTCGACACCGTCACCAACGTCATATGCGTATCCGAGGGCAGCCTGCGCTCTTGCGTCACCGTTTTCCGCTGCCGCTTTCATTGCTTCAAACGACGTATCGTCCTGCTCGACAGTTTGCTGTTTTGACGCTGATTGATTTTCTTGGGGTGGCGTTGCCGGCGACTCTGGTTCGCTACACCCTGCTGTGAACGGTACAAGCAGCGAAAACAGTACGAGGCTTCGCATTCGGCGCTCCTTTGCGGTGTCGCAAGTATCGGACAGAACGCTGTCTACTACAGGAATAGACAAACCATTCTTTTCTACCTTTCCGGTAGTAAGAGATCAAGGTGAAGCAGCCAGACTCGGCACAACGCTGACCCGTTAGTCGATTTAGACAGCGTTCTGTTTCGGAGGCTCAAGATGTTATTGGATCACGCTCGTGAACTCATGCGGGCAAGGCGCATGTCGATTAGGACGGAACGCGCCTACATTGACTGGGTTGAGCGTTTCTGAGATTTGAGAGACAGGGAACCTGCCGGCACTGTTGGCAAGGCACATGCAGGAAGTCACTTCTTCGCGTCGGCGCCAGGCGAATCGCGGAACCGGTAGCGAAAGCGTCAGCCCAACGAATCAGTGTTCGAACACTCCACCACCGGTACCTATGCAACGGAACGCTTCACCCGCGGGGGTGGCAGTTGGCATGGACTGATTTTAAGCGGCTGTGTTCGACGTGTGTGTAGATTTGCGTCGTGCGGATGCTGGCGTGGCCCAGCATTTCCTGGAGAGCCCGGATCTCAGCACCGCCGGCCAGCATGTGGGTTGCGAAACTGTGGCGCAGAGTGTGCGGGGTGACGTCGCCGCTGCAGCCGGCTTTTGTGGCGTACTTGCGGATGAGGTTCCAAATCATGACGCGAGATATCTGGTTGCCGCTGCGCGTGACAAACAGAAACTCGCACTCGTTGCGCTCCGTCATCGTGGGGCGTTCCTGCTTCATGTAGTCCGTCACCGCATCGATGGCGACCTCGCTTAGTGAGACGACACGTTCTTTGTTGCCCTTGCCAAGAACACGGCAGTAGCCGTCGTCCAGATTCACGTGGCGGGTTTTCAAGCCGGTGACTTCTGAGACGCGGCAACCGGTCGCGTACATGACGGCCAGGATCGCTCGGTCCCGAAGCATGTACCGATCCGCTTTGTTTGGAGCCGTCAGTAGTCGGTCGACAGCCTCCGGACTAAGAACACGCGGCAGGTACTCCCAGAGCTTCGGCGAGTTCATCAACTCGATCGCGCTTTCCAGGAGAACGCCTTCGAGAACCAGATAGCGGAAGAACATCCGGATCGAAACCAGATGCCGAGCAGTCGATGACGCCGCCATGCCGGACTTCTGCAGGTGTTCCATGTAGCCGCTCAGAACCTTGATGTCGATTTCCTTAATCGACGCCGTTCCATGCTTGCTGTTCCACTCAAAGAACCGAATCAGGTCGGCTCGGTACGCACGCAACGTGTTCTCGGCCAGGCCGCACTCGGCTTCCAGGTAATGCACGAACGGTTGCAAATGGATGCTGGGGTCGCCGGAACCTCCGCGCGAGAATCGAGATCCGGCTCCTGGTTTCTTGCGTCTGGCCATATTTGCCGTATCGACGCCAGACCGCCTCCGACTCAACCGGGGCAAGTCACAACCGTTACAAGCCGACTGGCTACCGCCGACGGAGCATTTCAATCATCAACCACCCGACGATCAATGGCCCAATCACCGCGGCCGCCATCACTACGAAACCGAACCAGCCGACTGCCATGAAACCGATGGACATCACAAGCAGAACCAGCATCAGCAGCAAGCAGCCGAACACGATCGCCGCGACGGCAAGCGTACTTATGTTGGGCGGTCGCTGGGTTGGAGTGATGCTCGCGTGAACCCGATCGACGTCGGACGTGGCGTAAGGGTTTTGATTTTCAGTTGAACCGGATTCTTCAATCATTCAACTCTCATTGAGTCTTAAGCCAGATCAGCATTGACCTCGCGCCGATGATAGGAAGCAAGATTGCGGCAAGACCATAGATCAAACCGATCAAGGCCGCCGACCAGTTTGGCAGCACCTGCGCCGCACTGAGTAGAAGAAATCCAATAAAACCCAGGAACAACAAAGCGAAAACCACTCCAAAGGTTAACGCCAACACGCCGGCCACCGCGAAGAAGCTCACGTTTTCGGTGTCGTCGAATGTGCTGTTGGCGTAGGGGTTCTCGGGCGCCGCCGTTTCGTCGTTCATGCTGCCATGGTAGTCATCAGAACCAGCAAGCAGTAGATCTTCCGGTTCATGATTTCCCGACTGCCAAAGACTCGCTAGTCTGGATGGAGTGAATCACATGGAACTCGGAGTGCGCTATGTCTGTTTCTCGTCGCCAGTTTCTTGCTTCCACCGCTACTGTTGCGTCCGGCTTCGCGGCTCCCGCAATCGTCAAAGCGGGGCATGGCGTCCAGCAGGACAATTTGATTATCGGTAAAGGGGACTACCGATATCGAGTGAGCCACAACTATCCGCAGCTGCCCGACAAGTACACCTGGCAAACAACGCACAACGTCGCCGTCGACAGCCAAAACAACCTGTATGTCATTCACGAAGGAAAACAGAACCTAAAAGACCACCCTTCAATCTTCGTTTTCGGCCCCGACGGAAAGTTCATCCGAGCGTTTGGCAAGCAGTTCCAAGGCGGCGGTCATGGTATCGAAGTCCGTAAAGAGAACGGCCAGGAAGTTCTCTATGTGTGCGCGTACCAGCAGGTGAAGTCATTCGCCAAAATGACGCTCAAAGGTGAGACAATCTGGCAGAAGTACGCTCCGATGGATTCCGGCGTGTACGCTGACAACGAAGACACGAAGCCGGAGAAAAAATGGGGCCGGAACCGGTTCATGCCGACCAACTTCGCGTTCCTTCCAAACGGCGACTTTTATCTGGCCGATGGATACGGTTCCTTCTGCATTCACCTGTACGACAACGACGGCAATTGGAAGTCACACTTTGGGGGCCCCGGCAAGGGCGAGGGGAAGTTCAACACTCCGCATGGCATCTGGATTGATAGTCGCAAAGGCCGCGAGTCCCGGATTGTTGTCTGCGATCGGGCCAACCACACGCTGCAGTACCTGACTCTGGATGGCAAGTACATTGAGACGGTTCGCGGCTACGGCCTGCCGGCCAACTGCGACACCTACAAGAACCTGCTACTGGTTCCCGAACTTCACGCTCGAGTCACACTGCTGGATGAAACCAACAGGGTCGTCGCCCAATTGGGCGCGGATGTGAACCGGATTAAGACGCAGGGCAAGAAACGAATCCGCGAAGATGAGAAACTGTGGAACGACGGCCGGTTCGTGCATCCGCACGACGCCTGCTTCGATCTGGAAGGCAACATCCACGTCGCCGAATGGGTGCACTCTGGCCGTGTGACCAAACTGACAAAGGTGGCGTGAACTGGCGTAGCGCTTCGTACTTGGGGTCTCCGAACCCCAAGGTTCTATCCTGCTGCGGGTTTCCCAAAGTGGCGGATGAACGGCAAACGCGGCTTGAACATTGCCCACGACAACATCGCCGGGCGTGCCTGGGGCCTGGAAGCCCGCAAGTACGATGTGGGATTGCGGCCATAGAAACCTCTGCCCCCACCGTTCCACCGCTACTTCGCGCGGAGTTCTCGCATGGCTTCCAGTGTGCGGACCATGTCTTTGGGCATGGGAGCTTCGAAGGTCATCGGCTTGTCCGTCGCCGGGTGCGAGAAGCTGATTCGGAACGCGTGCAAAGCCTGCCGGGCGATGAGTGGCTTTTTGAGTTCCTTACCGTCCAGATTATGTCGCGTCATCTTTCCGCCGCCGCGGTACATGGAGTCAGCCACCAATGAATGACCAAGGTGAGCCATGTGAACGCGTAGTTGGTGGGTTCGACCGGTTTTGGGATGCAGAATGACATGCGTGTAGCCGCGGAATCGTTCAGCCACTTCGTAGAAAGTTGAAGCGTCGCGAGAGTTGCCGTCGGGCTCACACACAATCATGCGTTCGCGTTTGCGCGGGTCCACGCGGACGTGGGTTTCAATGTGATCGGCATCCACGTTTAGTTCGCCGTGCACGATGGCTCGGTATTCTTTCTTAACTTCACGCTTCTCGAACTGCCGGCTTAGCTTGTGATGAACCTGGTTGTCTCGAGCGACAATAATCACGCCGCTGGTGTCGCGATCTAACCGGTGCACGATGCCCGGTCGCAGTTTGCCGGCCACATCGCTTAGCTGATCAAAATGATGCTGCAACGCGCCGGCCAGCGTGCCGGTGTGGTGTCCGCGTCCGGGATGAACAATCATGCCGGCCGATTTGTTGATCACGACCAGCGAATCGTCTTCGTAAATGATTTCCAGCGGCACGTCTTCCGGCGTGATATTGCTGTCCGGATCCTTGGGCAACGTGACGCTTAGCCGGTCGTTGACGTGCAGACGCGTTGCGGGCTTTGCGGTCAGGCCGTTGACCTGCACGCCGTTGTCGCCAATCGAACGCTGAAAAGCCGCGCGGCTGAACGACGGATAGAGCCGTGTCAGGTAATGATCCAGTCGCCACCCGTGCGCGCGCGATTCGACTGTGAGTTCAATGCGATCGCCCGGTTCACCGTCTGGCGGTGGTGCTAGTGACTCGTCAGACGGTTCTTCGGTCATTTATCGCCAGAGCTCTTTTCCTCTGACGTCGGCGGGATTGCTTCACCACCGCCTGGGAGAACTGGCGTTGATGGAACCTCTTCACCGCTACCTGGGAGAACCGGTGCCGCCGGTACTTCGCCACCTTCGACGGGTGCTGCGGGAGCCTCACCTTCAGCAGGTGCTGGAGGAATCAACCCGTCGCCACCTTGAACTCCACCCGGGGTCGCCGGCAGACCAGAGCCCTTCAGGATGGTGTCTAAATCAGGAGCTCCTGTTTCTGCAGCTCCCGGCGATACGGGCAAGTTATTATCGTTCGGGATGATCAGATCGTCAGCGACTGACGGCTGCTGTTTTGCGAACCAGGCGTAGAAGCTTTGAGAGTCGCCGGACTTTAGCTTTGCGATGCGTCGCTCAGCGGTTGCCTTGTAAGCAGACTCAGGAAATTCAGAGAGAAGTTTCTCGTAGGCGGAAACGGCTGTCGCGGTGTCGTCGCCGGACGTCGATTCTTCAAGTCGAGCGATCCCGTACAACGCGCGTTCTCTGACACCTTTTGGAGTGCCCCGTTTGTTGAGGAGCTTGTCGAATTCGGTTCGAGCTTTATCAAAGCTCCCGGACGATGCTTTCCGGTCGGTGAAGCTGATCCGAATCGCGCTGGTCAGGTATCCATTTGCTGCCGATAGCCGAGCCCACGCGGCAGCGGGAGTTCCCGGATTTTCGTCAGCAATGTCTGCGTAGTCTTCAGGAGCGTTTGCAGTGGCCATTCCGCCCCAACCGGCTGCAGCTGCGGCCGCCGATGAACGCGTCCACCAAATGTAGACGGCCGCCACAAGCAACAATGCCGCCAACGCCAGGACGACCTTCGAACCGTACTTATCAAGATACGGCTGAATCGGCTTCAGTAGCTGACCGAATTCGCTGGCTTCTTGTACGTCTGTTTCAGGTTCGGTGGTAGTCGTCATGGGGTTCTCATTCCGGCAGCCAGAACGCAATTCGTGCGGACTCGCCCGTCAGATACGTCGTGTTCAGTTGAATCCGCAAGTATACGGCCACGCCGCGAAAAGCGTCAAGCTGTGGTGAGACAAGCAATTACGGCGTTTGACGGCTTCTGCGCGGCTGGATCGCACCTACATCGTGAACAAGAAGGACGGCAACGCCTGCGTGCGTCACCCGGCGGGAACCAGTCGAACCTGACGGACGTCCATGATCGCCACCTTTGCCTTCTTCTTTGGCACAATCTTCAGCGTGTAAACGCCCGGTTTCGTGACCTCGAACCGGCCAATCTCTCGGTCCTTGAAGTTCTGAAAGTGGCCGGTGTCTTCGACCACGAAATCAACCGTCTGGTCACCCAGCTGAACCGCAACCTCGCTGCCACCGTGGCCCTTGCCGCAGCCTTGAAGAACATGCAGAGCATACGTGCCCGGCGTTTCCGTATAGAAATGCCACTCGACCCAGTCCTTCGGGTTCACCCAGTAGCCCACGGTATTCTTGTGCGGTTCTGGTTCGTACATGAGCTTCTCGCCGTGTGGAACCGCTTCATGAGCCGGAAGGACAACGGTTCCATCAACGGCCGCCGATACGATTCGAGGTACCCTGGCCAGATGCGGTCGTCCGACGGTTTCAATGATGACTGTCTTGCCAGAGTGTTCGGGCGTGACCATCAACTCCCATTTCGTTTGCCGCGACTTCAGCGTCACTTCGGTGTCTGTGCCTTTAACGAACACCTTTCGGCGCTGGTTATTAAGCCGCGGGATTTCGATTTTCGTTTTCTTTGTCACCTTGCCAACCGCGACCTCAATCCGGTCATTGAACGCCACGATGTTGTCATCTGTATTCAACACCAACGGCTGAACTTCACCGCCCGGTTCTCCCAGGACAGACTGAACGAACTCGTCCACATCTGCACTCATCGGATGGAACCACGGCTCCTGATTCCAACAGGCGTGCCGACCGTAACGGTACGCCATCACTTTCGACGCAATGCCGAGTTCGTGCAGTTTCTTCCGCGTCGGCGCGTTTCGTTCAGGCTTGTCCAGTTCTCCCACGGCGAACAACATCGGCGGAGTCTTTGCCGTGAGCTGCTTGAACGGAGCCGCCAGTGCGTATAGCTGTGGGGCCTCGTCGATTGATTTACCAAGCCACCGGTTTGAATTGGATTGATCCGGCTTAGTTCGCGATCGTTCGGCAACAGAACCGGTTGTCATCTGCATCGGACCGGCAAACACAACGGCCGCTTGTAGTTCGCTGGACTGATCTGCATTGCCGCCGTCTCCCTGCAGTTCTGCGCGATGTGAACCGGCCGCCATGAGCCCAACCAAATGCCCGCCCGCAGATCCACCAACAGCCGCAATGCGGTTCGGATCGATTCCCAGATCGCTGGCGTTCGCTCGCAGCCAGCGTGTGGCCGCGTTGCAGTCGTGAATCGCGGCCGGGAACTTTGCTTCGTCAGCCAGTCGATACTCAATCGCCGCCGTCACGTATCCGCGCATCGCCAGGTTCGCTGACAACGCGTGAAACGACTCGCGATCGCCTTTGAACCAGCCGCCACCGTGCACGACAACAATCGCGGCCGTCTTGTCTGACTTCTTCCGCGGGATAAACAAATCAAGGTGCAGTTTCCGATCGCCATACTGCGCGTAGACCACGTCCATTCGGGTTTCGATGGCATCTGATTCAGCGATCGGAGCCTTCCCCATTTTGATGCCCATTTCCTTGAGCATCAGCCGATGCGCTTTCGCCTGCTGTTGCTGCGGAGTCAGTTGCTTCTGTTGAGCGATCGCGGTCTGCGACACGAATACGAACGCAGCAAGCACAGCGATTCCAGGAACGAGCTTCATTGGGTTCTCACACGAAATTCGAATAACGCATGATATCAGTGCTAAATCCATGAACCAACGACCCCGTCCTTCGTTCGAACAGCACCATGTCAATCAACTGCAATAGATGCCACAAACGAGACATCGCCAGCGAGGCTTACTCAGCTCGCGGCGGCGGATTCGAGTGTCGAGCCTGCCGCGTCGATTCTTACTGGTCCCGACTGAAGTTAATCGGGATCATATCATCTATCTGGGCATTTGGGTTCTTTCGATGTTCGTATGACATGGTTGAACGGAAACGGTAGTGGTTGGCGGACGCCAGATTGACGGAAACGTCACAGCGTTTCATTGGCCGCGAAAAACACAAAGAGTCACGAAAAGTAGCGTTTCTTTTTTTGTGTCTTTTTGTGTTTCTTGTGGCCATGACTATCGGATGCAACCGGACAAGATAGCTCAGGTTGTGGTTGGCATGGGACGTCAGATTGACGGAAAGGTCACAGCGCTTCATTAGCCACGAAAAACACAAAGAGTCACGAAAAGTGGCGTTTCTTTTTTTGTGTCTTTTCGTGTTTTTTGTGGCCATGACTATCGTTTTGGCGCTAGTCCGGTCGAACCCAAACTGCAGTGGTAGTCCCATTGCGGCCAAAGCGGTACTTCTCGAAGATGCCCGCATGCCATCTCGTGACCAACTCGCCTCCGACTATCTCGACCAGATCCCTTTTGAACCGTACCCGGTTCAGGAAGAAGCATTGCTTTCGTGGTTCTCCACAGACGAAGGCACGCTGGTCTGCGCGCCGACGGGGACCGGGAAAACTCTGATTGCTGAAGCGGCGTTGTTTGAAGCACTGCATTCGGGGACGGTCGCTTACTACACGACACCCTTGATTGCTTTGACCGATCAGAAATTTCAGGAAGTGCAGGACGCGGCGGTCCGGTGGGGGTTTGAACCAACCGACGTGGGACTGGTGACCGGGAACCGCAAGGTGAACCCGGACGCGAAAGTTCTGGTCGTGGTTGCTGAGATTTTGCTGAACCGACTGTTGGACAAGGAAGCCTTTGACTTCGCGAATGTGTCCGCAGTGGTGATGGACGAGTTCCACAGCTTCAACGATCGGGACCGGGGAATCGTCTGGGAACTGTCACTGGCTCTGCTTCCCAAAACGGTTCGACTGTTGTTGCTGTCGGCCACGGTGGGCAACACCAACGAGTTCCTGATTTGGCTAAACAAATCGCACGGTCGTAAGCTGGATCTGGTTCAGGGAACCGAACGCAAAGTGCCGCTGCGATATCACTGGATCGAAGAAGAACTGCTTAACGATCAAGTGACTCACATGGCATCGGGTGACGAGGACACTCGGAAGACCCCGATGTTGTTGTTCTGTTTTAACCGCGAAGAATGCTGGCGTGTTGCTGAGCAACTCAAGGGCAAGGACTTGCTGCAGGCCGGACAGCAAAAGCAGCTGGCCGACGAGATTAAAGAATACGACTGGTCGCAGGGCATTGGCCCCAAACTAAAGACCATTCTGCTGCGAGGCGTAGGCGTGCACCACGCGGGCGTGCTGCCGAAGTACAAGAAAATTGTCGAAGAACTGTTCCAACGCAAACTGCTTAGTGTCTGCGTTTGCACAGAAACACTGGCAGCAGGCATGAATCTACCCGCGCGATCGGTTTTGATTTCGGCGTTGCTAACCGGTCCACCGAGACGCAAGAAAGTCATCAACTCCAGCAGCGCGCATCAGATGTTTGGGCGCGCGGGGCGGCCTCAGTTTGATACCGAAGGCCACGTCTACGCGTTGTCTCACGAAGACGATGTCAAGATCGCGCGGTATCAGAAGAAGATCGATCAGATACCGGAAGACACCAAAGACCCGCAGTTGATAAAGAAGCGGAAGCAGCTCAAGAAGAAGGCTCCCAAGCGCAGACAGAACCAGCAGTACTGGAACGAAACGCATTTTAACCAGCTGATTGAGGCTCCTCCCACGCGGCTGCAAAGCCAGGGACAGATTCCGTGGCGGTTGCTGGCTTATCTGCTAAGCCTCTCGCCGGATGTGAGTTTGGTTCGCAAGACGATTGCCAAACGATTGATGGAAAGTAAAGAACTGGACATCGCCCAACAGGGTTTGGTCCGTATGCTGCTGACGCTGGAACGCGGCGGCTTTGTGACTTTGGAACCGGAACCGTCAGCGGCCGATCGAGCGATTGTTCGTCCCGGTTCGGAAGAAGACGAAGAGCCACCATCGATCGACGACTTCTACGCGCAGATACAGCAAATGGCTGACGATGGTGAGTTCGATCAGCAGCCCGCACCCGTGGCTGCACCGGAAGAGACTGTCGAGCCGGAATCTACTGACGAATTCGGTGGCGGACTTGGTGACGAGAGCGTCGCCGACACTACCGATGCGACCAGCGAACCGACCGCGGAAGAAAAAACCGAAGAGGCGGAATCGACCGAGACGCACGAACCTGAACCACCGCCCGCTGAGCCGGCCAAAGAAGAACCCAAATCCACGCCGATGACTGGCACGTTGAAAGCACTGCTTGAAGCTCAGGGCGTCACCGTCGGGCCTCCGGATTCCAAATCGAAAACAGGCGACAGTAAATCGCCGCGGTTGGTAACAGACAACGAAGAACCCGTTCGGTCGGAGTACGAACCAGAACGCGCGTTCCAGACGGAAGCGCTTGGCGACCTCTTGCACTTCAAGAGCATCAATCCGATTTATGGAACCTACCTGCTAAAAGTGCTTCCCCACGCGGCGGCGTCTGAACGTATTCAGGCACTGGAGGCCGTCCTTGAGTTCCCCGGTTCATTGGTTCGCAACTTGCGCATCCCGAGAGCGGATGTCATGCCGCCGGGGCCGTTTACGACTCGGTATCTTAATCCGCAACTGCTAACGCGCGGTTTGGCGTCGCCGACGGAGCTTGGTGATTTGCCGGATGACTGGGACGAGCTACCACCGGAAGAACGCGTCTGGCCGCTCATGTTTCCGGACAAGTTACTGCGACTGTTTCAGGCCGAATTCCCCGCAGTGGGCAGCTTTCGAACGATGCCGGTCTGGGCGGCCGGTGAACTGCTAACGTTCAACGGCGACTTCAACAAACTGGTAACAACCCGCAAGATCGCTCGACAGGAGGGAGTTGTTTTCCGGCACGTCTTGAGGTTCGTGCTGCTGTGCGACGAGTTCATCCAGCATCTGCCAGAAGACAGTATCTGGCGGATGGACCTGATCGAGATCGCCGACAGGCTGACCGAATCGTGCCGTGAAGTGGACCCACGAACCACCGACATGATGGTGGAGTCAGCGAAAGAAGCGGACCCGCTATTGGGTGCATAGACGTTGTGGACAAGGCAACCGTGCCGCCGTGAGCGATTTGGGCGCTAGCCCTCGGCGGAACAGCCCAAAACCGAACCATCGCTCAGCGACGTTCAACGTCACCAACCAGCGATCAGCGGCGCTGCCTCCAGGAACCTGCGCGGCACTGCCACGACGGGCGGCGACCCTGCCGTTGTACGTTCAAACGGTGATAGCATGTTGCAGAACGGTTCCGCCAAGGGCTAGCGCCCTATCGCTCACAAGAGTTGACGACGATTGACGTGGCGCCCGGCGGTAGCTGGCTGGCTACTTGTCGGCGCCGGCTTTTTCTTTTGCTGGTTCGCCGTCGGCTTTTGCTGGATCCTTGACTGCTTCTTTTTTGGCTGGAGGTTCTTCTTCGCCGGGATCGGCTTTCTGGTCAGCCTTGGGAGCGTCGTTCTTGGGAACATCGTTCTTTGAAGCGTCACTACCGTCTGCGGCATCTTCCTTTGGCTTCGTAGCCGGAGGTTCTGGCTGCTTGGCCGGCGGAGCTTTGTCTTCGACCTTCTCTGCTGGTTTTGCAGCAGGCTTCGCACCTGGAATGACTGGCGGCTTTGAACCGGGGAGTCCGCCCATGCCCGGGAATCCACCCATTGGGGCTGCTCCAGTGCCGGCGGGAGCTTCCTTCTTTTCTTTCGGCTTCACAAGATCGGCTCGAGCCAGACGCAGTGTCTTGAACGAGTCGTCGGAGATGACGTAGTACCAGGCACCCAGGCGGTAGTTGAGATCGTCAACCTTTTTCTTACCGTCCTTGATCTTCTGTTCGTAGGCTTTGAGATCTGACTGGTAAGTCTTCATCGCCGCATCGTACGCTCGCTGACTGGCGGCCCATTCGGCTGAGAGTCGTTTTTGCTTGTCCTCTTCGGACTCTGGTTTTGGTTCGTCCTTTTTCGGTTCATCCGTTTCCTGAGCCGTATCTGCAGCTACGTCGGCCTGTTCTGTCTTTGCATCGTCTTCCTGCCCGGTCGCTTCTTCGGTTTTCTTATCTTCCTTGGCTTCTTGCTCTTCCTGATCGAAGCATCCGCCATCTGCGCCTTCTTCGTCTTGCGGTTCGTCGGCAGCTTTGCCTTCGTCGTCCGGTTTCGCCTGGTCCTTCTGTTTCTCTACTGGCGCTTCGTCAGCGAGTCCTTCTGGCTTGGTTGGCCTGGCCGGCTCGGTTGGCTTATCGCCGAGGTATTTCTCATCAAACGCGACGCTCACGAAGAGATAGCGATTGTTCGAATCATCCATAGATGGTTCGTCATCCTCAGCGTCTTCTTCGTCGTCCTTACCAATCTCAATTTCTGTAGCCGAGCCGCTGAAGAGTTCTCCGAAGTTCAGCGAGTAGACCACGCCATCCTCGGTTGCCGCCATGACGTTACCTTCGTTGGCGTACAGCTTTGGTTGGTTGTCTTCGCCCGCAAAGATGAAGAAACCTTTGCGCTGGAGGTCGGCAACGGCGGACTGAATCCCCATTCGGTCCCGAGCTAGTTCTGCAGAAACCGTCAGGTCAGCATTCAGACCTTTTGGTTTCGGACGGACACCGACAATCTTCAAATCGTCCAGAGCATCAACCATCGACGTCACATCGCTGGTTCGCAGTTCTTCGGTCTCTGCGTTCAATCCATCCAGCGTCCACTTTGAATCGACTTGCCGCAGAACGTTGACTTCCTGATCCAGAATCGCTCCCTGCTGTTCATCGAACGAGTACTTGTTGACGGTGACTTCCTTCAGGTCATTCTTGTCGACCTTCAGCAAGTCAGCTTCGATCCAGTCGCCGAATTTTGTGGATAGGTCGACATTAACCTCCGCCAGGTAAACCTGAGGTTTGCTCGGAACCCGGACGTGATACAGGTTGCCTTCTTCACCGGCTTTGGTGCCGATGATGTAGTCAGCCAAAACAGTATCGCCCTTCTTCAACGTGATCCGTTTTCCGCGACCTTCAAGATCTGCATCCTCACTTAGCGGGTCGAGAACGCCCAGGTCCTTGTGTTCGCTCTCGCGTGAGGCTTTTTGAGCTCCACGCTTAATGCCAATGATGGAGTTTGCGGTTCGGTTCAAACGATCCTGCGCGTCGGCCGGGTAGTTGTAGTGGGTTGGAATAACCCACTGCCCCGGTGACTTCTGAGCGATGCTGAATCTCGCGATGGTCGCGGTGTCGTCGTTGAAAGCAACAACTCGCAGTGAATCGGCTTCAGACGGATCGACAAATTCGGGGTAGAACTCTTCACCGACGTTTGCGAAGCCCTCGACACGGTCGGGTTGGCTCAACCAGCCGTACAGGCCGGCAACGACGATAGAAGTAACTGCGACACCAGCGTAGGCAAGAGTACGTGCGCTTTCAGACATGGTTGATTGCGTTCTTACTACGAATTGAGTTTGGAGTATTCAGTGAGATCGATTGGCTGACTGGGACTACTTTGAACTGCGACGACGCGAAGGAGCGATAGTTTGTTCTTCCTTCTTCATTCGCAGACCCAGGACAATCAGCCCGATCAGGATCGGAGGACACGCTGGCAGAAAGACAACCAACCAGCGGGTATAGCTTCTGATAGAACGAATCGAACGCTCGGTCACGGCGCGACTCTGTTCGATTCGCTTTTGCTTCTTCAGTTCCAGATTGGCGGTTTCGACATCCAGTCGACGCTGCTGGTTCGCTTGCGCCTGCTGGACTCGAATGTCCTTTGCCCGCGAATCCAGACTCGTGTCGTTCTGGATGGCTTCGATTCTTGATTTCAGCAGCTTACGACGTTTCGCCAGATCTTCTTCCATCTGTTCGTCGGCCTTTGTTTCGTCTTCGGCTCGCTTCTTAATGAAGCCCTGAGTCTGGGCCTCCATATGGGTCAGCGATCGGTGAGCCTCACGTCGTTTACGCAGGTCCACGAAAGAATCCTCACCGGCCAGAATGTCGACGGCGTTCAAAACGAACGTGACGTTGTCGAACTTCACAGGCATGTTTTGCTGATTCCACTCTTCAAAGAACAGGTCTGTGATGAGGTCGATATCGGCTGCGAACACACAATTCAGACCTTTACCGTCATCAGACGTGATGTGAGCTGCCAACACGTGTGCATACTTATCCGGGGTATAGCGCTCGACTTGCTTTGGACGAGCCACCGCCGACATCGCGAAGGGATTGAATGAGTCTTCCATGTATTGGTCCCACTCAAGTGCTCCTGAGTTGGCACCGGTTTGCAGCAACTTCTCGAACTTGATGTCGGTCCGGCCTTCAATTTCCTGAACTTCGCCGGGCCACAAAGCCACAACTTCCTGAAGACCGCTGGTAATTTCACTGTTCGTGTCAAATGCGTTCTTGTTCCCGTTGGAACGAGTGACGAACACGATCTGCTCGGGAACAGTCGAAAATTCCGGATGCGGATTAGAGAGATCGAACGCCGAACGACCGTTGTCCCACTTGATCCCCAGAGCGCGGGTAAGCGTGGTTAGCTTGCCGCCATCGGCTTTCGGTTCCGCTTGCGGAGGTCGCTGCATTCCCATCATGCCGCCACCGCCAGGACTTGGTTTTGGCAAACGCGGAGCCATGGACAGACCAAACTGACTACGGAAGATCATTGGACATGGATCATCAAAAATCAGCGTCGCCCCGCCGTCCTTCACGTAGTTAACAAAATTAGGCATCTCAGCGTCATTGAGTGCTGAAGGCATGACAGCCAAAAGCACATTGAAGTTGTCCTTTTCAATCGGGGCTGTCGCGGAAACTTCGACAATCTCGAACTGCTTTCGCAACTCGGTGATGATGCGCCACTCGTTGGATTCCGTCAGGATGTTGGCATCCGTCTTTAGAACACCAACCTTAAGGCGTTCTTCCTTGGCGACAGTTTGAATTGAACGTGTGAGTTCGTATTCGATTGGCAATCCTTTGCCAAAGAATGGAACCACAATCTCTTCGTTGTTGGCTTCGCACCGAACCACAGCCCCCATGTAGATCTGTTCTTCAACCTGCGCGCCGTCGCGGTCGGTGATGATGGTCATGGGTTCGATGCCGAGGTCTTCGGCGGCTTCTGCTTCTTCGCTGAAGCGGGTCACCGTTTCGCGGCTATAGCGAATCTTTGCACCACCCACTCGGCTGTATTGTTTCAGTAGTCCGTCCAGCTGTTTCCTGGTCGCGACATATTCGCGGGGAACCTCAGGACTGACGAACGCCTGAATTGAGACCTGCTGTTCCAGGTCCGACAGAATCCCTGTGGTCGCTGGGGTGAGCGTATAAAGTCGTTCGCTGGTTCGATCGACACTCCACGCCGCACTACTGGCCAGATAGCAAAGGCTGCCCAAAGTCACAGCCAGGCAAACGGAACGCAAAGCAAACTGCATTCCCATGTCGGTCTTCTGCGAGCTGCTCCAATGTCGTTTTGAGATCACAACGTAGTTCAGGTACAGCAAGAATCCGGTCAGAGCGACGAAGAACAGAACTCCACTTAACGGGATCAAGCCCAGGTTGAAGTCTCGTCCCTGCTCACTGAAGCTCAAAGCGGCAACGCTTTTTCCGATGGAAGTTGCACCGACAAGTTCCAGAGCCGCCCCAAATACCTCACCAGCGAAGACAAGGACCAGGCAAATCATGACGCCCAGGACGAACGCGACCGTCGTGTTTGAAGTCAGCGACGAGGCCAGCATTCCACCGGCGATCAACGTGGCTCCCATGACCCAATACCCAAAGTACGTCGTTATCAGAACGCCGTAGTCCGGGTTCCCCAGGAAGTCCAGAGCCACAATCTGAACCGTCGCAAACAGAAGCGTGACGGTGTAGACAGCAAGAACCGAAAGGTACTTGCCCAGCAGAATTTCAAAGTCACTGGCGGGCAGCGTAAACAACAACTCATCCGTCCCCAGCTTCCGCTCGTCACTCCACGTCGTCATCGTGATCGCAGGAATAATGAACAGCAATAGGATCGGAAAGTACGAACTGAGTTCGTCCAGACTTGGTTGGTTCGCCACAAAGAATCGTGGCGAGAACGCCAGCCAGCCCGCCGCCACGACAAACGCGACGATAAACAGATAACCCAGCACACTGGTGAAGAAACTAGAGAGGTTTCTCTTGAAGACTGCACCAATCACATTGAATCGCATTATGTATTCTCGCTCTCGAAAGAGTTCTGAATTTGAGCTGTAAGCAGAAGCGGTTCGAACCGCTGAAAACGGCCGCGTTGAAGACAGCCGCGTTTACGCAGAGCCGACAGTGAGTTCTCTAAACCGCGACTCCATCGCGACTTCGTTGTCACCCAGATCGCCAACCGGGCCATCAAAGACCAGGCGGCCTTCGTTAATCATGACCACACGTGAGCACACAGCTTTGACTTCCTGAAGAATATGAGTCGACAGCAGCACTGTTTTTGTTTCACCGAGTCGCAGAATCAGCTGACGAACTCCGTGAACCTGGTTCGGATCAAGACCACTGGTTGGTTCGTCCAGAATCAGAATCTCAGGATCGTGTAGCAACGCCTGAGCCATCCCGACCCGCTGCCGAAACCCGCGAGACAGTTTGCTGATGGGCTTGTTCCAAACTTCACCAAGCGAACACTGTTCAGCGACGTAATCCAAGCGGTCTTTTTTCTGAGCTCCCCTGATTCCCCTGGCGGCACCAAAGTACGAAAGCAGACTCTTGGGAGTCATCTCGACATACAGCGGCCCGTTTTCCGGGAGGTAGCCGATCAGCTTTGATGCTTCGATGCGGTCTTCCGTCACATCGAAACCACCAATCTTTGCGGTTCCCGAACTGGACGACAGATAGCCCGTCAACATTTTCATCGTGGTTGACTTGCCGGCACCGTTGGGGCCAAGAAACGCACAAACCTGCCCGGACGGAACCGTGAAGGTCACATTCTGGGCAGCCACAAAGTCGCCGTAGTATTTGCACAGCGAATCGGCAGCAATCATCACGGAATCAGACATACGCTTCTCTCAGATCAGATCGTCTATTAGCGGCAGGACTCGACCAGCAAGTGGTCACTGCGGAAGACAGAACCGGATTTCCAGCTCCAGGACGGATGCCGAAAGCCCTGGTTTCCGGGCAAGAAATCATGCCCGTGGCAGGGTTGGCACAGAGCCTTTCGTATTCGTGTTGTTCAGAGGTCGAGACCAAAGTTCCGGCCGCGGAAAATGCACACAAAAGTACCTGTATCACATCAGTTTTATGCGGAACACTGCCAAAGTCCAGCGTCAGACAACACAAAAATCCGCCCTTCACGCGGGATTGTGAGCGGGATCGGCTACTGCCTGCGGGCGTCCACAATTTCAGGGTGGTGGGTGTGAGTTCTGATCCACGTGCCAGCGACGCGTTCAATAGCTCCAATACGCGACGGTGTTACACGCACGGGATGTCTCGTGGGGGCGAGCTCAGTGGTTTGCCCTCTCCGCCTCCGAGGTTGTGAATAAATGGGTGGCCGGGGTTGGAGCGAGGCACGAGTGAAACCCCGGAACGTGATTCGAACGTTTCACTTGGATTGAGACCCTGCTCGTTAATCGAACCGGGGTTTCCTTCGCGGGCTCAGTCCAACCCCGGCCACCCAAAATAGT
>CAZAIB010000111.1:0-21375 GCA_964485095.1 uncultured Planctomycetaceae bacterium | reverse complement strand
CGGACAACCATTCAGACGGGGAGTGGCAGTTCCTACTCCGATGAAGGCAACGGCACCTATGGCTACAACACAGAAGGCGGCAGCGTAGGGGGCTTTGTTGAGGAGGCATTTACCACCAGTAGTGGTAATCACTCCCTAACTCGATTTGAACTGGATGTGGCTGCTGCCAACGACGCCTTGCAGGAAGACCCGCCAATTGACCCGGGAACCGGAACAACAGACGACAACACCGACGACGACACCACACCCGATCCGGCGCCGGAACTGTTCAACCAGGTATTCGGAGAAGCAGGGAGTAACTTCTCTGTTAGCACTCTTCACAACAGTCAGGGCACGGGAACATGGTCCACGTCAAGTACTTCTGGCGGCGGTGACGCCGGGAGCGATGGAACGAGTGGTGACGCGTCAGGCGGTGGGGGTAGCGGTACCTCATCGCATACCATCAGCGGCACGATTAGCGAGTCCCTGGAAGTTTCGTCAGGAACCCATTTCTTCACCAACAGTACCTGGTCGGGCGATTGGGAAACCACCGGGGCGGGTAGTATCAACTCGTCTGAGTCCACAACCAACATCGTAGGCGGGGGTGGCGGCTACAGTGTCACCGGCGGAACAGATATCGCAGGCACCATCACGGTGAGTTCGCAGGACATAAGCAGCAACACCACACACATCAATCTCGTAGACAGTGGGAGTGGCTTTGAGGTTGCTTCCGGCACCATCAGTTCACAGTCCAGTGGTAGCAGCAGTTTCGAAACTGAAGGCGGCGGTTCGATAACGCAATCGGGAGACAACGAAGAGACTCAATGGCTGGGGCAGACGACGCAGCCCGATAGCTGGTCGGGAGTCATTGACGATTTCACTCAAAGCAGCAACGAAAGCTCGTCGTATTTCTTTTCAAGCCTAAGCACGCACGCTGGCTCTGACTGGGTGACGTCAGGAACCGGCAATGTCACTGGCAGTAGCGGATCGACTTCCACGTGGTCCGGTGGCGGCTCCTACAGTCACACTGTTCAAAGCGACCCGGACCACTATGAGAGCGGGCGGATTGATGTGACCGGCGGGTATCGCGTGAGCGGAGAAACGTCAGATTCATCTGACTACCGGATTGACTTTGCCATCTCGGGGGCGACCGATGAATGGCAGACAACGGGCGGTCACTTCAATGTTGATGGTCAATCAACGTCCCGATTCATCAGTCAGGGTTACGGCGGAACATTTGAGCATTTCGAAGTCACTGATGAGACCTTCGACCAGGTGGACAACGACACTGACAACACTGACGACAACGACAACGACACAGGCCCGTTTGATGACGAACTTGACATAGTGACCCCTGGCGAAGCTGGTGCTGACGTGGAACTCTTCCACGCCGAAAAAGAGTTCCGAAGGCAGACGGACCGGTACAATGGTGAGTACGCCATTACCAGCGAAGGGGCCGAATTGGTCTTCTTCACTCAGTCGGGCGATGGCGTGCACAAGGGAAGCTACGTCACAATCAGGGATCTTGACCAGCGAGATGGAACCTACACCACGGTCCAGCATACCTACGTCAATGAGGAAGGAGAGGAAGAGACAAGAGAGGGCAGAACCTACCAGCTCGGTCGCTACGAAACCTTCCTGATTGAAGAGGATTTCACTGCCACCTACGACTATCAGTTTGACACCGTGCCGACGACAGATGGTGACGTGGTCACCACGGGCGCTAGCTGGGGTGACGGCCAATCGACAGGCTTTGTTCGCGACCACTTCTACGAAGCGACCTACACCGAGACGCCGACCCAAAGTGGCGACGACGTAATCGCATCATTCGATGTTTTCATTGACGGAACCGCGCTTACCGCGTCAGAAGACTCGCCACTGACGGCCAATTGGGACCTGTATTCATGGGAACAGGAGTGGAGAGAGGAACTGAATGCAGACGGTTCAGTCACAGCGACTCCTGACCATACTACGATGCTTAATGCCCGGGAGGGAGCTGGCGGCTACTTCGTCGAATCCGAAAGCACAGTCAAAGAGCTATCGGATGACGGCGAAGTTCTCTCTGAGTATGACCTGCTCTCTTCTTATCTTGGTGCAAACTCTGACTATTCTGAGGAAGTCAGCCAGAGTGGATTCGCATGGGGCTTCAACGAATACGGCGACCAAGCCATCTATGCAGGTGGCTTCGGCGAAGGCATCCTCGGTGAAGCAACCTTCCCAGCCGACGATGCCGAGGACAGTGAAAGCGAAGGCGGCGAAGGCGAAGGCGAAGGCGAAGGCGAGAACAACGAAACCGACGGAACCGACGATGAAACATCTGAAGACGGATCCGAGGCGGCATCATCAGCCGCTGCGGGCTCTGAACAGGGTGAAGATCATCAGCCGCCAGGTGAAGAAATTGATGATGGGGTTTTTGCGATTACACTCAGCCCCGAGACACCAGGGCTGTACGCTGCTCAGCGCGAAGCACTAAGAAAGCTGGCTGACAAACCCGTCGTCAATCAGTTTGACTTCGGCTTGGATGCGTTTACGAATTTCTCTTACGGCGAATTTTGGGGCAACTTTGACACAGCACTCTGGGATACATTCAGCGATGGCAGAGCCGCCGATAGTTTCGCGGGAGCTGTGGCAGGTTGGTCAAACGAAGCCTTCGACTTCGCGTACGACACAGCGGCATTCCTTCCCAACCTTGCGGCACGATTCTTTTTGCAGAAAGAGTTTCTTGGCGAGCCCCACTATTGCGGCCATGACAGCTTCAGCGACTTTCTTGGAATCGGTCCAATCTATGGCCACCAAGACGCCTTCGAAAACGGCAAGCCAGTAGGGCATTATGCCGCGAAAGCTCAAGAGCTTGTTCTTATTGTCAGGGGGCTAAGCAGCCTGAAGAACATTAAGGATTTACGCATTACTTTGCCTTCGCTTAGCGGCCTAGGAGTACTCGCCGGTGAAACTGTGGCCCTCGCTCGAACAAGTACTATTGTTGTTAATGCGGCTGGGACACTTCAGATAGCAGGCGCTATCGGGCTTGCCGAAAGCATAACGGCGTTGGTGGATGGTTTCTTTTATTCAGAAGGCGATTTCGATTTTAGCCAACACGACGAATTCACGAATCGGAGACTGGATGCATTGGAGAAGGCAGGAAAGGCCAAAGATTTCTACATAGGAAGACATCAAGGAAAAGTGGCAGAAATTGCAAGGGAGCGAAACGGCGTCAACGTTTGGGACCTTTGGAATAGACTTGAAGATGTTGACAACTACGACCACGCGATAGACGGAGCGCGATCAATCGAATATAACCTCTACTTGATCAGGAAGTTAGTTGAACGAGGATTTCGTTTCCTTGACGTGTCGCCCGGAGTAACTTCATCCGAGTGGCTCAACGCCGAACGGGAGTTGCTCAAGGCCCTTGGTCAAATTATCTGGAGGCTTAAATGACACCCTCTCAGCAACCTTGTTGCATATTCGTTTTGTTTGTCGATGACTATACGGCCGCGATCCAATTTTATTGTGATTTCCTGAGCATATTTGATCTTCCCGACCGAGACGCGGCCATTCGATCAGACAAAGTACGACTAGTTTTTTCGAACCCTTCGGTTCCGGTTGCATTATTACTGGAACCGGTGTCCATGGGTGGCGATAGTATTATCGGGCGACAGGCTGGTAACAGATTCTTCGCTTCGTTCCCGGTCGAAGACGTGGATATGGTTGCTGCACGGCTAACGACCGAAAGCATAACTCACAAGGTTGTTGATACCCCTTGGGGAGACAGACAATTGAGTGTGGTTGATCCCCTGGGGAACAAAATTGTGCTATGTGAAGCGAACAAGTATCGGGAGATGTAGCCCGAGTGAAATGGGGGAGTGACCAGGGCAATCGCACGTTCAAGCTACTAACTTTGCCGATCGCCGCCTGTATGGTTTACGTGGACTTAAACCCAATCCGTGCAGGCATCGCCGATTCCCCTGAGAAGAGCAATTTCACCAGCGTCCAGGCCCGCATGAGCGACGCGAAATCAGCGGACAAAGTGGCAACTCCGGACACCCGAGATGTTCGAACCGAACACGGTTCCAAAGCCGGTTGGCTAAGCCCAATTCCACTGGAACCAAAACGCAAGAAGGTTCGCGAGAAACAGAACTCGCGTCGCGTCAGCAACAAAGGCTGCCTACCCATGAGCCTACCGGACTACCTGTTGCTGGTAGAATGGACGGGCCGTCAATTGCACTCAAGCAAACGCGGCTACATCAAGAGTAATATTCCCCCGCTACTAAATCGTCTCGGCACAAGCCCCGCGTTCTGGCTGGATTCCATCAGAAAGCTTGAACCACGAACTCACGTGCAGTCAAAGAATCGTTCACTGACAAACACAGTGGCGGGCATAGACCTGTCGAGCTTGAAGCACGCAGCTTCGTGAATGCAGGAAGCCTACGAAGCCATTTGGATTGATTCTGACATTGCGTTCCACGCCGACCGACGATGTATGTCGATCGGCTGCGTTCGCAACTGCAACTCTCGATGTGCATACAACGAACAGCTCCGGCAATGCTGCCCCAATTCCAGCCCTTGATGCAACCTCAGGATGCAGGGATTTCTCGCGATGAATTGAGGAGTTGCAGTTCAAAACCCTGTGGATTCAAGCGAAGAACGGACCAGGGAGTGGACCGTTAGCCGTCTCCAGTCACGAACTGGCTGACAGTTTTTTTCTATGCCTTCGAACCGTCATCTCTGAGACTCCCAATTCAGCAGCAATCTCGCCAATCGACATCCCGGCAGCACAACCTTTCTCAATCTCCTCGACGACCGATCTCTTCAGATACGCTTTGGGTTGAGCAGCGAAAGGTGTTGGCCCGGCTTCTGCGAATACGGGAGCGAGATACTCTTCCACTCGCCGGATTGCTTCGAAGACCCGACCAAATGGACGGTTCCGATAGCGGTCCAGCAGATGGTCAGTCCTCACGGGCTGTCCGTGACATTGGAACACGCCAGCAACTTCGCCATTGGAGTGCGAGTCAATTAGCTGTGCCGCCGTCTTCCTCAGCTTCCCGAAGGAGAGGTTTCGGATCGTCTGTCCGTCGTCTTGGATCCGTTTGATGAGCCGGCCGAACCGATTGGGGATGCTTCTGTTTTCATTTCCGCCCACAGTCGGGCGATCGAACGGAACTCCCTTCTTGTTCAGCAGCAAGCGAGCCTGAGGAGAGAAATCA
The DNA here is from genome assembly GCA_964485095.1 of uncultured Planctomycetaceae bacterium. GTDB lineage: Bacteria > Planctomycetota > Planctomycetia > Planctomycetales > Planctomycetaceae > CAYNWT01. The sequence goes on along the minus strand of CAZAIB010000111.1, from coordinate 16,195 downwards.
GGGAACTGCTCACGTTGATTCAACGCCCACTGGATTCCCATCACAGTGATTGGGTAGAGGATGTGCTCACCGTAGACTCGCGACTTCCGGCGCACTCTCTTGATGAAAGAGTCGGCGTCGGTCGTCGAGTACTGCAGCATCTCTATCTGCTCGGGAGTGTGCCCTTTGAACAGCTGGACTTCGCCAACCAAGAGGCTGGCACTTTCAGCTCGACCGTAGCCGCAATTCAATGCGAGAAGTAAGAGTAGTCGATCGAGCGGCTGTCCATATCTCATCAAGAGCTCTAGCTCTTCGATTGTGAATGTCTCGACCTGTTCAAGGCAAGCCGGTGTATCGTCTGACGGAAGGCGACGTGTTCGGGTTTCGAATTCACCAAGTGATCGAGGAGCCACCCATGCGATCTGGCTAGAACGATCCATCCACTTCAAAGCGGCTTTGAGCCTGGATATGTAGTTTGAAACAGACGCCGAGGTCATTGGAGTTCCACCGCGGGCAGTCATCGGACGCCGCCGCCAGTATCCAAAAAGTTCATCGATCGCGTCTTCATCAAGCGATGACATTGGCTGATTCGGCAGGTGCTGGATCAGCGTGTCGACCTGTCGCCTCTGCGTATTCCCCCAAGACGTGAGCTGCCCGGTCTCGGGGTTCTGATACTCCCGTGCGATGTATGTTTGGTAAGCGAGGAGTGCATCGTGTAGGTGACTTACTGCTGGACAGGAGGGCGAGCGTGCAGCCTCAACAGTTTCAGTCGGACCGCTTTCCTCGCCTGTATCAACATGGGTGATCTTGAATGACCGGGGGCCGGTCCGCGTGGTGATGGTCCTCTTCGGGTCACCTGCCGTTATCTCACTAAATTCCCGAGGGCTGACTCGACCAAGTCGAGGCTTGTCTGGTATCTGCGTTATTGTCGGCGTGCGGTGTGGGCTTATGAACGCCGTCGATACGCCAGCTGCCGCCAGAATTTTCTCGGCCTCACGATGAGCGCGCAGTTCCCCGGGCGTTGGCAGGACAATTTCAATGTCCTGCTTTGGAATATTATCCCACATTGCATTGACCCGATCGCAGTCCGCTTCCAACTCGGGTGTCTCAGCCACAAAACTAACGACAGGGTAAAGTTGTCGAATGTGCTTAAGACGAGCGGAGTAGCCAATCAGCTGTTCGTCAGCCTCTCGTTTTACAGCGATTGTGGTCTCGCCCGATGCGATTTGCTTCGCAACCTCAAGCAGGGGCTCCGGCCAAAGCGGCTTTGTCGTTGTGGCGCCCTTTATGAATCGATTCCACAACGCCCGAAGTAGGTCCTCTCGATCCCTGGCGTCGTGGAGATCCTTCCCAAGGTAGAATTTGTGCTGTTGCAGCTTTCCACTCGGCGTCTGAACCCAGCCTAGCTGCCGTACGTAGTAGCCCCGGGAATCCGGTTTCCAACTCTTGCGGCGTCGCGCCCTAACAGACTTGACCTGCGTTGTGATCGCCTTATCGGACACATTTGCCTCCATGGACCTACCTTATCGGACACTTTATCGGACAGTCGATCCGCTGGCAGGCGACAATCAAGCTTGCAAATGCTCGCCAAACGAATCATTTGCATAAAAATAGCCACTTGCCAGAATCTGACAAGTGGCTTTTGAATTGGAGGCGGCGGGAATCGAACCCGCGTCCTGTGATACCTCGACTGCAGCTTCTACGTGTGTATTCTGTCGATTGGTTCTCGCTGCGGCGGCACTCAACAAACAAGGCGCTCCGCTGGCCAGTTCACAACTAATCTCACATTAGGCGTGGTGAACGATGACCTAATGCCAGTCCGATTTTTTGACCGGTCTTCGGACTCCTCAGACGGGGATTCCTTGACCGGTGGCTACTTATGCAGCCATTGCGAAACTAGGTTTTGCAATTATTGTTTGATCAGATTTTTACGTGGCCTTCTGATCAACCACGACACGCAACCACAACCAATAGCAATCCAGTCGAAGCCGATCGCCCCCGGTTCGGTTTTGAACGCGGCGCTCTCACGAACACAGCGTTCACTCATCGACTCATTATCGGTGCACAAGGTTCGCAGGAACAGTCAGAAAACCAATCACTGGCCAAATTGCGGCGCGTGGTTCTGGTTCTCCGAACGAACCAAGCTTCATCAAATTGTGTCTGACATAGTGGGCCTCAAAGCACGCCCTGGAACTCTGCTACTCCGTTGAGAACCGACCCCGCAATGGAACTCGAACCGAACTCTGGCTCCCGATGCCTGCCCAAAAGTGGTGGTTTTCCCCGCAAGATGGCCTCATCTGGCCAATTCTGCCCATCAGATCCGGAAATTTGGAATACGGGGCCAGTCTGACTGTCTCGTTCTTCCATAAATGGGCGATCTGACCTAAAAATACGTGAGTACGGTCGCTGCGCATGGCACGCGAGGCCGCCGTGTCCGATTGTTCTACCCCTTTAGTATCTGGAGAGATTCATAACACAGCCACGAATGAACAGCCAAATTCGCGTCACCCCAATTCGTTTGGTCGATCAGACCGGCGAAATGAAGGGCGTCGTTGAAACCCCCGAAGCGCTCAAAATGGCGCAGGAAGCGGGTTTGGATTTGGTAGAAGTCAGCCCGGAGACAAAGCCACCTGTCTGCAAAATCATGGATTACGGCAAGATCCAGTATAAGAAGAAGAAGCAGCAGGGCACGGGCAAGAAAAAGACACGCCAACAGCAACTCAAGCAGATCAGACTGCGCGCTAAGACCGGTAAGCACGACATTGACTTCAAGGTCAAGAAAGCACGCGGGTTCCTCGAACGCAAAGACAAGGTCAAAGTCAACGTGCTGTTTCGTGGTCGTGAGAACGCGCACCATGAACGCGGCCGAGAGATGTTGCTGGACATCGTCGATGACCTGGCAGATGTCGCAACAGTCGAGAAGCCGCCAGGCATGGAAGGACCACGCGCGATGTCCATGACTCTGATTCCGATTTCAAAGTCATAGACCAGACGCGGTCCGTTTGAACCACGACGCAGGATAGCCAGGCTGTCCTGCGTTTTTTTGTGGTCTCACAGTCGCATCATGCACCAGCGGTTCGCACTTCCAACATGACGTTCCCCCACAACCCGCGTGGTTGATCGCCAAGCCCCTGGAACGACAACGAAACTTCGAGCTCGTTTCTTGGCTGCAGCAGTTGAGTCACTTCGAACTCTGCCGGACCGTTTGTCAGATCGCCAAGCGCAGTCCCGTTCACGGACACCGGACCGGAACCGCCGTAGCCATCGAAGACAAGGTACACGCGTTCGCTAGGTTCAAGTTCTGCCAGCCAGTTGAATCGACGAGAGAACACAACGTTCTCGCCCGGCTTGTCCCACGCTGCGGGAAGCTTCACAGAACCCTCGTCACCGCTGGGTAACCGGTACAAGTACGGACCGCGGATGCGAATTTGGTGCGGCTCGCTCATTGAATCATGGACCTAATTTCGCAAGGTGCGAAGATCCCAAGCCGGGAGACCTCCGCATGAATGTTTTGTCATTAATGCGTTCGATGCATGGCGCATATTACCAAGGTGCATTGGATTATCCACGCTGAATGATCGAACATGATGAAAGCAACTGCTCTACGGATCCGTGTTCCAACCGGCGGATTCATCTTCCATCGATGAGAGAGAGATCATGACGTCGAACCCCAACTTTGGACGTTTCATAGCGGGCCTCGCCTTGCTGTGCGTCGCCAACTCCACGTTCGCCCAGGAAGGCGACATCAGCAAGTGTCCCGTCATGGGAACCGTCGCAGCGCCGGCCGCGCGACACACTGCTGCTGGTGCTTACTCCAACGGCGACTGGTGGCCCAACCAGCTAAACCTACGGATTCTGCACCAGAACTCAGTCAAAGGTAACCCACTGGGTGCTGACTTCGATTACGCGGCCGCCTTTAAGTCGCTGGACATGGACGCGTTCACGAAAGACGTCGATGCCGTGCTCACGACTTCACAGGACTGGTGGCCGGCTGACTATGGCAATTACGGGCCGCTATTCATCCGCCTGGCGTGGCACAGTGCCGGAACTTACCGAGTGACCGATGGTCGCGGTGGTGCCAGGTACGGAACGCAGCGGTTTGCTCCGCTTAACAGCTGGCCTGACAACGCCAACCTGGATAAAGCTCGCCGACTGCTTTGGCCAATCAAACGCAAGTACGGCAACAAGATCTCATGGGCCGACCTCATGATCTTCGCGGGCAATCGCTCGCTCGAAACCATGGGCTTCAAGACGTTTGGATTTGCTGGTGGTCGAGCCGACGTTTGGGAACCGCAGGAAGATATTTTCTGGGGCCCTGAAAGCAAGTGGCTCGGCGACAAACGGTACAGTGGCGATCGCGAACTGGCACAACCTCTGGCGGCTGTGCAGATGGGTCTTATCTATGTGAACCCACAAGGCCCCAACGGCAACGCGGACCCACTTGCATCGGCTCGAGACATCCGCGAAACCTTCGGCCGCATGGCGATGAACGACGAAGAGACCGTCGCTTTGATCGCGGGCGGGCACACATTCGGCAAGGGTCACGGAGCTGCGAATCCGGAAGATACCGTGGGTCCGGAACCCGAAGGAGCAACTATCGAAGAGCAGGGATTGGGCTGGAAGAACTCGCATGGTACCGGCAACGCCGGCGACACAATCACCAGCGGGCTTGAAGGGGCATGGACAACAACGCCAACTGAGTGGTCCAACGGATATTTTGACAACCTGTTCAACTACGAGTGGGAACTCGTCACCATCGCCTCCGGTGCGCGGCTGTGGAAGCCGAAGAACGGTGGCGGCAAGGACTCTGTACCCGACGCACATGACGAATCGAAGTCTCACCAACCGGTTATGTTTACATCGGACATGGCGATGAGAATGGATCCTGCTTACGGCAAGATTTCGAAACGGTTCCACGAAAACCCGGACCAGTTCGCCGCGGCCTTCGCCAAAGCATGGTACAAGCTGACTCACCGAGACATGGGGCCGCACTCACGACTCCTGGGCCCTGACGTTCCACCAGCCCAACTGTGGCAGGATCCGATTCCTGCTGTTGATCACAAACTGATTGACGACAACGACATCGCTGCTTTGAAAGGCAAACTTCTTGATTCAGAACTAACCATTTCCCATTTGGTATCAACAGCGTGGGCGTCAGCGTCGTCATTCCGTGGCACCGACAACCGCGGTGGTGCCAATGGAGCTCGGATCCGGCTGGCTCCACAGAAGGACTGGAAAGTCAACCAGCCGAAACAGCTTGCGAAAGTTCTACCTGTGCTTGAGAAGATTCAACGCGACTTCAACGGTTCTCAGGCTGGCGGTAAGAAAGTTTCACTTGCCGATCTCATCGTGCTGGGCGGATGTGCTGGTATTGAAGCCGCCGCAAAGAACGCTGGCCACACGGTCAAGGTTCCATTCACTCCTGGTCGTACCGATGCGTCACAGGAACAGACCGACGTTGAGTCGTTCGCAGTTCTCGAACCGGCCGGCGATGGGTTCCGCAACGCCATCAGCCACAACGAACTGGATCGATCGCCAACAGAAATGCTAATCGACCGCGCGCATAAGCTAACGCTGACAGCACCGGAAATGACTGTGCTGATTGGCGGCATGCGGGTTCTGAAGACCAACACTGACAATTCGAAGTTTGGTATTCTCACCGAGCAACCTGAAAAGCTGACGAACGACTTCTTTGTCAACCTTCTGGACATGAGCACGCTTTGGAAGAAGTCAGACAAGTGCGAACACTTCTTTGAAGGTCTGGATCGTGAGACCGGAGACACCAAATGGACGGCTACCTCAGTCGATCTCGTCTTCGGTTCGAACTCACAGCTGCGAGCCATCTCTGAAATTTACGCCAGCGAAGACTCAAAGCAGCGATTCGTGAACGACTTCGTAGCGGCCTGGGACAAGGTCATGAACCTTGACCGCTTCGACTTGAAGTAGCGGCTGAACCCTGTTTGAGCACCGTGCGAAATCGTTCGCACGGTGCGACAGGCGGGCGATGAACCGAGTCGGCTGCGTCGCCTACCTACGCGGTGTCCGGAGTTCTGAACCCCATGGCGTGCAACTGTTGCCGTATCTCGTCGGCGGCCAGCAACGACACAAACGTCTGGACCGCATTCGAACCCAGCCGGTTCTTCGGGATCATGAACCCGTACTCTTCGTCGCAAATTGGCACGAACCCGAGGCCATATTCATCAGCGACACTACGAATCGCGACCCCATAGTCGGCCCGTTGCTGCCGGACTGACGCACACACCGCGTTGTGCGATCGCGTCTCTACGGCCCACCCTGGCGGAGTCGCGCCGTCCAGAATTTGATCCACAATCACACGCGTACCACTGCCGCGGTTCCGGTTCACAATCACACAGCCTGGGTCAGCGATCGCGGCCACAATATTCTCCTGGTAGTCACGATCACTCGAAAACCGCGCATCGTCCGCTCGGAACACAAGGCCCTGTTCGCGGCGGTAACCTGCAACCAGTTCAACTTGATCGTTGACCCAGGCTTGATTGTAGATGCCGGTCTGAGCGTCCAGTAAATGAGCCCCGGCCACATCGCACTCACCGCGTTTGGCTGCCTCAACCCCAGCAAGACTGCCCACGTGCAGAACCTTCGTAGAGAACCCGCGCTTCTGCATCTCGCTAAGCAGGAAGTCCACGCCACAACAATGACTGCCGATAAAAACCAGGTCGGCAGGACGCAACGACTCCGCCAACAACGTCACTCGGACCGGCGTTTCGGTTTCCACAATCTCAGCATGCTGATCGATCGCGATGAACCCATCCGCCTTGCTGAAGGCGGTCACCGAACCGGACCCCTTACCCACCGGGTAGGCCACAAGTTGGTCTACGTCACCTGACTGCGCGATCAAATGCACTAGCAGGTATTCGGTTCGGCCTCGAACCGAATTCACGCGTTGAGCCAACCTGGCATCGACAGTTGCGTGGTCTGGTTGGGACACGCCCGCGAAGGCCCGAATGACCGGCGCGACGAATTCGTGAAAGGTGAACACCGCTGACGTTGGGAACCCGGGCAAGACAACAATCGGCCGCTTGTTTTCGACTGCCAGGCAAACCGGTTTGCCCGGCTTCAACGCCACGCCATGAGCAACAATGCCCGGATTCGAGAACTCAGCGACCACCTTGTAGCAAAGGTCGCCGTCTCCCTTCGAGGTTCCACCAGAGAGAACCACCATGTCACAGTCCGAAGCGGATTCGATGGCCTCACGCAGTTTCTGTTCGTCGTCACGAACCACGCCCAACGGCACCGCTTCTCCACCAAGCTCGTTGATCGCCGTGGATAAGATGACCTGATTCGAATCGTAGACACAGCCGTCGGGCAGGGGACTACCCGGCGGAACAATTTCATTGCCTGTTGAGATCACTGCAACGCGCGGCTTCCGAAACACTTCAACTTCAGACCGGCCAATGGCAGCCAGCATTCCAAGCTCTCGCGACGTCAGCGGCTGCCGGACACGGAGAACAGTTTCACCCATCGCGATATCTGTTCCCGCGAATGTGATGTTCGCGCCTGGAGCAATCGCTCGAGACACGAACAGTCGACCATCCAGAACCTCTGTGTCTTCGATCATCACAACGGCGTCTGCACCGCGTGGAACCATCGCGCCGGTGGCGATGACAGTGGCCGTCCCAGGACGAACCGTTTCCGCGGGAACGACACCTGGCGTGAGACTGTCTGTGTTCAGGGATAGCTCAACGCGAGTTTCCTCCGTCGCGCCAACCGTGCTTGCGGCAACAACAGCGAATCCATCAACGTTAGAACGATCGAAGCCTGTCACATCGACCGAACTTTGCAGGTCACTGGCCAACACTCGACCGGCCGCTTTTAGTAACGGCACAACCTCGACACCAAGCGGTTCCAGATTCAACTCAGACTGAAATCGCCGAGTCGCCTCATCGCGATCGACGACGTTCAGGAACTGCTGTTGCCTCTGAGAATCGGTCACGAGGCGGCGACCGAATAACGATAGGCCGTCACTTCCTCACCTTCGCCGTAGCCTTCACAGCCGGCCGGAACCACAACAAACCCGTCAGCTCGCGTCGTCGATGACAGTATCGACGCGCCGCTAATCGCGATCGGTTCGCAGTCGGTTCCATCCAACGCGACCCGGCAGTAGTCAAGTCGCCCCACAACCGAACTGATCTTTCTAGTCAGCCGGACAGTCTCCGAAGGGTACGGCCAATCGGAACTCCGACCGCCAAGTTGACGCAGACAACGCCCGGCGAAAAAGTCGTAGGCACACAAGCACGAGACCGGATTGCCCGGCAGCAAGAAGACCAGCTTCGAGCCAACTCGCCCCATCCCCGACGGACTGCTCGGCCTCATGGCGACACCATGAATCGCCAACTCACCTTCATCAGCGACAATCTGCGGTGCGAAGTCTTCGGCCCCGACACTCGAACCGCCGCCCACAAGAACAACATCCACATCGCCAGCAGTCAGGGCCTCGCGAATGCCGCTTTCTGTGTCATCCACTCGAACTGTGGATTCAAGAATCGCACCATCGCGTTCCACCAAAGCGGTCAGAATCGAAGTGTTCGCATCGTAGATCTGAAACTCGCTACGTGGAGAACCAGGAACGGCCAGTTCATTACCGGTCGTGACAATCCGCACGCGAGGCCGCCGAACAACGGGCAGGGCACCGAAGCCCAACGACGCCGCAACGCCCAAATCCTGCGGCCGCAACACACGCCCGGTCTGCAAAACACTGGCACCTTCGGCGATGTCTTCACCAACGCGACCAACGTGCTTTCCAGTCGGAACCGGAAGAGTGATTCTCACGTTCCCGCCATCTTCACTCGCGTATTCAACCGGAACCACGCCGCTCGCCCCAACCGGCATCGGCGCGCCGGTCATGATGCGGACGGCCTGACCGGAACCAACCTCACCCGCGAATGGCTTCCCCGGCATCGACGCGCCAACAACTTCGAACGGCAACGGACTATAGTCTGACGCACCGGTCGTCTCATCAGCGACCACCGCGTAGCCGTCCATCGCCGAACGTTCGAAAGGCGGAACGCTAATCGGAGCGACGACGGTCGTGGCAAGTACCCGGCCGCCAGCCTGGTTCAGTTCGACATCCTGTGGCTCAAGACCCGTCGATGCCGCGTCTACCCAAGCTGTGGCTTCTTCAACGGTCGATCGTGTCGCGAAACCGCGCATCCGAACATCGCGGGGCTCACTGGGCTGGCTCATCGCTGCTGTTCCTGTTCGAACCCAGCCAGAACCAACGCGTCACGATAATCGTCCGGCGTGTTCATGTTCCTCAGGGACAGTAAGTCGGGATCGAATTCTCGCATGTCTTCTTCCATCACAACGCGTGCGTCGCATTCTTCCAAAAGAAATATCGGACGCAAGCGACGAGCATCAACCAATTCGCAGACTTTCCCGGCGATGCGTGTGCGGTACACCGCGGCCAGCGGATGGAAGTGGCGTTCTCCTTTGACGATGACAATGTCGTGACCGCCCAGTTGCGACGCAAGACCACTGACAAACGCAGCGTTCAGAAATGGAGCGTCACACGAGGAAACGTAGACGGCCTGAACAGATTCCGACACCCGTTTCAATCCCGTTGCGAGCCCCGAGAGCGGCCCAAGGTCCGGCTGTTCATCTCGAGCGACCAGCACCTCTTCCGGCAGCGACGGCATTTCCTGATCCGCGGCGGCCACAACGCATGTGGTCTTCGAAAGCGGCGTAAGCACCCCGACCACACGCTGCAGCAGACACTCGTCCCCAAACGGCAACAGATGTTTCGGCTGCCCCATTCGGTGACTCTTGCCACCGCACAAGACCAGCGCTCCGAGGGTTGGTTTCGTCAAGACATATTCCGCAAACTGTCGCATTTCCGCGCCAAACCGGTTTGGCCTTGGCCGCGTTTTTCCGTCGTCAGTATAATCGCCGTCCGCCAGGAAGGCGGCATTTTCTTTCCCAAACGAAGTGCAGGAGGCGCGACGTGAAGAAGATTCTTATTACCGGGGCGAACCGAGTTGCCGGAGCGAACCTGGCCGCCGTGCTGGCCAGTCAGTTTCAGGTCACTGCCACAAGCCCTACAAAGACCACGATCGCCGGGTGTCAGAACCTGACCTGCCAACTAGACGAAACCCTGGCCGCGCAACACCTCCTCGCGACCGTCGAACCAGATGTTGTAATCCACTGCGGAGCCATCGCAGAAGGAGCCTGGAACACGGAGAACGCCACCGCAGCAGAGAAACTGATTGTCCATAATCTCTGCCGCGCCGCTGACAATTTGGGTTGCCGCTTCGTTCTTGTATCGGGCGATCAGGTTTACCGCGGTCCGTGGATGTTCCATGCAGAATCATCCGATTGCCTGGCCACAAGCTCACAGGCAAAAACAACGTTCCAATGCGAAAAACAAGTCCTAGGACTCGAGGACGCGTTGGTCCTGCGAACTCACATCCTTGGCTGGTCTCCGAACGATGATGGATTCGTTGAGTCCGCTTTGGCACGACTAGAAGACGGCGAAGAATTTGGATTCGCTCACTTCGCAACGCCAATTTCTGCGACACGTTTCGCGGACATCGTTGTTCAGGCCATCGAACAGGAATTGACCGGCACTTACAACGTGGGCGGGGCAGAGCGGTGCAGTGAGTTCGGCGTGGCTGCGGCTCTCGCAACCGAGTTCGAATTGCCTCACCCAATCGCCATGGATGCAGACACGCCTGCTGAGACAACGATGCGATCAAATGAACTTCGCAGTCGACTGTTCGTGACTCTACCGACCCTCCGCGAGATCGTGACAGAGTTGTTCGAAGAACAGGAAGAGCGAACCGCAGCATTTGCCGGCATCCGGAAACTATCCGCGGCAGCGTAGTGGTGCGTCTACTGATAAATGTCAGACGCAGGCCTACCCGTTTTCGACTCACGGTCCTCCAATCACCGCCGAAGGTGTTGAACATCAAAGCCCAGCGTCGCGCAGCGCACGCTGGGTTCACGGTCACCGAAGCGTCGTACCCCGAACGGGGTTCCACACGCACCACACATGGCTCGGATGTGGAACCCCTTGCGGGGTATTGCTGCATGTGGCGACAGATATCGAAGGTGCGCTGCGCGACCTTGGGCTTTGATGCTGAACCGCGTTGCGGTCCGCGGGAATCGGACGATCACTCAGATGGGTAATCGCTCGTGCTTGGGGCTCGGAGGCCCGCAAGTACGAGACACCCTCACCTCTGTCACGTCAGGATCGGCAGCACGTTGCTGGAACCGTGCTGTACTTCGCGAGTCACGATCGAACCCAGCAGCGTGGTGGCTGTGCAGTCATGAACCGAAATGTTCGCCATCGATCCAGCCAGTCGTGGGTTCCCGTCGAACACGACAATGCGGTCGCAATCGGTTCGTCCAACAAGCTGCTTCGCAAGCACACCGTCTTCTTCGGATTTCACCGCGGCCTTACTTGGGCCTTCGACCAGCACCTGGGTTTCGCGACCGATGAACTCAGCGTTGTCTTCTTCGCTGACTGAGTTCTGCAGGTCCAGCATCTCATTGTTGCGGCGGCGTTTGACTTCGTCAGGAATGTCGTCTGGCCATAGCCCTTTGGCTTTCGTTCCGCCGCGTTCGCTGTACTTGAAGATGAAGCTGTTCTTGAACCGGAACTCACGAATCGAATCCATGCTCCGCTGGAACTGCTCTTCGGTCTCACCACAGAAGCCAACAATGAAGTCGCTGGACACAGCACAACCGGGCACGATGCGATTGATGCGTTCCATCATGTCCCGGTAATCCTGAACCGTGTAGCCACGCTTCATCCGAGTTAGCACTTCGTCACAGCCATGCTGCAGTGGCACATGCAGGTAACGACAAACCTTCGGCAAGTCGTTGACCGCATGCAAAAGTTCCTCACCCATATCGCGCGGGTAATTGGTCACAAACTTGATTCGATCGATACCTTCGGTGTCGTGAATCAATCCGAGCAAGTCGGCCAGGTTGTATAGCTGACCGTTCTCTGTGTGCTTGTAGCTATTGACCGTCTGCCCCAGCAGAGTCACTTCCTTCACGCCTTGTTCAGCAAGAACGCGAACCTCAGAAGCGATGTCCGATGGCGACCGACTCTGTTCCGGCCCACGCGTCATCGGGACCACGCAGTACGTACAGAATTTGTCGCACCCAATCACAATCCGCACGAACGCCTGATACGGCGACGGCCGCATTTCTGGGTCTCGCAATGGATCGTAACTGGTGAAGCTGGTTTCGACTTCGTGACGAGAACCATCCCGACGACCAAGGCTAACCGCCAACTGCTGTCCGCGCTCAGCGCGAGCGTTGTCGATCAATCCCGGAATCGCAGCTAACTGCCCGGTTCCAACAACCAAATCCACATGCGGCGCGCGGTCGAAGATTTCCTGCTGATCTTTCTGAGCCATACAGCCCATCACACCGATCACCTGGTTCGGCCGTTGACGCCGCGCGTATTTCAATCGTCCCAACGCGCTATAGATTTTATGTTCGGCGTGTTCCCGAACACTGCACGTGTTAAACAGAACCGTGTCTGCTTCTTTCACGTTCTCAGTTAGCTGGTAGCCTTGCTGACGTAACGAAGCCACCACCAGTTCGCTGTCCAGCATGTTCATCTGGCAGCCGACGGTTTCGACAAAAAGCTTATGGTTGTGGTTCGGCGTAGTCACGAGAGTCAACGAAGTCTAAGGGTTGGGATTAGGTTGAGCACAACTTACTCGCGAACGCGTTCAACGTACTTGCCGCTCTCAAGGTCGATCTTCACCTTCTCGCCTTGATTGATGAAGGCTGGAACCTGAATCTCGGCTCCAGTCTCAACGGTCGCATTCTTTGTGACGTTGGACGTTGTGTTTCCGCGAGCAGCCGGTTCCGTATAGGTGATTTCCAAAATCACATGCTGTGGTGGAGTCATCCCGATCAGGTGACCGTTCCAGTACAGCATGCCGACGGGAGATCCCTCCATGAGGAACTTCATGTCGTCGCCGACAACTTCGGCGTCCATCGTGTGTTGTTCAAACGACTCATTGTCCATGAACACATACCCGTTGCCATCTCGGTATGAGTAGATCCCATCAGACCGGTGGACGTCAGCGGATTCCAAACTCTCACCACCTTTGTAGGTCCGGTCCAGCATTGTGCCTTTGATCAGGTTTCGCAGCTTGGTTCGGTACAGAGCCTGCCCTTTGCCGGGCTTCTTGAACTCGCAGTCCAGCATCTCATGCGGTTCGTTGTCGATGAGGACTTTGATGCCCTTTTTGAAGTCACTTGTGCCAATTTGCATGTTTCGCCTCGAATTACAGCGTCTGGACGCGGATCTCTTTTGTGGATGAACAGGTATCGAAACCGACGCGGAAGATAACAAAACCGTCGATTCAGTTGAATCCTGAGAATATGGGTGGTTGTGACCAGCCCCAAGTGGCCTTAGAATCCTTGTTCGGCACCGCACACGGCGCCGGTTCTCATGGTGGATCCTCGAGCAAAAATTTGGCTCTAGAGCCCACCGGGACGCATGTTCGCATTCGTCCGGCCCAGCTTAGTTCGGGCCACACCTCAAAACAGTTATTGCGTAGAAAGTACAGTAATGAGCAGCTTCCTGTTCACAAGCGAGTCAGTCAGTCAGGGTCACCCCGACAAAGTTTCTGACCAGGTTTCTGACGGTATTCTGGACGCGTTGCTGGCCCAGGACCCAATGGCCCGCGTGGCGTGCGAAACACTGTGCACGACAGACTTGATCGTTCTCTCCGGAGAGATTACAGCGAACGCAAAAGTTGACTACGAACAAGTCGCTCGCAAAGTCGTCCGCGAAATCGGCTACACCAGCGACGATATCGGCTTCAACGCCGACACCTGTGAAGTTCAGGTCCGACTGCACAGCCAGAGTGCCGACATCGCGCAGGGTGTCGATGCTGACGGAGCCGGTGACCAGGGACTGATGTTCGGCTATGCCTGCGATCAGACGCCTGAACTCATGCCGCTACCGATCGCTCTCTCGCACCGCATTATCAATAAAATCACTGACCTGCGTCACGAAGGAGCCGTCAACTGGCTGCGACCAGACAGCAAGAGCCAGGTGACTGTTGAATACGTCGATGGCAAGCCATCACGAATCGATGCTGTGGTTGTTTCAACTCAGCACTCAGACGATGTGACTCAGGAAGAGATCAACGATTGGGTCATCGCCAACGTCATCAAGCCTTCCTGCCCGGACGGGTTGCTGGATGAAAACACTAAGTACCACATCAACCCAACCGGACGGTTCGTCATCGGCGGGCCTCACGGCGACACCGGTCTGACAGGCCGAAAGATTATCGTCGATACCTACGGCGGCTGGGGCCGACACGGTGGTGGAGCGTTCTCTGGTAAAGACTCAACCAAGGTCGACCGATCAGCCGCATACATGGCTCGACACGTCGCAAAGAACCTGGTCGCTGCCGGGCTTTGCGAAGAGTGCGAAGTGCAACTCGCCTACGCGATCGGCGTGGCAGATCCAGTCAGCATCAACGTCAACGACTGGGACACCGGCAAGATTCCTCAGGAAAAGATGATTGAAATCGTCCGTGAAGTCTTCCCGCTGACTCCACAAAAGATCATCGACTACCTGGACCTGCGAAAGCCTGTGTTCCAGAAGACAGCCGCTGGCGGACACTTCGGCCGCGACGACTCAGACTTCAAGTGGGAGTCAACTCATCAGGCTGACAAGATCCGTGGGCTAGCTGGCCTTTAGGAATCTGCTGCCAGAGTTTAGAATCAGGGCAGGATGGGTAAGCACTACCCATCCTTTGCCTAGGATTCCCTAACAGCCTCTTCCCACGGACGGGACTATGACTGAAATCACCAGCCGACGCAGCAGACGCTTTCTGACCAGGCCAGCCGCAAGATTTCGTCTCGCCTTCGTTATCTGGTCGTCGCTGGCTCTCCTGGCCTGGCTGCTCTACGAACGCCGACATGTCGGCATGACCATAACGACCTCCCACTTGTTCGTGGCCATTCTGCTGGCCGGCTTCGCAGGCATGCTGAGCTACTTCGGGTGGTTGATGTACATCCCAACGCTGAAGTCACGGGGTGAAGACGACATCCCTGTGGAGAAATTCTTCGCCGGACTCGCGACTCTCATTCCGCCATGCGTCATCGGTCTGTCTGTGCTACCTGTCGGCTCGCCCGTCAACGCATGGTTCGTCGGGTTCTTTCTCATCGTGGGCTGCTTCGCACTGCTTTCGCCGCACCAGGAATACCTGCTCACTCGGCACACTCGGCGCATGGCACTGCTAGATCCGCAACTCCACTGGGGCGCGATTCGCACCCGGGATGGACTGGTTGCAAACCCGGACTTCAGCCGTCTGGACTACGCGCCAACCACCCTGGCATCCACGTACGCCAGAACAATGACACGAGTCTACGACGAAAAACCTCGGCCCCGCCGACGAGAAGAAACAACCTACGAACCCGAACCACGTCGAACCGAACCACGACGTCCGGCCGCGCCGGTTCAGGAATCCGAACGCGTCATCCGACCAACACGGATCCAAACACAACCACTACCGCGAGTCGAACCAACGCCGCCACCGAAGGCAAAACGTCAGACAGAACCGATCAAGCGCGCCCCTCAACCGACTCCGCGACCCAAGCCAAAACAGAAGCCACGCCAGACGGGTACCAGCAGCACACTGGCTCTTGGAGCAGCCGCGGCCACAGCTGCAGCGATCCCGGCAATCACCAGGCCTGCTCCTAAGAAGCCAAAGAACAAAAAGCAGCGACGAAAAGAACGTCGCGAAGCAGAAGCCCGAGCCAAACAAGCTCAGCAGGCGATCCCTGAACCGGAAACACAAACACAGGATTTCACCCCTGAACTCCGTGACTACATCGACAACGATGGCGCGCGGTGCATCGAAGGGATCGTCGAGGCCGTGTTCCAACCCGGCCAAAAACGAACCTACGCCCACGTCGCCTTCAATCCAACATTCGACCGCAAACCTGAGGTTCTCTGTGAAGTAGCCGACGACTCAGACGTGAGACTCAAGTCACCACAGGCCTTTTCCTACGGCACCCGCATCGAACTCACCCGTAAGGAAAACATCCAACAACGCGAAGTCGTCCACCTCCAACTCTTCGCCCAGGGACAACCGACGCCCCCGCAGTAGGCAGTCATCAGACCTGGCCGACATGTATTTGGGGCCTCCGAGCCAGTCTTTTCAAGGTGCTATGTAGTGTGCGATAGGGTTGG
>CAZAIB010000110.1:0-21771 GCA_964485095.1 uncultured Planctomycetaceae bacterium | reverse complement strand
CCCGTAGACGATGCAGAACTGCGACCAGGCAACGAGCCTGAAAATCCGCGAGCCTTCGCCCAAAGCCGCTAGTGGATTGCCGGCGACTCGAATCGCCAGGATCCCCCGAATGGCCAATGCGCCCATTGAGTAGATGACCAGCGCGTAGGCCACACGAAAGACATACGTTCGCTTTCGAGCCGCCTGTTGAGAGAGTTCTCGTCTGAGTACAGGCGCGGGGCTGCGGCTGAAGATTCGGGGAATATGACTCATCGAATGAAATGATATCACGTCACGTTCGGTCTCGCGTGGGACCGGCGCGTAGGCTTGCATAAGGCTGTTCGCCTTTGTTGAACCCCGAATGCCGCCGCTTCAAAGCGGTTCACGACAATTTGCTGTTCGGCCTGGCCCTGCTCGTCTTTTCGTGCTGGCTGGCTAACCAGACCTGGCTACTGTGACGCCGCTGGTTCTTTTTGAGCCTGCTTCTTCGAGTACAGGTTGGACATGTATTCCTTGTACTGCTTGTCCAACTCGACGAACGTTGTGCCCGTTGCTTTTTCAAGAGACGGTTCCTGCAGCGGGTTCTTGAGGTCTGGGCGATACATGTCTGCGATGAACCCAACCAGTCCGTCTCGATACTTACCCCCATCGTAGTGCATTAAGAAGTGAGCCAGTCCGGAGCCTTGTGTGTAGTTCATGGCGATGTTCGGGTCACTTTGGAACGCCTTCATTCCCATGCCACTAAACTGTTTTAGCGGCACGTAGTATTCGTTGTTGGTCAGCCTGAAGTGGGCGGCGCGGAAGCGGATGTAGTTGGGATTCCCGAGTGCGTAGCCGGTCGGAGTGGCTTCGAACGATTCCATATAGCAGGCAATCGCTTCGATCATCCAAAAGTTGGCGTTCTCGCCCATGACCCAATTCGTGAGCACTCGCGCTCGCAACGCCCGGGCTCTAGCGCGTGCGGCGTTGACTCGGTGGTCTCGAGTTGGAAGGTCGAAGAATTGGTGCGTCGCTTCGTGGAACAGCGTTCCGTCAGTCTCGCGATCCGGGTCATGATAGAAGTAAGTTGTCTTGTCCGGTTCGTAGTACAAGCCTTCTGTGATCGCGATTTGTGGGATCTTCTTGATGAGCCGATCGACGTACTCTTCTTTGGTCCGGTAATAGTGGACTTCCATCTGCTTGGGAGCTGTCGCTCGCCCGCGGTTTCTGGCTTTGCCAACGAACCGGTTGCGGAGTTCTTCCGGAGTCTCAAAGAAGCTGGCGAATGTCCGTTTGAAGAACGCATAGAACTCTTCCAGTTCGCTGGCGATTTGAACGCCGCGTTCCATGCTGTAATTCGTTTTGACGATGAAGTGTTCGGTTTTGATTTCCCAGGCGTTGCGGAAGTCGCGTCGGATTTGGTTGTCCTTCTCCACGGTGATCCACGAACCCTTCCAGGGACGCAGGCCCTGGTCGTATTTCGTGACCTCTGACTCTGCGATCCAGCCGTACTTCTTGTTCCAGACCTTTCGCTTCAGCGAACCCAGCATCTTCTTTTCGAACGGAGTCACCCATTCGCCCATGTACTCAGATTCTTTCCGCTTCTTGTCCTTGAACAAAACGTAGCCCAACAACCGCCGCGCGTTTTTGTGGTCGGGGTCGTGGTGAGCCACCTCCTGAACCAGAGACATGGCGTAGCTGGGGTATTCAAGTCGCAGAACCGTCCGACTAAGCCGGTAGAGTTCTTTCGCATACGCATTTCGCGCGGTTTCCAGTTTCACGTGCCAGGTGCGTTGATCGTCAATCGCTCCGGGCGGGCTAAGCGGTTGCACTTCGCGTGGCAGTTTTGCTTCGCTCAAAGTCCGCGGGTCAGGAAGCGCTGCGATGACGCGAGTTTGCTTAGCGGCGTCAATCAGGCCTTTGTCGTTGCACCACTCGACAATCTCGTCGACTTGCTTTTCAAACTTCTGCTGCAGCTCGGCGTGTTTTTCCTGCTGGACTCGCAGCGTGCGTTCTTTGGCCGACTGCGATTGCGCCGCGTGGGCAAAGGAAGGCGTGATTGCGGCGGCGATTGCGAACGCGACTAGCAAGCGTGACATCGTGGTGGTTCCTGTTCCGAATTGGCCAGTCTGATCAGTTTATTCCAAAACGCTGACTTCGCAGAGTCGAGTTCTGAACGGTTGCTTCGCGGTGGTCCTTAGTGACTAAACGGAGACGGTCGAACCCAATCGCAGACTTTCAAAGGAGTTACGGGCCGAAATCTCGAATGTTTGACTTTTCGCCGCTTCCGCGCTACCGTAATTCTTAGTTCGAAACACGTTTTGCCACGCGAAACGTCTCTTTTGAGCGGCCCTGGCGGCCACACAAATTGCCCGGCTTGCCGCTCTCTCATAGATACTTATTACGAAGAAGGTGCAGGAATGGGGCGTCCCGTAACGCTTTTCACTGGTCAGTGGGCTGACCTGCCGTTGGAAGAACTGTGCAAGAAGGCCAAGAAGTTTGGCTACGACGGCCTGGAGCTCGCATGTTGGGGCGACCACTTCGAAGTAGACAAAGCTCTGTCTGATGATTCGTACTGTTCGAAGAAACGCGAACTGCTTGAGAAGCACGAACTGCAGCTGTTTTCAATCTCGAACCACCTGGTTGGTCAGGCGGTTCTGGACAACATTGACGATCGTCACAAAGGCATTCTGCCTGGCTACGTCTGGGGCGACGGCGACCCGGCCGGTGTCAACGAACGTGCTGTTGAAGAGATGAAGAACACAGCCCGCGCGGCTCAAAAGCTTCAGGTCGATGTCGTCAACGGTTTTACTGGTTCCAGTATCTGGCACTGCATCTACGACTTCCCGCCAACACCGCGTGAGATGATCGATGCCGGCTTCCAACTGCTGGCCGATCGTTGGAACCCAATTCTGGACGTCTTCCAGGAATGCGGCGTGAAGTTCGCTTTGGAAGTTCACCCAAGTGAGATCGCGTTCGACATCTACTCAGCCGAACGCGCTTTGTCGGTCCTGAATCGACGTGAAGAGTTTGGGTTTAACTTCGACCCAAGCCACTTGATTTGGCAGGGAGTGGATCCCGTCGAGTTCATCCGGTCGTTCCCTGATCGAATTTATCACGTCCACATGAAGGATGCTTCGACGACTCTCAACGGTCGAACCGGTATTCTCGCCAGCCACCTGGACTGGGGTGACCCGCGTCGTGGTTGGGACTTCCGCAGTGTTGGCCGTGGTGGTGTTCGGTTCGAAGAAATTATCCGAGCACTCAACGCGATCGGTTACGCCGGGCCGCTGTCGGTTGAATGGGAAGACAAAGGCATGGACCGCGAACACGGCGCCGAAGAGGCCGCTCAGTTCTGCAAGAATGTGGACTTCCAGGGTTCGGACATTAAGTTCGACGCAGCGTTCTCAGACTAAAAGTCCGTGGCGTGGGATGGAGGTTCCGCCCACCCACTTCATCGGCCTGTAATTCATCGGCCGAATGTGCCGAACTGATTGGGCCCGCGTTTTACGACGCGGGCCTAATTCGTTCCATTTTCCTGGTTCCGTCGATCTTTGTGCTGATAGACACAGAGTACCGATCGCATGTAGCCGATGATGCTGACTGACAAGGACGTCACGCTGACACACTTCGAGGAAGGAACCTCTCTCATGCGTCGCTTCTGTATTTTCTCTGCTTTTGGGGCCTTCTTTGCTGTTAGTGCGTTGATTGGTTGCCAGTCGTCGCAACAAGGCTGTAACTCCTGCAATTCCTGCGACTCATGTCAGTCAGGTGGCGGAGCTTACTCACCATCTTACTCCTCAACGCCTACGTACAGTTCACCGGCACCGTCTCAGTCGTTCACTCCGTCGGCTCAACCGTTCTCAGGTGGATCGACGAGCACTGCTGCTCCAAGCTATAGTGCCCCGAGCTACAACGCCCCTTCACCGTCGTTCTCAGCACCAGCTGGTTCAGGTGGCGGATCAGGTACTCGCTAGTCTCAGGGTTTCGTGATGTCCACTTCGTCAAAAGCTGACCAGCTGAATGACGAAGGGGAGATACCGAACGCTGCTGATTCTCTGGCCGGGGTAATTGTTGTTATCCCGGCGCTCAACGAGGAAGACTCGCTGCCGCTTGTGCTGCGCGATCTTCCTGCTGTTGGGCAGGTGATTGTTGTCGACAACGGTTCGACAGACAAAACCCCCGCGCTGGCTGCAGAAAACGGCGCTCGGGTTATTCTCGAACCACGGCGCGGGTACGGATCGGCGTGCCTGCGCGGATTACAAACAATCGCGGATGATGTCGCAACGGGAAAGACGCCACCGGAAGTCGTGGCGTTTGTTGATGCCGACTACAGCGACCACGTGCATCTCATGCCGCAGATTGCTGGCCCGGTTCTTGCCGGCGAAATCGACTTCGTGCTTGGTTCAAGAATGCTGGGTGAACGCGAACCCGGCGCGATGCCGCCTCAGGCGGTGTGGGGCAACCGGTTGTGTTGCTTTCTGATGAAATTTTTCGGCGGCCGGTACACTGATCTTGGTCCCTTTAGAGCGATCAATTACCAGAAGCTGCTGGCACTGGGGATGGTCGACACCAACTTTGGTTGGACGGTCGAAATGCAGCTCAAGGCGCTGCGGCACAAGTTGTCGTACAAGGAAATCCCGGTTCCCTACCGGCGGCGGATTGGTGTCAGCAAGATTAGCGGCACCATTAGTGGCACCGTCAAAGCCGGGACGCGCATTCTGACCTTGATTGCCAGATACGGTTTGCTGAGACGCTGATGGCTGCTTCGACTGTTGAATCCGATGCCCCTGGTTCGTTCATGGGAGATGTCCGCGCGCTGATGTTGCCTGGCGTGGTGCTGTGGCTGCTGATGGCGGTTGTTGCGTTCCTGACCAAAAGTTTCGGTTACGGAACAGAACTGAAGGATTGCCCGACGCTGGTCACGGTTGCGGTTCTGACCGCTGCGTTTATTGTGAGCCTGTGGGCGATCAAAGTGGCGCTGGCGGCTCGAGTTCAAAGCCTGGCCGCGGTAATGGTCTTCGCGCTGGCGCTGCGGTTTCTGATGTTGATGACGTCTCCGATTTTGGAAGTCGACATCTATCGCTACATGTGGGACGGCCTGGTCGTCAGTGAAGGCATTAGCCCCTACGCGCACAGTCCGGCGGCCGTGTTGAGAGCAAATCCGGCTTCAGAGAACGACGAACTCCGACAGTTGGCCCTACTGCGAGCACGCAGTCGCGCGATTGATGTGACGCTGCGACGCATTCACTTTGGTGAGATCACTACGGTCTACCCGCCGGTCAGTCAGGCGGTCTTCGCGGCCGCCGCGTGGACGACTCCCGATTCGTTTTCCATTGAGGGACGTCTGGGGGTGATGAAGGGCTGGCTGATTCTGTTTGATATGGGAACGCTGTTGATCGTGGGTTTGCTGCTGCGCGAGGCGGGCAAGCCGATGGGCTGGGCGATTGCCTACGGTTGGTGTCCTTTGGTGCTGAAGGAATTTGCCAACAGCGGTCACCTGGATTCGATTGCCGTGTTCTTTTCGACGCTGGCTGTCTGGCTGTTGATTCGTTCCGGCAAACAAGGCGTCACACACTTCGCGCTGGCTTTGCTGGCACTTGTTCTGGGGGTGGGAGCCAAGCTGTTCCCCATCGTCCTGCTGCCACTGTTCCTCATGCGTGCCTGGAACAGGCTGGGATTCATTCGCGCGACGGGGCTGGGCATGGTTTGCCTGGCATTGTGTGTTGGGTCTATCTGGCCCATGCTTTCGAAGGGTGAATCCAAGCCGGCTCCACGAACCACAATCACGTGGCAAGCTGATCCGTCCATGCCGCCGCTTCCGACGGTTCAGCAAAAGCCACCAGCTGAGGCCGGTTTGACTGCGTTTCTGTCGCGTTGGGAGATGAACGACTTCTTGTTTGCGATCACGTATGAGAACGTCCGGCCGGTTGGGAACCGCCCGATCGCTCGGCAGTCCTGGTGCGCAGTGGTGCCGGACGCCTGGCGAGTTCAACTGTGTCAGATGTGCGTGGACCGACTAGGGCTGGAACCGCACCTTACGCCGTTCCTGGTGGCTCGGACTCTGACGTCGTTGGTGTTTCTTGTTATCGCCGTTTGGCTGGCAGTCGCAAATCGTGGCTCAGCGACCGAACGTGTTCTGGAATGCGCGTTCCTGACGCTGGCGTGGTTCTGGTTGCTCTCACCGACTCAGAATCCCTGGTACTGGGCCTGGGCTTTGCCACTGGTCGCGTTTACTCGCAACCGCGCGTGGTTGCTGATGCCCGGATTCGCAATGGTCTACTACCTGCGATTTTGGTTCAGAACTCTGGGCGAGGAACCGCTGTTTGAGTCCCTGCCCTACAACGGCACGCAGGTGTTTGAC
The DNA here is from genome assembly GCA_964485095.1 of uncultured Planctomycetaceae bacterium. Lineage (GTDB taxonomy): Bacteria > Planctomycetota > Planctomycetia > Planctomycetales > Planctomycetaceae > CAYNWT01. Next base: position 15,449 of record CAZAIB010000110.1, on the reverse strand, counting down.
CAATTCGTACCGTGGCTTGAGTTCGGTCCTTTGCTGGCGTTGATTCTGGTTCTGTGGATACACAGAACGTGGACCGGCGATAGAGTGAACCGCGTGTGATTGGATATAGAGTCGGGAGTCTTTTTCGGACCCCGTATTCTGTTCCGTGGGTCGCCCGCCGAAAAGACTCTCGACCCTTTCGCGGTGCACGCTGGTTTTCTCTCGCTGGTATCCGATACGCTGACGTATCGTTGCGCGATGGAAGTGATGGCGCTAATACTCGCGTCCAATTTTGGTGTCTGGGAATCTAATCGATGATATTGCTGTGCCGCATTTCAGTAGTGTTGTTTTGCCTGGCGTCTGCCGGGTTCGCTCAGGACGTCAACGTCTGGGTTGGAACCACGACGCCCCGGAATGGATTGAGCAAGGGCATCTATCGACTGACCCTCAATACAGAGACCGGCAAGCTCTCCAAGTCAGAACTCGCGGCTGAGATGTCGAGTCCCGGTTGGGTGACGTTGTCGCCAGATGGCAAGTTTCTTTACGCCACCGGTGCGAAGGGTGAGCCCGTCGCTGTTGCGTATTCCATTGATGGTTCCAAACTCAAGCTGATTAACTCACAGCCGATTGGAGATGGTGGAGCGCCGCACTTGTCGATGAACCCCACAGGCAAGTTTCTGATGAGCGCGCAGTATGGCGGTGGGTCGGTCGCTGTGTTCCCGGTCTCGGACGATGGTTCCATTGGGGCCCGTTCGCAATTGATCGAACACGAAGGCGGTTCGAAGGTTGTTGGGAACCGACAAAACAGCCCGCACCCGCACTGGACGGGTTACGATCCAGACAACAAGTTTGCGTTGGTTCCGGATTTGGGTCTGGACGCGGTCGTGATTTACAAGATCAATCACGCTGACGGCACGTTGATCAGTCACGGCGTCGGCAAGTGCCCGCCGGGCGGTGGGCCGCGGCACATGAAGTTTCATCCTGGCGGTAAGTTTGTGTTCGTCCTCAACGAACTGGCACTCAGCGTTACCACGTTTGCCTGGGATACGGATGCCGGCGGCACCATGACGCCCCTGACGACGGTTCGCACTTTGTCGGAAGCGGTGAAGGCGAAAGAGAGCTTCAATAGTGCGGCTGAGATTCGCGTGCACAAGAGCGGCCGCTTTGTGTACTCATCAAACAGAGGCAACGATTCGATTAGCGTGTTCCGGGTTGATGAATCGACCGGCGCATTGACCTTGCTGGAAGTAGAACCCATTCGCGGCGGCTGGCCGCGGAATTTTAATATCGATCCGACTGGCAAGTGGCTACTGGCTGCCGGTCGCGATTCCAACACGTTGTCGGTATTCGCGATTGATCAGGAGACGGGCGAACTGGAGTACCGTCGCGGGGTTGCGTTTGTTCCCAGTCCGATTTGCGTTGCGTTCGGGAAGTAGACTTCCACTTCGGCAACTGGTGCCCAGCCGGCTTGTTGGTGTTGGCGTTATTGCCACTGATGTTTGACAGCGAAGCAGAGAACCATGAGCAGTAACGACCACGATGGCCAGTCCCTCATTCTCTACACCGTCCAATGTGTGTTCACGGGCGATCCCTCCGTCGCGGATGATTGGGTCGGCTGGCTTCGAGAAGAACATCTGCAGGATGTCATGGCGGCCGGCGCGAACAGTGCTGAGCTGCTGCGTATGGACGGTGATCAGTTGACCTACGAAGTCCGCTACCGGTTTCCATCGCGCGAGGCGTTCGATGTTTACGAAAGAGATCATGCACCAGTGCTTCGAGACGAAGGGCTGTCGCGGTTTCCGTTGGAGCTCGGTCTGAGCTATCGACGTTCGGTCGGGGAACTGCTCGACGCGCGGTCCGGTTCCGCCAGCGAATGACTTACGCCGGGTGGGCCGGCGGATCTGTCGTGATTGTTGGCTCTGACGCGGCCAGTCTGTATTCTGAAGCTGAATCAACTATCAGGAGTTAGCCATGTCACGCCATCGCGCGATCGTTCTTTTTGTTTCCGTTGTCATGCTTGGTCACGTCCAGCCTGCGTTTGCTCGCAAGCAGTACATGGATGCGTTCAAGGCGAAGTATCCGAAGGTCGTTGCGGCCGAAAAGGTGACGTGTGCGATGTGCCACCCGGCGCGATCGAAGAAGGTTCGCAACGAGTTTGGCAAAGACCTGGCAAAATTGGTGGCGAAGAAAGAGAAGGACAAAGACGCGATCGCGGCCGCGTTTGACAAACTTGCTGAGCAAAAGAGTCCGATTGAAGGTAAAAGCTATGGCGACCTGCTGAACGCGGGCATGATGCCCGATGGGTTTGTTTCTATCTTTGATGGCAAGACGCTTGATGGCTGGGATGGAAACACGAAGCTCTGGACCGTCGAAGATAAAGCGATCACGGGAACGACCTCGGATGAGAACCCAATCCCGGCGAACACGTTTATCATTTGGCGTAAGGGCAAAGTTGCCAACTTTGAGATGACGTTCCAGTACAAGATCATCAAAGGCAACTCCGGAGTCCAATATCGCAGCTTCGAAATGCCAGAGACCAAGTGGAAGGTTGGCGGGTACCAGGCAGATTTTGAAGCTGGCAAGACGTATTCCGGAATTCTGTACGGTGAGCAGTTTCGGGGGCCTTTAGCACTGCGTGGTGAGAAGACTGAACTTGTCCGGAAGGGCGACAAGTTTGAAAAGAAGGTGGTTGGCTCGGTTGGAAATTCAGCAGAGATTCAGGCGAAGATCAAGAATGAAGACTGGAACGACTACCACATCTCAGCCAAGGGCTTCCGGTTCATTCACAAGATTAACGGCGTTGTCACCTGCGACTGCACAGACAACGACGAGAAGATGCGCCGCAAAGATGGGATCCTGGCGTTCCAGGTTCATAAGGGACCAGCGATGAAGGTCCAATTCAGAAACATTCGCTTGAAGGTTCTGCCTGACACACCAGCGAAGAAAGACGCTGCGAAAAAGGATGCTGCTGAGTAAGTCTCAGAGGGCTTGGTTCTAAATCAAAGGCCGCACCGACGATCGTTGGTGCGGTCTTTCTTCTTCTGCGGCTGCTTCTTCATCGGTTTGACGGCAAATCTGAAAGGGCCGGCGCTTGAGTTCCTCGAATCGCGCGGCCGCGGTCGGCGAAGATTGGAAGTCGGTTTTTCCTCGGTCCGTCGGGTGGTTAAGATCGGGCTTATGAATATGCTTGGTTTGCGTTCGTTCGTACTGCTTCTTGCGTGTCTGTTGTCCGGGCTCGTTGCATCGGGACAGGATGTCGATTTCGCTCGGGAAGTGCTGCCGGTTCTTTCGAACAAGTGCTTCGTTTGTCACGGGCCTGACGCTGAAGGTGACGAACTAAGACTGGATTCCTTCGCCGGCGCGACGGCCGATCGTGGTGGCTATCGCGCCATCGATGCACAGGCTCTGGAGAACAGTCGTCTGCTGGAACGGATCCATTCGGCCGACGATCCAATGCCACCCGTCGACGCCGAGAAGCAGCTTACTGAATCAGAACGCGACATCCTCTCAAGATGGATCAGGCAAGGCGGCAAGTACACGAAGCACTGGGCTTTTGTTGTTCCGCAGAAAGCTCGGCCCAGTTCGTCCGGGAACCCAATCGATGCCTTCATTAGGGAGAAGCTTCAGGCAAACAAAACGACATTCGCTCCAGAAGCTGAACGGGCGACGTTGGCGCGGCGTGTAGCGCTGGTGCTGACGGGACTGCCGCCGGAGCCGGATCAGTTAAAACGGTTCCTCGCCGGCGATGGTGAAGACGCCTATCAACAATTGGTGACAGAGTTGCTGGCGAGCCCGCGGTTTGGCGAACACCAGGCGCGGTACTGGTTGGATGCGGTTCGTTACGGCGACACGCATGGTTTGCATCTGGACAACAAGCGCGGCATCTACCCCTACCGTGACTGGGTGGTTCGTGCATTCAATCGTGATTTGCCGCTGGACGATTTCATCCTCAAGCAGTTGGCGGGCGACTTGTTGCCGGAACCCGGGTTCGATGACCTCGTGGCAACCGGCTACGTGCGTTTGAACCCAACGACCGGCGAAGGCGGAGCCATACCCGCCGAGTTCCAGATGAAGAATAACTTTGACCGAGTGGAAACGTTGGGGACAGTATTCCTCGGCATGTCGCTCACGTGTGCTCGTTGTCACACGCACAAGTACGATCCGATTTCGCAGACGGAATACTACCAGTTGCTGGCGTTCTTTAATTCGACCGCCGAGCCATCAATGGATCGCAACGCGTACGAGTACGGACCGACCGTTCGTGTTCCCAAAGATCCAGCTCAGTGGGACACATTTCCGGCAACCAAAGCCAGGGTCGAACAACTGGTCGCCGACGCCCGCGCGAATGCGAAGTCAGCGGGTGTGAAACAGGGACTACCCGGTGATTCGTTCGCCGCACTCCGTCAGCTTGCCGACCCGAAAGGTCCGTTCGCAAAGCTCTCCGTATTCGCTGCAGCAACGAAGCTGCAGAGGGAAATCGCCGCCAGCCTTACGACAACACTCGTCGCCAAAGACCTTGCCAAGCCGCGCGAAACACGTGTCTTAAATCGCGGCGAGTATGACCAGCCGAAGGGCGATCCGTTGAGGCCAGGCGTGCTGCAGGTCATGGGCGCCCTGCCCGCCGACGCGCCACGCAATCGACTTGGCCTGGCACGTTGGCTCAGCTCGCGCGAGCACCCGCTGGTTTCTCGAGTTCTTGTGAACCGCATCTGGCAGCGCGTGTTTGGTGACGGCCTGGTGCGGACCCCGGAAGACTTTGGCCTTCAGGGACAACAGCCGCTGTATCCGGAGCTGTTGGATTGGCTGGCGGTGGAACTGCAGGATCAGCGGTGGAGTCTCAAGACAATGCTACGGCTCATGGTCAGCAGCCGAACGTTCCGGCAGAGTTCCGCGTTCACCAGGGATGATCCGGAGAACCAGCTATTCGGTCGCGGACCAAGCTATCGACTGGACGCCGAAGTGCTTCGCGATCTCGGCCTCTGGTCAAGCGGCTTGCTGGACCCGCACATGGGTGGCGAAGGCGTGAAGCCGTATCAACCAGTCGGCATGTGGAAGGCACTCGCCCATCCGGCTAGCAACACGAAACAGTATCAGCAGGACAAAGGCGCCCTGCTCTATCGTCGAAGTCTGTACGTCTATTGGAAACGCACCAGTCCGCATCCCATGATGACACTCTTCGACGCGCCGGATCGCGAGAGCAGTTGTGTCCGCCGTTCTCGCACGAACACGTCCGTGCAATCACTGGGGCTACTAAACGAGACGCAACGCATTGAGATGGCTCGCAAATTCGCTGAGCGTTTGATGCTGGAACGACAGGAACTGGGCGAACGAATCGACTTCGCCTTTGAACTACTGACATCACGAAAGCCAACGCCCGCAGAACGAACAGCGTGCATCAACCTGCACAATCAAATGGGCAGACGCTACGTGAGCAACCCACAAGACGCCCGCGATCTTTTGTCTCTGGGCGAAGCGCCGCGAGAAGACACACTGGACGAAGCAGAACTCGCGGCGTTCACTCAAGTCTGTGCGACCATCCTGGCCAGCGATGCTGCAATCCTCATGTACTAACCACCAAGTTCGATTGGCGACACGCAATGCTCCGCCACACAGGAGCGAGTACGGGTATGAGTACAATAGAAGGCACCATGAACCAACAACGCGAATTCGAACTCAACACAACTCGCCGGCAACTGTTCGGAAAGACTGCTCTGGGTCTGGGCACGGCGGCGATGGCTCAGCTGCTCGCACCAGGCATGTCGAACGCGAGCATGGTTCCAAAGGAAGCCACTCATGGCGGACTTCACCACGCACCGAAGGCGAAGCGAGTCATCTATCTGTTCATGTCAGGCGGACCGAGTCATCTGGACTTGTGGGACTACAAGCCAAAGATGCGGGAGATGTTCAACAAGCAGTTGCCCGACCACGTTCGATCCGGGCAACGCATCACGGGGATGACGGCGAACCAAAAGAGCGGCCTGCCGGTTTGTCCCAGCAAGTACAAGTTCACCAAGTGCGACAACAACGACCGCGGCGTTTGGATTTCTGAACTGCTGCCGCACACGCAGAAGGTGGCTCACGAATTGTGTGTGGTTCATTCGACATACACGGAAGCCATCAACCACGACCCGGCCATCACGTACATCCAAACCGGCAGTCAGATTCCCGGTCGCCCAAGCCTCGGAGCGTGGCTGAGCTACGGCCTTGGCAGCATGAACGAAAACCTACCGCACTACGTCGTCATGCACGCGAGGACGAAGTATCCGGAACAGAGTTTGTTCAACCGACTGTGGGGCAACGGGTTCCTGTCGGCCGATCACGCGGGCGTGTTGATGCGCAGCCAGGGCGATCCGGTTCTGTACCTCAGCAACCCCAAAGGCGTCTCGCGATCCGACCGGCGCGCTCAACTCGACACGCTGTCCGCACTGAATCAGGCTCAGTACGAACGCTTCGCCGATCCCGAAGTGCTGGCTCGAATTCGTCAGCACGAGATGGCGTATCGCATGCAGGCCTCGGTTCCCGAGCTAATGGATCTGTCCGGCGAAACCAAAGATACCTTCGATCTGTACGGCGAAGATGCGAAGACTCCGGGCACCTTTGCCGCATGTTGTTTGAACGCCCGACGCCTGGCCGAACGTGGTGTTCGCAACATTCAGATCTTCCACCGAGGCTGGGACGCTCACGGCGGTCTGCCCCGCGAACACGAATCGCAGTGTAAAGACATCGACCAGGGCAGCGCCGCTTTAATCGCCGACCTGCGCCGCCGCGGCATGCTGGATGACACGCTGGTCGTTTGGGGCGGCGAGTTCGGCCGCACTGCCTACTGTCAGGGCGGTTTGACAAAACAAAACTACGGCCGCGATCATCACCCACGCTGTTTCACAACCTGGATGGCCGGCGGCGGCATCAAGCCGGGCATCACCTATGGTCAAACCGACGACTACGGCTACAACATCGCCCACCCCGACGGCACTCCGATGGATCCTCAACCAGACAAGGAGGGTTCACGAACTCCGGGAACCATGCACATCCATGACTTGAACGCGACGATCCTGCACCAACTGGGAATTGATCACCACAAGCTAACGTATCGGTATCAGGGTCGCGATTTCCGGCTGACTGATGTGCACGGGCACGTGGTGAAGGACTTGATAGGGTGAAGCGCGCAGTCCATACCTGTGGCAGTCGACAGTAACGGCGGATGCTATAAGTTGGGCAACGGTTTAGTTGCGAAGTCCTCAGTCAGTGAGTGAATCTCTAAGTCCACTGGTTCTGAGTCTACGTAGCGTTGCTCGTCGTCGTAGAACCGCACCTTCACACGGATGAACGAAACTGGCGGGCGATCATTCTCGATTACCCGGACCCACAAAGTAAGTGCGATCTCAGATTCGGCAGCAACTACCGTGTTGACGGGAAATGTTCCCGTCTCGCCGATATCTAGCTTCGCAATCGTTGCTACGTGGTGATCTTGATGATCCATCAATCTGCAGAAGGCTGACTGGACGACTGAAGGTTTGTCTTTTAGGGGATTCGAGAAACGCTCGATGATGACAGAGCCCTTGACAAGGCCGACCGCCTGTCGCGCTCCGTTTCTGATTTTGAAAACGAGGGTTGATCGCTCGTCTTCACTTACGAGTTTCCAGTTGCCAGTTTCAGTCGCATCAAAGACGTCGTTGGCATTGTCAGGCACGATCTTGATCAGCTGAACTTGGCAATCCATAGGTTGGGCTGCGGAGAACATTGGCATCAATGCGATTACCAGTGACGCGATAGTAATCCCTCCGTATACATGATTGTGGTGTCGATCCCACCAAGTCACATTCAGTACGCCCGCGAGGCGATCACCATAGTCGTCTTTCAGGACTGCGATTAGCTCCTCTTTGTTTTTCCTACGATATGATGCCACTTGCAACTTCTTCGCGACAATATTCAGTTCATCTCGCGATAGTGCTGTCAGGCGAATGTCGATTTCGTTGGGCTCAGACATGCTGGGGGGTTGTCGGATTCGGAACCTAGGTTGGGCTAGCAATTGTCATCATACATACACTTCGGTGAAGGAACACAGCGTCGTAGATATAGTGATTTGGATCCCAACGAATTCCAGAGGGGCCGAGGGGTTCTGAATTTGCGGTAGCCCGGTTCTTGAACTGGTGTGCAAACTTGATCTTGGAGGAAACCGCTGCCTCTTGCCGCGGCGCGGGACGGGTTCGAGAACCCGTGGTACCCTGCCTGCATACGGCTCCACGTCGCTACTCCGCAGTTGTCGTTGGCAGCGAGTTCGCCACCTGTCAGGACCAATCGCCAATCGCCTCCGGCGTCCTATGGAATCGCTTCTTCAGCCCTTCCCTGCAGTCGATCAACGTTGTCGTCCTGAAGATTGGCGTCCTTTGCGGTAAACTCAGCGGCCATCTGAGGTAACCGGGTCTCGAACATGAACGACATCGTATTGTCCAGGTACACCGAGTCGTTGGTTGACGAGTGGCATTTCTCGAATGCGTCGTTGTCGGTGCCGTGCGGCGGAATGCAGCTGTGCAGGCTGATTTCGCCGGGCATCATGAATGAAGTCGGTGGGTTTGGCTTCGTACTGGCCCGTGCGCCCCGCTTGCCTTGCGGCACACGCTAATTCTGCTTCCGCGGACCAACTCTACATTGACACCTTACGTTCGAGGGATTTGGCGATGGCGACCGTGAGAGATTCGGGGGTACATGGTTTGAGCAAGTACCAGTCTGCAACTTGCAGACCTGTTGTCGGCATGGTGCCCGTGAGGACAATAGTCACCAGCTCCGAGCGGATGGCCAGCAACCGTTTGATGAGTTCGTGTCCATGTAGTTCAGGCATGTCGAGATCGGTGACGAGGACGTGAAAGGCGTCAGGGTCACGACGAAGCAAGTCACAAACTTCCAGCGGATTGGTGCTGTGCGTCACGTGGTACCCCGACTGGCGGAGAAACCGTGAAGTGACTTTGACAATCAGCTCTTCATCGTCAACTACATGCACTTTGACCACACGTGGTAGGCCCAGAGGTTCGATAGGTTCGTCCATAGATACGCTTCCCAGGGCCACAGTCGAAACACGCACGGCGTCAGTTTCGACTGGCTCCGCGTCATGAAGCATCGTTATCGCCGTACCGTGAAGGATCAAAAGCTGTATAAAGGACCCTGCCTCGTGAGAGGCAGGGTCACCATCAGTCCGGCGCGGGCCTACTCCGGACTGTTGGCATTTAAGTATGAAACACGACCCACTCAGATCAGTAATAGTGCGTCCAGAGCAAGCCTCCGAACCCGGGGACGGTACTGGCTGGGAACACGATCTCCGTGCGAACATGCACCAGCCAGTGGCCCGCCCGTTGCTTTTCGCAAACTACTGACACTCCGCTTTGAAGTTCAGTTCTCAGTTCTCGCGACGGATAAACCACCGCGCAGCCCCGAGACCTGCGCGCGAAGGATATCCCTCTGTTCTATGAAGCGGAAAATCCGTCGGCGTCTGCCAGGAAATTTCAAAAAAGGAAAACCAGACGCCTGATTGCCACTATTTCCTGACCTTTGGCCGTGCTGGCGGCACATTCGGGTGCGTGTTTGGGCCGGTGTAGCCCTTCATGAAGTACTTGAATTGCCGTTGCAGTTCGGGCGTCGTGTGTTCAGCAAGCGTGGCTCGGCAGCGTTTCCAGAACGCTCGAAGCTTCTCTCTTTCAGCAGATGTCAGATCCAGCGTACGTAGCTGGCTTTGCAGTCTCTGCAGAGCGGGGTCGTGGACCAGGGCGTGGAGGAAGCTGAGTCGGAATTTTAGTTGGCGGTCGACGATGCACGTATCCTTCAGCTGCCGCTCCAGAAGCGCCATTGTTTGATCGAATGTGTCCTCATTGCACCCCTCGACATCGTTGGCCAATAGAGGCAGGCAAATCGCGTACAACACCCACTGCCGACGTGAGATAAAGGCCACGTTGTCTGCGGCAACCAACACCTGATCGTAATACTGCAGTGATGTCGCGTAGTCCTCAATCTGGTACTGATGTCGGGCAATCTTTAGACCAACGGCTGCATAGATATCCTTCCCGCGAAATGCATTGGACTTCAGAGCTTCGAGGTGCGTTTTGAACATTGGCATCTGCCTGACCAGACGTTGCTCCGGGGTGGTCCGATTGGTGTCCGTCACCGGATTCAACTTCGCCCATGCAGCGAGACACTCTGCCGCGCCATCGTAGTCTGCCATCTCCATTCGACTTTTGGTGCAGGCCATCAGAACGTCTGAATTCTGCGGATGTGCCAAAAGCAATTTTTCGGCCAGCTCCAGCGCTTCGCGGCAACGAATCGTTTTGATCAGTGCGGGAATAAATTGAACATGCAGTTCGAGGTCGTCCGGTAACGACTCCAGTAAGTCGCGATACTCCATCGCATCGTCGTACTGTTTGGTCAGCACTAACTGCATCACCAATTCGCGGGCGATACCAGGAGCGATCTTTGTGCGGGTCGCCCGCTGGTGTGCGTCAGCCAGTCGCCCGCTTTCGCGAAGCCAATCCACATACGCAGAGCAAAGTGCACTATCATCAGGCCACTGCATGTTCGCGTGAGCAAAAGCGTTTGCAAGATCAGTGGTGCGGCCGAGCTTTCGCAGCAGATTGACTTCCCGAACAGCCAGTTGCGAGTGATCTTCAAGACGTCTGGCCATGCGAATTTCATCAAGCGCAGTCTCGGTCTCGCCCTCCGCGTCGTGCCGGTCGGAGTTTTGGATCAACGTCTCAACGCGATCAACTTCTTTGACGCGCGCCTGGATGGCTTCAGCATCTCCGGCGGAATCCATGGCGAACATCACAGCCAGGCCTGCGGCGACAATCGCCGTCAGGGACAACCCGGCAAGAACCAATCGTCGTTTGCGAACCGACCGCGCCTGCAGCAGTGGTTCCAACATGGTTGCCAGCTGGCTCGCGTCCGCCGGTCGATTGTTCGGATCGACTCGCAAACAGTGCTTTGCCAGCTTCACAAATTCGGCCGGCTGCCCGCACGAATCGAGTCGCTCGTAGGCGTCGTCGAGATCAGCGTTGGATGCAATCTGCAGCAGAGCTTGCGTGTTCTCAGCGACGTAGGGCGGCTTACCTGTAAGCAGTTCGCACAGGATCGCTCCCAGTGAAAACACATCGCTGCGTTTGTCAATCAGGCTGGGATTGCCCTTTGTTTGTTCCGGCGGCATGTAGGCGAGTGTTCCGAAAACCGCACCCGCGACTGTATGCGGTCGGGTCGCCGACATCAGACCGTTCGCCGTATCTTCCGCCTGGGACCCATTGTCGCCAGCGGCCGGAGCAGCTTCACCCGCTAACGCATCCAGGTCTTTACCCAGTCCCCAATCCATCACCTGCACTTCGCCGAACTCGCCCACCATGATGTTGGCGGACTTCAAATCACGGTGAACAATCTGCTGCGAGTGTGCATAACCGATGGCTTCGCAAACGTGATGAAACGTCGGCATGAATTCCGCCGCATCCATGCGTTTGTTTTCGCGCCACTGCGTCTTGATTCGCTGAGACAGCGTTTCGCCGCGAATCAGTTTCATGCTGATGAATGGGCGTCCGTCGTCGAAATGGTCCAGCTCGTAAACCGGCACGATGCCCGGATGCGACAACCGTCCGCACAGGCGAGCTTCCTGCCGCAACCGCCGTTCGCTGTCTTCGCCACCGTGTGAATTCAGCAGAACCTTGACCGCAGTTTCGCGGCGCAGGTGCTGGTCATAAACCAGCCAGACCGCGCCGGTACCGCCGCGATCGATTTCTTCAATGAACTGATACCGCTTGTCGTTCAGTCGTGCTTGAAGTGTCACACTGTCGGAAACATCGTCTTCGATCTCAGCAACCGGTGCATTGGCGAAGATCGAATGTATCGCCTCGGCATCTTGGGGATGAAGCTGTAGGCATTCTTCCCGCCAGTTTTTCAGCACGTCGGCTGGTGTCGTCGTTACACCAACGCTGTCCTGCAGCTTGGATTTGGTTGTGCGCTTCGGGTTGTATTCTGAGCGGATCGCTACGAACTCGCTGAGCACGACGGCGACCGATAGATCGCCGGTGTTCGACAGCCATTCGGCCGGCCCAGGCGGTTGATCAGACAAAACCGCGTCTTCGTATTTCATGCACAGTTGGTGAAGCTGCCGCTGTTGGTCGATCGTGAGTCGACTAGTCTCTATCGGTTTCATTGGCGTCCCTGACCCATATCTCACGAATCAACGTCAACATCCGCTGCACCGTCCTGATGCTTTTACCCAGCTGCTGAGCGACGTCATCATTGGTAAATCCATCCAGCTTCAACACGACCACTTGCTCCAACAGATCATCGTCGAGCCGAGTCAGCAGGTGCTCGCATTCTTCAGAAACAAGGTGCGACAAATCTTCGCGCTGCGCAGTTTCAATGCCGGTCGACATCGACACTGCCTGACCACGTTTCTGAGCACTCTCATATTCGAACCGACGCAGCACTTTGCGAACCAGCACGGTCAGCATCACACTCCACAGAGCATCGCGATCTGCGAGTTCAGGATATTCGCCCGCCGCCAGTTTTTGACAGAGAACGCGAAACGTACTGATGGCCGCGTCTTCTTCGTCATAAGACGACCGCGGCATCCCCTTCATGCGCCCTCGAGCCACGTGCATGAGTCGCTGAAAATACCGATCCCACAGCGCGGCAGCAGCAGACTCATCGCCGGAGCGGAGTGCGCTAATCCAAAGTGAAATCGAATTCTCGTTCATGCTCGACGGATGTTAGTCGGGTAGACAAAGAGGCCCACGAATTCGCTGGAATTGTTCCTGTGCGCGGGCCCGTAGGCGCTAAGTACTACTGTCTTTTATTTGACCAGCGATCAATTTGGCAAGTCGAGGGGTAAGTGGCGGAGCCACGACGCGCAGCGAAAGTAGCGTGCTGCGCAAGCCGCACGGACGGAGGCTCGAAAAAAAGGAAGCTGCGGAGCTGCGACCGAAGGAAGTCGATAGCGGGTTGGCGTGAGGGGTTCCTGCGGTCGCTGCTCCGCAGCTTGTGGGCATGGGGCGCCAGGTTTACGTGTGGCTGGCGCCACACGCTACTGTCGCTTCGCGTCGCTGCTTCGCAGCTTTTGGGCGGGAGGCTATTCATCGTCGAGATACTGTGGGTCGTACTTGATCCCGTGGCGATCGAGCATGAGGGTAAGCTCTTCGATGAACGAACGCTGTCGGTGGTGTTCTTCCTGATTCTCGATGTATCGACGGACGACGTCCATCTGCGAGTGGCTCACGGAGAACACGGAATAGCCTCGTTGCCAGGCGAAGCTGTTGAGTGGTCCTCCTTGCTCGTTGATCCACTTGGAGGATCGTGATTTGAGAACTCGGACGATGTCGGAAAGGCACTGCGATGGCTTGAAGCTGAGCAGGACGTGAACGTGATCGTAGTGGCCATTGACGATATGCGGAACGACGTCCTCTTCTTTGAGAATGGCGGCGAGTTGCCCGTGCACGCGGTTCGCGAAGTCGGCCTTGAGGAGTTCACGGCGTTGTTTGGTGCTGAAGACGAGATGGACGTGGAGTTGGTGGTATGTGGTCATGGCGGGATCGGAAACCGGGTACGGAGGGCAGTGTGAAAGCGGGTTGCAATCAGTTTAGCGATGTTCAAACCGTTAGCGTGCTGGCAACTCCGGTTAGTCTCCCGATGCGTGAGTCGGGATAGTGGCGGAGCCACGACGCGAAGCGAATGTAGCGTGCGGCGACAGCCGCACGAACGCGGGCTCAAAGGATGAGAAAGCTGCGGAGCTGCGACCGAAGGAAATCGATAGCGCGTTGGCGTGGGAGTTTCCTGCGGTCGCTGCTCCGCAGCTTTATGGCGGAGGAGGGTCTGGTTACGTGTGGCTGGCGCCACACGCTACTATCGCTTCGCGTCGCTGCTCCGCAGCTGTGGTGGCTCATGTTTTGCTCGGCTGGTGAGCCCGGCACCACCTCAGGACCAATTGTCTTCCGGTGTTCCGTTGAAATGCTTTTTCAGACCTTCCCAACAATCAACATAGTCATCCTGCAGCTTCGCATCCTTCGCGGCAAACTCGGTGACCATTTGAGGGAACCGGGTTTCGAACATGAACGACATCGTGTCCTTCAGATACACCGGATCGTCGGTTGAGGAACTCGCTTTTTCGAACGCGTCGTTGTCGGGGCCATGCGGCAGCATGCAGTTGTGAAGACTGATTCCGCCGGGCATGAAACCGGTGGGCTTGGCGTCGTACTGGCCGTGGATGTTGCCCATTAGTTCGGACATAATGTTCTTGTGGTACCAAGGCGGACGGAACGTGTTCTCCTGCGGGAGCCAGCGAGGCGGGAAGATCACGAAGTCGATGTTTGCGGTTCCTTCTTCAGACGTCGGTGCTGTCAGCACGGTGAAGATAGATGGATCCGGGTGGTCGAAGGTGATGGAACCGACTGCGGCGTAGTGTCGCAGGTCGTATTTGTACGGAGCGTAGTTGCCGTGCCACGCGACGACGTCCAGCGGCGAGTGATCGATCTGCGTTCGATGAAACTCGCCGCACCATTTGATGGTGACACCGCAGTCAGAGTCTCGATCTTCAAACCACGCGACTGGTGTTTTGAAGTCGCGAGGATTGGCCAGGCAATTGGCACCGATTGGACCTCGGCCAGGCAGTGTGAATTTGGCTCCGTAGTTTTCGCAGACGAACCCTCTGGCCTCGTCGTCCAACAACTCGACTTTGAACACCATGCCCCGCGGCAGCACGCAGACTTCCAGTGGTTCGAGTTCGATCTTGCCGAACTCGGTGAAGATCGCGAGTCGACCGATCTGCGGGACGATCAGCAATTCGCCGTCGGCGTTGTAGAAGTATTCGTCGCCCATCCCCGAGTTCGCGAGGTAAACATGCGACGCCATGCCGACCTGCGTGCGAACATCGCCGGCCGTCGTCATGGTTCGCATACCGGTTATGAAGTTGACTTTGCCGTCAGGGAACGGCGTCGGATCCCAGCGGTACTGCCCGAGCGATACAACATCCGGCACGATGTTGGGAGCACTCTTCCACAACGGCATTTCGATTTTGGAGAACCGGCGAACGTGTTTGACTGACGGACGGATGCGGTAGAGCCACGATCGCTCCAGCGTTGCATGCGGAGCCGTAAATGGAGAACCGGAAAGTTGTTCAGCGTACAGCCCGTACGGGCACCGACGCGGCGAGTTTCGCCCAACGGGAAGCGCACCGGGAAGGGCTTCGGTTTCGAAGTCGTTGCCGAAGCCGGGCATGTAGCCTTTGGCTGTCGCGGTTGGTAGCGGTCGATCGCTTTCAGTCATTCTCTTCGCCTACTGGTCTGGTCCGTCAATCGATAAATGTCAGGTGCGAGCGTCCCGTACTTGTGGGCCTCCGAGCCCCAAGCACGAGCGATTCACCCATCTCCATGATCGTCCTATCCACGCCTACATATCGATCAACGCTTGCGAGCTATGCACGCCGCAAGACCTTGGGGCTCGGAGGC
>CAZAIB010000109.1:0-22052 GCA_964485095.1 uncultured Planctomycetaceae bacterium | reverse complement strand
ACATTGTGATCCGGATTGTCGATATCCGTGGGGATAAGGTTCGAATTGGAATCGAAGCTCCGTCTGAAGTCGCAGTGCACCGAGAAGAAGTTTACGAAGCAATTAAACGAGAACGCGAAGCTGAAGTTAAACAGGCTCAACCTGCCAGCAACTGAGCCGCTACGGCCCGAACCGTTCCGATGCGATATAAAAATGCCCCGACTGAGATTTCTCAGCCGGGGCATTTTTCATGCGCGGTGGTTCAGGTTCAAAGTAGCCCGGCAACCTCCGGCAGCTCTTCTGCGATTGCTATCTCGCTAAGACTTCGCCCCAGATGATCGCGGGCGTTCTTGTTCGCGCCGGCAGCCAATAGCAACTGGACGGATTCAACATCGCCCCCACTCACCGCGGCAACAAGTGGCGTTTCGTTCGCTCGTTTGGGTTCTCCACCATACTCACCCAGCGAACGCTCCACCGCGCCGGGGTCTTCTTTCAAAACCTTCGCGACCAGGTCGGGGCGTTCGAACCGGATGGCATCGAACACATCGACGTCCTGTTCCAGCAGGTAATCTCGAACATCAAAGTGGCCGGCTCTATCTGCGAACGCGATTGGCGTGACATGGTGAACCGAATGTCGCAGCCTCGCGCTGGCTCCATTTTCGATTAATAGCCGGGCGATTTCGAGCTGGCCATTCCAGGCCGCGTCAAACATCGCGTTGTTGATGGGGAATCCAAAACTCAGCATCGTTGAAACGGCCGCCGGCTTTCCAATCTCTGCGGCTTGAGCAACCTTCGATGATGACTCAGACGCCCACCGGCGAAGTAGCGGAGTGGAGTGCTGGCGTTCGAGACGTTCAATGGTCGCATGGTCTGATGCCATGCACGCGTTGATGAACCGTTCTTTGTCCGACGCCGCGTCAGTTTTCGTCGCACCACCGCGCACCAAAGCCTCAGCGACCGCTGTGTTCCCACGGCCAACAGCGTGTGAATAACACGGTTGTTTATCGTAAAAGCACGTCGCATTGGGATCTGCCTTGTGCTTCAAAAGAAGCTCCACGCGATCTGGTTGGTCGTACTTAGCCGCCTGAACCAACAAGTAGTCCAGCATTCGATTTTCGGTGTCCTTCACCCAGTTGACTTTGTGGTTGTGATTGAGCCCGTGAGCCAGCAACAGTTCCAGCCAGTGCGTTCCGCCGCTAAACATGCTGTTGTACAACCCCTGCCCGTCATTCGGATCGGCCCCTTTGACAAGTAGCAGTTCTGCCAACTCAGCCGCCCGTGTGTGTGGCGGCCAATACTTTGCGCCAGCTTCACCTTCGCCAATCACACCGCTTAGGCAAGTGAAATGGCAATCCTCAATCCGGAACGCCGCGTTGGGATTGGCTCCACGATCAATCAACAACTCCGCCGCCGCAACCGGGTCGCCCGCGCTGTCTGTGATCCGTGAGTAGCACAGGTACATGAGCGGCGGCCACTTGTTTGGGCCACCAACCTGGTTCACCAGCTCCGGAGAGTCATCGATGAACTGCCCGATGACTTCCACATTGCCCAGAGTCGCGGCCGTCCAAACATCCGCTTCCGCAAGTTGTGGAAACTCAAGAACCAGCTGCTTCGCTAACCCAATGTCTGTCGGGTTCCTACCGGTGTAGTCCAGCAATCCAGACTTGAAGAGCTCTGCAACCGGTTGTTCTTTCTGTAGCCGAACCGCCAATCGCAACGCGCTCCAGGTGTCGAAGCCAAACTCACGCGCCAGCACCAGCTGACAATCAGTCAGCTTCGCAGCACCAATCAGCGCTACATCGTCAACAGAATCGGCATGCTGCGGATGCTTATCGCGAACACGTTTCAATGCGGCCGCGTCGCCAGCCCGCCATTCTCGAAGCAGTGTCTTCGACTGCTTCTTCAGGTTCTCAAGGGACGCGTTCGGAGGCAAAGATTGGGGCATCACGACCTTCCTTCCAGAGCGTATCGCTCGGCATTCGCCCAACCACTCGCATCATGGGCCGAAGGACAGTCGCAAATTAAACGGACGTCCTGAATCGCCAGGTGGGCTTCGCCCTTTCCGCGAGGTGGTAGCGGCCTGTACCGCATGCCAACTACGTTAGCTCAGCCCTAACACCGACGCAAATGCGGTTCGCTACACCACGAACGCCACATAGTAGAACCAAACACCCGTCACCGACGTCAGCGTCAATGCGATGGTCGACAGCCAGCCCAACGTCTTGTGAGTACGACTGTGTTTAGCGGGCAAAGGCGGATTGTCGAACCGTTTCAAGGCGAGGACCAACGTGACGACCCACAACACGGGAGTCGAAACCGCGAACAACAAGTGGATGTGCAAGACCTTTCGCACAGCTGCAATCTTGCTGGCCAGCCCCTCTTCGCCAAGCGTGTCAAGCTGCTTGCCCATCACGTTCTCCCAGCCGCCCTGCACCCATTGCATGTCGACCTCGAACGCAGAAACAGCAACCAACAGAACCACTCCCAACACGACCTGCAGATTCCGGTGCAGCGTGTACTTCTTCTGCTTCTTCACCACAAACAGGCTGTACAGCAAAAGCGGAACCAGCACCGCCAGCGCGCAGACAACGAAGTCCAGCATGAACGAAGTTGGGTTGCCGAGGAATCCGTTTTTCATGCGTCGTCAGCGAAGTAGTGACCGTGGGCTCAAGTGCGCGATTCTATTGACTAGACGCTGCGTTTGAACCGAAACGGCTCGAATGCCACCAACATTCCTAAAAACAGGCTCGCCCCCGGTAGCGCGGGTAGGCGCCCCGTTTAACCCGTGGTCGAAGACCAGGCCGCCAGCGATCTTGTCATCTGTCCCGATCTCGCGCGGTGAATAGCCTCAGCCTGGCCTTTGGCCACGGGTTAAACAGAGCAGCGAGGACTCGGCCGCACTAACTAATCGACGGCGATCAACAACCACCCGTTGGTGGCGGCGATGTCGCTAATCTTCGCTGTCATCTTCCGCTGTGCGCCGAATGTAAACTCGCGTTGGTTCGGCATGCTGACAGTCTTTGTCAGCTTCGCGATTTGTTCGCCGATCAACTGAGACGCCATGCCTGGTTCGCTTCCATCGGCGGGAACCACACCCGGTGTTCCGAAACTCAGTTCCATCGCGTCGCCAACAACGCTGGCCAGCACCGGCAGATGCAATTCCTGCATCGGAATTGTAGACCCGACCACTGGTTCAATGCTCAACCGCAACACAACTTCGCTTTGTTCTTCGTCAAACCGAACTCGAATCGGGTCCGTAGGTGCGAACACAATCGTGTAGAGCAGCGGCTTCGTCATGTCCTCCACAATCTCAGGCTCACCGGCGACTTCGACAGGAATCTCCTGGTTCCCCGTGAGGCCGGACAACGTTCGCTGCAATTGACGATCACTAATTCGCAAGCCGCCCATATTGAGTTGAGCCAGGTACGCGTTGATCGCGGTTTCGTGAAGGAGAACCGAACCATAGCGTCCAAACAATCGACGTCCTGGTGCCGGCGATCCCAACGGGTCACCGTATCGAGCCCGCAGGCGCATTTCGTCGTCGGTCGTGCTGGCTTCCAGTTCGTTCGGCCACAGTTGTCTATCTCGCAACCACGACTGAACCTGATTCCGAAGCGCGACGTTGGCGTCGCTTAGTTTGTTATCAACAGACTGGTTGAATTGCGGGACAACTCGCCTGCTTAGCAGCGCTGCCGTTTCCGTTTCACCAGCCGTGCGAGACATTGCCGCCTGTGACTGAGCGTACCGGTTCGCAATTGGCCCCACCAAAGGCACACCAGTCAGTGTCGTGACAACCCCGCGGGTGAGATTGTTTGCCTTGATGAACCCCTGCGGCCGACGCGTTCTTAGTACCTGGCCGTCAAAGAAGACAGGTTTAATCAGGTCCGCGCGGTGGCAACCTTCGGTGGAAATCGTTGCGGACGGACGACGCCCCAGCGTGTTCGAATTTGTGAGGCTCTCCAGGACAACATCCATCTGAGCGATGTTTTGGTTACGTCGGCAATCAATCCGCGTTGTCGCTCTGGTAGTTTGCGTTCCGGAAACCGGAGTGCCAAGAATCCGATCGCAGACCGAATCCGCTTCTTGCCGCACGTCGGCAGCAAGCTGGTTCAAAAGAACCTCAGTGATTGCGATACCTACGTTGTACTTCGTCGTGACGCCTCCCGATCGGACAGGCATTCGCAGCGGCGGCAACTTGGGAACTGGCGTACCGAAATCCAGCTTACGATTCGTACGCGGTTCTTCACTCGGCGGCACCGGAGGTTCAAAGACTTCAATGTCGTCCGGTGGAGTCTGGAGTTCCTGAACAGGCATCTCAAACGCCGGGTCACCATCCAGTGAATCACTGGCCGGGCCCAAAGAGTCGCCTGAGGTCACCGGCTTCCTGGCATTTGAAGGATCCGGGAAGTCCTGGCGGGTTGGCAAGACCGGACCACGCTGAGCACACACAGCCGACGTCGCGCATAACGAAATCACCGCGGCCAGGGCGACGCACAAGCGGCCTGGCAGGAAGCTGGTTGATGATGTGGTGCGGACCATTTTCGATCTCTGCAGCATTGGTTGCCCAAGCCCAAGTATACGCGCGGTAGGCGGCGCAGTGGTCTTGGAAATCCTGGCCTGTGGCGGTTCTAAAAATTCGCGAGGCCGGTCAGCACGCTCAGGTAAGCAGGACTAAGGTTGTGGGCGAGTAGCGTTAGCGTTTTTGTGTGGTTCGGCTCGCGAAGACAGAAGACCGGGTGGTTCTAACGATTGGAACACACTCCAAGGCGCAAACCCGTAACACCCACTCAGCCTGCGGAGATTGTTCATTTTGCCACATGAGGAACAGCAGATTTGGCGACAATAGACATGATAGGTTGTCATTTCCGGTTATCGATCGGTGAGTCATACATGGCGCCTTCTAAGGGAAAGCGGGGCCCACTGGGTTCCTGATTAACATAAATAGTCAGACAGCACAGGGAGAGACGCTGTGTACACATCACAGGGTAAGCGTTCGCGAACGGACGACCTTAAGAGTTTCAGAACATTCTTCGCTGTGACCATGCTGGTCGCGGCCTCCGTCATATTCTTCGGTCTCCAAATCATGATGGTGGGACCGCTGAAGAACCAGCTTGAATCGATTCAAGCTCGACTGGACGACAGCGAAAAAGACATGCGAAAGCTGGTTGCCGAACGCCAGCAGCTTTGGAGAACCAACGACCTGCTAAGCGGTCTTCAGGATCAGGCCAGCCAGATCGAAGACATCAGTGCGACGCTGATTTCTATCAAAGGTCTACGAGAGCACGTCGAACACGAAGCTAAGGAATCTCAGAAGGCTTTGGCTGCGTTCAATTCAATCGCTGCTTTGCACAAACGCCTCGCCGCTCAGGACGCTCACACAAAGATGGCTTTGGATCAGCTTGACGGTCTCCTGGCATTGCGACGAAACATCGTGGATTCTTCTGAGAAAACCAACGACGCCATGAGCGCCCTGGACAGCCTCGCTTCAGTCGCGACTGCAGTCATCGCTGGCAGCAGCCAGGTTGACGAAGCTGAAGAAAGCATCACCAAGCTGGCTGAGTTGAAGTACCGCATGCTTGGTGAGAACGATGGAATCGCAGCTGCCGAGAAGAACATCGAACGCATCGCTGCTATCCACACCAAGTTGGCTTCCGACAAGATCGCGACTGCAGAAGACAACGCGAACCGCCTGTTGGTCATCAATGACTCGTTGGCCGCAGCCGATACGACAAGCGCCGGTACGAACCTGGACGGACTCTTTGGACTGGAATCACGTCTGGCTGGTAAAGCCACCGATGTTGCCAGTGCCGTTCAGACTCTTGAAATCCTTGATGACTTTCAGGTTGAAGTCGACCGACACGTCCGATCAATCGAAGGCATCCGCCGCACGATGGTCGAAATCGCAATGTTGGAAAGTTCTGTCGGTCGGGCCGCTCGTGTTCTGCAGCCACTGGTCGAACTTAGCAACCTGCGACGTCTTGGAGACCGCGAAGTTCGCGAAGCTGCTCGAGTGATTCTCGATCAACGAACCACTCGCCTCAGCCAGAATTCGGCCATCGTCAAGCGAAGTGCCGACCAGGCCGTTGACGCTGCCGAAAACAACGAAGACCTCGTGCCACTCCCACCAGAAGCACGTAAGGAAGCAGCCACTGAGTAGTCAGTCACTGACTACGAAAACCTCTTGCTGTCTGAAACTCGCGAGTCCTCTTTCCCGGGCTCGCGAGTTTTCTCATGCGCGTTGGGGGGAAATTGCGAGAATTCAAAGATCCGCAGCCCTGCTGGATCCGTTACCCTACATGGTTCACCGCGTAGTACCCCCCACTTGTTACGCGTCTGACTTTGCTTAGGAAACTGAATGCCATTCGCACGTCTTGTCGGCCTGTTCCCACTTGCTATTGGACTCACCGTCCTGGGAGGCCTGTGGCTGGCTCCATTTGGCGAGTTCCATTCGCCGCCGCTTTTCTTCCGAATCTTTGGAAGCATTATCGCGCTGGCCTTCGTAACGTTCGGGGCTGTGGCCTTGTCCGGAAAAGCACTGCAACCAACTCACAAGGTTCAGGAGCTCATACAACAGACCCAACGTGAGCAGCAAGGTTCAGGCCCGGCGGGAACCGCTACGGTCGGCAACTACCAATGCCCGGGCTGCGCCGCACCTCTGGCCGACGAAGCCGATGTTTCACCGCTTGGCGACACGAAGTGTGCTCACTGCGATCGGTGGTTCAACATCCATGGTCGCACGACGTAGTTAGCAAACGTCTGTCTCTAACGAACCGGCAACGACAATTCGGTTGGCCGCATCTCAGCCGCGTCGGCATCCCAATCTTCAAGCATGCGCACGACACGGATACCGTCCGCAGTTGGTTCGAAGACCACCAGAACCTTCTCGACCGGCGCATTAAAGAACACCAGTTCTGACTCGCGGAACGAGACAGCATCACGGACCGGGACTTTCGCAATCACCTGAACCGGTTCATCAGACCTGCGCCAACCTTGCTCAGTCTTTTCGTATCCAGCCGCAGTCAAATGTTGTTCGACCACGCCAGGCAACGGCACCGGATGTTGTACGGAGAGAACCGCAGGCGCCACGTCGATTTCTGCTCCACGCGATTTCGCTTCAGCAATATCCGAAGCCGCGCCATTCTCATCACCCAATCGGTATCGCGCGATGGCTCGCTTCAGCCACGGCAGCGGTTCGGAATCGTCTATCTCAAGACAGGCCGTGAAGTCACCGGCAGCGAGCTGCATCTGGCCATCGTCCAGGAAGCTAATTCCTCGAGAAAGCAATGTGAACGGGTCGCCCGGTTCCAGGCGGTCAACCTGCGTCAGATCGTCGATAGACTGCCGCTGCATCCCACTACGGTGATGCGCGAGGCCTCTGTTTCGCCAGGGCAGGGGATCGGTCGGATCGATGTCGATGGCCTGGTTACAACTATCAATCGCCGCTGAAAACTGCCCCACCATCAACTGCGCCGCGCCCAGGTTGTTCCATGCGATGGCGAAGTCCGGGTCTAGTTCAACGGCCCGAGCGTAATCGGCAATCGCGAGTTCGGTTCGATCGCTCGCCAACTGCGCGACGCCCCGGTCGTACCACGTCATAGGATCGTTCGGCACAAGCGCAAGCGCCTGTGAGTACGCTTCGACTGCCGCCGGATAGTTTTCCTGGCGTTCCTTCAACCGAGCCAACTGGACGTACTCGTCAAACGAATCGATTTTCTCAGAGCAACCACCCAGCGAAAGACACACCAAGGTGAGAACTAGCGAGGCTTTTTTGGAGCAGCGTTGTTGCATGACCCTTGATCCTCGGTTGTTTCGAAGTTGTGCGAATTGGGAAGAACATCCGTCGCAACCGCAACGCCACCACCAGGCCGTTGTAGTGAGCTCTCAACAAAGCGACGCACATCACGAACGCTTCTTGAAGAATCGACAAGGTGGCACGTTTTGGACTCCAGCGACTCTGCAAGACGCTCAATTTGCTGCGCTCCCAGAATGTAAAGAGCCAGCGTGTTGGCGGCGCGCAGCGTGAGTCGCTCGTGAAAGTCACGCAGCCCAGAATCCGTTAACGAACGCCCCACAATGATGATGGCCTGCGGCTGAAGCGTCTCACACAAACGCACCGCAGCTTCCGGGTTATCCGTCGCGTAGCATTCAAAACCGTGTTCGGTGAAGTGGTTGATGCACCGCACGCGAGTCGTCTGGTTGCAATCCACGCACACCAACTGCGTTGCCGAAGCTGACGCTGCGGCAGCGGGTTCGGTTCGAACTGTTGTGGATATCTCGTCAATCACGCGAGGTTGCCGCGGTGGTGTTTTCTTCCGCCGGCGCGTTGGGTTCACAACGCGTTCTATAATGCGATCCACCAGCGATGGCGGCCAAAACGCCAGGTGGCCGAAAATCATAATGAACGCGAACGTCCACATGCCCATGAACGCTCCGATGCTTAAGTGCAACATCGCACCAGCAAACAAAACAACCGGCCGACAGCGGCCCCACACCAGAACCCAAAACGTCAGCTCGAACAACATCGACCCATGCGTCACTATGTCGCTGATCCACGGGTACCAGGCGATCCATGTCATGTCGACCGTCTGGTATTCGGTGTTCGCCAGCGCCATCCAAATGGCTTCACCGTTCCACCAGCCTTCGCCCTGCAGTTTCGCCAAAGCGGCAAACGAATAGATGATGCAAAAGTGAACCTGCATCAGCCGAGTCGCCAGGTTCGCTGACACAGACTTTGGCGTGGGAATGTTAACCGTCAGTGCATTCTGGATTCGGTACTGTCGCATCCAGTTATCCACCGAGAACCTGGCTCCACACGGAGCAAGGCACAGGTAGAACGTCAGGATCGCGTTGATCTGATCCAACCCATAGTTGGACATATGCGCGCGGTACGAATACGAGACGATGATCAGCATCGACAGCACAGACGTCGCGCGCGTCCACAATCCAATCGTAAACATCACCAGAACGCTCATGCACAGCCAGTGCACTGACGTCTGCCAGCCATCGGGCACGTACCACCAAAACGATGGAGCGATCCCGGGCGTCTGTAGTTCCTGCAGCAGTGCGGGGCTGTTCCAGGCGTGTTCGCCCAGAAACGCATCGAACTTCAGCCCCCACACGCCCACCGTGTAGACCAACATCCCGCCTACCAAAACGCGCATAACGCATAACGTGGTTGGGTCCGCTTCAGAGAACCAGAACCCATGCCAGGCGTCAGCGAAGTCGCGACGAGTCTTTTTTATTTGGGTGACGACCCGTCCCATCGAAACGTTCCCAGGAACTCTTCTTCGTAAAGATCGGGTTCGGTCAACGACCCACCAACACGGATGCGTTGCATTGTTGCCAGGTCGTGACGAACCATCGTGAGCGACACTTCATCCGCGCCATGTTCTTTCAACAGCCGATCCGCGAAGGCACGAACCATCACATCGCGGTACTCAGGCTCAATGCCGCCGAGGTACTCAGTCACCATGAAGTGGCGATGGTACAGCAGTCGCGGACTGATGCCGCGATTCGGAATCGTCTCCGACCTGGTCTCTCCGTTCCGCAACGTCACCGTGTATTTCAACAAAGTGCTGCTGCCAGGTTCCGGTGCAAAGTAATGGAACCCATGCGCCAGGTAGAACGCCTGAGGATACGGCGAGACGGTTCGCCAGGCGGTGGCCGCCAATCCCGAGGTTGCTCCGACCGTCATGGGGGTGATTGCGATCGAAAACAGGTGGAAGACCAGCCATACATTCAGCGCGACGTACCCTGCACGCTTCAATGGTGTCTTCTCAGAAGTCGTCACGCCTGCCGCCCGAACACAGAAAAACCGAAACCTCCACGGTACCCAGAGAACCGACCCGTAGCCACGACGGAGCGGAACAAATTGCCTCCGATTTCCGCGGAATACGTGCCCACCAGGAACACACTGGCCAGTTGGTCAGCCTTGATTCGGGCTTCGCACAAGACAACGTGTTCCGGTTTGTTTCAGCGGCGCCAAGGAACGCCAGAGAATCTGGGGCAACCAAGCCATTAGATACGCCACGAGACTGGGCTTCACCAGGCCCCTCTATCACACTCCAATATCGGGGACATTCTTTTTTGGCAACATCCCGTGCTCGGGATTCAGTTAGGAAGACTCGCGTTCATGTCGAACCAATCGTTAGCGCTTGGCAACAACCCACAATCGCTTTGGCAAGTGCCCGCCTTCTTGCCGTACGTCCAGCCGAAACTCACGAACCAGATCGTTCGCAAGGCAGAGAAACAACTGAAGGTCAAGCTGCCGGACGCCTACCTTGACATCCTACGCTTCCAGAATGGCGGAACCATTCGCTACGAGCTACCAGACTCTGTGCTGGACAAGATCTACGGCATTGGGCCGCGATCGCCATCAATCACAACCGAATACGTAAGTGAGGAGTGGGGTAAAGTCAGTTTCGAAATCGACGGCCTCGTCCCCATTGATGGCGACGGACACTGCCATATTTGCCTCGACTATCGAGAGGGCCGCACAAACCCTTGCGTGACTTATGTCGACATGGAGTGCGATTCTCAGTCCCCAATCGCAAAGACGTTCGCAGAATTCCTCAGCAAGCTGCGACTGATCAAACCGAACCACCAGTTCGTTATCCTTGGCCTGAAAAATATTACCCGGCTCAAGAAGGCGATCGAAGCCGAGGTCGGCCACAAGTTTGGCCGAGCAAGCTCACGAGAGCACGGGTACAAGACATACATCGTGAGCGACAGTTCTCAGGAAGCAAACCGGTCCATTTGGATGTCGCCAAACCTTTGCCGACGCGGGTTTGTCCCAAGAACCA
Organism: uncultured Planctomycetaceae bacterium; assembly: GCA_964485095.1. GTDB lineage: Bacteria > Planctomycetota > Planctomycetia > Planctomycetales > Planctomycetaceae > CAYNWT01. The sequence continues at coordinate 11,271 of CAZAIB010000109.1, read as the reverse complement.
GCCACTACTATCAGGAAGTAAAGGACCTGTTTCCGGAAGACGCGACCCGACTGCCTGGCTGTCCGGAGGAAGCAATCTTCGCGAGCACCGAATCTGAATGGCGCCCCGCGCTGGAGCGTTGTGTTGAGAAACTGTCACTCGAAATGATCCCCATGGACGAATTCCAGCCAGCCATTTCCGAGTAATTGAATAGCCGCAAATTTCCGAGCGTTTCGAAAGCGACATCACCACCCACAAAAAAAACGCACTGACCACTCGGTCAGTGCGTTCTTTGTTTTGAACCAAAAGTAGCAGCGCTACCTAAGGATGTTGGCATTAGCCACCAGACGAACCATAAGTACCGCCTGATGATCCGCGAGAACGTCGACGTGGTCGTCGAGCCCGTCGCGTTCGACCACCAGAGCTACCGCCGGTGCTGGCGTAGCTGCCACCTGAACTACCAGATGACTTGATCACTCGGCCACCGCTTGAACCGCTGCTGGCACTGGTACGACCACCGCTGCTTGCGCTCTTGCGAGCACCAGTGGAACCACTTGATCCGCTGGATGCACTTTTGCGAGCGTAGCTGCTGCTGCTTGATCCGCTTGAGACTGAACGATAGCTCCCGCTGGATCCTCCGCTGGAACCGCTGTAGCTACCACCACTTGATCCGCCCGAAGAACCGCTGCTGCGGCGCCCGAACATCTTGGACAGCAAACCACCACCGCTGCGGCCACCACTTGACGCGCCGCCGCTGGATCCACCACTGGAACCTCGCGACGATCCAAACAAACCGGCTTCAGCGGTTTGAGGCATACATAGGGCCACGGCAGCAATCAGGGCGGCCCCTCCGACAAAACGACTCATAATGAAATACTCCTTAGCTGTACTAACGAGAGCCGGAACTGACTCTCACCCCCCTCGAATTGTGCCCGAGTTCACTCAGCGAACGACTTCTTCCACGATTCATTCATCTGAGATCCCCCAAAGGATCGCAAAACGAAAACCTTTCGTCAATTAACCAGTGCCTGTATGTTTCCCATCTTTCACAAAGATGGCCCATCTGATGTTGGGAAAACGTTGAATGAGCCACAAAATGGCACCTCAGCCGGTTGGCGTAGATTTCCGAATGCATCCGGCGCCAAATGATTCGACGGACTTAAGCCCACAGAAGTGAACCAGGCAGGGATCAGGGAATGGATCGAAGACAGTTTCTCGCCAACACCATGTCGGCCGCCGCCTTGTCGAGTTCTCTGGCACTCGCACAAGACAAAGGCGAACGCCCGCAGCAAGACGCCGGCATCAAAATTCTCAACCCGCGCGGCCGGGTCCCGGTTAGCTTCATCATTGACGACTCAACCTGCCTGGTAAACCTGGCTCACTTCGGCATCCCCCACTTCGCTGAAGTATTTCCGGATCGGTACAAACAGGACTGGCGAAAGCTGCCCCGCGAAATCCCGGACAGCTTCGTGCGCAAGTTTGGCGAATGGTCGCGCGAACACGGCGTGAAGGGAAAGTACAGCATCGTGCCGTACCCAGCCTGCGTCGGTTGGGTCGATCGCGACATGCCAGGTTGGACTCGCAAAGAACTGCAGAACAGCATCGCCCTGGTTCGCGACTTCATGTCTGTCGACTGGGACATCCATCCGGAGATGATCACACACACCTTCGTGATCGATACAAAGACCGGGCGCCCCTACCCGGACCGCACTGAGAAGTTCATGGAGAACTTCGGTTGGAGCGTCGGTAAGTCAGCCGACGAACTGGGCGACTACCTTTCGTACGCGCTGAAGATTCTGAAGAACGCCGGCTTCAAGTGCGAAGGCGTCACAACACCAGGCGGCTTCGGAAACAAATCACTGAAAGCGCTTTCACTGGCAACGAAGCAAGCCTGCCGGGACGTCTACTCAACAGAGATCCCGCACTACTTCCGACACCTCTACACCGACGACCGCAGCGTTGTACCGCGCGTCGAAAACGTCAGCGGCCTGAACACAGACGATCCGCAGTGCGTGGTCTCTATCATCGGTTGCACGGGTGATTGGTTCGGCGGCTGGGACGGACTGAACCCCGGTTCCACAGACAGATTCATCACGGCCGACCTGAAGTCGGGAAGAATGGTCGACGTCATTGAACGCGGCGAACCGGCGATCATGGTTTGCCATTGGCCCGGCATTTACTTCAACGGCCAGGAAATCGGATTCAACATATTCAAGAACATCGTCACTCGGCTTCACAATCGGTTCGACAACCTGCACTGGATGAAGCTAAGCGAAATCGCCCGCTACTGGGCAGCCAAAGAACTCACCACCGTCCAAAAAACCGGTGACACAATCAAGTTGTCAGCCCCATTCGCGACCGACGACTTTACTTTGGAAATCGCGTCATCGAATCGCCGACCGCCAGTCGTTTCACATGGACAAAGCAAGACGGTTCTCAAGGAGACACTCAAACCCAACGGCATGGTCAGCGGACGCTACTACCGCGACGCTGAAAAAGTCCAGTTATGTTTTCGCCTCGAAAAAGGTGAGACGACTATCCGATTCGAAGACAAGCGTTAGTCACCGCAAAGTCCCGACCGGTGCAGAGCAGTCGCACGTTGACTGTCCGGTGACGGCCAGCTATCACAACCCGCTTCCAACACATCTTTGAGCAGTCAGGAAGTCGCGTGAGTGTCAGCGTCGAAATTTGCGTCGCCAGTATCGATGGTGCTCTGGCAGCAGCCCGGGGCGGAGCCGATCGGATTGAACTCAATTCCGGGTTAGCTCTGGGCGGGGTTACTCCGTCAATCGGTCTGGCAAGAAAAGTTGTCACTGAAGTCGACATCCCGGTTATCTCAATGCTTCGGCCACGGGAGAGCGGTTTCAACTACAGTGAGAACGAGTTCGACGTGATGCGGCGCGATTTGGATGCGCTTTTGGAAGCGGGTGTGGCAGGCATCGCGTTTGGTGTTCTTACTGCCGACGGGTCTGTTGACACCGCGCGATGCGAGCGGTTGATCTCACAGATGGGCGACCGCGAACCTGTGTTCCATCGCGCATTTGATGTTGTCAAAGATGCCGATGCGGCATTGCAAAGCCTGATGGACCTGGGCGTCAAACGTGTGATGACCAGTGGTTTGGCTGCGACCGCGGCGGAGGGCAGCGATCGGATTTGCGAGTTAATTCAGGTAGCCGGAGACAGTGTCGGTATCCTCGCGGCCGGTGGCGTGCGCAGTCACAACGTGGCACAGCTTATCGCAAAGACTGGCTGCCAGCACGTGCACGCGGCGCTGTTGAAAACTGAAACGGACTCGTCGGTCATCACCGACATCGCGTTCTCGTCACAGCGATCTGACGGCGAACACCTCTACTCAACCACCGATGGCAACGCTGTGGCCGAATTCGTTTCGGCCGTGCGAACCTGATTCATCTGGGCTCGCTACCGTTTCGATTGAATGCGCGAAATGCTGATCGAAGCCATCCCTGCGGCAGGACTACGCGAGTTGGCAATCTCTTCCAAAACCGGTATGGACTTCTGTGTCCCACATCGCCCGAGCGCTGACAGAATCGGAACCGCTCGACTGAACTGATCCAGTGGAATTGTTTGCAGAAGTTTTAACAAATGCGGCTCAGCGGCTTCTCCCATGCCACCTAGCCGGTTGACGATGGTACTCTCATCGCGTTCAGTGATGTTCTCAGCAAGAATCCTTGCGGCTTCAGCTTTCCTCGATGAACGACTCAGCGTTGACGTTGCCCGAATGCGAGAGGATATGTCACCTGACTTCATCACCTGCTCAAGCGCAGCCAGATCAGCATCTGACTCAGCCGATCGAGGAACGTCACCGCTCCGACTACCCCCAAAAGTCGTCCCCGGACGATTGCCACTACGCCCGCCAAAATTCGGAGGCTCAAAGCCTGGCGGGGTTGAACCCGGCCCCGTAAATCCGGGCCGACCGGAATTTGGCGGCGTGTATGACGGCGGGCGAATACCGGGAGGCATCCCAGGTATTGTTGTGTTCGGCGACTCCATACCCGGTGACGTCAGGTTTGGTGGCGTCATGTCCGGGCGGCCCATGTCTGAACTGAAGTCGTTCAATCCATCGGTCATCCGTTTGCCTTCTTCGACAATCCGCCGCGCCTGCTCCCTGGAGTTTCGGTTGAAAGCAGCCATTTCCTGCTCGCTACGCTCGCGTTCAGCTTCCCTCTGGGATTCGAAGTCAGCTTGCGCCAGCTTATTCGCTGTTGAATCGCCCCTGCCAAACACAAGAAACGCTCCGCCACCGATAATGGAGATCGCAGCGATGCAGATCCCCATGATGAGGTTCTTCGTTTGGTCGTCATCGTTTTGACGTTCACGCCGATTAGAAATATGCGAACGCGACTTCGCCGGCCGCTGTTCATTTCTGGATCGAGCAGGCTTTGACGATCTCGAGGAAGTCGCGGCCGAACGACTGCGGCCGGTAGCCGCGCGCGAAGTCCTCGAAGCCGAACGCGTGGTCGCGCGGCCAGGCACATCGATCGCTTCACCACACTCTTTGCAGCGAATTCGCTTACCGGCGGCCTTGTCCGTTATCCGGTAACTCTCTTCGCAGTATTCGCACGTAATTGGGATCGGCATTGGCGTCTCCAGTCACTACTTGGCCTGGCTCTTGTTCTCACTTTTGCTCTCGCTCTTGGCCTTGTCCTTCTCAGCCTTCGTCGCCTCAATCTTGCCAAACATGTGACCGCCAACATTCCCATGCTGCCAGGAACCCACATAGCGGTCGCCATGGAACATGACACGAAAGTCGAACGTTCCCATCAGAGGAATTGTGAAATCGTCCATGTTGACGACAGGCGTATCGTCGGACCAAAGGACCCGCAATTGCATCGGAACCTTGATGTCATGCTTGCCGTACTTAATCCGCGCGGTGAAGACCCAGATGTCACCCTTTAACTTGCGGACCGATTCGATCTCGTACAACTCTTTCCTGGGCAGACCGTCTCGACCATCGACGGTGAACTGACCCGACAACGTCGAACCTGAGAACCGCTTTGCGAACGCCTCTTCGCGTTCCGCCTGAAGCTTCGCAGCCGCTGCCGCTTTTTCTGCAGCCTTCGCGTCGGCCTTGTCCTGTGGAACAACCAAAGGACTGCCACTAAGAGCAATCACAAGCGCGGTACTGGCAAACAAATTCATCACGATCTCCTAACGTCAATGTGGCTGTAGCCCATGGTACACGAACCGCCAGTACACGGACAATCTTCTGTCAGATTGGATGACAAAGAATCACGGCAATAGATTCTTTTGCGAGTTCCCTCGCCGATTGAGCCATTGACGCCAGCCCAACGACGAATCGACAGAAAAAACGCACGGACCGAACGCCGCGCAATTTGCCGGGGCTATCGCCGAACACCACTGACCTCCCGTTCGCCACCGGTTTTACATCGGTGGGTCCACGGCTTTTGCACTACAGAACCGGTCAGCAGTGCGCTGTAGTGCAGAAGCCGTTAAACCCACCGACGTAAAGTCGGAGGCGAAAGATCCAGAGCCGCCCTACTCAAGCCACTCGGGCAGTTCAGTCACATCGTTGAGAATCGCCGCAGGCTTGGCGGCCTCTAACCGATCCACCAACTGCGCGCCGCAAGTCACGGCTACCGCAACCACACCACCATTGCGCGCGGTGCCAATGTCGTGATCGGTATCGCCGATCATCAGGCTGTGTTCCGGCCCGATGCCGATCTCCGTAAACAGTTCCACCAACATCAATGGATCCGGCTTGGGCAGCGTCTCGTCCGCACAACGCGTGGCGGCGAAGTAAGAAGTCAGCCCCGTCTCTTCCAACTCGCGATCCAAACCAACTCGGCTCTTACCCGTCGCGACAGCCAACGTGTATTTCTCACGCAGCACGTTCAACGTATCGACAACACCATCAAACAGAACCGCCGTTGACTGCGCAGAATCCAAGTAGGCATCGCGATACGCGGCGCTAAACGGTTCCAACTGAACCTCTTCAATCTCGGGGTACAGCACCCTGAACGACTCCAACAGCCCCAGACCAATGATGTTCCGCACATCCTGATCCGACCGCTCAGGCAAGCCAACCTCCCGCGCGCCTTGGTGGACTGCTTTGACAATGCGGTCGGCAGAATCGGACAGCGTCCCGTCCCAGTCGAAGATGATAAGTTGCAGGTCCTGCATGGTTCTTTCCTTTGGCCGAGCAGAATAGCACAGCCGGCCGGGGTTCGTAGTGCTGGGAGCCGGGTTGCGATATGGTCCCGACAGAAGATTCACCGTAGCTGTGTGAAACCGAAACCAATGACCAACGAAAAAGAAACCGGCGTCGCCCCGGACCACAACCTGGAACCAGCGTTCCGCGAACTCTGCGACGTCGTCGCTCGACTACGATCACCCACAGGCTGTCCGTGGGATCGCGAGCAAACATTGGAAACCATCAAGCCGTACACGCTGGAAGAAACCTACGAACTACTTGAAGCAATCGATTCCGGCGACGACGAAGCGATTGTCGAGGAACTCGGCGATGTGCTTCTTCAAGTGGTTCTGGACGCTCAAATCGGCGCAGACGAACAACGGTTCAATCTGATCGATGTTGTGACTCGGCTGTCTGCAAAATTGATCTCTCGACACCCACACGTTTTCGGCGACGCGGAAGCGGCCACTGCGGCGGATGTCAAAGTTGTCTGGGACGCCGCCAAGAAGAAAGAAAAGCATCAGCGGAAGTCTGCGCTGGAAGGCATTCCAAAAGATCTTCCGCAGTTGGCCAGAGCCGCCCGCATCACATCGCGAGCGGCAAGAGTCGGCTACGATTTTCCCGACAGGGTCATGCTGTTCGACAAACTGCAGGAGGAGATTAACGAACTCGCCGCCGAGTTATTCGATGACGGTTTAATTCCCAGCGTCCCGGCCAGCGTTGACGGCCCACACATCGACGACGTCCCCATCGACGATGCCGCCCGCAAACAGCGAGTGGAAGATGAACTCGGCGACGTCCTGTTTGTACTGGCCAACATCGCCCGGCGTTGGAATATCAACCCGGAAGAGGCTTTGAGAAACAGCAACCGCAAATTCTCGCGTCGGTTCCAGGCCATCGAACAGGGACTGCGCGAGACCGGGCGAAACATTGACGACGCCACGCTGGCCGAGATGGAAGAGATCTACCAGGCCAACAAACAAATTGAGAAGCAGTCCGACCAGGCGGACTAATCTCGCTGCAAAGCGCGTTCGACCAGAACCTGAATGACGATTTCCGGGTTCGTCCGCCGAATGGCTTCCTCATCAAACTCAGTCGTGCGTTCACATCGCAACGTCTGAAAGTGACCGGCCAGGTATTTCAACAACGGACTGCCAAAAGAATCGTGAAGAACCAACCCGGTCTTGAATTCCCCCTGCTCACACCCCACATCACGCGTTGGAAGCTTAAAGAACGCGGCATCGTTTGCGAAGAAATCAACCGGTCCCGTGAAGTTGACGTCCGGTGCATCGCGTCGACCCAGACTCAAAATTTGGTCGCTGCAATCCAGACGTAGTCCGGCCATTCGAGCCAGATCGCCCCCAACAGTCGCACCGCAGGACATCAGTACCAGTTCATCGATCGGTTCCACGTCTGGGAAACCTCTACCGGCCAGTGATTCAGCGATCGCCTGATAGCCCACATACGCTCCCAACCGATTCCAGTGCGTGTCCGTCTTGAAATACAACTGCCCATACTTCTTCGCGTCACGCATTTCGGTTCGCGAATCGACCAGGACACCGTCCAAACCGGCGACAGCCAACGCTTCGACAAGCTGATCAATCCGAGCCGGTTGCTGTGCAATCTTAAATCTATCCCCAAGGTGTTCTGGATAGACACTCAACTTGTCCGGAGGAATCACCAACCGATACTCACAACCACGGGCCTCGCAGAATTCAACACGTGACCGAATCTCAGACACGCGCTGCGCGAGTTCTTTGGAAGAGTAGGGACGCAGGCGGCGGTAGTTTTCCAACGAACCATCCGCGTTCAGGAAGAACCAACCATCGGCGCCAACCAGAACTCGCGGTTGGGGCGACGCTTCGAAAACACTCGAACGAACCACAGCGTGGGCTCGCATCAGATCAGCGCGGAACCCGTGCGTTTTGTTGAAGTGCAAACGCGAATCCGTAACGAACCGCGGCACGTCGCTTATGCTGACCGGCCGCGATGGCGGACGGTCTACGTAAAGCGGATGAATTAAATCAGCAAGCGGAGTCACCCCCAGGCCCAGCAACGACGCGAGCATGGGCAGGTTGATTATCAAAACAAAAACCACAGGCAACAGTCGGAACCCAGGCAGCGCAGCGCTATCGACACCGGCATGGAAGCGGTCATCTGCAACAGCTGATTTCGATTCAACGACAGTGGAAATTGTGGCCGCCTAGAACTGGAAGTAGATAAACGGGTTGTACAAGTCGGCCGACATCAGCATGACGCTCCACGCCAAAGCCGCCAGCAGCCCTGCGTTCGATCCGAACTGAACTGCGTTTCGCCAGCTCGATCGCCGACGCAACTCACTTTGAGTCATCCGGGACAACTGAGCCACAACGTGGCACACAGAAATCGGAACCGCACACAGCATGGCAACGGGCAAAACGCAAAGCGTGTAGGACGTGAAAAATTCGGGCAGCGAGCGAACCGAATCAACTGCACCGAAACCGCACAGGGTCGTGAAGTACTGTCCGGCAAACAGCATTGGTTCTGGTCGCATTGTGGGTCCGGTCGCAATGCGGAACAGCACCCAACCACCCATAACGGCCAACAATGTGTAACCGTGCCTGACCGGCCGCCAGGTTCTGTTCAACAGGCTGGACAGACCAAGCCGTTCTAACACCAACAGCCCGCCATGCCACATTCCCCACGCGATAAACAGCCAGCTGGCGCCATGCCACAAGCCGCACAGGACAAACACGATGAACAGGTTGCAGTACGTTCGCAGCACGCTGCCACGATTGCCGCCCAGCGGAATGTAAAGGTAGTCGCGGAACCAGGAAGACAACGAAATGTGCCAGCGCCGCCAGAAGTCGGTCACGCTACTTGCCGCGTAAGGGAACCGGAAGTTCTCAGGGAATCGGAACCCAAACATCCGCCCCAGCCCGATGGCCATGTCGGAGTAGCCTGAGAAGTCGAAGTAGATCTGTAGCGAATAGCAGACGATGCCCAACCAGGCGATCGGTGTTGTGAGTTCGTCCGCGGGCAACGCGAAGATTTGATCAGAAGGTCCGGCCACGGCGTTCGCAAGAATCATCTTCTTTGCCAGGCCAATGATGAACCGCCTCACGCCGGATTCAAACAAGCGTCCCGTGAGCCGCCTGGAAATCAACTGCCGGGCCACGTCTGTGTAGCGAACAATCGGTCCGGCAATCAGCTGTGGGAAGAACGAAATATACAGCGCAAGATCAAGAACACGTCGCTGCGGTTCGACTCGACCCCGATAGACATCGATCACGTAGGACATTGCCTGGAATGTGAAGAACGAAATCCCAACCGGAAGCCCAACACGCGGCACCGTCAATGGATCAAGTCCAAGCGTGGCCGTCAGAACGTTCAGGTTCTCAACCAGGAAGCCGGTGTACTTGAACGCCACCAGCACGCCTAGGTTCCCCACGACGGCCAGGATCATCCACCACTTCTTCGCAGTGGGCGTACCCGAACCAACAGCAAGGCCAGCCAGATAGTTGAAGAGAATCGAACACACCATCAGCAGCAGGTGATGAGGCTGACCAGCGGCGTAGCAAAACAGGCTGGCGATCGTCAGCAACAGGTTCCGCATTCCAACCGGCGCGCACCAGTAGGCCCACAGCAACAGCGGCAGGAACAGGAATAGGAATGTTGGTTCAACGAATAGCATTGAGGGACCGGTCGCGAGGAAAACGACGCGTGCCGCAATCGTCCATGAATGCAGCGGTTACTTAAACCTGGCACGAGATGAACCGGTTCCTCGCCTGGCCCTCCGGGCACGCTGCTAAAACCCTGCCGGTTATTCCAACGACGCCGATAATCCGCCCAATCGCATCGGAATGCGGCATCGGAATGCGGTCAAATATCGCCGAACCCGAACCGAAAACACACGGAAACGTTCACAGCGGCCATAGTCACTCACCCATAGTCGCCGAACACTCCGTGTTCGGTACGAAAGCACGGACTCGGAGAGTCCGGCGACTATGCGCTTCCAGCTTACTCTTCTTCAGTCTTATCGACCTTGATCTGCAAGTCTGCCAACTGATGATCATCCACCTCAGCCGGCGCGCCGCTTAGCAGGTCGGACGCACGTTGAGTTTTTGGGAACGCGATGACGTCGCGGATATTGTCGTCGCCCGCCATGAGCATCACCCAGCGATCCAGGCCAAGTGCGATTCCTCCGTGCGGAGGCGCTCCATATCGCAGCGACTGCAGCAGGAACCCGAACCGCGACTCGGCTTCCTCAGGCGAGATGTTCAACATGTCGAACACCTGTTGCTGAACCGCACTGTCGTGGATTCTGATACTCCCGCTGGCCGCTTCGTATCCGTTGACAATCAAGTCGTAAGACGATGCTCGCACTGCCGCTGGTTCTGATTCCAGCTTGTCCACGTCGTCGGGGTGAATTGAACAGAACGGGTGATGCTCAGCATCCCAGCGTTCCTGTTCTTCGTTGTACGTCACCAGTGGGAAGTCGATAACCCAGGCACAGCTAAGTTCGTTCGGATCGTACAGTTCCAGATCCTTGCCAAGCTTCCCGCGCAAAGCGGCCAACGCGGCGGACGTCACTGATGGTTTGTCGGCGACAAACAGCAACAGGTCGCCATCTTCGGCTCCCATCGCATCCATGATGGCCTTCTGCTTTTCTTCGTTGAAGAACTTCGCAATGGACGAATCCAGCTTGCCTTCCTTCACCTTGAAAAACGCCAGGCCCTTCGCGCCGTACTCGCCAACAAACGCAGTCAGGCCGTCAATCTTCTTTCGACTGTAATCGCCGGCCGCGCCTTTCGCGTTAAGTCCGCGTACCCGACCACCACCTTCGATGGTTTTCGTGAACACACCGAATTCGGCGTCTTTCACAATCTCGCCGACATCGACCAACTGCATATCGAACCGCAAGTCCGGTTTGTCTGAACCGTAGCGTTCCATGACATCCGCGTAGGTATACCGCGGCAACGGAAGACTGACTTCCTTATCGGCAACATCTTTCACAACATGCGCGATGAGTCCGCCGATGGTGCTGAGCACGTCATCGCGTTCTACAAACGCCATCTCGACATCAATCTGAGTGAACTCAGGCTGCCGGTCTGCTCGCAGGTCTTCATCGCGGAAACAGC
>CAZAIB010000108.1:0-22477 GCA_964485095.1 uncultured Planctomycetaceae bacterium | reverse complement strand
CTCAGGCTTGACCGCTGACAGTCGCTTGCCTGGGATAGGCCGTTCGTGCTTGCCGTCTGGCAGCGTCCAGCCTACTGCCAGATTGTCGTCCACTCTGTCTTCGACGTGAATCGTTTCGATGTAGTAGCGCTGACCTTTTTTTAGACGGATTGGCTTCGACTTTTGCTCTGGGTACTTGTCCCACTTGCGTGCTGGCGTCCATTGAGTCTGCCGCAAAATACGTTTCTTGTTACTTGGGTCTGCGTCGGTGCTAAGCCAGACTTCGGCGTAGTCGTCGGCCGATAGCCAGAATATATAGTCGCCCGTTTTCGGTGGGTGAACGTAGCCGCGGATTCGCGATCCGTAGTGTTCCATCCAATTGCTGGGACCCTCGAAACGACTCAGCAAACGCGCTTCGGTCGGATTGGCGGGATATCCTTGGTGGGCTTCCAAGGCTTTGATTCCGTCCGCCTCTAATTCGTGCCAGCTTTCGTGCAAAATCACACCGGTCGCAAGCCCGGCACGTACTGCATCGGTGTCTTCGCTGCACAGAAACGCAACCAAGTCTTGCAGTTTCTCTTTGCCAAGTTTATCGAATCCCGCCGGCATTAACGAAACGCTGCTGGCACGCATGTTGACGATCTCTTGGCGTGGGACTTTGTGTGTCTTTGCCGTTTGATCTATCAGCACAATTTCTTTCTCGTCGGCAGATAGAAACAGCCCCGTTAGCGACTTGCCATCGTCGGTCTGGACCAGATAGCTGACGTAATCTGGATTGATCGCGGCGCTGGGCTGGACGATATCACGCATGACGGCTTCGGCGGAACGGTGTACACAAACACTCAAGTCAGCAGCTCCTTTGCCACCTTTGCCGTTGTAAGTATGGCATGCCGCGCAATTGGCTTCTTTGCCAAAAAAGATCTCGCGCCCGCGTTTCACGTCGCCCGGTAGATCGTCTCTCGTCAACAACAATGGCGTTTGTTGGTAGTCGCCCGTTGTGATGCTAGCCGCCCAAGGAACAAACAAGTGCTCCAGTCGCAATGGTCGTTCGTGCGGATCAAAATCGGCCTGATAAGAAGCATCCAGCAGAAACTTGGGGCCGGTTGCTACCGTCATTTCGAACGACTGCAGCTCGCTGGGCAGCACCTGTTGCCGTCCACCGCGTGCGTTTGTTTCTTGCCGCGGTGACTTTGCCGCAACACTTAACTTGGCGACATGGCGATCGCCAGCCATTTGCGAAGTCGCTGTTTGGGTACCACAAACAACAGTGATCTGGTTCGTGCTTTGAAATTCCAACTGGACTTCGTTGCCCGGTAGCAGCAACTGGGACTTTAGCGAAAGTTGTCCCGGTTTATTCAACAGATCAAGCAGCGTTTCGTGTTCAACTGAACCCGCGGTCAAGGTTTTGACGACATTCGTATCGATGTGCGGAAGCCAACCGGTCCACTGCGGTTCGCTGGCACCGGCGCGCGTCCATTGTGCTTGGACGCCGCCCATGTCATACGACATTTCCATCGACGCATCTGAATCATTGCTGCGAAGGTTGATTGCATAACGGGTTCGCTTGACATGCGGGCTGGTCGCCAACGTGACGGTGCGACGATCTGGCGACACGCGTGCGTTGCCCACTGTCATTGATTGTCGCGGCGCGGCCTTGGCTGCTTTGACAACCTCGTACCCTGGAAAAATCCATTCGTGCTGATCGCCTTCCCAGGCAAAATCCCCCTGTTCGATCGCGGCTTTCAGTTTCCAATCGATTGGCCGATCAAACGCAACTTTGACTTCGATCGGGTTGGACGGCCAAACGGCAACCGGCTGCGGCACGTTGAGGTCGCACTTGATTTTGTAAAGGTGTCCTTTTGCGGCGGGGCCCGCGCCCCAATCCGGGCGACCGCTGTGACAAGTCAGCAGTAGATCGCCGCTGGGTGAAATCGCGACGTCGGTTGGCAACGATTCGAATGCCAGAAACTGAATTTGTTTTCCGACGTATCCGGCACGCGTTTTGGCAAGCGGCGTGCGCCAAAGTTTGCCTCGCGAAAAACCTGTCACGATCGCGTTGTCATTCCAAAACGCAGGACCGAACGGCTTTCGTCCCGAACGCATTGAGTTGAAACGAAATCCACAAGTCGATTGATGTTGTGGCGAAAAGCCGATGATTTCCGGTTCGTCAACCGAATCAGGAAGAAACTTTGCGTGGCGAAACGGAAATCCGTAGTGCCGCCCAGCAATGATGTGCAACAATTCGTCGCGCGGATTGCCACCAGGAAACCACGTATCGCCTTCTTGATCGGTGGCAAACAAATCGCCATGCCGGTTAAATTCCAACCCGACAACGAATCGCAATCCCGTCGCCAAGATTTCTCGTTTCTTGCGATCCGGTGACACTTTTAAGATCGTGCCACGTTCGCTTGTCGGATCGTACTGCGATTCTCCTTTTTTGTCCAACAGCCACGCTTTGTTGTACGACATGCAGCCAAGGCTGAAGTACAGGTTGCCTTCGGCATCGATGGCGATACCCGCGGCGTCGTTGCGAGTGTCTCCGTTGTATTTTTCTTTCACCCAGCCAGACACAACCGTTTCGCTCTTGTCGGCTTTTCCATCACCGTCGGTATCCTTCAGCAAAGTCACCTTGCCTCGCGCGGCGATGTACACACCGTCCTGGTTGGCGAGCATCCCGACCGGCGTCAACAGATCGCCAGGTTTTTCCCAAAAGACTTGCGACTTGTCTTCGACCCCATCCCCATCGGTATCGGTTAACACGTGGACTCGGCCATCGTAGCCAGCCGCGTATGCTTTGCCGTCGGGGCCGTAAGCAAGGCTGTCAACGTTCGTCAGATCAACGGGCAATCGAACAACCGAGATTCCCGGAACGAGGGCTTTGACACGAGGCTGGTCTGCAAACGCGATCCCAGATCCAGTGACCAACAGGATCGCCAGGAAGACAACGCGTTGATCCAACAACTGGTGGAAACGGAGTACTGGTAAGTGTGACATGGAAGATACAGGCTGATTTTATGGACGGGTTTCAGTTAGTCGCAGCGATGTAAAAAGTAATCCAGTAAGATGGCGGCGTTGTGCAGCAAGCTGCAATTGTATTCGGATGTAGGTGCCAGGCGTCGAGCACGGCCTCGTTTTATTCGCTGCTCTGCGAACTTACGCCTACTACTTGCTTTCGCGTGGAATTACTCAAAAAGAGGAACACCAGAGGTAAGGACTCGATTTCAAAACATCCACCATGCGATAAAAATCGAAGGGACTGGCGGCTGTAAGAAAAATGGTCCATCCTGTTTTAGTGTGGGTGGTGTGGCTGGATTGTGATTTTGGTTTACCTTAGTGGATGCAAGACACCGAACTGTACCAACACATTCTCGGCCTGAAGTCTCGAGCGTTGCTGCTTAGCCTTGGCATCGGGGCAGTTTATCTCAAGCCATTCCTTTGCAGAGTTGGCGGGGAGATCACTGGTTGCACTTTGCTGCAACTTAACTTGCGCACCGCGAACACGGCGCATGACCATTTCGGATTCGATTGCTTCAGTGCCTTCAAGCCCGATTGCCTTCAGCATTTTCCTACCAACGTCTCCGATGAAGATTTCCAACACGGGGTCTCCCATCGACCCGCAGAATGTGAGCTGAACTTTGCATGGCAGTTGCCGCGCGAAAGATTCGATGGTTTGCTCGACCTCGCGGGTTGGGTGCGGCTCAGCAACAAATATGTGGAGCACCTGATCCGTTTCGGTTGCCAGCTTCTCCGCAGCATCCTGACTCAGGTTCTCAGTAAGTGTGACTAGCACAGGAACATCGCGGCTGAACCGGTCGGCCACCTGCTCCAGGTCGTCAAGCAGGTTGGCAAAGTGCGAGACCAACAAAACGGCGCACGTGTCTGTGGCGCTGATCGCTTCTTGCGTTAGTTCTGCAAGCCCCTCGAGACGCGATTCGGGATCCAGCCAAATCAGGCCGGTTGTCGACACACGGTCAGGCTCGCGTTTTCCAAACAGAGATGCAAAGAGTCCCATTTCAATTTCCCATCACATTCTTCACGTACCAGGCAAGTTCGTTTTTCTCGAACCGCTGCGGATCCCAATCGCCCTTCAAGTATCCTCGCAGTCGTTCGCCGCAAACGTATGCAAACGCGGAAACCTCAGCACCGTTCGCGACGACCGTCACCTCATCGCGCGAATAGTAGCCTTCGGCGATTCCTTCGAATTCGTCCATCTGCTGCAGTGAGGCGGTTGAAACGTTGGTAAGAACATGGCCTTCAACGCCATCACCTCCCGCGATGATGGCGGGGAAGTTTCCAACATCACGCAGCGCCACAGTGTGACGCGTGAAGTTGGCCAGTGTTGCAGGGCGTCGAATCAGCGGAACGTCCGAGCCCATCTGCGGATCAACAGACACCAGCCCCAACATGGACGTCACGTCGGGGAACAGAAGCGTTCCATACACGAAGACGTTTGCAGATTCCGGCATGGCACACCCATCATTCCAAGAAGTTAGTTACTCGAACAGCACACCCGCGTAGCCAACGACCCGATCGACGTCCCCACTCACTTCGCTCGATGTCGCGTACCCGACACGTTCTGCTCGGTTAAGACGATTCAACCGCTGCAGCGTCTTCATCACGATGACGGCCGGAAGGACGCCGCACATCGAGATTTGATTCGTTAGGCAAGTTGAAAGCAAGCCGTCGGCATCTAGCGCATCAATCTTAGCCAAAGCCAATTCGTCCAGCCTGCGCGTCTCGGCGTCGTTGGCAAAGTGGTTCATATCGCTGGAGACCAACAGCAGAGGCGGTTCTTCCATTTCGCGTATCACATCGGCAAGCCCGGCCGCGAAATCATCGCAACGCTCAACGCTGCCACCGCTCACGGCGATGCCAACAACTTTTGTTTCCGGAGCCAGCCGTTGGATGATTGGCAACTCAACTTCAATCGCATGTTCGGTCCGATGAGCGGCTGCGTCGAGTGCCAGATGCGGAATCGCACCGGCCAGCTTTTGCGCGAGCTCAACATCGGCGGCAAGTTCACCGCCAGGCAGCGTCCACGACTTGTGCGGTGCGACGGCCCACTCAAGTCCGTCGCGTGTGTGTTTCGGGCCAATCACAATCACGGTCTTTGGTAGTTGGATGCGTTTCAAAACGTCGCAGGCCAATCGACCACTGAACCGCCAGCCCGCGTGTGGAACCATCGCGGCCGGATACGCCCGCTTCGCAACTTCATCACCAAGCATCTCATCCAACTGTGTCGCGATCTCAGTCGGGTTACCCGGATAGAACCGGCCGGCCACAGCGGGCGGCCGCGTACGAGTATCGACCGACGCTCGCGGGGCTGACATCACGGTCAGCCGGTCTTTGTTTGTCTGGACCTGAACGCTAAACACAGTCGCCTGTTGCGGTTCTCTTACCTGCGCTTTTTCTATTGCCTGTGCGAGGATCGCTGTTGGTTCCAGTTCCGAATCAAAGACCATGGCCATCCGGTGGCCTTGAACAACCAACAGCCCGCGGCGTTTCGGATCGAACCCAGCCAGGTCGGCACTTGCCGCGTAGCCGTGCATGGCCGCGTCGTCTGCCACGAACATCGATATTTGAACTTCCGACTTTTTCATCTGCTGCTTTGCGATCAGGCCAGCGACATTCTGGCAAATCGAATGCAACGTCGCCTGCATCGGTTGCGTCTTCTTCCAATGCAGCTTCGACACGACCAGATGATCGTCAGGTTTGTCTGGATTAGTAGTCCGTTCCAACACAACGCCGACGCCCAGCACATTCTTATCCGGCACGCCGGCGACGTAGTACATTGGCACGCCACCAGCCACCATTGTCTCAATTGTCTGCCGCGCGTGCTGAGCATACTGAGCGAATTCGCGCGGTGCGAAGATGCCAGCTGGTTTTGACGAGCCGGGCGATTCAAGCAACTTTCGAGAGAACACAGCTCCCGGGAATCGTTGCAACAACGTATCACTGTCCTGCCACGCGGTCGGCGGCAAACCGGCTTTGACGCACGTACGACCCAGAAACTGTTCGGCATTCCAGCCCTGTTCAACAGGAACACCGGGCAGTAACAAGCCACGGTTCTTCCCTTGCGAAATTACCAATCCATGCTTTCCTACTTCAACCGCGCTGACGCGGTCGGTTCCCACTTCCGTCACCGTTTCGCACGCACCCAACAGCCAGACTTCCATCTCCAGATGAACCAGCTCACTGGACGACACCGGAGGGAACCGCGGATCGTCGGTCGCCGTACGTTTTGCCGACATCTGTAGCGACTCGGCCAGCGGTCGCGGGTTTCCAATGGTTCCGCAACACGAACGCAACTGGCCTGCCCGCTTGATGCTGACAAACGTGCCATGCACGGGACTCACCGCCATCTCAGCCAGATCGCTGGTCGCTGCCCGATTTTCAACCGCGGCAATCAAAAACTCCGCAGCCGCGTCCAGAACGTTGGACGCTTGTTGGTCGGTGAGTTCGTCAAAGGAAACAGACATCCTCGGTACTTCCTGTTGTGAAGATTGTTGACCCGTATCGTTTCGCGTGGCGGTTGGGTTTCCGAACACGCGGCCGTCGGTAACATTCGAACCGGCCGCGACGCGATCCGACTCATCCGCATACGCTCGCATATCGACCCGCTGCCGCTTGCGACCCCAGTTACCGGGCGCATTCTCAAAGTGCCCGGCGATCATACAGCCGCAGGACAGACAACAGCCATCGGCGTCGAGATGGTACATGCCCAGGGCGTATTGGTTCCGTTCGATCACCAGACCGCCGCAACCATGACAGTAGGTGCTCTGCCGTTCGACATCGTTTACGTTGCCGGTGTAGACGTGTTTGATACCAACAGACCGCGCGATGTCGCGGGCGAGATTTAAAGTGGACTGCGGTGTTCGCGGCCGATCCATCATCCGATAGTCGGGATGGAACGCACTGAAGTGAACCGGTACTTCGTCGCCGACCGCGTTCAAAACCCATTCGGACAAGCGTTTCAATTCGTCCGGGCTATCGTTCGCGTCCGGGATAATCAGGTTCGTAATTTCGAACCAAACATCTGTCTCCGCCTTGAGCCACTTGATCGTGTCCAAAACCGGATCAAGGTGCGACAACGTCAGCTTGTAATAGAAGTCTTCCGTGAACGCCTTCAGGTCAACATTCGCCGCGTCCATCGCGCGATAGAATTCACCCCGCGCTTGCTCGGTAATGTACCCGGCCGTGACCGCAACGCTTTTTACGCCCACTTCGCGACACGCCATCGCCGTGTCGATAGCGTACTCGGCCCAGATAATCGGGTCGTTGTATGTGAACGCGACGCTGCGGCAATCCAAAGACAAGGCTGCGCGAGCGATCGCGTCTGGAGTCGCCTGCGAACTGAGACGTTCGACTTCTCGCGACTTTGAGATGTCCCAGTTCTGACAGAACTTGCAACCCAGATTGCAACCGGCTGTTCCGAACGACAAGACGCTGGTGCCCGGGTAGAAATGGTTGAGCGGCTTCTTTTCGATTGGGTCTATGCAAAAACCGGTGCTCTTGCCGTAAGTCGTGAGCACCATCTGGTCGTCAACATTCTGACGAACGAAACAAAAGCCCCGATCACCTTCGTGCAACTTGCACTCACGCGGGCAGAGATCACAGACAACCAGATCACCCTCCCGATGCCACCACTTGCCAGGATGCTGGAGATCGCCCCGGCTCAGAATATTAAGATCCTGTGAAGTCATTTTGCCATGTTAGTGCACCTGCGACGAAGCTCGTATCCCAGCTCAGCGACCGCGCACCCCGCGTCACCTCGCCCCTTTTGGGGAAGAGGTCGGGCTGTAAGCCCTGGAGAGGGGGCCGCGCACACAACAACCAGAACACATCGCAAACCCAAAGCCCGGCCCTCTCCCGCGGCTGAGACCGCGACCTCTCCCGCAAGCGGGAGAGGTGACATGCTGATACCGGTTCGAACCTCTCCCACGTCTAAAACTGCGATATGTCCCACAAAGAAAACAGGGCGTTGCCCGAGTTTGGGGGGTTTGTTACAACCTGACCACACAGTTCAGGAAGAGTTGCGGAGCGAGGCAAGAATGGATGTTGCCGATCGAGTTGTCGTCGTCACCGGCGGCGGAAATGGCATTGGAAGAGCTCTCTGTCGGCGCATGGCGGTTGAATCTCCCCGGGCGATCATCGTGTCTGATTACGATGAAGAGGCTGCTCGCGAAGTGGCCGCCGAAATCCGCGGAACCGCATTCACCTGCGACGTGAGCGACGAACGGCAGGTCCAGGAATTGGTTCGATTCACCCGCAAGGAATTTGGCCGAGTTGATGTGTTCTGTTCGAACGCTGGCATCACGGCCAAGGGAGGAACCGATCTTGGCAACGATGTATGGAATAACATCTGGGACGTGAACGTGATGAGCCACGTCTACGCCGCACGGCATGTAGTTCCCATCATGCTGAGGCAGGGCGAAGGCTGCTTGTTGCAAACAATCTCGGCCGCTGCACTGGTCACTGAAATTGGGTCGGCTCCGTATTCAGTGACCAAGCGAGCCGCCTTGGCGTTTGCGGAATGGCTTTCGGTTCAACACGGCCGCGACGGGTTGCTGGTTTCCTGCATCTGTCCGATGGGTGTAGCGACCGAAATGCTGGACGAAGACGACCCAATTCATCAATATTTGCACATGGAAGCTTTGACGCCGGAACAGGTGGCCGAATCCGTGATTGCCGGGCTGGCTGAAGAGAACTTCCTGATCCTGCCGCACCCGCGAGTTGCCGAGTTCTTTGAACTCAAGGCTGAAGACTACGATCGGTGGCTCCGTGGGATGCAACGATTGAACCAGAAGCTGACCCGTCGTCGAGCCAATTCCGCTGCGTGATTGCATGGATTGTGGGCTCGCCGCGAGTATGAAAGAAGTAAGAACGGTGTAGCCAGGCACAAACCGCCTGTGGGGCCAAAATCCGGTGCCGCTCGAACTTCGAGTCACCCATCGCTACGCTTGAGGACAACTGAAATTCTTGAAGCCAAGGCGTAATCATCGGGTCACATTGATGATTTCAGGGAGAATCCATGAGTTCCGCTTTTAACCGTTACCTGCAGAGTTCTAAGGAACATCTGCGTAGCGATTTCCTCGCGTCAATTGTCGTATTCCTGGTCGCCCTGCCGCTTTGCATCGGTATCTCTGTTGCCGTTGGTGTGAACCCGGCACTCGGGTTAATTACTGGCATCATTGGTGGCCTGGTGGTTGGCTTGGTCGCTGGCTCGCCGTTACAGGTTAGTGGCCCCGCGGCCAGCCTCTTTGTGATCGTTGCTGACATTGTTGCAACACGTCGCGAGGAGTTCACCGCAAGTCCGGAAGCGGAAGGCCTGCTCCCGGAAGCACTTCAAAGAGCTGCGGATACGCATGCGCTCTCAGCGCTTGGCGTTAGTGTTTGTATCGCGGGAGTCATTCAGTTTGTGGCCGGTCGGTATCGGCTTGGTCGTTGGTTTCGAGCCGTCTCGCCGGCTGTGATTAAAGGGATGCTGTCGGGAATTGGAGCACTGATCCTGATTAGCCAATTCCACGTGATGCTTGACCACAAGGCGATGTGGGGTGAGAAGGCGGCCCGTGGCGGATTGCAGTATCTGGCAACGATTCCCACCGCCGTTATGAAGTGCTTTGACTTCAACAATGGTTCGACACACTTCCTGGCAGCACTGATCGGTGTCGTCACGATCGCCTCGATCGTTGTATGGAGCAAATACGCGCCGAAGAAAGTCAGCTTCATTCCAGGCGCGCTGGTCGGCATTCTTGCCGCGACAGTGTTTTCGTCGCTGATGGGATTCAACGTTATCCAACTGGACGTTCCCCAAAACATGTTCGGCGAAACCACGTTACCGTCAGCTGCCTGGGGGCCATTCTTTTTGGACCGTTCCACATGGCTTTCAGCGTTCGTAATTGCCATCGTGGCAAGTGCCGCAACGCTTCTGACGGCGTCGGCAGTCGACAACATGTCTCGTGACATCGGAGTCAAAACAGACTTCGACCAGGAACTGACGTCTCAGGGCGTCGGCAACTTCCTGTGCGGACTGGTCGGAGCTTTGCCAATGACTGGAGTGATTGTCCGAAGTTCTGCAAACGTACAGGCTGGGGCTCGAACGCGAAATTCCACGATCGTTCACGGCGCATGGCTGTTACTGTTTGTGTGCCTTCTGCCGCAACTGCTGAACTACATTCCCAAGTCCGCACTCGGTGCCTTGTTGGTTTACACCGGGATGAAGCTGTTGAATCCGGCGCAGGTCAAAGAACTTTGGAAGGTCGGAAAGTCCGAAGGACTGATTTACCTCATCACGGTCGCGTTGATTGTTTCCGTCGATTTGCTTGTTGGCGTTGCCGTCGGAGTCGCTCTGTCAGCCGGGAAACTGCTTTATCGATTCACGCATCTTGATGTCGAATTGATCTCTGACGAAGAAAAGCACAAGTACGAACTCAAGCTGCGTGGGGCAGCAACCTTCGTACGCCTGCCGGTGCTGGCAGACTACCTGGAGAAACTACCAGGAGACGCCGAACTGCATGTTTGCCTGGAAGAAGTCGAGTACATCGACCACGCATGCTTTGAGCTTCTAATGAACTGGGCTGACGCACACGTCGAAGAAGGTGGTTCTCTTGTGATGGACTGGGAACGGCTACACGGGGCGTTTCAATCCGGCGCCGGGAAAGATGACAGCGCATCCGCGCCAAAGACTGGCCCATCCGACGCACAGCCCGCTTCGTGAATTAGTCCGAGGGTTATGGACCGAGTTCTTCACCTCTCCTTGCGCGCCTTTGCGCACGTAGGGGTGCGGAGAAAGTCACCGGACAAAATGTGTCTGTGCGTTAGGTCGCGTCACACCCGCTACAACCCGCAAGGCTTACCAGGGAACCTCCATCGGTACAGTCCGACCCTTTGCTCACACTCACCGCAGCTTTTCACAGTTTCTTAAACTGCGCAGGCCTAAGGGTCGATCATCTCTGTACCCCAGAGCAACACGACGCCTGCCACCAAGGCGATCGACCGGAGCAACCGATGCCAGACGCCACTACGCAGACACAGTCACTCACTCCTCAATCGCGGCTTGTTCAGGCCGTCGAACTGCTGGATGAGAAACTTGGTTCGCTTGATGACTGGATGGCACAAACGAACGCCAACCTCGACGATTTCCAGGCCCGCTGGCAGGTGTGCAGCCAGAACATCACGGCCCAGCTAGCTCAAGTCGAAGAAGCGGTCGAAGTACCGCAGCGTCCTCACCTCCGAATCTTCTAATCTGGCTACAGACTTTTCGCTGACCTCTGAAGTTCTGCCAGTGAAGCTTCTGAGTTTGGTGAGTAGCGAGCGGTAGCGTAGGCCTGGTACCAGTTTGAAATGGCGGTCGCGTCAGGAACAGTTCCGATGACCCGCCGCGCGAACTGGTGAAGTGTCTCGTGGGTGGACCGGGTGAGGCCGTGATCTCGCTTGAGGCGACGGTCGACTCTGGAAAGCAGTCGGCGGAACGCTCGTGCGTTGGGGTCCTTCCGGACGATTGGCTTTGAACCTGCGCGGAGTTTGCTCCATCGCCGGAGTCGGATGAACAACCAAACCAGCATCAATCCCAGGAGCGCTCGAAACATCCAACTACTAAGCACCGCTTTGATCGCCCAGATTGGTCCACGTTGGTGCAACCGGACGCGAAAGACCTGGTAGCGATCCTTCACGAAGTTCCACAGTTGAGCGAACTGGCTTGTGCTTGGATTCGAAGGGACCCCGGAGGCCGGAGTCGATTCGACAATAGACCACCGCCCTCGATCTTTGTCCCAGGCCTCAACCCAAGCATGCGCGCACTTGTTGCGAACGACCCAGTAGCCGCCGTACGCGTTCCGTTCGTCCGTCACGAAACCGGTAACGTAGCGTGTTGGGATTCCACCAGCCCGCAGGATTAGTGCTGTCGCGGTGGCGAAGTATTCGCAGTGTCCAACCTTCCCCTGAGACAGGAACCACTCGATCGGGTCATGGCCTCGCGGTGTTTCGTGAGTCGTTGAGTACTCGTAGTTCTGCTGGAAGTAGCTGCTGACCGCAGCTGTGTTCTGGTCGAATCCGGCTGCCGGATCCATTAACTGATCGGCGAGTTTTATCGCCTGCGCTGGAACGACGGTCAGGTCGTCGTATCCATACTTCTGAGTCTCAGGCAGCGTTGCTTTCAGTGGTTCTTCGGTCGAGTAAATTGTGTAGGGATAGCCGATCGGCAAGTGGGAGGCCATCAGGTTGCCTTCAGCGGTGGCTTCCAGGCTATCCACCGACGCCGTCGCGCATGCGGCGTTTGGCGGAAGAAAAACTACGTCTTCCAAATCGCCAATTGGCCAAAGCTGCATGCGCGAACCGAGTTCGACATCACGTGACGGAGTCAGATAGAACGCGTTCTCGCCCTCATCGCGCGGGATGTCATCAAGCGCCGAGGGCTCGACCATTCGGGCGATTGTCTTGCGCGGCAGCCACTCGCGAGAATTCCGTGAGTACTCACCAAACACAAACCCTCGCAGGTAACCCGGTGCAGATTCCGAATAGACACGCATCGCGATCGCGTTTGCGTTCCGGTCTCGAAACTGCACGACACTGCGCAAGCGGCCTTGGGTTGAGAACCCAGACTCCTGCGGAAGCGCGTTGGGGTCCACGAGGTTCGAGAGTAGCGTTTCCAGATCACGGGAGTGGTCGTAGAGGCTGACGGACGAATACCAGCCGATCGCTCCAACGGCAATCAGTAACGCTCCCAGAACCGGAGTTCGTAACGTCGCGGCTTCCCGTCCGTACATTTCGCGGTTCAAAGCAGAAAACGCCGCGGTGAATGTGATGAACGCCAGGACCAGCAGTTGGAACACCGATCGCTGTACATCGTTAACATACATGTCACCCGCGCAGATCATCATGGCAGCACCCAGCCACGGGATGACTTGCGGCAGCACCTTCCTGTGTGCGTTGCCCGCGAGAAACACGAATTGCAGCACCATGCAAAACTGGCCCGCGACGTGCGCAAACTGAGTCATCGAAGTCACCGAGCCGCCCCGAACCGGAACCGGAGCAACCCGCGATTTGATGACGAAGAAAATTGCCACCGCCGCGAGGACTCGGAAACGCGATGCTTCAGGGATCTCGAACTTCCCACCACCAAACAAAACCCAGCCAACGCCGATGGTGATTGCCAGCGGGAACAGCAACGAACCAATCAGGTACCAGACTGTAATGGTCTGAACCACCATCAGGAGCAAAGTGCACACTTTCACCGCAGTGCGCCCACCAACCGTTTTGGCTGTCGCGGAACTCATATGGAGATCACTCCGCCGCTGCGAACCTGTTCGGGCGTGACGAACTCAACGTCAGCATCAACATCAATCGCCACCGACGCCGGATCTTCGGCGACAATCAAAATCTTTAGTGCGCAGCCCGCTTCCTGGATTTGTTCGACCAGTTTGCGGCGTGGTTCGTTCCATTCAATGAACACGCAAATTGCCGTCGAGATGCTTTCCAATTCATGAACAATCGCCGACGACACATTGTCGAACGCGTCTCTGTAGGAAGGTTCGACGCAAGCAAGGATTTCGAGGATGCTTTCCAGATGAGCCGTATGTCGGCCCGATCGGAACACGTGTAGTTCGTCGCCTGCCGCGAAGATATCGATGAGGTATTCACCGTTTGACAATCCGTCAGCCATCGCGGCCGTCATGCTGATAGCCGCCTCAAGGTCCGGATAGCCGCCCGGCGGCTGCGGTCGGTCGGGCGAGACAAACGTGTCAACGATTAATCCAATCCGACAATAGAACTCTTCCTGATACTCGCGAACAACGGGTCGGCCAAGTCTGGCCCACGAACGAAAATCCAACCGCTTAACCGGTTCGCCCGCAACGTATTCACGGTTCCCAATGTACTCGGGCGATTCACCAACATTGGATGTCAGCGCGACGCCGCCGGGTTGATAACGCATCGTTGTCGGCACGTTGACGGATTCCAATGGCCTGAACGACGGCAGAACCAACAACGTCGGCCGGTCACCGCGTGCGGGCATGCCGATGCGAAACAAATTAAATGGGAACGTCGTAAACGCGCGGTAGGGCGGCAGTTCGAACAAACCTCGCCGCTCAGGAGTGAAGCTTAGCGGCAGCACTTCCGATGCGCTTCGGCTGAGCAACGCGATGGTTCGGCCGCGGTCGTTTTGTTCGATGCCGGGCGGAAGGTCAAACATGCCGACGCCCACGTCGAAGAGTGGTCGTCTTGAAGATTTGTTTGTGACAGTCAAATCTGCTGTCACCTGATCGCCGGCGACAACGCGAGACGGCAGCGTTCCCGTGACTTTGACCAATGGCAGCGAGAAGAACCCGGCCACCAGACTCACCAATATCATCGCCACCAGTGCGCAGAAGATTTGGTAGACGGGTAATTGCATGGTCACCGTGCCCAGACCAGCCAGCACCAACGCACCGATTAGAAACTTGCCGCTGCGGGTGACTTCATCACACCAACTGCGCCACAAAGTGTAGACAGGGACGTAGCGTCTGGTCTTTCTTCGCCGATTCACCCAGCGCTTAATCGACGAGCGGGCGCGACGGAACGTTCGCCATGGCGATGTGAGAGCCGAACCACTCATACAGGAACCGGCACGTTCGCGAGAATGTCTTCGATGACCATGTTCTTGCTGATTTTTCCGTACCGTGCCCGCGAGGTCAGGATCACTCGGTGCGAGAGCACATACGGAGCCATCCGTTGTACGTCGTCCGGCATCACAAAATCGCGACCGGCGTAGTAAGCCGCCGCCTGTGAGGCTCTGAACAGCATGAGCGAACCGCGAGGACTGACACCAATTTTCAGCCGCGAATCTACTCGCGATTTGGTCACCAGATTGACCATGTAGCCGGACACACTGCGTTCGACCGTCACGTTGCAAACGTCCGCCTGCATCGTTTGCAGTTCTTCGCCGCTAAGAAACGCTCCCAGCGATTCGATGGGGTGCTTCTGCGACTGGGCGTGCAGGATGTCGATTTCCGTTTCCGGATCCGGATAGCCTGGGTGTAGTTGCAACAGGAACCGGTCCAGCTGTGCTTCTGGCAGCGGGTATGTTCCGTGGAAGTCGATTGGATTTTGAGTGGCCAGAACGAAAAACGGCTGGGTGAGTTCTCGACATTCACCTTCAACCGTCACCTGTCCCTCACTCATCGATTCCAACAGCGCCGACTGCGTTCTTGGCGACGCGCGGTTGATTTCGTCGGCAAGCAAAACGTTGCAGAAAATCGGACCGGGCCTGAACGTGAACGTTCCATCGACCGGGTTGTAGACCGAAGCTCCAATAATGTCGCTCGGCAACAGGTCGGGTGTGAACTGCACGCGGTTGAAATTCAGATCGATGGACTTTGCGAGCGCCTTGGCCAGCGTTGTTTTGCCGACGCCCGGAACGTCTTCCATCAACACGGAACCGTTGGCCAGCATGGCCACAACAAGCATCTCCAGAACTTCATCCTTGCCGCGAATGACCTGCCCAAGATGTTGAACAAGTTCGCTCAACTTCTCAGCAGACGCGGTGCTGCGTCGACTGTCCATGCAGTTATCCCAACGACACGATACGAAAGGCAACAGTGGCCAACTTTACAGATGCATCGACTAAGCGAATTTGTCTGATTCCATTTGAACCGGCTCTTGTTGTGCCTCGCAACGTGCCTGCTTTCTCTTCCTGTTTCGCTGAACCCATTACAGCTTCGTATTTTGGATTTCTGAAACTCGAAATTTCAGTTCTAGTAACTTCAACAACAAACTGAGAGCCTGTTCGTTCCTTCTCTTGCCAGGGTCCGCCAGTACTGGGCTATCGCAACCTGGCATGGCCCGTCCTGACGCGCAATGTCGCTTCGGTTCAACGCTTTGTTGTCCGGACGGCCGATTGCATCACTTGGGAGCATCGAATTGTTATCCTGGGCCGTCTGGATGTCCGGTGTTCCGTCCGTATTTCCGCTGGAGCCTGCGTTTTGCCTCCGCCCTAATACCCGCAATGCCCATGTTTGATTCGTCACGAAGAAACTCATTGTACAAGGTGGGTAGTTCGTCGAAGCACTTTTGATCCGTTTCAAATTCATGCAGCATGATACGAGACCAACTCCAATCCTCGCCTTTGATTACGAAACGCATTTCGATCCAAGCCTGAAAATCCATTAACGAATTGGGGCCGGTCTGGGCAAAGCAGTATCCGTAGATGAAGTTGCTGAAATCATGGAACGAAGCCCGCCCTACGTACATAGTTGGGCGAAGGCAAATCTGTCTTAAAAACTCAGAAAAGTCAGGCATTTAGATTCGTGCATTCTTAAGCAGGATGACGTCCGTGATCACCGGGCCGCGGCGAACTCGCTACACAGTGAAACCCTCGCGACCCGCGGTTCCGTGTGCAACCCATTGCTATCCCGCGTTTTGCTTGTCCCTCTACCAAATGTGTTCTGCGCCGAAACGCCTAAGTACTCAGTTTACTGCCCCGACAACGTTACTCCCCTTGCTCTCATCCTCAGAACCGTCCTCCGCCTGTTCCTGCACATCGCCAACCTTGTAGCCCGCGCGGAGGAAGAAAAACATTCCAACGAATGTCACAGGGATCCACTGCAACATGTGGTAGTAAATCGACGCGGCGAAGATGTCTTCTTCTTTGCCGGGGACGAATTGCTTCAACACCAGCAGGAAACAAATCTGGATGACGCCGAAGTACCCAGGCGACGCCGGAACTGTCACACCAATTGCCGTTGCGCCGAGTACGATTGCCGACACCGTGGGCGAGACTTTGATTCCGAATGCCCAAAGAGCTAAGTGAATCGTCAAACCGTTCAGGAACCATTGAAGAAACGATGTGGTCATGATTCCGGCTAACAGCTTGCCGCTACGCAGCGAAGCAAGCCCTTCGGCGCCGGTCTCCACAAGTCCCACAATCTTCCCTCGCAGTCCTGCGGGGATGAATGGGAAGAACCCAAGGCAGCGTTCTACAAGAGCGACAACAGGTTTGGTCCAGATCAGATAAATCGCCGCGCAGATGAGACCAAGGCAAACCAGGCCGGCAAAGATTTTCGCCGATCGAACAATCCCTGGATCGATTTGTGCGGCATTGACCAACAGCAGGCCCGTCATGAGGATCGTCAGGATGGCGATGACGTCAAAGATGCGTTCCAACACAATGCTGGACAGCACCGCCGTTCTGGGAAGTCCTGATTGACGCGAAAACACAAAGACCCGAACGAACTCACCAAGGTGAGCCGGCAGAACGTTGTTGAACGCAAACCCCACAATGGTCGGTGGAAACAAATCTCGCAGCGGCCGGAAGGTTCCAAGTGGAGCCAGCAGGAATCTCCAGCGAACCGTCTTCAGCCAATAAAACAGAGACAGACACAGCAGCATGAGGGGCAGCGAGCGGTAGTCAGCTTTCTTAAACGCGGCCGCGATTTTCGAAAACACTTCTGCAGCGGATTTCTTCTGGCCGTCGTCGCCAACCAGCATCTGCTGAAACGCCCACCACAGGCACCCGGCTGTTACCAGAATACCCAGTGTGAGGTTGAACCATTTCGATTTGTAAAACGGCTTAGATTGGTTGCTCACGTTTGTTCCGTCTACCGGCTTGTCACCCAGCGCGGCAAGTCGGACGTCTGCCCGGTTGACCAGGAGCCCAGGTTCTTTGGAAACACGGGAGGTCAGGAACAGTCATTCACGCGTAGGTCGGTCACATATTGACCAGAAATCGAAGTCTCGTCTATCTTCCCAGTCTACCTCAACACCAATACGCAGCGCCGACCAATCTCGTTGGCGATTCTGCAATGCAATCGTCCAAGGATGGGCCGCTATGAAGCAAATCGTCTGCATGAACTGGGGAACCGCCTACGGAGCGGACTACGTGAACCGGCTCTATGGGATGGTTTCACGAAACATCACCGGCCCCTTCAAGCTGGTCTGCTACACCGACAACCGCGAGGGGATTAATCCGAACGTCGAAATGCATGACTGTCCGGAAGTGGACATTCCCCATCCGAAACGAAACAAAGGCTTCCGTAAGATCAGCCTGTGGGCAGACACCCTGCCCGGCCTCGAAGGCGATGTTCTGTTCCTCGATCTCGACATCGTGATCACAGACAACATCGATTGTTTCTTTGAGTACGAACCGGAATCCGACTTCGTTGTGATCCACAACTGGACTCAGCCAGACAAGAAGATTGGCAACACGTCTGCGTACCGGTTCCGAGTCGGAAGCCACCCGTACTTGTTGTCGAACCTGTTAGAGAACCACGAAGACGTGATGTCTCGGTTTACGAACTCACAGACCTACATCAGTTACACGGTTGAGAACATGTCGTTCTGGCCGGACCAATGGTGCCGCAGTTTCAAAGTTCACTGCGTGCCGAAGGGCATCAAGCGCTGGATTGTCGAACCGTACCTGCCGGAAGGCACGAAGCTAGTGGCGTTTCCCGGTAGTCCTAATCCGCCGGACGCCGCAGCCGGCCGCTGGCCCGGCCCGTTCCACAAGCGGATCTACAAACACATCCGCCCAACGGAGTGGGTTTCAGAGAACTGGAAAGCGTGACAGCCCGCTTTCGTCACCGCGAATAAGAAAAGGCACCTCGCCAAAAACGAGGTGCCTTCTTTTTTTCGAACCGCTGCTACGCTGAACTATTTCTTGTCAGCGAACTGCTGTGCGATCGTGTTGACCAGGGTTTGTGTTGGTACCTCGCCCGACATTGTTCGTCGCGGGAACATCAGCTTAGGCACCTGAGACGCACCGGCTTTCATGTACAGGCTCACGTGGCTTTGGATGTACTGCGAGGCGTAAGGCTTTGCCATCTCTGCTCGCAGCTTTTCGGCTCCAACCAACTGCTCGCCAAACTGACGAGCTTCGAAGGCAGTCCGAGCACCCGGTGCTGCGAACATCCAGTCGTGGAACTGATGGAAGCTTGAAGGTTTACATCGCCAAACGGAAATCGCAATTCTTGAGACTTCACATGACTCAGCGTGTTTTGGGTTCGCTGCACGGACGGCACCGTTGCACTTATTGTCCAGAGGAACAGGCAGCACGATAACAGCGAGATCTTTGCCGTACTTCTTGAACGCACCTTCTACGGACTTGTGTGTGTTTTTGCAGTGCGGGCATGTGTAGTCAAACATTTCAACAAACACGTACTTCGCTTCCGGATTGCCAATGGAAGGCCAGTGCTTGACATTAAGCTGCTTGCGGACCCCGTTGGCCAAATTGATGGTCGCCATATTGGCCGGCTTCGGCGCCGGCTTCATTACCGTCGTCGTTTTCTCCGGCGTTGCCTTCTTCGCTGGCGTTGAACTCGACGTCTGCTGAGTGGACTGAGTGGACTTGTTTTGAACGGCTGGCTTTGCGCCGGTGTTCTGTTGAACTTGTCCGGACTCCTGACCAAGAGTCAAACAGGAGGCGAGTGTAATAAGCATGAACATAGGGAAGGTCCTACAGAGAGGCAGTTGGTTCGCTTGGCGAGTCGTCTTCGATTATCGGTGGAGCAAACTCTTCAATGATCGGTGGAGCAAACTCTTCAATGATCGGTGGAGCAACCTCCTCGATCACTGGTGGAGCCCACTCCGTGTCACTGTCACCCTCCATGTCTATTCCAGGTGGAGCGAAGATGGCGTCGTTGCCGTCCTCAACACCGGGCGGAGCAACAACACCACCCGCTGGTTCTACCGGAAACTCCTGAACCTCAAATTGAGGCGCTGGTTTATAGATTAGCTGTCCACCGACGAGGACGCTAACACCTAAAACACTAAGTATTGCAAGTCGAGTTGTATACCTCTCTGCTGGTCGATGCCACAAAATCAGCCCGGTAATGCACAGTCCACAACCATGGGCAACAAGGCACCACTTGCACAGATGCCCGATGACCAGCACCTGAAGAGAGATGAACCACACTGCGGCCAAACCGGCTGCGATACCGCCGGCGGTCATCACGGCCCAAGCCGTCTTCCGCAGGCTGGTTACCTGAGAATTTGCGAAGCTAAGCCCGGCCAGGCAGACCGCGTACATTCCGCAGGCTGTCAGGCCAACGGGGATCCCAAACCAGGTTCCCCAACGACTCTTTGTCACATGGTCGCAATCCCAGACACCGCCACCACACCCTGCAATCTTGCTACCAGTGAGCCCGGTGTAAGCAAGATATCCGGAAACACCCAGGGCGACTGCACAAAGAAGTCGAAGAGTCCAGATGATTTTCGGTGATGGCACGTGGCTAACCATGGCACTGTTGGAGGAAACGGACGAGTCCTTTCCGTCCCAGATGCGCAACTCCTGTGTGGTTATCATAGGACCGTAGTTTCGTTTCAGACCAGACTTTGTGTTTGCTGTTTGACACACACACATTGAGACAGACGCCTTCGCCGAAGAAATCGGGTGGCTTTTCATCCCGGATGTGTCCCACGATTGTTCACCGTGTTGACCGTATCCGCACTCACAATACCCTTGGACAGACCCTCTTTTTGACTGATGCTAAAACGAAATCCGTTTCTTTTTCCGAGCCCCTACAGCTTAACGGCTGTTTGGAGGTTACGCGCACATGGCGACCTGATCACCACTGTATCAATACAGCTTTATTGAGCCCGCCCGACAGAGTCATAAAGTTTCAGCGTTTGGGCAAGCATTTGATTTAGCGTGAACAGGGTATTCGGGGTAATTGACACAGCTTCGGCAGAGTTCAGTTGAGCCCGCAGTGTCTCGACCAAGCTCGCGATGTCACCAACAGGAACACGGCCCTCAGGGAACAAGTGTCCCAGTATTTCGCCCACGCCTCCGTGGTCGTAGCCAATTACAGGTGTTCCCAATGAAAGTGCCTCCAGAACAGTTCGCCCAAAAGACTCCGGCTTGTTCGACAACGACAGAACTACTGAGCTAATGCTCATTATTTCGCGCAAGTCCGTGCGGTGTCCTGTCATCACCACATTGGGCGAACGTTCGACAGCCTCTCGCAGTTCCTGTGCGTACCCAGCTCTTCGCGGATCTTCGCCCCCGACAATCAGTCCGATGGCTGGTGAGCCCGCCGCCTGCAGGCCCTCCATGACTTTCAGAAAGTCCATGTGCCCTTTGAGCCGAGTGAGCCGGCCCGGGAGCAGGATTAAGGGAGCCGAACCTAGTTGATACTGCTGTCGAAATTCCCTCACCCAGTCAGCGTCTGCCTCAAAGCTCGGAGAGTAATCGGTCGGTTCAACACCACGGTAAATCAGTTCCAACCGACTTGGTTCCACATCGGGATAATTTGCCAGCACGTACTGCTGGACAGTTTGCGAAACACAAACAACGCGATCCCCACGAGTCATGACTTTGCTGAAGCGATTCACCGAATACAGCCCATGAACCGTGGTCAGAAACGCCGGCCGTTGCGGACCGAATCGCTTGAGCGCCAGAACCGACAACCACGCCGGGACTCGCGACCGAGCGTGCAGCACGTTGACTTGGTTGTCCCGCAGCAGTGTTCGCAGCTTTGGAATGAGAGCCAGCGTCGTCGGCCCTTTGCGGCCAACCGGCATAGCAATGTGCTCAGAACCAGCCCCCTGCAGAGCCTCGACCATCCGACCACCAGCAGAAATGACAATCGAACGGTGTCCCGCTTCGACCAGAGCCCTGGCGACCTCCAGAGTCCCCTTCTCTACGCCGCCGCTGTGCATCTCAGGCAGGATTTGAGCGACGGTAAGCAAACGAGGCATCCATTCAGGCTGGACGAACACGGGGCGGTTCGTGGGCCAACAGGATAGGTCCGCCCAGAAAACTCGGCAATGTGGGTAGTGTGAATGTCGCTGTTGCCGCAATCTTCGTCTCCGCTCTAAACTCGCGACTCCATGGACGGAAGTACGCCACCAAATCCAGAACCAATCTACCGTTGGCCAGACGATTACATCGCGCTGGACAACGGGCGTGTCTTAGTCCGCCCGGACTGCGTGGACGGATTTCGCGAGTCCGGCTGGGATACTCTCGCGGGGCTCATGCAGGCCACCAACGTCGAAATCGTTCGCAGCCTTACATCGCGCGATAACTGCAAGGTGCAGGTGCCAACCGCTGATGGTTCTGTGGTCGGCTACTTAAAGCGTCACCAAGTGCGATCGTTGAGGCGATGGTACCTGGAAAGCAGCCGACGTCGAGCGGCCCCGTCGCCCGGCATGGCTGAAGCCGGAGCCGTTGGCTGGTGCCAGGCAGCGGGTGTTCCCACCGTCAACGTCATCGCTGCAGGTCAGGCGAAAGGGAACCGATCGTGGCAGTCGGATTCGTTCTTCATTTCGGAAGCACTCGATAACTGCCAACCGGCCAACAATCACTGGTTCGAGTTCGAACAAAGGCACTCACCACCGGACGGTTTTGCCAGCAGTGTGCAAACTCGCCACGAGGTTCTGCAGGCGGTCGCCAAGACATCGCGGCTATTTCACGAAGCCGGCTTGTCGCACTACGACTTCTACTTAGAACACTTCTTCGTTACGCCCGGCCCAACTCCAACAGCGTTTCTGCTGGATCTGCAACGCGTCGAACATCACCGCCACGCACCGA
>CAZAIB010000107.1:0-22504 GCA_964485095.1 uncultured Planctomycetaceae bacterium | reverse complement strand
AGCTCGCGAGGCTCATAACCTCGAGGTCGTCGGTTCGAATCCGGCCCCCGCCACTAACCACTCAGTCTTCTGACTCGAGTGGTTTTTTTGTTATCCAAAGTTGTGAACGCCGTCGTTCGTGATGCCCAAACCTGATCCGCCAGTTGTTCGCGACCGGGCCATCAGCGCAGCGGGCGTCTCGGTCGCCGGCGTTCCCCTTTTGATACGACCAGCCGTTCAGTTCCCGCCGCCGGCGATGCCCCACTGAGCCTTCCGGCAGCCACGTTGCCCAAAGATTGAATTGCAGCCCGCCTAATCGGCGCAAGTAAACAATCTGATGAGCCCGTTAGCACTGACACGTTTAGCTCGCTGCACATCCGACACGACCGAAACGATCGGGAGCATGTGGAGGGATTGTCGAGCTTTCCTCGCTTCCCACTGAAGCGAAGTTTTAGCATGGGCCGAAACTAACGGATTGTCCACAAAACCCTTGGCTTGCACGGGGTTTACGTTCGACCGTCCGCCCGGATTCAGCTTGCATCCGGCCACTGCGCTTTTAGAATTTAGGGTTGCTGCGGAGTCTCTGCGGCCGCTAACCCCTCCCACCTCTGGTCTTCTCAGACCACGGAGTTCTGTGATGGCAAAGAAGTATCTCTCGCTCGATGAGGCCGCTGACCTGCTCGGCATGAGCACCGAACAAGTCAACAAGGCTCGAGAGAACGGTGACATTCGTGGATTCGCCGATCGCGGCAGTTGGAAGTTCCGCCAGGCAGATCTCGACGAATTTGCTCGATCGCGACAGGCAGACTCCGATCCGGAGATTCAAATCCTCAGCGAAGACTCAGTCCTGGATGACGATGACTTTGGCGATCTGAGTTCGTCCGACAGCGACGTGCGTTTGTCAATCGACGACAGTCTCCTACCGGACCTTGGTGAGTCAACCAGTGACGTCCGACTTGCGGATGATGGGTTGAACCTTAACGAGTCGCTTAGTGATGTTCGGCTTGCCGGCGATTCGGGGCCGGGGCTGGATGCCAGCGACAGCGATGTTCAGCTTGTTCGAAGCGATTCAGACAGCGACGTCCGTATCTCTGATTCAGATAGCGATGTCCGTCTCTCTGATGACTCCGACAGTGATGTCGAATTGGTCGCCGAGTCAGACAGCGATGTCAAACTGATGGGCGACGACTCAGACAGCGATGTTCAGCTCATCGACGGACTGGATGCGACGGACGGCGAGATCACGCTGTCAGACAACACTGACTCAATTGAAATGGATGTCATCGGCGACATTGCTGCTCCGGACGAGAGCAGCATGATCATGAGCCGCGACAGTGATTTCCTGAAGAGCGGCGATAGCGACAGCGATGTGCTGTTGGATGTGGAAGATCCAGGCAGCGACATCACACTGGAAACACCGGGCAGCAGTGCCAGTGTTCTTGTTGATGACGACGACAGTGGTATCACACTTGAAGCAGTCGACAGCGGGGTCCTGCTTGGCGCGGACGATAGTGGTATCTCGCTTGAGTCTGTTGATAGCGGTCTTGTCCTCGACGACGACAGTGGAATCTCGCTGGACATCGGTGACAGCGGAATCTCGCTGGACGTTGCCGACAGCGGCATCGCACTGGCTCCAATGGACGATGACAGTGGAATTGCACTGGCGGGCGTTGATCAGACAATGCCAATGCAGTTAGGCAACAAAGCTGGTGGCGATGAGCTCGACACAACCATGATGGAGTCGCCTGCTGCGTTCGATGACTCAGATAGTGAGTTCGAACTGGCCGGACTGGGTGACGACGACGACGATGACGTCGGCATGGATACCAGCGTTCTTCTGTTCGAAGACGACGATGATGACGCAGACACAACCTCGGGAGCGGTCGTCGCTGCCGGAGTTGGTGGTGTCGCTGCCGTAGCTGCTGGAGCCGCCGCGCTGCGTGAGAGTTCAGTCGATTCGTCAGCCGACTTCGAAGACTTCGATGATGATGACGAATTCGACATGGAGGACGACGATGACTTCGATGACGATGTCTTCGACGCCGCCGACGACGATTTCGATGACGACTTTGACGCGGGCCAAAGTCAGGCAGAATTTGCCGGAGCCGGACCAGCTGTCAGCCGCGCGGCGGTTGAACACGACTGGGGCGTTGGTTGGCTGATCGCGTTAAGCATCGGTTCAATTCTGATGATCATGTGCTGCATGTTGTCGTTTGACCTTGTCCGCAGCATGTGGGCATGGAAGGAACCAACACCTGTCAGCAACATATTGCTGGATACTTTGGGTGGACTGTTCACCTCATAGCCTCCGGTGACGGCAACATTTGCCGTAGATCTGATAACGCGAGAAAGCCGTTCTTCCGGGAACGGCTTTTTCAATTGATTCGCTCTAGTTGGCCGGAATCACCGCTCATATAACGCTGGTCCCTCCGTGAGAAAGCCCTGCTTTTTCACAACGATTCACTTCGCGTTCGTGACAGCGACTATCGGCAAATCCTGCCGAAAATGGCGGCCACGAAATCTCTCTCCTCCTGCTGACCAGATCGAAAGGATTCGTTCCATGCTCCGCGCAATGGCCGTCTTCCTTATTTCCAGCGTTGTGCTTGTTGCCGTTGGTTGCACCGGAACCGGTGGACCACAAGTACCTGCTCAACAGCTGTTTGCTGCTCAACGACACGCCCAGCAAATGGTGGCGTCTCATACGGCATTGACCTCGCAGTACTCAACCGTTGTCGCCGAACGCGATGACACTCTGCAAATCGTGCAGGCTTTGGAGTCAGAGAAGCAATCTCTGGCCCAGCACATGGGCACTCTGGAGTCTGACCTGCGTGTTGCGAACCAACGCCTTGGCAATCTCATGGCCGAACGCAATCAGCTTCAGCGGCGATACGCGAGTCTGATTGATGGCGACGACGGTGTAATCTCTGATTCGCTGGCTGGCCGGTTCCAGGATCTTGCAAGCCGCTATCCGGACATCGAATTCGATCCGAACACCGGCATGAGCCGCTTCAACGGAGAAATCCTGTTTGACTCAGGCAGTGCGGTTCTGAAACCTGGTGCGAAACAGATGCTGGCAGAGTTCGCCGCCGTGCTACAGGACAGCGAAGCAAGAGAACTGAAGATCCTGGTCTGTGGCCATACCGACGACCAGCGAATCGCCAAGAGCAACACACACGCCAGGCATAAAACCAACTGGCACCTTTCAACAAACCGCGCCAACTCAGTGGTACTCGCGCTTCGGCGATTGGGTATTGGTGAAGAACGACTTGGAGCCATGGGCTACAGCAAGTTCCAACCGATCACAGACAACTACGACAACAACGCCCGCCAGATGAACCGCCGCGTCGAAATCTACGTTCTCGCTCCAGACGCGCTCATCGCCCAGTGGGATCCTCGAACCAGTCGTAACTAACCAGGCAAAGTTGTGTCGGCGAAGTGATAGAACGCCGAACAAGGAATGTCGAGCGACGAAGTGCAGCGGCCACACCGCGAAACTTCAACCTTAGAAACTCCTTGTTCGGCGTTATTCTTTCCAGGCATGCCGGTTAGTCCGACACCCACGTCACCTCGCCCCTTTTTAGGGGAGAGGTCGGGCTCTAAGCCCGGGAGAGGGGACTACGCAGCTTCGAGTAATCAAACCGGCAGCGAGCGATCCGTCGGTATCCGGCAAGCTCACTTCGGCGCTCTCCCACGACTAAGCCCGCGACCTTTCCCGCAAGCGCATGTAAGTGTCCCGCGCGATGTCGTGAGTGAGCCCTGACGTGCGAGTCACTGCCACCGCACCTGTCATGTCTTCCATTTTCACGGGAGCTCGCGGTCTCAGCCGCGCAAAGGCCAGATAACTGTCCGACTCAGGAATCCGTTTCGATCACCGATTGCGCGGCCCGAACGCCACCCCCGGATAATCGGACCAAACGACGCAAAATCAACGCAATTCTATGGCTCAAACCGGCCAACACAGGCCGAACATCTGGGTTTTGGTTGACTATTGGATGGGGTTCGTTCACCATTGAGTCACACTTCAAATTGAACGTGGCGAACGGGCTTCCGCGTCCACATCCTTCTCGCTTCTCTCCATACAATTCATCGTGTCACAGTCTCGCGACCTACCTGTCATAGGCGTTGTCGGGGGCATCGGCTCTGGCAAGAGTTCCGTTTCTCGCGGGCTTGCTGAGCGGCGCTCTGTCGTCATTATTGACGCTGACAAAATCGGCCACGAACTGCTCAGCGATTCAGAAGTCAAACAACTACTCACACAACAATTCAGTTCAAACATAATCAACGAAGACGGTTCGGTTAGTCGTCCTGCAATCGCGGCTTTGGTTTTTGGTGAAACCCAATCTCACACCACCGCGCGGGAAGCTTTGAATTCAATCCTGCATCCGCGTATCAGGGTCGAAGTCAGGCGACGAATCAGCGACGCAGAAACAGACGGCAAAACAGAAGCTGTCATCCTGGACGCGGCGTTGATGCTGGAGACGGGTTGGTCTGAAAACTGTGACACTGTCGTCTTCATTGATGTACCGGAAGAAACCAGAAGGCAACGCGTCATTGACAACCGTGGCTGGACCGCGGAAGAGTTCGAAAAGCGTGAAGCCAACCAGTTTGATACCGACAAAAAGAAGAAGCTTGCGAATCACATCGTAGACAACAGCACGACACTCGAAGCTGCTTCAGCAGCATTTGAAGAAGTGTTGAACACCATTCTCGCTGACTTTCCATCACAATAATTCTCATGGCTCACACGAGCCGAAGTAACGACGCCTCCTTTTCTCCACCACGTGCTGTCAGAACATTCGCTTCCTGACGACACACCGAGCGGTTCTCGCTCAACCAGGACATCCTGTCATGACTCGCTCATCGCGAACCTCGTCTGACAAACCAGCTCGCCCGGACAAACCGGCGGCCGGTTCCAAGACCACTGAAACTCCCGACGGCCGCACGATCCGTGTCGATGATCGCTACGAAGCGATCAAGCAGGGCGATATCCACATCGCCGATCTGCAACGCATGTCGATGAAAGAACTCCTCGCACTGGCCGACCAGGAGAAGCTCTCCGAAGTCAACGGTTTGAAGAAGCAGGATCTGATTTTCAAGATCCTGAAAGAACGAACCAAGATGAACGGCCTGATGTTCGGCGACGGTACGCTGGAAATCCTGCCGGACGGATTCGGATTCCTCCGCAGTCCCGACTATCACTACCTGCCGTGTCCGGACGACATTTACGTCAGCCCGAGCCAGATT
Source organism: uncultured Planctomycetaceae bacterium (assembly GCA_964485095.1). Taxonomy (GTDB): domain Bacteria; phylum Planctomycetota; class Planctomycetia; order Planctomycetales; family Planctomycetaceae; genus CAYNWT01. The sequence goes on along the minus strand of CAZAIB010000107.1, from coordinate 17,281 downwards.
CGTCGGTTCGGTCTTCGTAACGGAGCGACTGTCGCAGGGCAGATTCGGCCTCCGAAAGAGAACGAACGCTACTTTGCATTACTGCGTGTGGAAGCCATCAACGGACACGATCCGAATCTGCTATCGAACAAGGTGTTCTTTGACGATCTCACACCACTGCACCCGCAGCAGCGTTTGAAGCTGGCCGACGGACCGGACGACATCAGCACGCGAATCGTGGACATCGTCGCTCCAATCGGAATGGGCCAGCGTGGACTCATTGTGTCGCCACCGCGCACCGGGAAGACCGTACTGCTGCAGAAGCTGGCCAAGGCGGTTCAAAATAATCACCCGGACGCGTACGTCATCGTGTTGCTTATCGACGAACGTCCCGAAGAAGTCACGGACATGGAGCGGAAGCTCAAGAGCTCGTCCTGTGAAGTCATCAGCAGCACGTTCGACGAACCAACCAGTCGGCATATTCAAGTCGCCGAGATGGTCATCGAAAAAGCCAAGCGGATGGTCGAGTATGGTCACGACGTGGTGATCTTCCTGGACTCAATCACGCGTCTCGCGCGGGCGTGGAACACTGAGGTTCCTCACTCCGGCAAGATCCTGTCCGGCGGTGTCGACGCCAACGCGCTGCAGCACCCGAAACGATTCTTCGGAGCCGCTCGTTGTGTCGAAGAAGGCGGCAGCCTGACCATTATCGCCACGGCTTTGGTCGATACCGGAAGCCGGATGGACGACGTGATCTTTGAAGAGTTCAAAGGAACCGGTAACACAGAACTGCACCTCGATCGTCGCATGGTCGAGAAGCGTATCTGGCCCGCCATCGACGTCAACAAGTCCGGCACCCGCCGCGAAGAACTGTTGATGAATGAAGACGAGTTAAAACTGGTCTGGGTCCTGCGCCGCGTTCTTAACGATATGAACCCGGTCGAAGCGATGGACCTCCTGGTCAAACGCATGAAGAAGACAAAGACCAACGAAGAATTCCTAATGAGCATGAACCTCACCTAGCAACGTCCCGTTGCATCGGGTGGCCGGTTTTGTGTGCGGTGGAGTTGGTGTTCGCTGGGCGGCTGGAGCGTCGCTCGTAGGGCGGTCTTGCCATCCAGACTCGTCCGGCGAGCAGGGGCGAGAGCCCTCGGTATTACTGTGAAACATTGAGAAGAAACTATGACGACTGAGATTTCTGGTGACCTGCTGGTCAAAGATGAGATTCGCTTCGGAATCGTCGTTTCAAGATTCAACGAGCTAGTCACTGAGCGACTGTTATCGGGGGCAATCGACACGATTGTCCGACATGGTGGTTCAGTCGACAAAATTACCGTGGTTCGGGTTCCGGGTGCGTTCGAACTGCCACTGGCGGCGAAGCAGTTGGTCGCTGGCAAGACCTGTGCGGCGGTCGTTTGTCTGGGAGCCGTCATTCAGGGACAAACGACACATCACGACTACATCAATCATTCGGTGGCAAATGCGATCATGGATCTCTCGCAAAGTTCGTCGATTCCGGTAACCTTCGGCGTTCTGACCTGTCAGACCATGGAACAGGCACTCGATCGCGCGGGCGGCAAGGTTGGCAACAAAGGCCACGAAGCCACGCTGGCCGCAATCGAGATGGTCAACGTACTCAACCAACTGTAGCCCGCGGCACAACTCAACAGTCGCCGGGCAAACCTCCACGGACGAACCCTAACTCAATATGTCCAGCCGCAGCAAAGCCCGTCAACTGGCCCTTCAGATGCTCTATCAGAAGGACCTCAATGAAGACGCGAGTCTGAACGACATTCGCGACAACATCGACGAACGTCTCGACAAAGTCGAACACGCCGAGTTCGCCTACGAACTGTGCATCCACGTTCTCGAACACCGCGCGGAGTTGGATGAGAAGATCATCGCCGTCGCCCAAAACTGGGCCCTCGACCGGATGGCCCCGACAGACCGCAACGCATTGCGGATTGGAGCGTACGAACTACTTTACACCGACACACCACCGCGTGTTGTGATTGATGAAGCAATCGAGATGGCAAAGCTATTCGGTTCGGAGAACTCATCGCAGTTCGTGAACGGGATCCTGGACAAGCTAATCCCGGCTGATAAGAAGTAGGAGCCGGTTCCTAGAAGCCCGGCATCTCGAACGACCATGAAACGTCTGTGGTGCCCTCGCGGCTTTGAGAAACTCATCAGCTTGCTGGCAGAGCGAGATGCCGGGCTTCTTCACGCTCACTAACTCAACGCAAACAACGCGACGCGGTAGTACAGCACGACGCCCAGTACGTCGATAATCGCGGCGATCAATGGGTTCGACATAATCGCCGGGTCCAGACCAATGCGGCGAAGAACCAAAGGCAGCAGCGATCCGACCACAGACCCCAGTACGACCACCAGCAACACAGTCGACGCCACAATCATCGCCTTCGTCCAGCCGAGTTCGAACCAGAATACGGCGGCAAGCGTCGCAACCAGCGCGACGGTTCCACCCAACATCAGTCCGATCAGTAGCTCGCGAAAAGCCATCTTCCCATACTCGCTGCGTTCGAGTTCTCCAAGCGCGAGGGTGCGGATGATGAGCGTTGCGGATTGCGAACCAGCGTTGCCGCCACTCGCCAGCACCAGGGGCAGGAAGAGTATCAGGAACCGGAACTCGGGGCCTTCCGCAATCTTTTCGTAGTGGCCGAGTACATCAGCTGTCACGAGTGCCACCAGTGCCAGGAACAGTAACCAGACGCCGCGTTTCCAACCGATGGTTCGGATGGGCGTGTCCAGATAGCTGTCGTCCATCGGCTCAACAGCACCCGACCGATATGCGTCTTCAGTCGCTTCTTCCTGGACAACATCCAACACGTCATCGTGCGTGATGATGCCGACAAGCCGCTGCGAGTGATCAACCACCGGCATCGCGATGAAGTCGTAGCGAGCTAATGTCTGAGCCGCCTGTTCCTGATCATCGTCTACGTAGACCGAGATCACATCCGGCTTCATGATGTCCGACAACCGCGTCTCGGGATTCGCCATGATGATGTCGCGTAGCGAAACAAACCCGTCCAACCGCCGCGCGGCGTTCAGGATGTAGACGTAGTAAATGGTCTCACTGTCGGGCGCTTGTTGTCGCAGTTGGTCAATGGCCTCACGTGCGGTAATGCTTTCCGGCAGCGACGCGTAATCCGTCGTCATGATCGCGCCGGCGGTGTCTTCTTCGCAGGACAGCAGCTTGCGAATGTCGTTGCGTTCAGCCTGTGCGATTAACGGCAGCAGAGCGTCGACGCGTTCCTGCTTCATCCGAGACAGCAGGTCAACGCGGTCGTCCGGAGCCATCTCTTCCAGCAGACTGGAGAGGCGTTCTCGATCGAGAACCTGAACCAGTTCTTCCTGGCGGTGCAGGTCCAGGAACTCGAAAATTTCCACACGCCGCGGCAAGTCGCAGTTATCCAGGACCTGCCAGACTTCGTGTTCTTCAAGTTCGTCCAGGACAGCCGAACAAACAGCGGCGTGCAAAACAGTGCAGAATTCACTCAGCCCCTGCTTGTCATCGTCGCGCAGCATCTGACGGACATCGGGCAGAATCAACGAGTTGTATGAGTTGTCTACCATCCCGCACTAACGCTTTCTTCGCAGGCCATCGCTGTGACCTGCCCGCCTTATTCCACCTGCTGAATCTTGTCCGCAAATGCACCTGTCCAGGGAATCATGATCTGCAGTCTCTTCGAGCCGTCTAACTGAGTTAGTTCCATTCGATTTCCGCCGGGGTCACCAATCCCGCAGCAGCCAGAATCACCCCAACAATAACCGCGCGGCGGAGCCACTTCCGGCGTTCTAAAACCGGATCAGAACCCACCTCGCTGCTATCTTGAGTTTCGGTTGTTGCCATGGTGTTATTCCACTCAACATGCAGCAGCGCAGCAAAAACCCTCTTGCGGAAATCCGAAAGAGGGTTGTTGTTTTGTCGGCCTGAGTTCTCTTCTTATCGTTTTGAGAACTGGAAGCTTCGACGAGCTTTGCGAAGACCGTACTTCTTACGTTCGACCATTCGACTGTCTCGAGTCAGGAAGCCGTTCTCGCTGAGGAAGTGGTGCAGTTCAGGCTGCTTGGCCTGAAGGGCACGAGCAACACCAAGAACAATGGCACCCGTCTGGCCAGTTGTGCCGCCGCCGTTGACGCGAACCCAGACATCGACTTTGCCGAGGGTTTCAGTCGCTTTCAGTGGAGCTTCGACCATTCGCTGGTCGCGTTCCATTGGGAGATATTCGCTGACTTCACGACCGTTGATCGTGAACTTGCCTGAGCCTTCTTTGATTCGAACGCGGGCAACTGAAGTCTTGCGACGACCAGTTCCGATCGCGACGCCGAAGCGGTCGATCTTGCCACGGATCAGAGGCTGGTAAGTAACCGCTGGGCCTCCACCGACAACAGGTGCCGAAGTGGATCCGATATCCAGCTGCGAAGCCATTGTTGGTTCAGGAGCCGCTTCTTCAACCGGAGCGGGCGCTTCGGGAGCAGCGGTTTCCGGAGTTTCAGCGTTCTCTTCTGGTGTGTCCGTGGACATATGCGTCTAGACCTATCGAGTTTTAACTACTTGGACTTTGGAAGGAGGTACTCAGGCATTGGCTCTGGCTGTTGAGCCGCATGCGGGTGATCAGTACCTACGTATAGTTTCAGCTTGGACAACATGTGGCGACCGAGCTTGTTCTTCGGCAACATGCGGCGAACCGCTTCGCGAAGGATTTGTTCAGGTTTGCGTTCCCAGACTTCGATCGCAGTCAGCGTCTTGCGACCGCCCGGGTAACCGGTGTAGCGATCGTAGATCTTGCTGGTGAGCTTCGTGGTCGGGTACGGGTGCGAATCGTGCTTGGCCGGGCCGCCACTGAAGCGGACGCGTTCGGCGTTAAGCACGATGACATAGTCACCAGTATCAACGTGTGGCGTGTAAGATGGCTTATGCTTGCCCATCAGCACGACGGCAATCTTGGAGGCGAGTCGACCGACGATATGGTTGTCAGCATCGACAACGAGCCATTTCTGGTCAACGTGACCGGTCTTCTCGAGAGTTGTTTTTGGAATGGTCGGCATCGTTCTGATATCCCTGATACGGCTTTCAACGGGTCTCACCACCTGTTTCGGCAGGAGACAGTAAAGCGCGTACCGATTTCGGTTCTTCCACGCAGAAATGCGAATCGGAAAAGGTACCCACTTTGCTGACCTCCATCAATGCCCGGAATGCGAAAACGGAGGAATTCACGGCCACCGCGTAGCCTTATCGGTGCAATTGGGGTTGAATGTTTGCCCAACCACCCGCGCGAAGCCAATTCCTGGGTTTCTTTGGAAACCAGAGAATAACCACCCACCACCGCGCATCGTTCCCCCGGATTGTTCGGAGAAACCCACTTTTGCCCGGTTCTGGTGCAGATCGAATCGACCCACAAACGGTCGAAAGGCTCTATCAGGAGCATGCTGGAGGGGTCCGAGCCTTCTTGATTGGGTTGTTGAGGAATCAGGAACTCGCAGAGGAAGTACAGCAAGCAGTCTTTACCAGGGCTCTGGAGGCTGGGCACACGGTCCAACCGGCAAAGTTCCGCGGCTGGCTGTTTCGGGTCGCTAACAACGAAGCCATGTTGTTGAAGCGGCGAGAAGGAATCGATCGGCGGGCCATGGAGAGGTTGGGGCGGACGGTCGGAACACGGCAGACAGAAGGTTCGGTTCTGGACCGGGTGAGTGCGGCGGAATTTTCCGAACACATTCGCCAGGCCCTCAAAGAGATACCAAACGAACAGCAGGAAGTCGTCAGGCTACGAATTTACGAAGGACTGAAGTTCGCCGAGATTGCAGAACGAACCGGAGTGCCCTTGGGTACAGTATTAACCCGCATGCGGTTGGCTCTGGGGCGACTCTCAAAAGCACTACCAAATGACAACGAATAGCAAACAACCTGGCCCTGACGAACTAAGCGATCTGGAATGGAACGCGTTTCGATTCGTCTCAGGCGAAATGACTGACGACGAGCAAGCCGCGTTCGAAATCCAGCTTGGCGACAACCCGGCTGCAGCAGTGGCCGTGTCGCGAGTCCTGGAACTGGGCGAAGCGATTGAAGTCGCTTCAAGCCGACCGGCAGTTGTGGTGACACCAACCATCAAGGTTCCATCACAGACCGAACCAGGCCGCTCATCAATTGTCGTGGTGGCATCGCTGGCCGCGTGTGCTTTGGTTGCGTTTCTTCTAGTGTCACCCGACAGGGCCACAACGTCGAACACGCGTGTTGCTGCAACGCAGCCCGCTGAAGTGATTGAGACATGGCTGGATGTCGAACCGCTTCAGGTGACGTTCGAACCGATCAGCATCGACGAAGATGAGGAACTGGAACTCGCGATGCTGGAACCAGTCAATCTGGACACCAGCGATGAAGTTGTCCCCGATTGGATGTACGCGGCGTTCCAGGATGAAGATGCGAACGGAGTGTCCTTCGAATGATGAACCGAATTGCCCTGACCGCTGTTCTCTTCACTTGCCTCTGCGCCAACACAATGCACTCGGCGTTTGCGCAGGAGAGCAAGGCGGAAACGCCAAAGAAACGTGGTTCAAAGCAGACGCTGACCAGCAAAGGTTCAGATGTCGCCACACGAAAGAACCCGTTTAGCAAGCAGCAGCAGGAAGACGCTTTGGCGTTCGCTCGGGAAAATCATCCCGAACTCGTCCCGCTGGTCAAACAGCTGAAGAAAACACGGCGAGCCGACTACTTGCGAGCACTGCGAGACCTAGAATCGGCATCAACGCGATTCGGTCGCCTCAAAGAACGGCTCTCCCCGGAAAAGTACGAACGACAACTGGCCGTCTGGAAACTCGATTCGCGCATTCGTCTGCAGTTGGCGAAGTGGTCCGTCAAGAAGGACCCGCAAATTGAAGCGGACGTCAAGAAGTCTCTGGCTGAACGAAACGCGATTCAACAGCAGCAATTCGAAGACGAGCTTGCGAGAGTGAAAGAACGGCAGGCCCGGCTGAAGTCGCTCATTCAAAATCTACAGACCAAAGGCGTGGACGCAGAATGGAAACGGCTGTCAAACTCAGTCGCCCGGAAGAACAGGTCAAAGAAGAAAGCCGCCGAACAAAAGAAGGCCACGCGAGAAAAACAGAAGGCGGCCAAAGGCGCGCGGAAGAAAAAGAAGACCGACGACAAAGACGGGCAATAGCTCCCACGACAGTCGGAAAGATAAATCAAAGCAGGAAGTTGCACTGACGAGGAACACATGAAGCCAACTCTTTTCCTGACGATACTGTGCCTGTTCGCTCCTAACGCGATGTCGGGCGAGAAGACTCTCGATTCCATTGATCGCCGGTTCGCCGGCGAAACAGAAGAACAACCAAACTTCCAGCGGCACGTCATGCCGTTGCTTGGCAAGCTGGGCTGCAATGGCCGAGCGTGTCATGGTTCGTTTCAGGGGCGGGGCGGGTTCCGGCTCTCGCTTTTCGGCTACGACTTCAAGGCCGATCATGAGTCACTCCTGGACCGTCTGGATACTGACGATCCGAACGACAGCCTGATGATCCACAAGCCGCTGATGATTGAGCAGCATGAGGGCGGCCGTCGTTTCAAGGAGAACAGCTGGCAACACAAGATGTTGGTGAAGTGGATCCGGGACGGAGCCAAACCTGCGGCGAAGAAGCCTGCTGAACTGCTTGAAGTCCAGGTAACCCCGAACGAAGTCCTGTTCCGCAACGACGCTGACACCGCGCAGTTGAAGGTTGTTGCTATTTGGGCAGACGGAACACGTGAAGACGTCACGCCGCTATGTCGGTTCAAGACAAACGACGAACAGGTTGCCGACGTAACGAAGAACGGTCTGGTGAAAGCCGGGACACCGGGCGACTCGCACATCGTCGTGTCATACGACCGAGCCGTCGTGCCTGTGCCGATCATTCGACCGGTGTCTGATCACTTTGGCGACGATTACCCGATCGCGGCCTCCCGCACGCAGGTGGATCGCCTTGTCGTAAACAAGCTTAGCAAGCTGGGCATCATCCCATCAGAAGTTTGCACCGACAGTGAATTCCTTCGTCGTGTGAGTTTGGACCTTACGGGAACACTGCCAACAGCGAAGGAGGTCGAAGCGTTCCTGGAAGATCAGTCGTCAGAAAAAAGAACCAACAAAGTCAACGAACTACTTGAACGCCCCGGCTACACGGCCTGGTGGACGACCAAGCTGTGTGACTTTACAGGCAACAGCGCACAACAACTCAACAACGTGACTCCGGTTCGAAACCAGGCTGCCACAGATTGGTACAACTGGATCTACCATCGAGTCGAGAACAACACACCGTACGACGAATTGGTTCAAGGATTGGTCGTTGCCAACAGTCGTAACGAGGGAGAGACGTTCCAGGAGTTCAGCCAGTCAATGAGCGAGCTCTATCACAAGGACGGTGATCCAACGAAATTCGCTGAACGCGAAGGCATGCCACACTATTGGGCTCGCCGAAACTTCAAGAAGCCGGAAGAACGCGCGATTGGGTTCGCTTACACGTTTATGGGCACTCGCATTCAGTGTGCTCAGTGCCACAAGCATCCGTTCGATCAATGGACTCAGGATGACTTCAAGCAATTCCAAAACATCTTCACGCGAACCACTTTCGGTCTGTCGCGGACCCCGCAGGACAGAGCGGCCTACAAGGAAATGCTGGCTGACCTGAGCACCGGCGAAGTAAAAGGGAACCAACTGCGGCAAAAACTGGGAGCACTGCTGAAGGAAGGCAAGACCGTCCCGTTCCAGGAAGTCTATTCCACACCGCCTCGACCGGGACGCCCGGATCCAAAACCACTGGTCAAACCGAATTTCAACCGGATCAAGAACCCCAAACTTCGAAAGAAGGCAGAGGCTGACTTCGCTAAGCGACAGAAAAGGCGTGAGCAGCAAATTAAGCAGGCCAAACGACGCAACAGAGGCAAGGTCGCCTCCACAGGTAAGTTGTTAGGCGGCGAGGTTCTCGAACTCAACAAGTACGACGACCCGCGCAAGCCTCTGATGGAATGGCTCCGCACCGAACCGAAGTTTGCGAAGGCGTTTGTTAACCGAGTTTGGGCCAACTACTTCAACCGCGGAATCGTCGAACCCGCGGACGATATGAGCCTTGCGAATCCGCCAGTCAACGCGGAATTGCTGGACTATCTTGCATCCGGTTTCGTTGAGAACCAGTTCGACATGAAATGGTTGCACCGCGAAATCGCAAACAGCGACACGTATCAGCGTACCTGGCGAGCGAACGACACGAACCGTCTGGACGAACGCAACTTCTCACGAGCAGTGCCGCGCCGGTTGCCAGCCGAAGTTGCTGTCGACGCGATTGTTCAGGCGACTTCAAGTGACGACAAAGCCGCGAAGCGCACAACTGATAACACAGGTCGCGCGATTGCGATTCCGTCACCGGCGCGTGTAAATCGTGGAGCGGCCTACGCTTTGACGATCTTTGGTCAGTCGACGCGCGAGAGTAATTGCGACTGCGACCGTTCGATGGAACCAAGCCTGCTACAGACTGTGTTCCTGCGAAACGACGACCAAACTTTGGCTCTGATTGATGGTCGTGACAGCTGGCTGGCTCAGGTTGCAAAGGACGCCGGCATTAAGTTCACGCCGAAGAATTACGGGGGCGGAAACAATCAGGCCAATCGCCGCGTCAGGGCTCAGCTTACTCGACAGTTCAACTTGTTGAAGAAGTTGAAGAAAGAGGGTGGCAAGCCCAAGCAGATCCAAAAAGTCCAACGCCAGATTCGCGCTCTGCGACAAAAGCTTGGGATGAAGCCAGGGCCAGGTGCGGTGGCAGACAAGGGGGCCGCCAATCCTGCGAAGGGCGAAGCAGGCACACAGCAGCATGCTGCACTGATTCGCGAAGCCTACCTTCGCACGCTTAGCCGTGTTCCAACTGACGATGAGAAAGCCATTGCGTTGGCTCACCTGGGCGACGCTCCGGACGTCGTTTCCGGAGCACGCGATTTGATGTGGGCTTTGCTCAACACCAAAGAGTTCATCGTGAACCACTAAGTCACAGACAACATCACGGCTCGGCACCACGCTGCGGCCATGCGAAATAAGAGCGGCAAAGCCGCAGTCAAACAGCGACCAAAACCCGAAAGGAAAACCATGAGTACTTTCCATCGAACATGCGACGGTGTCGGCCGGCGCGACTTCCTGAAAGTCGGCGCGATTGGTGGATCGGCTTTGACGCTGCCCAACTTCATGGCCATGGCGCAGGGTGGCGAACTTAAGCCCGGCAGCAAAGCCAAATCAGCCATCTTTGTGAATCTGAATGGCGGTCCGTCGCACATGGACACGTTCGATCTCAAGCCGGAATCTCCGGACGAGTACCGCGGTGAGTTCAAGCCAATCGATACCAACGTCCCCGGAATCCAGATTTCAGAACACCTGCCAAAGTTGGCGCAGTGTGCGGACAAGTTCGCTCTGCTGCGTGGAGTCACCCACACGCTGGGTGCTCACCAGTTGGGTACTGAGTACGTTAACAGCGGGAACCGCCCGTTGCCGTCACTCGAGTTTCCCGGCTACAGCGCGGTTGTTGCGAAAGAGCGGCCGGGCGATCCGGAACTGCCCGCATCAGTCGCGATTCCAAAAAGCGCGCAGCGACCCGGGTACCTCGGCGTGAAGTACTCAGCGCTGAGCACCGGCGGAGCCCCAACTATTGGCCAACCATTCCGCGTTCGTGGTATGTCGCTGACTGGCGGTCTGACTGTGACCGACCTTGAGAAGCGAAACGACCTGCTTCGCAAACTGGACGGAACCTTCAAGGCGGCTGAAAAAGACAGCCAGCTTTTGGACGGCTTGGATCGGTTCGGAACGCAGGCCCACGATCTTATTACGTCTAAGAAAACACGTAACGCATTCGATATCAGTAAGGAATCGCCAGCGTTCGCAGAACTGTTTGGCAAAAGCACGTTCGGCGCCAGTTCGCTGCTGGCGGTTCGACTGATTGAATCGGGAGTCCGCTTCGTCACGCTGACCAACGGCGGATGGGACACGCACCGCGACAACTGGTCAAAGCTGAAAGACAACCTGCTGCCGTCGCTGGACGATGCTCTGCACGGACTGTTCGTTGGACTCGCAGAAAAAGGTCTGCTTGAATCGACTGTCGTTTACGTGACGGGTGAATTCGGTCGCACACCGAAGATCAACAAAGAACGCGGCGGGCGTGACCACTACCCTCGCAATATGTTCATGTTGATGGCCGGCGGTGGCGTCAAAGGCGGCCAGGTGATCGGCGTGAGTGACGATAAGGGAACTCTGCCTGCCGACGAAGGCCGCAGCCCGGACGATGTCGCCGCATCGTTCTATCACGCTCTCGGCATCGATCACACTCAGGAATACAACACCAACACCGGACGACCAGTCATGATCGTCCGCGACGGTCACGTCATCCCTGAGCTCTTCGGCTAGAGAGAGTCCCATTGGATCGGTGGTTTCCATGATTCCCAAACAACCCAACCCAGACGAGTCAGCCCTCCCTGAAAAGGAAGACTATGAGCCTTTGGTTGGATTGGTCGCAGGGATGGTAGCCGGTTCTCTTGTGGGCATGTTCGTGGCTTGCGTTATGGCCACGTTTCCGCCAGCGATCGCGACACTCGGCTGGGTACCAGTGACCCTGAGCGTCATTGCCGGGGGCATCATTGGCTGGAGATCTCCTGACGTGGCGAAGGGTGGCTGGGCGATCGCTGAAATTTTCTTTTGGTGGTTTTAGGAAGAACAAGAGGAGTGAGTGCCGTCCACTCGCCGATTGTTTCCGGGCCTGATTGCCATCAGAAAGATCCATCCGATGGGAAGTACTCCCAAACCGTAGCGGACGAGGCAACGAGTTCTCGCCTGCACCTCCGGCACTCGAGACACGTTCAATACTGAAAGCAAATCCAGATTCTCCTTGATCCGATTCAGCCACGCTGCGTTCTGCCGTATCCGGACCAAGGAGTTTTTGGATGGCTGTCGCTGATCGTATCGCAAAGCTGGTGGAGCGGCGGAATAAGAAACTCGCCAAAGAAGCCTGGTTAGATGTGGCGATGGGCGTGTTCTGGCTGACGGTCATCTACGGAATGTTGCTGGTTCTCTCGTACGTTTGGTTCATGCGTGCTCGGTTCGCCTCGCCCGGCCAGTGGTCGCTGGGATTCACCATCGGCACGGCGACTTGCTGTGCGCTCCTCGCGTGGCGACAAGTCGATCCCTTACGCGGGATCGCTCCAATGACGAACACGCAGAAAGCGCTGACGTTTATCAGCCATGCCAGCCCGCACATGTTGTATTTCAGCCCGCTCCACGCTGCGGGCGGATTGGTCGAGCTTCTGACCAGTGGGTTCCGCCCGTTGTTCGATGGAATCGGTCAGTTTCTGAACCTCTTATCTACCGCGGAGGACGTGCAAAGTCAGGCCGCGGACATGTTGGCAAAAGCCGAACGCGGTCGCTTTGCCATGCAGTCGATCAAGTCGCCGGAACCACTGCTCCTATTGCGCCAGCTTAAGCTTGTTCGAGTCGAACTAAGAGGAGTGACTGAACTGCTGCTCCCAACTGAACGCGGCGAGGCCCTGCTAAGCAGAACTCGTCCTCGCGGTGTGACTGCTGGAACCTTGCCCGGAGCGGATATCTAAGCGGTGGATGGGCAACGAGGCCTGCGTACCCTGCATGCAAGGCGTGGCTGCTTTTTTGCCCGCCACAGCGACGGTCTGAGGCGATGTCTGTATCATTGGCCTGTTCTGACACAAAACGGACAGAAGAATGTCGCAGGAAACCAGTCACTATACCGTTCTGGCACGCCGCTTCCGGCCACAGCAGTTTGACGAAGTTGTCGGCCAACAGCACGTCGCCCAGTCGCTGCAAAACGCCATCCGCGCGGGGCGGGTTGCTCACGCTTACTTGTTCACGGGAGCTCGGGGAGTTGGCAAGACGTCCATGGCTCGCATCCTGGCGAAGGCGCTCAACTGCCCGGACGCGACGGATGGAGTTCCCTGCAATAAGTGTGAAATCTGCGACGGAATTTCGTCCGGCAACGATGTGGATATCTCTGAGATCGACGGTGCGTCGAATCGCGGTATCGACGACATCCGTTCGCTGCGAGCCAACGTGAACGTCAAGTCGATGCGGACCAAGTACAAGGTCTACATCGTTGACGAGGTTCACATGCTGACCCGAGAAGCGTTCAACGCGCTTCTGAAGACTTTGGAAGAACCACCGCCAGGCGTGAAGTTTGTGTTCTGTACAACGGAACCGAATAAGGTTCCTGACACCATTCTGTCCCGCTGCCAGCGGTTTGATTTCTCAAGTATCAACACGCAGCGCATTAGCGAACGGTTGATGGAAATTGCGACGGCTGAGGGTGTCGAGGTTGAACCGGCGGCGGTCGAACTTGTCGCTCGACGAGCGGCCGGTTCGATGCGAGACAGTCAGTCGTTGTTTGATCAATTGCTGGCGTTTGGAGGCGACAAACTTACTGCCGCCGATGTCCACAAGCTGCTGGGAACCGCCGATGATGACCGGCTAATTTCTATCTTCTCTGCCATCATCAATCGCGATACGGCCGGAGCGCTTAACGAGTTCGACAAAGCCGTCGAAGCCGGCGTGCAACCTGGCGAACTGATTAACCAACTGCTCGCATGCGGCCGCGACTTGATGGTTCTGACTGCGGGCGCGGAGTCGTTGGAACTCATCGGAATCTCAGAATCCAACCGCGCTCCGCTGACGGAACTCGGTAAGTCATGGGGCATCGAAACCGTCATCGCCGCGCTGCAGATTTTGGGTGAGACTCGCGATCGGCTCATGCGAACCACACAGTCGCGAGCACTCGCGGAACTTGCGATCGTACGACTAGCTGTCCTGGAAGACCTGTCACACATCTCAGCGTTGTTATCTGGCGGAGTCTCGGTTCCGGCCCAACCGGCTCAAAAAAAAACGGCTGACAACGTGACAACTCAGGTCGCGGCTTCACCGCCGCCTCCCGTCGCACCCGCGCCGCAACCCACTCCTCCAGTGCCGGCACCGAAAGTAGAAGAGACACCGAAGGCCGTCGAAGCACCGGTTGCCACGCCGCCGGCCGCACCTGTTCCTGCTCCACCTCAGCCGACGCCGGTCGCGGTTCCTCCCGGCCCAGAGGCCGTTGGGCCAGCGGCAGCCATCGTTGCGCCTTCTGCTCAGCCACCATCGAATCAGCAAGCGAAACCGGTCTTGACTGAACCGGCAAAAGTTGAACCGATCGAAGAGTCCAGCGAGCCTGTGGTGCAATTGGAGCCGGGAAACGAGTCTGCGTTCCACGCGCAACTTGTTGATAGCCTTAAGGATACGGCCAGAGACCATCTCAACACGGCCTCCCTAGCAATTTCCGGGCCAAATCAGCTAGCCCTCACATTTTCTAAGAGCTATCATTTCAGCAAGCAGTACTGCGAAAGGCCCGAGATTATGGGGCGTTTGCAGAAGGCCGCGTCCCGAATCGCAGGAAAACCGGTTCATATCCGGATCGATTCGACGAACGAGCCAGCTGAAGCAGTGGGGTCCACCACCCCAGCACCAGAGCCGCAAAAAGCCATCTCGGCCGAAGACGACGCTTACGTTCAGGAAGCGGTTGCGATCTTTCGGGCGACCGTGGTGAGAACCGACCGGCTTTAACGAATCACATTTGGACATGCATAGCTCCGGGCTGCGCAAGTCCGCCGCACGGAGAAGACAATGTTCAAGGGACTCGGCAACTTAGCTTCGCTCATGAAGCACGCGCAGGAAATCTCATCCAAGATGGGCGCGGTGCAGGAACAGCTTGCGGATATCAAAGTCGAAGGCACCGCTGGCGGCGGCATGGTGACTGTTGAAGCCAACGGGCATCAGAAGATTCTTTCGATACAAATCGAACAAAGCCTTCTGGACGACAAAGACAAAGAGATGCTGGAAGACCTTGTTCTCGCCGCAACAAATCAGGCTCTTGAAAAAGCCAAGCAGGCGGCCGGCGAACAGATGAAGGGCCTAACTGGTGATGCAGACATCCCGGGCCTGGATGAAGCCTTAGAAAAATTCGGATTAGGCGGAGGACTAGGCGGGGCGTAACTAAACCCCGCTTTTCTCCAACGGCGTCAACACGGAAGCAACGCAGTGGCAAGTACATCTTTTGAAAGTAACGCTCACCCCTACGGGCCGACAGTCGGTCGGCTTGTGGATGAGTTCGCTCGATTGCCAGGCATTGGCCGCAAGACTGCCGAGCGGCTGACTCAGCACATTCTGATGTGTTCTGAGCAAGATGCGAACGCTCTGGCTGTCGCGATTCAAAACGTCAAGTCATCAGTCGGCCGTTGCTCTGTCTGCTACAACCTGACTGAACAGGAAGTCTGCCGCATCTGCAACGATCCGCGGCGCGATCGGCAGTTGGTTTGTATTGTCGAACAGCCAAAAGACGCGGCAGCCATTGAAGCGTCCGGCGCATTCATGGGCGTGTACCACGTTCTTGGAGGTAGGATTGCTCCACTGGATGGCATCGGTCCCGAAGACCTGACCATTCACGCCTTCATGAAACGCGTGCGTCAGGATGAGGTTCAGGAAATCATCATGGCCACAAACCCAACTCTCGAAGGCGACGGAACCGCGCTTTACATCACGAATCTTCTGGACGGTAAGGGCATCAAAATCACCCGGCTGGCAAGAGGCATTGCGTCGGGCAGTGTCCTTGAGTTCGCTAACCGAGAGATGCTTTCGGACGCGATGAGAGGCCGGCAGGAGTTTTAGACACACACCTGATTTGAAAGAGGGCAACACGTTCTACGAGTAATACGATGCAGCTAAACATCTCACAGCAAATGAAGATGAGCCAGCAAATGAAGCTGGCTCCGCGAATGATCCAGTCGATGGAGATTTTGCAGCTGCCATTGCTGGCTCTCAACGAACGCATCGAACAGGAACTGATCGACAACGTCACGCTGGAGCAGGTCAACAAAGAGACTGCGGGCAACGACAGCGAGTCGACAGACGGACCACAACTCGAATCTCCCACAGCAACTGATGTCGAGCAGAAAGAGCTCGTTGCTGGTGAGACGGACAATAGCGAAGCCGACTTCGAACGTCTGCTTGAGATTTCATCCGAATGGCCGGAAGACAATGTCAGCGCGGGCTCGAAGCCATCGTCGAACAAGATCGCCGAAGATGGTGATCGCAAACACGACGCGATGGCCAACATGGTCAACAGGCCGCAGTCGTTGCACGAGTATCTGCTCGAACAGTTCGCGTTCTTTGATGTTTCTCCGAACAAAGAAGTCTTCGGCGAGTACCTGATCCACAACCTCGACGCGAACGGACGACTTCAGACTTCTCTCGCAGGGATTGTCCAGGCGTCCGGACATAACGTAACGATGGAGGGAGCTGAAGAGGTTCTGAAGCTCATCCAGCAGCTCGACCCACCCGGCGTTGGAGCCCGAGATGTTCGCGAGACCTTGCTGCTACAGCTCACAGAGACGACGCCGTTTCGCGAGGTACTCAGGACACTGATAGGTGAACACCTTGAGGACGTTGCTGGCAATCGGCTTCCGCTCATTCAGCGAAAAACCGGCTACGACCTGGACACGATCAAGGTCGGTATTGAACAACTCCAGACCCTGAATCCGTACCCTGGTCGCGGCTTCGAACAGCGACCTGTTCAGCGCGTGACCCCGGACCTTTCGGTAGCCAAGAACGACGAAGACAAATACGTCGTCGCTTTGATCGACGAGTATATTCCCGAACTCCGCATCAGCCCGCGATACTCACGGATGCTGCGGGACGATCCCAGCAAGGAAACGCGCGAGTGGATCAAGAAGAAGGTCGAGTCTGCTCGGTGGTTGATCGAATCAATCGAACAACGATACTCGACTCTTAAGCGAGTAGCCCAGGCGATCGTTGACCACCAAACCGCGTTTCTTGAGCATGGTCCGGAACACATTGCTCCGTTGAAGATGCAACAGATTGCAGACGTCGTGAAAGTCCACGTCACAACAGTCTCGCGCGCGGTGGACGACAAGTGGATTCAGACACCGCGAGGTCTGTTCTCTCTTAAGCGATTCTTCGGGGGCGGGACCCAAACCGCTGATGGTGAAGAAGTGGCCTGGGACATCATCCGCATTAAGTTGAAAGAGATTGTAGACGCGGAAGACAAGGCGAAGCCGCTAAGCGACGATGCACTGGTTGAAGCCCTCGCGAAACAGGGCTACAAGCTCGCCCGACGAACGATCACGAAGTACCGCAAGAACATGGGCATTCCGTCGTCCCGCCAACGCCGCGAGTACTAGGAAGAAAGCTTCCAGCTTCACCGGTATGCGGAC
>CAZAIB010000106.1:0-22529 GCA_964485095.1 uncultured Planctomycetaceae bacterium | reverse complement strand
TATGTCACCTCTCCCACTTGTGGGAGAGGTCGCGGTTTCAGCCGCGGGAGAGGGCGAGCCTGGCTGTTTTTTCGAACCGCAGAATGTCGAACAAGGAATGTCGAATGACGAAGTCCCAGGCAGAAAGCAATTGCGAATGTCACCAGCATCGTTGTGTGATTGCGCCGGCCCCTGGAAGGCCTCTGCCGTTCCTCATGCAGGCCAATTGTACTTGCGCTGTCTAACGAAGCCTTCAATCCGAATGGTTCCATCGTTCGCCAAATGCATCAGCGAGAACCCATTGTTTGCCGGGCCGGTGCCTTCGACCATTGCGACCATCGTGCAGTAGTGGATTCCATTGATCTCTTTGTGATCGTTCTTGTGGCTGTGTCCCTGGAAGACAGCTCGCACGTTGCCTGATCGCTCAAGCAACTTCCGGATAACCGGCGCGTTGGCGACTCCATAATTGTTTGCGACATCCAACCTCTGATGCGCGAATACGATGGTCGGTTTGCGAGCCGCATTCAAATCGGCTTCCAGCCACTTGATTTCCGCTTCTGGGATGAACGTGTCCGTCCACTTGAAGTTCTTACGGCCGTAGGGTGTTCCGTCTTTTCGAAAGCAGGCGTCCAGAACAATAAAGTGGAACCCGGCAACGTCGAACGAATAGTACGACTTCTTCTGCTGAACCGTATTCAGGAACTCCTGCTTCTTCAGCGTATGAACACAGTGGTTGCCGAGGACATAGTGCCGCTTGCGGCAAATCGCTGCGAAGTCTTTGTTGATGGTTTTCAGGTATCCGAGTTCCTGTTCGACTGAATCAGCTGCGTCGATGAAGTCGCCGAGTTCCACCAGGAAGTCCAGGGGCTTCGCGGTGAACTGCCTGGCCGCCGTCGCCAGCTTTCCTTGAGACTCACGGTAGTGACGACTGCCTGATGTGTCTTTGTCTGCATGGTGCAGGTCCGTCACAAGTCCCACTCGCAGGGATTGTTTTGGTTCCTGACCGAACAATGTGTGCGGGAACGCCGCGCCCGATAGGACCAGCGAACTTCCTGACAGGAACGCACGCCGGCTAAGTTGTCGCGCGGCGATGGGCGTTGTTGTCATGGCTTGGGTTCCCCGCTGGTCAGGCGTTCGATGACTGATCGAGCCATGTTGATCGAACCGTCCGCAAGCAGCGCGGCGGCTTTATCTAGTGCCTCAAGCGGCACGCTTTTGTTCTGTCGGAGCTTCAGTAACGCCGCCGGCAAGCGCAGGTCGTCGGATGTGAATTTGAACCCCTGCCCCAGAACCTGGCGTTGGGTCTTCTGAACGAACTCCAAATCACGATAGCCGTACTCTTTGCTCGGTTCGATTTGCGTTCCTTCGCCCCAGTCGTTCCATGTGGCGATTTGAACGATCGCGGATCCCGTCTTCATGGCGTCGGCAAACGAGGTTCGAAAGGTTGTTCCGTCTTTGTCTTCGACCAATCCATAACCGTCATGTAGCCCGGCCTTCTTGTAGACATCGACAAAGCGAGGAAACGCGACCTGAACCGCGAATGGCCAGGCCTTCGAGTTCTTTCGGAACTTCGCATTCGCTGTCAAACCCTGTTTCGGAATGGGCCAATCGAACGCACCGATTGCTGAAGCACGTCGATGATGCTCGCTAAAATAGCTGATCGCAAAGTCGGCGGACTTGAGACACTCGGTCCACTCCTGATCGCTGAGCCCCGTTTGCCCAAACGAAAGCAACGCGGGCTTGCCGTCAATGCGAACGTAACTCTTGAGCTCGAACCAATTCTCGCTGAGCCACTTCAGTTCTTCGGCCGCGTGTGAAACCCGATCGGACTCCTTGATGCGTTCTGCCTTGACCAAAGCCGGGATCGTTTGATCCTCGTAACAAATCGCGAACTTCATGCCGAGCCGTTCGAGCTGTTCCACAAGTCGCTGCGTGTTCTTGTGCAGAAACGCGTAGTCGCGGAATTTGCTCAGCCCGTACCAATCGACAATCACGCCATCGATACCCGCCATCTTCATTGTCAACAACTGATACTCAAGCACATCAGCATCGCCCGAATCGTACGGACCAATCAACGGGTAGTAATGCGATGCGATATCCCGGCGTCCTTTGACCTGCGTGTCCGGGGCAAAATGGTTCATCGTCCAATGCCAACCCCAAATCGTGCTGTGAGGCTTGGCCATGTACCAGGGCATATAGTGAGCCAGCACCAGGGGGCGCTCAGCGTTGGGTCCGGCGGAACCACTCGCGCTGTTACCAATCAGACTGCTAAGCAAGATGAGGGTCAGGGCGAACCCTGTATGCTTGCAACGATTCATGGACAAAATTCCTGCAGCAAGTCACGCCGACGTCCAGACACTACGGCGCGGATCAGTTGGTCGAAGCGTGAACGTAACCAAGCCCGCGATGCGGAACCTCTGTTGTACCGGACCAACTATCAACACGGCAATCAAGACTGGCAAAGGTCGATTGTGTGATCACTTTGCGACCACGTACCTGCCGTCCTGCCAAACGAATCGCTGCGTACGCTGCAAATCCGCAGGCGTCTTCCTGCCGGCGATCAGGTCACGAGCTAATTGGAGGTCTGCTTCGAAGCTGGCTTTTCTGCGACTGACGATCTTGGCGATAGCCTTAGCAACTTTATCAATGTATTCACTTTCCGGGCCATCGTAGTCTTTCAATACCTTCAAAGAGGTCTCGGCTGGTAGACGCCACATGATCGTCGCCAGCTTCTTGTGGTGTGCCGGATCTGTCGCATTCTGAAATGCGTTGGCAGCGGCTTCTACGAATGGCTGCCTGGCTCCGTCCACTCCTGTAATCATGATTTGCAGAAAATCGTCGGCTTTTTCGACACTGCTTAGGTCTGTTTCAGCCATGACCTTGTACATGGACGGCTTTGTGGCGTGACAACACATCTCGCTCATAATGTCGCGTGATGGATTTTTCCGCCATTGCTGAGCCAACCACTGCAGGAATGCCGGTGGTGCATTCCTGCGCAATTCAGTGGGGATGTTTCTGAACGCCCAGGAACTTGACTCCAAGTGATCGCCCATGTTGTCCCCACCAATTTTGAGTAGTAGCCGGTCAGCATCATTGTGGAGTGACGACTTAATCGTACCAAGCCACGTGGTTAGCTCGTTTCGGTCCGCTCCAAACCTCAACTGCTGGTCGATGTAGTGATCCAGCAAGTCAATGTGAGAAAAATTTGCATGTGCCAGAAGTTCGCGGAGTCTTGTCTGAACCTGTGGCTGTCGCGATTCCATCAGGACCGCTACGACTTCTTTGCGAAATGTCAGGACAGAACCATCAGAGAACCGTTTCTCTGTCTGGTCAAGGTACCACTCAAGCAGCGGTCCTGAACGCGGATTATCTGAACGAGCAATCGCTAGCCAGTCCATGTTCCAAACAGCTTCTTCAAACGTTTCGCTGGCGTAGGAAGGCAGCTCCTCCAGGCGTTGCTGCGCCCAGGTTTGCGTTGGTTGTAGTTCCTTTACCGCCTTCGGCTTTAACACATCTGCCAACGCCGGTTGTTGATCAACGTGTTCGGCATAGGCCACCAGCGGATCAACACCTTCGTGCTTTGCCAATGTCTGAACGACGGTGGCGTGTCGTTGCAGTCCAGGCCATTGACGTTCGTAATGTTCATAAGCCGAACCATCCCAGTGGAGATCCAGGAGCGAGTTGTGGTCACCATGCCGCAGCGTCCACCAGTATTTTTGATTGGCAAAGTGAGACATGATGGCGCCGTTGGTTTCAAGCCTTTGTGGCCGATCGGCACCGGGGTCGTACGGCACTGCACCGAATTGGGCGTACCCGAATTGAACACTGCCTCGCGTGGTGACCATCACATTCTGGTCTGGTGGAACATCAACTGGCTCAACCATCTCATAGAATTCATCAAGTGCCATTTTCAGCGGAGTCACACCAATCTTGACTCCGTTGCACCAGACTTCGACGTCATCGAAGTTTCCGCGAATCGAAAGAAACTGCCCCTGCTTCAACTGGCTCTGCTTCTTTTCGGTTGAATTGGCCAGCGTTCGCTGTCGAGACTGATCAAAGACTCCGGCCGCCTCACAGATTGCAAACGCGATACATGGCACGAAGATCAGTTCGGGCATTAGGGCGGTACGCTTCCAGACTATCAGGCCAAGCATGACCACAAGCACGCCCAACCCCGCGCCGATTGCAACTGGGTGGGTTAAGAGCGGAAGGGTCCCTTTTCGTAAGACGACACTGAAAACCCATGTCACGATCGGAATCAGTGACATGACGAGAACAGAAAGTGTCAGCGTTTTTCGATATGGTGCTGCGCGATGCATGCTCTTCCTTCCGAACTACGTGTGTCGTTGAATCTTCGCGGCCAGTGTGAACCTGAACCTTCGCAAATCGATTTTGGTATGCGGCAAATAAGCCGGCTCTTAGCAACTACGGTGCTCTTGGACGTTCCACAGGCATGCGGCTACCACCGCACTGACGATGCCCACTGCCGCCAACACAATCATCAGTGTCATGGATCGTGGATACGCCACGTGCATAGCCAGAAAGGAACCAGCGGCAATGGCCATCACCCTGCGAAAGTTGGGGTACAGTGACAGCGAAGAATTCACTGCAGTCAGCACCAGAAACGTGAATGCAAAAGCAATCCAGCCGCGAGTCAGGATTTCAGGGAGCGCACGAACTTCGAGCATCCGGATCATCGGGAACCAGGGAGACTGCAGGGCAAGTTGCACAGATTGACGCAGTCCCGAGACCTGACACAGGGCGATAAGCAGCGTCAGACCACACAGGACAAATACGCCAACAAGAAACCGCGTTGCAAACTGCCGACTACGAGTCACCCCGCGCGATCCCACCCACGCGCCGACCCCTGCACTGTCGCAACATGTTCGCAGTGCCAACAGCACGCCGCACACAGACATCGCTATCTGGAGCCATTGTGTGTTCGTGTACCGCCACGGAGTCGGGTTAATCGCGGTTCGGATGGGAGCGAACTGCAACAGCGTTATTGCCACTACGAGAACCGATGCTGCGATTAGTTCAATCCGCATCCTCCACAGCAGATATCGAGTCAAAGGCACGCTCATATTACACTTCCTTTTGATTGACCAGAGTTATCGCTGCTTAGCTCAACAAAGATGTCTTCAAGGTTCATGTGCTCAACACGAATGTTGTCGCCGAACGTTGTTACCAACGACTGCTGCATGTCATCTGAATAGCCATCAAGCACGAATTTCGTTTCCCCGCGTGTCGTGCGGTTTCCGAACACTCGCACGTCAGAGACGGGCAGTTCCGGCAGACTATTAAGTTCACCAGGCACGCGAACCATCCGCATGCGGGCCTTCAGTTGTTCCAGATCGCCGGTCTGAAATACCGTTCCCTGCTTCATCAGGGCGACACGGTCGACAAGTCGTTCAACATCATTTAGCAGGTGGGACGAAACCAGAATGGTTTGGCCGTAGTCGATGGCAACAGTCATCAACATGTCCAGACATTGACGTCTGAAGATGGCGTCCAGCCCGGAGAACGGTTCGTCCAGAATCAGCAGGTCGGCTGACTGACAGATAGCCTGCAACAATACCGCGCGACGCTTTTGACCCAACGAGAGCCGCGAAAGCCTGGCCCGAGGATCGATGTCAAATTCCTTTGTCAGTTGAGTGGCAAGTTCGACATTCCATTTTGGAAAGAACTGGCGGTTCAACTTAAGAACGTCATTCAGGCACATGCGGCCCGGCAATTCCATACGTTCAGACACGTAAGCCACGCGTTGCCGCGTCTGGGCCGTATGTTTCCGGGGGTTCGTTCCGAGAACCTCGACCGTACCGCTATCCGGGTACAAGTGACCCATCAGCAGTCGAATTAATGTTGTCTTGCCGGCACCGTTTGTTCCCAGCAGCCCCACAATGGAACCCTTGCTCACGGACAGGTTAGTGTCGGTAACCGCCTGAACCGTCCCGTAGCGTCTGCACAGATTCCTGACTGATATCAACGTTTCGCTCATCAGTCTTCCTTTGGTAAGTGTTTGATTTCAGAAGTGACAAGCTTATGGATGTCACTTTGGCTAAGGCCCAGTCGAACACCTTCGGCCAGCATTCGGCGAACCAGTTCCTGCACCTGTTTTCTTGCATCACCGCGTGGCACGCTGACCGGTTTTGACGACACAAACGCCCCGTGCCCTTGCCGCAAAACGATCACGCCTTCCGCTGAGAGTTCCCCGTAAATCCGCGTGACCGTAGTCGGATTCACCTTTAGCTGCTTCGCCAATTCACGCACCGACGGCAGCTTTTCCCCACGAGAAAGTTGCCCTGTTGCCACCATCCACTTCACCTGCGCAACAATCTGTCTGGTGACAGGTTCGCCGCTGTTGAAGTCGATTTGGAATAACACAGGTTTGCCCCGGATAGTTGGCTTCAGGAATCACACTGTATGACATAATGTCACACAGTGCAACGATCCCGTATGAAATTTTGCAAAATCCAGCCCGGACCGACAATCGAGGCCCGTGCCGGATGGTGAAACTGGTCATAGAGACAACGCGTAGCCTGTCACCTCTCCCGCTTGCGGGAGAGGTCGCGGTCTCAGCCGCGGGAGAGGGTTTAGCTGGGATAACGAAGAGCGATCGTTTGTGCTTTGGTTCCTCGCAGGTGCGCGGTCCCCTCTCCCGGGCTTAGAGCCCGACCTCTCCCCTAAAGAGGGGCGAGGTGACCTGCGCGTAGTCGCCTGGTCCGTCACCTCTCCCGCTTGTGGGAGAGGTCGCGGTCTCAGCCGCGGGAGAGGGTTTACTGGAATAACGAAGAGCGATCGGTTGTGCTTTGGTTGCTCGTAGGTGCGCGGTCCCCTCTCCCGGGCTTGGTTGGAGCCCGACGTCTCCCCTAAAAAGGGGCGAGGTGACCTGTGTGCGGTTGGCTGATAGCTACCTCAGTAGACTGCTGATCGCGCTGGCGAAATGCTTGAACAGGAACAGGCCCAAGGCTATTCCGATTGCGACTGCAATCACGCCGCGGACGAACAGCCAGATTCGACTTACTGTTTGTCGGCGGAGAATCAATCGGAAGCACAGCCCCAGAGCGGTTGGAAAGATTAACGCGGCCTGGACGCTGCAAGCGGTCTTCAACGCTGCCAATTCCTGTGGGGAATTTCGCAACACGTGCGCTCGTTGGATATACCGGACGACTGCGAGCGCTGACAGGATTCCAATCGGTAGCAGCAGGCCGTATACAAACCGCCGGAAGAAACCTGGCTTGGGGTTTCGTTTGGCTCGACGTTCGAGTTTCGCGAGTTGGTGATCGATGTCTGCCATTCGGGCTGACTGTGTGTCTTTGCGACGGTTACGGGAGTTCGACCTGCACCGGGTGCATGAGATAACCAAACAGATCCCGCACATCAGAGGCGGATAGTTTTTGCAGCAAGCCGTCAGGCATTGGTGAGAGCGATGTTTGTGTCATCTCGTCGATGTCGTCCATCGGAATGGTTTTCAGTTCTGTGTCCGTACGGAGAACCAGTTTCTTGGCGTCCTTTGAGACGACAAGACCGTTCAGCGATCGTCCGTCTTCTGTCACGACAATCGTCATGCGGTAGTCTTTGCCCACGACTGCGCTGGGATCGAGAATGTTCTCAAGCAGGTAGTCGAGGTTCGAACGTTGGGCGCCGGTGAGGTTGGGGCCGATCTGTTGGCCGTCCTGGTACAGCTGATGGCATTGCGAACATGTCTTGCGAAACAAGACACGTCCATTGTTGAGATTTGCTTCGCCAACGGTGGCAGGCTGTAACTGTGTTCGATACGTCTCGATCAACGCACGGCGGTCGGCGGGAGAGTCTCTGATGTCGCCCCAAACGTCGGCCAGTTTCTTGTTGAGCCCAGCATCGCCGAGGCCCCGAATCTGCCGCGCGTGGAAGGCTGAGATTGTTGTTGACGGTAACTGACCCTTCTTGTTGCCGATCTTGTCCAACAGGGCGGCTGCGAAGCTTGGGCGTGAGACAAGCGTGCTAAGCACGGCCGGCCGATCGACTGGTTGGAATCGGTTGTAGTTCTGCACCAGCTTTGTGCCGATCTTTGCGTCATCAAATAAAGCCAGACCGGTCACGGCGACAACATTGACGGCTCGATCGCGAAGTAACGATTCGCAGAGTTTTCGCAGGTCGCGTGGTCGCGAGTCGATGAGTGTCCGGAGTGCGGTGCGGCGGGTTTCCGTCGTTGCCTTCTTGTCCAGAGCCAGCCGGCGGATATCGGTCATCGCTCGGCCATCACCGAACAGGCTGCTGACTTCTCGAACTGCGGCCGGCGAAGCCTTGGCGCCGCGTGTTTTTGCAAATGCCGGCCAGGTCGGTGGCTGTGGTGCCTGCCGCCATCCTTTCAGCGCCGCGCTGAGGCCCTCGACTGCTGCTGTTTGGAACTCGGCCGGGCGTCGAGCCAACATGCCCAGCAGAATGTTGATGCCTTTCGGTTGTTTCTCGATGCGAGAGCCCAGAGAACGCGTGATCCAACGTATCTCGTCTGGCCACTCGCATTCTTTGGCGACTCTGACCAGTTCGATTGGGTTGTGGTTGGCGACGGGAGCCAGCCCGAACCAAACCATCAACGGTAGGTCGCGATCGTTGGCGTGTTGTTTGTGCCTGACCAGTTCGACGGCCAGATCGGCGCGGTGTTCGACCGGGAAGCGCTGTAGTGTGGACGCCAGCGTGAGGTGCACCAATCCGGATTGGTCTTCGCGAGCCAGTCGGATGAGTTCGTTGCGCGTGGTTGGTTCGTCGGGGTACGTGGCGTTTGGGAGTGGGCCGAGAATGGTATCCATGGGCCACGTGTCAGTGAGCAATCGGATGGCCCAAACGCGAACGTGTTCGTTGGGATCGTTGAGCAACGAACGCAGCATCTCGGGTGTCGTTTCGCCGGCCTGGTATTTCCGCCACAGTTGCGGCAGCGCGCCGTCTCCGGCCAGGCAAGACGGTTTAGAAACGCTGGTCGATTCCTGTGGTTCTCCGTAGCTGATCTTGTAAATGCGGCCGCTGGTGCGGTGGACTCCGGTGTGATCGTGGCACTCGCCGGTGTCGCTCCAGTCTAAAACGAACACATTCCCGTCGGGGCCCGTTGAAAGATCGATGCCGCGGAAGAACGGGTCTTCGGCGAGGAACACATCCGGTTCGTGTTTGCCGACATAGCCCGAACCTTCGCGTTCAAGGCGTTCAACATTCGTGCGGCGGCCATGCATGTTGAGCGTGAATAGTCGGTCGCGGTAAGTTTCCGGCCAGTGTTGTCCCTGATAAATCATCGCGCCGATGTGGGCGTGTCCGCCGCCCAGGTGGTTGGCTTTGCCCTCGCGGCTGGCCTGCCAATTGCCGGTTCTGTCGAAGTGATAGTGGTCGGCGATCATGTCCAGACGTTCGTAGACGTTTGGGTTGGGGCTCTCGCCGAACGATTCCCGAAAGTGCGCGCCGGGCATGCAGTGCCACAGGTGCCCGATGACTGTGTTGACGAAAAACAGTTGGCCATTGGCGTCCCAGTCGTGCCCCCACGGGTTGACGGTTCCATGACAAAGTACTTCCACGAGTTTCCGTTCGGGATGGTACCGCCAAATGCCGCCATCGATTGGAACTCGGTTTTCGTCAGGTGTTCCAGGAACACCCAACTGCCCGGGACACGAGTGACCACAGCGTCCGTACAACCAACCGTCTGGTCCCCAACTAAGGCCGTTCGCGAAGTTGTGGTAATTGCTTTTCGCCACGGTGAAGCCATCCAGTACGACTTCTGCCGGACCATCCGCGACGCCGTCATTGTCTGCGTCCGGGATGAACAACAGCTGCGGCGGACACATCAGCCACACGCCGCCGCGGCCGACTTCTACACTTGTCAGCATTTGCACCTTGTCAGTGAAGACACGGCGCGAATCGGCTTTGCCGTCGTTGTCAGTGTCTTCGAAAATCAGCACGCGGTCACGGTGTGACAAATCGAACCGCTGCGTTCGATCGGAGTACGTAAAGTTCTCCGCCACCCACATGCGCCCTTTGTCGTCCCACGCCATGCCGATTGGGTTTTGAACCTCCGGTTCTGACGCGAACACACTGACCCGAAACCCCGGCGGAACCTTCATCTTCTGCGCCGCTTCTGCAGCGCTCATAGGTTGCGCGGTGGTGTCGCGTTCGTTGTTGCGGATTTCGGGGAAGTCATCCTGCGCATCGGTCGTTCCGGTTTGAACCAGTGAAAGCAATAGCGCGAGACAGAACGGGCGACAAATCATTTCCTGGCTTTCCTGCGTCCGCGGCGTGCTGGCTGCGGGTAAGTCGCGATGATGGATTTCATTCTTGCCATGACGTCTGGGTAGTTGGCGGCAACGTTGGTGCGTTCTATTGGGCCGCTACTGTAGTCGTAGAGTTCGTAAACAACTTCCGCTGGATCGTCGTTGAGGTTTTTCCATTCGACGAAGCGGAACCGCTGTGTTCTTATCGCTCGGCCGAGTTTCGCTTTTGGGTAAGCATGAAACGCATGGTCCCGAACCCGCGCGGTGGGGTCGCGAAGAACCGGAACCAGGCTCTTACCGTCGATCGGCTGTGGGCCCGTGGGTTGCGGCAGCGATGCGAGTTCTGCCAGTGTGGGATAGATGTCAACACTTTCGGCAAGCTGCTTTGTTGACGAGTTGGGTTCGGTCACGCCGGGGGCGACAAAGACAATCGGAATTCGTGTTGCCTGTTCGTAGTTGGTGTGTTTGGTCCAAATGCCAAGGTCGCCAAGATGGAACCCATGATCGCCCCACAGGACAACGATTGTGTTCTGCGAGAGTTCTAACCGGTCTAGTTCGTCGATGACCTTTCCGATTTGCGCATCAACGAAGGCGGTGCTGGCATAGTAGCCGTGAATGAGTTTGCGTTTGAGTTCGGGGCCAATCTGCCCTTCGACAGGAACCGGCTTGTAAGCTTTGATTTCTCCACCCCGCTTGCGTGCGACCTGGGGAGAACCTTGCGGGTGCTCTTCGTATTCCGGCATGGGCAACGTTGCGGGATCGAACAGGTCCCAGTACTTCTTTGGAGCACTAAACGGCATGTGCGGTCGCACAAACCCGGCAGTGATGAAGAACGGCGTGCCATCGGCTTCACGACGCTCCTTCGCGGCCTTCAGGCGTTTCATGGTTTCGGCCGCGACACGTCCGTCGGCGTAGTCGCCATCGTCCACATCCGGCGATTCAAATGCGGCTCCGCGCGGGAGTGATTTGATTTGTCCGAGCTTTTGGTTCGTAAACAACGCGACTTCACGAGTTAACTTCCCGCCGTCGGTGCTGGCCGGGTCAAGGTATTCAATGACCTTGTCGGCAAAATGTGGCACGCTAAACGATGCGGGGTCGCCGTTGTTGCCGTGACCGATGTGAAACACCTTGCCCAGCGATTCAGTGCGGTAGCCATGCTTCGCAAAGTACTGCGGCATTGTGACGGCGTTCGGAACCAGTTCGCGCAGTTGACTGCCAAGTCCGTATAGGCCTGTCGATGTGGAATGAGAACCCAGCATCAGTGTGAATCGAGATGGAGCGCAAACGGCTTGATTGCAATAAGCGCTGTCAAACCGCATGCCTCGCGCGGTCAGGCGATCGAGGTTGGGTGTCTTGGCGATCGGGTCGCCATAGCAGCCCATGGCGGGTTTGAGATCATCAACCAGAATCAACAGAACGTTCGGTTTGGCGTCCTGTGCGTAACAAATCGTCGGTAGCACAAAGGTGACGGCAACAACCAGAGATCGAAGCATTAAGTGATACTCAAAGAATCAGAAACACGTTCTCTAAGTCTAAGCGAAATGCCACGCAGGTTCATTGCTGCGTCACTCCTTGTCTACCTTGCGTTCACTGCGCCGAAGTCCAATGACACGCTTGCGGACGTCTTTGCGTTGCTGGTCATCCAGAGTGTCGGCAATCTTTGTGAGGTACTCAGGGGCATTGAGCAGCGGGAACACAATCGATTCCATCGCGGTTTTCGCAGTGGTGACGTCCACTGGCGTCGCGAGGTCGCCGCCAAGTTGCTTTATGACGGCGTCCGTGATGTCTTTGGAAAACGGATCCATGCCTGCGATGCCATACTCGGCCAGGGTGGGCATGACTGTACCGTGCAGCAAGTCCTTTGCCTTCTCAAGCAGGTCGACATAGGTTCGAGCCTGAACGTGCACGACCTTGTCTGGTCCTACGATGCTGAGTCCGCACTCAGCGGGTTCATCAGACTGGACAAGATGAATGAAGCTTGTGCTGGAAACGGCCAGTATGCGAGTCGAGGTTTCCCTGTCATGGATCATCAATTGGTTTGTCTGGTTTGATAATTCAAGTTCCTGCCGCTTTGCGCTGTCGGCAATTCGCCCCGCTGCTTTTTCGTTCTTAAAGTTGGCACCAAAGGTGTTCATCCCCGAACTCGTTCCCCGCGTTCCACCTCCTGCGACTCGCTCAAGACGCTGAAACAGAATGCCGCGTGGCGTCGCTGCGACACGGCCAAATCGCGCAGGCGGAGGAGCTCCGTACTGGCCCATGTAAGTTTGCAGTTTGCCAACCTGGGCGGCGGTCCCGCCTCGATCTTTCAGTCGTTTGATCGATTCGGTCAGTGCTTCCTTGTAGATCGCTTTAAGACGTTCCAGTTCTTCGTCAAACGTGTTCTCGTCTCCGGCGAACCGACTCACTCGCAGCCGGCGGTCAGATAGTTGTAACTGCAGCAGCGGCGTCAGCGCGCTCTTGACGTCTTCGCTGATGAAGTCCTCATCAGTGAAGTTTGAGAGTTTCATTGAGGTGTCCGAGGTGGACTCCTTCACGGCGAATTTTTCAGCGGCCGCGACTGGCAGGACTGCGAGCCCTTTGAGTGCAGGCGATAGTCGGTTCTTAAAGTAGTCTGGTTTGGCCTGTACGACGTGAGCGAATGTCGCGCCCGACGTTGATTCAATCTTCCCGTCAATTGCTGAAGCGATGTGAACTCCAGCGTCGGTGCGAACCATCTGGACGAATCCCGCTGGAGACACAAGCAGAAAGCGAGTCCGATCGTCGCTGTCCGAAACGATGATGCTTCGAACCTGGCCGCTATGTTCGCGCATGTTAAATGTGATGTCCGATCCGGTCTCGTTGAACTCGGCGTTGACGACATCTCCTTCGTGTCGTCCGTACCATCCCCTCGATCCTCCTCCGCCTCCGCGCGAACGACTTCCGACGGCGGTCATCGATTCTGTGAAAACAGTGCGAAACGGAGATGTTCGGGGGGCAGCCATGCCAAATGGGGCTCCAAGCGGGCCTGGGTCGCGCAGTCTTTTCATTCGGAGTTCCCGCGCACTGAGTTTTTCATCTGGCTCCTCGGGTTCCTCCGGTTCGACCCAATGATCCCGGCGCAGTCGTAGCCGCCCTTCTTTGTCGATGGTGAACTCCATCAGCTTTTCCACAGCCTCGGGGGCTCTATCGAATCCAACCGGGTCGGGTGCATCTTGCTCCGACCCCGTTTCCTGAGCGAACAGATTGCAACTCGCCAGCGCGCAAACCACTAGAAGGACTCGATAGGCCATTACTTTGGACTCCTCTAAGGTGACTGAACTTGCATTCAGATTACCATGGATTTGCCCACTCGACAATTCACCACCCGCGCATGAAAAAACGCGGACGGGCAAATCCCGTCCGCGCTGGTTGGTTGTCGTTTGTTGGCCCGGAGGCCGGTCGACTACAGATCCAGAGGAACCATCAATGACAGCAATGACGCACTTAGCTTGCGGCTAATTGATGCCATGTGTTGTTGATCTTCCTGTGGAGCTCGACGCAGAATTTGGCTGAGTCGATTCCAGTCCTTGTAAACAGCCTCAGTCATCGTCCGAATTTGCTGACGCGGCCGACGCTGGGCAATGGCTTCCGACAGTTGAGACGTTCGAGTCTTGAACTGCTTCGACAAGGCCAACGCCTGGCGTGAATTCGGATCGTTGCTGTTCCGAAGCCACTGGCGAAGGTCCCAGTCGATATGGTCGGCCAGTGTTTCCATTTCAGCTGAAGACTCGGTGGCTGCGATGAGATCGAACCCGTCTCCGCCGTAGTGAGACTGAGCCATCTCCTGCAGGCTGCCAAGGTCCCGGCTGATGTCGCTAAGCACTAACTGACCCTGCTTACTTGGCAGAGGTCTGAAAGTTCTCAGGAAGTCGTTACCAGTGGCCTGAAGGTCTCTAAAGACTTCCATCAGTGTTTCGACATCGGCGCCGCCCTGAACCTGCTCGGTGTAAATGTCGCAGGCATCGTAGAACGAGTTCGCTGCCTGTAGTGCAGCCTGTGGGTTCTCAAACTTGACCATCAGCAACAACGGTGTTCGCTTGAAGAATTCGTCAACGTTGCCACGCATTGTGTTGGCAGTGTTAATGAGTTCTGTAATGTCTGCATCGTTTTCCAGCCACAGCAACTGCTTGATGACGTTGCCGGAGTGAACAATACGACGAACACTACGATCGATGTAGCGGTTGTGAACAGAAGCGAGTCTGACTGCGACTGGCTTCCAGTCCGTTTCGGCTCTCTTGTACGCTTCGACAACTCGTGAGTACTCACCTTGTTCAGCAATCAGGTCTGCTGAGTAAGCAGCTTGCGTACGGATCGATCGGACGCGACGAACAAGTTCACGTGCTTCGGGGGCGGTTCCCATTTCGAGTTCGATATCGTCAATGAGATTGTCGAAATCGGCTCGCATCGCCATGACCTGCGTGAGCAATTCTCGGCGATCAAACTGTGGTTCAATTTCGAAAGCCTTTTCGATTTGGTTGCTGGTTCGATCCAGAGTCGCGACAAGTTGCAGGATGCTGTTGGGTACCTGCGGAACATGTTTGAGGTTGTGCGAGAACTGACGCCAGTCGGTGTCGATTTCACGAACGCCACTGGCGACTCGTGTGAGGTCACGTTCTGTCTGAGCGTCCTGAGCCAGCATCGTCGCGCGGGCTCGCAGTTTGACGGCGTCCGGTTCCATCGAACGCAGACGCGGTGTGTATCGAGATTCTGTTCGTACTTGCTGGTAAAGCCGGTTCACATCTTCAGCGAACTTGTTTAGCAGGGTTCGAACCGTCGGCATGTTGAGCCGCTGCAGGTCCGCGGCCGATTCGGTTCTGTAGAAGATCGAATCGCCAACACTGCGGCTTTCCGATTCCAGCAGAAACTTGCTGAGGTCATCTGAATCGCGTCGAGCGATTTGGATGGGGGCTCGTCGTTGTGTCTGAGTTTGAGGTCTTAGTTGAGCTTCAACAGTTGCCGCGAACATGCCGAACAGGCATCCGCAAAAAGCAACCATCCGCGCGCCGCGCGATCTTGCAGGAGAGACCATGTTAAGTGTCCTTTCTTGTAGTTGGACTCCATTCCACCCCCCATGTGTTGTGGCACATCTGGGCGACGACGGAAATATACGCAAGCACAGCGAGAGTGGGGAATATCACTTTGAGTAAGCAATACGTTGTTATTGGTGCCCCTGGCGACCGAGATGTGGCCGCATTTGGCGAAAGCAGGCGACATCTGCCGCTGTGAAGAGAGGCTCAGTCGGTGGCTATGCCCTTGATTGATGCTGCGTGGAACCGCCGCTGCGATCAGTTTGCTTCAGTCGATTGGACCGAACCGATCCTGGGATTAAGAAGTTGATCCGCGGCGGCACTTGAGCGCGGCCGGAACGAACATCGCGAACCGCTTACACCGGCTCCGCTGCTCGCGCGGTTCGACGCTGCTCAACTAACTCAGCCGGGCCGCCTGCGATGGGTTCACGAGCCGCTTGACTAGATTCTTGGCATAGGTCGGTACCAGCAGTTTCGCGGCGTGCATCTGGTCGCCGCGTGACTTCACGATCTTCCGGCGCAGGCTGCGGTATACGCGAGCACGCTCGCGGAAATTCCGCCCGGCGGCATGACTCATGACTCGCGAGATCACCAGTCTGCGAATGTCGTCAGTCGGGGAAGCCTCGTGTTGCTGGGTATACTGTTCGTGCAGCCGGGCGTAGGCTTCGATGGATGAGAGGACCGTTTGCACTGAAGGAGAGTCGGTAGAGCAGACATCCAAAATGGTATCGCAGTCCTCGCTGGCGAGGTATCGCGACAGTCCGCGTCTTGAGATGACGCTGCGAGCTGCAATCTGTCGGTCCTCATTCGCCTGGCTGACGGATGTCTCATGAACACGATACTCGACCAGCGGCATCTCCAGGTTCTCAACGGCGCCGGATTCCTGCAATCTTGTCCACAGATCGTAGTCCTCAGCGTACTTGTGGTCGGGACTGTAGCCGCCAGCTGACAGAACCGCGTCTCGTCTGAACATACTGACGGAGTGGCCCATGGGCGAATCGAAAAGAGCCTGCCAGCGGCACAGCAGTGGTGATTTCGGGTAGACCCATTGCGTAATGAACTGATCCTCCGCATCGACCAGATTCATGGCGGCGCCGACAGCCACAGTGCCGGCGTTCGCCTGTAGGTGTTCGACTTGTAACGCAAAGCGGTTCGGTGACGAGATGTCGTCGGCATCCTGCCGCGCGACCAGGGGTGCTGTTGCCAATCGCAACCCTTTGTTGAGCGTTTCTATCAGGCCAGTGTTTTCCTGGTTTGGTTCCAGTCGGATTCGGGCGTCATCAAAGCTGCTTAGAATTTCGGCAGTGTTGTCGGTGGAACCATCGTCAATGACGATCAGTTCGAAGTCGTCGAATGTCTGGCTAAGGATGCTCTGGATAGCCGGGCGCAGGAACTCAGCCGCGTTGTACACGGGCAGAACAACAGACAGCTGTCGTGTGTCGGCGGTTTGCATTGGGGACATTTCAGGTGAGGAATGTGACCGTTGATTCAAAATTAGGTCGCTGAAAGTCTCGTTCGAAAAGTTCCCATTTACTTCACGTAGAACTCACCGGTTGGGCCTCTGGTGTAGCGGGTTCTTCCTGCGTGTGACGAAACGCAACATTCACTGCGGGCGTGCACCGAGGAAGTGGCTTTATTGGCGAGAATCCAAGCGATGCACTGAGGCATCATTTCAGGAGAAATGAGCGAGGCCGAAGAATCGGAAGCGCAACATCTATTGTCAGTTGCGGACCCCAGCCCGGGGCGTTCGGCCCCAAAAAGGAAGTTTCAACTCTACCGAGGGTTCAAAGCGCCGGTGGTGGTCAGATTGTGATTCGCATGACTGCAGCGATTCGCATCCGGCAACTGCAGCTATTATTCGCTTGCGCCGGCACCAGACTGTTTTTGCGGAACAGCCTTCCAGAAAGCAATGCCGCCGGCTTGTAGCCCGAGTTCTACGGATGAAACCTTCTTATTGGTTTGCATGTCGAACACGTCCAACCCGCCTTTGATGGCACCGACGCCTTCAGATGTGACAAACGCGTAACGACCGTCGGGAGAGATGACCACCCCGTGAGTCACCTTCCGCATTGATGGAATACGCGCCAGTTCTTTGCCGGTTTCGAGATCCCAGATGCCAACTTTGGCGGCAGTCTTGTAGCTGACGACAAGCTTCCTGCCGTCGGGCGTCAGTTCGAGATTGTACGGACCTTTGTCCGTGGCGAACCGCCGAGTAACCTGCCATTTGTCGAGATCGATCTCAGCAATCTGAGCGGCTGCATTCAGTGCGGCATACGCCAGCCGTTTGGTGGGGTGTGGATGAACCCAGGTCGGCTTCACCAAAGACTGGTGCGCCTTGGGTTGTTTTTCATCCAACTGCAGCCGCCGCGTCACTTCGAAAGTTGCCGCGTCGATTTCGAACACGTGCCCCGACATCATCGCGCAGGAATAGTGGTGCAGGCCGTTGGGTGAAATTCTCGAACCGTGCGGCATGGGCCCTGTCTTGGTTCGAGCGACCTCGACCATCGCGTCGGGATCGACAATCGAAATGGAACTCGGCAACATCCGCCCGTGCAAATTGAAGTTCGCACAATACAACAACTGCGTGGCTGATGAGATTTGCATTGTGGCCGGGAACATTCCAAGTTCTGTTCGTCCAACCAGCTTGTCCGTCTCTGTCTCGTACTTGTACAGAATGCCGAACGGCTGCCCGTGAGCCATCGACAGATACCAGTGCCGACCATCCAGCGCGACAGTCAGGCCGTGAGGCCCTTCGGTTTCCGTTGCCTGGTAACCCACCTCAACCACCGCATCAACGCGCGCTTGC
The DNA here is from genome assembly GCA_964485095.1 of uncultured Planctomycetaceae bacterium. GTDB lineage: Bacteria > Planctomycetota > Planctomycetia > Planctomycetales > Planctomycetaceae > CAYNWT01. The sequence continues at coordinate 4,470 of CAZAIB010000106.1, read as the reverse complement.
TTGCCGTCGAACGCGACTTTGTAGACCTCGTCAGCCGATTCGGCCGCGACGTACACGTAGTAGTCCAGTGGAACCGACTTCGCGGCTTCGGATTTGTCCGCCCCCTGCCCCATGGCGATCGTTGAGAACACCAGGCAGCACAGAAACGTGGTCACTGTCGCGTGGAACCGTGGCATTAGCGACCTCGACCTTCGACAAGCTTCACGGCCCAAAGTCCCGTGTTCCAGTCAGAGAAAAAGATATGACCTTTGTGCGGCTGCGGTCCCCAGACCATTGGAGCGTTCGGGACGTAACCTTCCGGGTCGGTTGGGAGGAACCACGCAATCTCGCGGCCCTGGTCGTACAGGTTCCCCATGAGGTCGCCGGAGATATCAACCAGTCGCAGGCCGCCGTTGTAGTACGCCGCGTACATGATGTCGTCTTTGACCCACAGGTTGTGAGTCCCTGCTTCGGGAACCTGATAACGAGCGACCTCTTTTGGGTTCTTCAAATCGCTGAAGTCAATGAAGTGCATCCAGCCACGCGGGTAGGTTGGCTTATCTTTGGTACTAAGTCCAAACGGGAACCACTCGTCGCCACCAATGACGTACGACTTACCCGTTTGCGGACTGCGGTAAGGAAACGCAGCGTGGTTTCTGCCGTTGGGATACGCGTAGCTGGACATGAGCTTTGGATTCGAAGGCGAACCGCCAGCCACGCCGTAGCCGACGTCGACCATATGAATGCCGTACCTCCAGTTAGACGAATACGCGATGCCGTCCTGAATCCACACGTCGTGAATCGACGCTCCCGGCTGGAAGATCTGGTAAGAACCGACCTTCTTGATGTTCTCAGGATCTTCGACGTTGAGGATGTCGTATCGTCGTCCGGCGCTGAGTGCGTAGACGTGGTTGTCATCGATGAACACGTTGTGAACACCGCCTGTGAGTTCCTCGTCGAAGTTGGTGATCTTCCTGGGGTTCTTCGGATTTTCAACATTAAACAGCACGATGCCGTTCTTGCGGTTCGACGCGCCTTCGCGACTAATCACACAGACCTTGCCGTTTTGTGAGACCTTCACGTCGTTGACGGTTCGAGCGTCAACTTTCACGGTTGAGATACGCTTGATGTTCGCCGGGTCTGTCACGTCCCAGAAGTGAGCTTCCCCGTTGGCGCCCCATGTTCCGGTGACAGCGTAGTCGCGTCCATCGACACCTTCCCACACCCAGATGTCGGACGTGTGAGTGTCATGAACCTTGCCGCGGCCGACGACCTGAATGGTTCTCTCTTTCTCGAACCGCTTTCGAGCCTTCACGACTTTGCGAGCTGAAGCGGAACCGCACGATGCAACAATCGTGTAGAGACCGGGAGTTTCAGCGACGAACCGTCCGTCCTGTTCAATCTGTCCGGTGGCTCCGTTGCCAAGGTTGTCGTCCGGTGCGGCGGTGAATGTGAAGTAGACGGGAATGTCTTTGACTTCACCACCGTCGGCGTTCATCAGTTTGGCTTCAAACTGAACCACGTCACCTGTGCGAACCGAAGTTTCCTTCGCGGTGAGTTCCATCTTTGAGACCGGGTTCGCTTTGATTTCCAGTTCGTGCTTTGCAGAAAGTCCTTCGCACTCAGCCACAATCGAACACTTACCAGCCTTCAGTCCGCTTACGAATCCGAACTCGTCAATCGTCGCGATCGATGGGTCACTGGAAGTTAGCTTTGCCGTCAGGTCGGTTCGTTCGGTGTCCTTCTGTCCGAACACAGTCGCTGGCATCTGCACCGTTGTTCCGGCGTAAAGAACCGGCTTGGCGTCTTTGGGAAAGGAAATTTTCTCTGGCTTCGGAAACGGGATCGTGATCGTTACTTCCGCGGAGGGTGCGTTGCGTCGATTGCCACCCGGAATGAGGGCTCGAGCGATCACAGTGAACTGACCAGGCCGCCTGGCAGTCACTTTGCCTTTACGATCGACGCTCACTTCACGTCGGCTTTGGGAGAAGAAGAATACCTGAACATCTTCAACCGGTCGTCCGCCGACATCCACGACTTCGGCTTCCAACTGGACCGATTCACCAACCGGCAGCGTGACCGCTTTCGGAGTGACATTGACCATGTGTGTGGTCTCTTTTTCCTCCGTATCCTGTGCGTTAACGCACATTGGAGAGATCGCCATAACGGCAACAAGACAGCAAGACAGACGACCGATCATCAGCACCGCTCCCGGCTTTGGAAGGAAGAACAAACGGAAACACCATTCGCAGTGTCGAGGTTAACCCTCGCTATGGACCTGGTCAACGATCCGCGTGCGCAAGCAAGGACTATCGTGCCATGCACAGTACTCTTGGGAACGCAGACCGGCGGAGATACAATCCGTCGTCAGCAGTTTTGCCAGGTCATTGCATGAGCAATCAACAGGAAGAGTTCGGAGCCAACAGGTTGGGGGCCGACCGCCTCGGTACGGCATACCACGAAGCCGGACACGCGGTGATGGCTGTGTTACTTGGCCGACCGATTGAGAAAGTGACCATCTCGCCAGCTCAACTGGCAGCCGGTGGGTCGCGCCTGGGAGCGTGCAAGATTCAGAAAGGCCAAACCAAACCGACCAAGGACGCGGTGGAAGATTCGGTTCTGATACTGCTGGCCGGGATGGTGGCTGAAAGCCGAGTGACCGGCCGCTACAACCAGGCAGGGGCGGCTCAGGACTTGATGATGGTTAAGGAGCTGCTGACCGCGCAGCGCGCGACAACGGAGAACGCGTTTCAAAAACTGGCGAAGCGGATGGTGGATAAGACGGAGCATCTTCTATCTGAACCAGCCGCGCGAAAAGCTGTGAAGTTAGTCGCGGACGAACTGGTGGAGAACGAAACCATCAGCGGCCGCGCGGTGAAACACTCTGTACAAATGGCTCAGCAGCAAACGAAGTAGGCGCGCTGCGACAGGCTGGCCGGTTCGGGCTTAACTGTGCAACATAGTACGAGATGACGCACACGCCAGAATCGCAGGTACAGTCAGGCCCCAACCGAATCCACGGGACTCCTGACCGCCAGGCCCGGCTTGTTCATCACGTGCAGATAGACCATCGTTGTCCGCACATCCTTGTGTCCCAGCAATTCCTGCACCGTCCGAATGTCGGAACCCTCTTGCAGAAGATGAGTCGCAAAACTGTGTCGCAGCGAATGCGGAACAGCATTCTTCAACAGTCCGGTCTCCTGTTTTGCCCGCTTGAACGCCCTCGCAAAAAACTCTTCGCTCACATGATGCCGACGGCGTTCGCCGGAAACCGGATCGGTCGAACGCTGGCGAGCCGGAAAAAGCCACTGCCATCCAGGCTCAGCGTTTGCATTTGGATACTTCTGCTCCAAAGCATACGGCAGGTAGACCCGACCAAACCCTTCATGCAAATCGCGCTGATGCATCAGGCGAACCTGATGAAACTGCTGCCGGAGCAACTCCAGTGAGGTGTCGGGCAGAACCGTAACGCGGTCGCGGCCACCTTTCGCGTCGCGGACCACAATATGCCCCTCGTCGAAACAGATATCTTTTAGCCTCAGCCTGCGACACTCGATGTGCCTCAGCCCTGAACCGTACATCAGCTGAAACATAAGCCGTTTGCGCCCGGTAAAATGAGCAAACAGCCGACCGACTTCGTCACGGTTCAGCACTACAGGTAACCGACTGGGCTTCGTCGCGGGTATGACGTCCAGGAAAGCCAGCTCCCGCCCAAGAATACGCTGATACAAAAACAGCAGCGCAGCGCGGGCCTGGTCCTGTGTTCCCGGAGTGACATGCCGTTCGACTGCCAGTTGGCTCAGGAACTTCTTGATTTCGGCCTCACCAAACTCCTGAAGCTGATCTGAACCACAGAATCGAATGAACCGCTGAATCCAACCCGCATAAGCACGCTCGGTCCGCAGCGCCATGTGCCTAAGCCGCATCTCACGCCGAAACGTCTGCAACACCAGTGGTTCTTTCGGATCAATCTTCCCGATGAGATGGCGCTCGTCAGTGATACCCGGGACCACGCCATCATCAAAGCCTGTTTGACGTTCCCTATCCGCCAATCGACTCAGCGTCACGCGAAAGTTCGCCAGACTCGGTTCCTGAGAGTTCAGAACCGCATTGCGATACATCTCAATTGCCCGCACCGCCTGCAACCTCTGCCAGGCCGGTGTCCCTGCTGCCAGTAAGCCCCTAAGAAAACCCAGGACTACGGACTCGGAGACCAGAAAGAACCCGCTCTCAACTTTCGCGACCTCACCGTATCTTTTCAGCCAGTTCACAAAATACTTCTTGTCACGTTTGGCCAATTCAGCCTCCGCGACCGCTCTCTTGAACATCTGAACCGACATGTCCGAACCCCTGCTCCCGAGTAGAACGTGCCCGCAAGGTTGCGATAATGGCGAGTCATCAATAAGATTCAAGCCACCCCGACTCAGTCAGGAATAATCCCGCCAATAAGAGCCTTATCCGGCTCTGAAGCGGCGTTAAGTAAATTAGTTA
>CAZAIB010000105.1:0-22746 GCA_964485095.1 uncultured Planctomycetaceae bacterium | reverse complement strand
CATTGATCACGTTCAGAAGCAGCAGCGTGACTGTTGCGAAGTGGAAGTAAAAGGAAACTTTGAGACCTAGCACAAACGCGACCGGCAGCAACAGCACTAATGCGAAGTTGGCCGACCGCGACATCTTGTGCAGGTCGATTTCAAATGTCAGCGCCATGAGTTCTCGTGCTGCTGTGGGGAGGTCCGTCTGAGCAATCCGCAGGCCATCCTGGCCTGAGCGCTACGACTTGGGATCGATGTTGTTAGAAGCTTCGCCCAGTCGTTCAACAAACTCCTGGCACTTTTCTTTGTCCGGCGCGGCATCGCACATGCTGCCTGCTCCGGCACTGCTGTCCTGAGCCTTTGTGTCAACGTGCAGACCTTCGTCTTTTTTGTCTTTGTCTGTTTCTGGCTTGTCTGATTTCGGGTCCATGTCAGTCTCCTATCGCAAAAAAAATGGCTAGGTCGGTTTGAACCGCCTGTTGTTCCGGCGGAATTCCGAGCGATTCCTTACAGGAAATCTCAGATCCGCAACGACTCCTAGAGTACCACAGACCACCGTTCCATCCAAAACTACTTGGCGGCCGGGTGAATGCGGATGAGATCAGATGACTTAAACAACGGGTATGGCAGCTTCAGTCCAAGCTGTTCGTACAGTTCAGCTGGAACGCTGATGTCCGCGAGATAGAGTTCGCCAACCCGACTGGCCCCGTCCGATTCGATGAGCCCGGCCTTGGGTAGAGCCAGCGTCAGCGTCGCAGTTGCCTGCACGAATGGACGCCGAGCTTCCCCCGTTTCACCATCAATCCCCGACGGAACATCAAGCGATAAGATGGGCGACTGATGCAAATTGGCCCATTCAATCAACTCCGCCGCGCGGTTCCGCGGAGTTCCTCGCAGGCTGTACCCAATCAGCCCATCAATGATCAAATCGCAGTCTTCGTCCGGCAATTCATCCTCGAATACCGGAATGCCGATCCGCGAGACAATGTCCAGCTGATGCTGAGGCACCCCCGAGAAGTCACCAGCGGCCGCACTGATGAAAAGACGCACCGACACCCCCCACATGTGCAACCGCCGCGCCGCCACAATCGCGCCGCCGCCGTTGCCACCGCGCCCGGCCAATACAGTCACACTGCGGCCTTCCGGGTTGTCATCAAGAAACCGGTGAACCGCCAGTCGAGCCAGCCCGCGACCGGCGTTCTCCATCATCTGAACCAGTTCAATGCGATACGTTTCAATCATCAAACGATCGACTTCGATCATCTGCTGCGTCGTCACGACTGGAACGTGTTCGATTGGAACCGACGGCAACTCCATAGTGTCACTTCTCTTGCACGTCGTGCTTTGTGCTTTGACCTGAAAACTCAACAACGCCCCGAACGAGCCACCCAGGCCCCTGCTCCGTCACATGCTGACCGTTCGCACGCTCAACTTTCGATCAACCAACAACAAATGGTTCGGACTAACCTGAGTCCACTGGCTGTGATCGCTTAGCGGTTCTGACGCGATGAGTACCACATCCGCCGACTCTTCCGTAGGCGACATCTGGCACACGCCATCAACACACGTATAAGACTCACCCTGATGATGATACAGCGTGTTCGCAGCGTCACTGCCGTCGGTGATGTAGCGCGTGACGGCCATCTCATACCCGTCCGTCACGGCGAGGTTCAACAGAGAATTGTCCGTGCACCCAGCGTCACGGTTCGCGCGTTCGACAGTTTCAATCGCTTTCTGCAAAGCCTGTCCCATCGATTCCAAATCGTGCGCTGCCTTGTCATCCAGCGCATCCAGAAACAGAGCGAACATCAGTTCGGAATCCGTCGATCCGGAAATCATGTTGAACGACCGCTCTGACAATTCCGCCAGCAAACTGCGGCGAATATTCTGAAAGTTGGAAATGAATCCGTTGTGCATGAACGTGAATTGATCGCACGTAAACGGGTGGCAGTTCAACTGCGTCACCGGCAACCCCGGAGTCGCCGCGCGGATGTGAGCGAACACGCACTGACTTTGAACCAGCGACGCGATACTCAGCAGGTTCTGGTTATTCCACGCCGGACTCACATCGCGCAACGTCGCGGGGCGATCTGAGATACGGCGGTCGTACCACGTCACACCGAAGCCATCGCCATTTAGCGGTTCGGACCGTTCATGGCTGTGATAGCTTTGATGAATCAAAGAATGAGCGGGCTCAGTAACAAGCGACGACAGAGACGTTTCCTGTCCCAGGTAAGCGACGAATCGACACACAATGTTTGCTCCTTAAAACGTGGGGGTGGAATCCAGTCCCAGTGCGATATTGTAGACAACAGCCCAAACTCTCGGCGAGCGGTGGGCGTCAGCCCAGTGATAAAACTCCAGTTGATGACATCGAGGCGATGACATTCCATAGTCGCGTATCTGCCATCGCCGGAAATTGAGTAGCAGAGAGCGCACCCTGTTCTCAATCACCGCCCCGAGTTTCCATCACCGGGCTGACGCCCGCCGCTCGCCGGGGTGTTGCTCGCCAGGAGTGTCAGATGTCTGACAAACAAATGTCGCTGACGATCCCATGCGACCGGTATTGGTTGCTGACGTGGACGATGTACGGCAACCGGTTGGCAGGTGATAACCGCGGGTTCGTCAGCAACGTCCGTGATGGAGATGGCCCCGAGGTACGACACAACATTCCCGGCACCGAGTTCGATACCGACATGCCACGCCTGGAAGCATACATCCGGTCAAAAATGAAAGGGCCACCGGTTCGCCTGAATGCAGCTCAGGCGGAAGATCTGCTGGAACAGTTCTTCGAAACCGCCGATTACCGGAACTGGCAGCTGCTTGCAGTTGCAATCATGTCGGAGCATTGCCATGTCGTGATTGGCGTCCCCGGCGATCCGGAGCCAAGCGATCTGCTGCGAGACCTGAAAAGCTACGGCAGCCGGCGACTAAACAAGAACCACAACCGCCCCGAGGGCGGAACGTGGTGGACCGACTCAGGTTCAAAGCGAAAACTGGCAGACGAAGAAGCGATTCTCAACGCGATTCAGTACACGATGGATCAGGAGTTTCCGTTGGTCGTGTGGACACCTCCGATTCCGGAGTTACAGCTGACTGGTGGTCGGGTCATTTGACTGACCTCTGGCGAGCGGTGGGCGTCAGCCCAGTGATGAAGAACCTCAACCAATTTCTGCACAGGAGTTTGTTGCGGGACGTCATCACCGGGCTAACGCCCACCGCTCGCCTACCCGTCGCCGAATAGTGTAAATTGAGTCAGCGTTGGTTCTTCTCCCCTGATTCTCCGGCCAGGCGTTCCATGATTCGTCTTTGCATTACTGCTTGCCTTCTTGCACTCATCCCCACGGCGCAGGTCAGTGGAGCACAGGATCAGGCAACGCTGCGAACGATATTGGATCGTCTGGAAAACGCTGAACGAGTTGAAGACCAGTTGGACGCTTTGAGTGACGTCGAATCCACAGGCGTCAAATCCAAAGAGGCGATTCCAAAGCTGACGCCGTATTTACAGAGTGCCTCGCCGTTGATCAGAGTTAAAGCAGCCATGGCACTGCGCGCGGTTGGTGCGGAACGGAAGATTGTTCGCTCACTGCTTAAGGACAAAGATCCCAGTGTTCGCAGCGATCTCGCGTGGGAACTCATGGAAGCTGACGAATCTCCGGAAGACTTTCTGCACATGCTGGAGGATCCGTCCGCGAAAGTACGAGCGCAGGTTGCGTCGTCACTCCTTGCCCACAGCGTGGACCCCATTCGCCTGCGCAATCTCCTGGAAGACCCCGACGGTGAAGTGCGCAGCGAAGTTGCTGTTGCCCTCATCGGCGCGGGCGATGCCCCGAGCAACTTTCTTGGTTTGCTGAACGATCCATCGCCGGATGTGCGAGCCAAAGTGGGTACATGCTGCGTCCGGAACGGAGTTGACCACAAGCACCTGCGACCTCTGCTGAAGGACCAGGATGCTGGCGTGCGCTCGTCTGTCGGACGTGCGCTCATGGAACAAAATTCAGAACCCGTCTGGGAGTGCGTTCTTGCCTGGCTGGACACGCCGTACAAAATTGAAAAGTACATCGCGTTCACAGCCCTCGGTCCGAAGTCGCGAACAACGCTGGCTCCTTACCTGTTCGAACGATTGAGCAGCAGCGACCAGAAACAACGCACTCGATGCATTCAAGCACTGCACGCACTCAAGGAAGTCCCCCCTGAGTTCCACGATCAGATTGTCGCGATGGCATCGTCGGAGCACCGTGAGGTCCGGCGTGCTGCGTTCTTGCTGGCCAGGCAACTGGATGGAGAACGGTTGCTGGCCACATTGCGTCGGGGTTTTGGCGACTCGTCAGTATCGGTTCGCTCCACAGCGATCAAAATCGCGCGATGGAAAAAATGCGTGGAACTGCTTCCGGAACTTACCAGTCTGTTCGAAGCGGAATCGGTCGGAACCCGACTGGCCGCAGCACAGGCAGTGGCCGTATTGGACCGCACAGACACGCGGTGCGTGCAGGTCATGGTCGATGCGCTTGACCCGAAAGATCACAAGTCCATGCAGCGCGTGTGCGACGCGTTGGCCTTTACCGGCAAGCGCGCCGTCGCAGCGAAAGATGTCGTCTGGCAGTCCATGAATCCGCCGAAGTTCGCGCACAGTCTGTTCGACACGTTCGCCAGAATGGATCCCCCGGGGTTGCATGTCGTTGACTCGGTCGGCGAACCAGCGCTGCCCTGGGTTCGAACGTGGCTGGCTGACGAAGACACGTCCGACAAAGTGAAAGACCGCATCCTTACCTACCTGTACTTTCGCGGTGAACACAACCAAAAATTGGAACCATCGCTCCTCAAGCTCCTGGAAACGACCAAATCGAAACGCATCCACTCCAGTATCATTTCTGTTCTGGCCAAAGTCGGAACCACTCAGCCCGAACGGCTCAAGCCATTCACCGACGGCGATTTCGCTCGCGAAGTGCCAGCGATACTGGGACAATGTCATGGCGATAAGAAAGCACTCGAAGTCGCGATCGACATGCTGCAGGACATGATGTCGCACGGCGATCCACGGGTTCGGTTCGCTGTTTGCAAAGCTCTTCACGAATACAGCCTTGTGAACGTGTTGGGCCTGGATTCGCTGACCGAGTGGATACAGGACCAAAACGATGCGGGCGATTCCCTAAAGTCAGAGGCGGAAATGCTGGAGCGGGTTGGCCCGAAGGCCAGGCCAGCAATGGTCGAGTTGCTCAAAGCAATCGAACGCGGCGGAGGTAAAACGTTCCCGCTCAACGCTGTCAAAGCAGTCGGCATGGATCCAATCGCCGAGTTGAAATCGGGGCTGGCTTCAGAGAAATCCAGCTACCGTCACGCCTGCGCTGCGGCCGCTGCTGAGCTAAAAGAACCGCGACTCCTTCCCGCGCTGATTCGGGCGTTGAGAGCCAAGCGCCCGGTGACGCGCGGTATGACTGAGTACCGTCAGTCGAAGGCCCAGGATGCTGTGCTGCACGCGATTGCTGCGATCGGCCCGACTGAGGATCTTATTCCCGAGTTGCTTGAGATGATCCGCAGCAGGAAAAACACCGGCGCCGCTGCCCGCGTTCTCGGCGTACTGGGTACGCAGGCGAAGTCAGCGCTACCAACACTAATGCGGCACAATTTTCGATCGCTGAACGCAGATGAGATTGAGATCGCCGGAGCGATTGCCAGGATCCAGCAATCACCAATCGGTTTCAACGGAGTCAAGCGTTGCCTGCGTTTGGGAACCAAAAGCCCGCTACACGCATCACCCTATTTTGCCTACGTGATCGACTTGATCGTGGAACTGGAAGACCGCTCAAAAGTGCTAACCGAACAGTTAAAGGAAATCGTCGAAGATTTCGAATTGATGCACCCGGAGAGCCGAATTCACTCAGCCTACGCACTCGCAAAACTCTATCCCGACCAGCCACAGTGGCGCAACTTCCTGGAATCGTGGAAGTCGCAAGAGAAGCGTGCGCAGCAGACAAGCGCCATCGTCCTCAGGGGCGCAGCGACAGAACGACTCAAACAACTGGACGCTGCCCTGAAGCGGTAAGCAGTCGTAGCTGTGTGTTCCGAACAGTGGGCAATGTTGTCGAGTAGGCCCATAACACTCCCAACACGGGACCGGCGACGTATACAATGATTTGCATGTTCAGACTGCTCACCGCAATGATGGTCGTTCTGTTCGCAGGTGGCCCGAGCCACGCGCAGGAAGGCGACCCGTATTTGCAGAAGCTCCTCGGCGAACTGCAGGCCACCAATGATCCGGATCGGCAGTGGCGACTGCTTGAGAAAATGTCGGCGGATGGCGGCAAGTCACCTGAGTTCGCTCTTGCCATCTCTCCATTTCTAACAAGCGCGAATGAACGCGTCCGTAGACATGCACTCCAGGCGTTGGAGTCGTTTGAAGCAGACCTTGAACTTGTTCGCCCCGCATTGAAAGACAAGAGCGAGTACGTCCGCGTTACTGCTGCGAAAGTTCTGGTGTCGCTGGGTATCGCGCCGAACGAACTGCACGAACTGCTGCGCGACCCGTCGCCCTTTGTCCGAGAGAAAGTCGGACAGCTGTTGATCCGAGAAGGGATTGACCGATTGCGAGTCAATCGACTGCTCCAAGACCCCGCTGCAAGCGTGCGAGCGAGAATTGCCTGCGCGTTGATTCAGAGAGGTGAACTGCTTGCGGACTTTGAAACGATGCTTGGCGACCCTATGCCGGAGGTCAGAAGCGAGGTTGCAATCGCGATGCTGGAAGCGGGAGCCGAACCAGACCAGTTCAACCAAATGCTGGACGATCCGGAGATTCGGTCGAAGCCAGACCTCGCAGTCGGTCTATTGCAAGCGGGTTCCACGCGCATCGCTGACTGCTTGTTGGTGATTGGCGAGTCCGTGGAGACTCTGGATTGGATGCAGCAAAGGCTGTTCAATGCTGCGGGCAAAAAAACGTGCGAGGAAATCGCTCCGAAGCTCGCTGCATGGGTTTTGAGTAGCGATGAAAGAACGCGCGAAGTTGGGCTGGAATGTCTGCACCAACTGCCGATGGTCTCAAATACAGCGGCTGCGAATATTACAAGCATCCTGCGCGATGGGAGTCCGTCGGCGGCATACGAAGTGATTCCGTTTGTCGAAGACTTCGAGAAACATCAGCAAGCCAAAGCGTTGCGAACGGCTCTGAACCGAGAGGAACCAAAGGTACGACGACAAGCGTTGAAATTCGCGACGGCTGAACTCTTACCAGACATACGCAAGTTGCTTGACGATCAGGACGTCCGTCTGGCTGCAGCAACTGCAGTGGCTCGGCTCGACAAGAATGACCAACAATGTGTCCAGGTGATGGCTGAATGCCTTAACCCAATTGACGCTCAAAGTACGGAAGAGGTCTGTCGGGCGCTGCACACCACCGGAAAGCGTGTTCTGGCGGTTCGCGAACTGTTGTGGCGAACGCGGAAGGCACCCCAGACTCAGGAACGTGAGATCCACCCCGTGCTGGTGGCGATTAGCGGCGCTGGCGACCAAGCACCAAAGGTCATCGTAGAGTGGCTCCACCGCAGCCGGGACGACGAGGCTTTCACCGAGAAGATTCTGAACCACATCTATTATGGGTACGAACCTGGCGATGAAAGCCAGCACGCGTTTGGCGAACCAATCGTGGACGTTATCACGCAGACAAAAGACAACGACATGTTTAGCCTGGCGGTGCAAACGCTTGCTCGCACAGATGGGCTGGAACATCCAGCAAGGTTGAAATCAGCTTTGGGTCGGGGCTGCGACTACTGCGTCACGGACTGTCTCGCTCGAAGTACGAAAGACAAACAATCCGCTCGGGACTTGTTGTTGCCACTGCTGGAAAGCAGTGATGCCGCGCGCTTTTACGCGTGCCTTGCTCTTGGCCAGCTTGGTGGTGCGAACGACAAAGTCGCGGAGACTCTGGCGGAGATTCTTCCCCATCGCGGCGCATTCAATCATTCAGAAGAGGACGTCGAGAAACTGATTGCGCGGCTCGGCCCGGCCGGCAAACGTGTGATGCCGAGACTAATTGAAGTTCTCGGCACTGATGACTTCGATGCATTCCCGCTCAACGCTTTCCTCAGCACCGGCACAGATCCGATCCCGCATCTCAAAGCTGGCATCGTCGGCGATCATGCTCAGTACCGAATTGGCTGCGCGCTGCGTGCGGCTGAATTTCGTGATGCGCCGGATGCTCAGAGGCGAGAGCTGATTAGCGCGCTCATGCAGTTCATCGATTCACTGGATCTGGAGACGATCGGGAATAGTGATTACGCGCGCCCCGACCTCTGGGAAGCGTTGAATGCCTTATCTCAACTGCACCCGGACGAGTCTGTCGTACCAAGGATGATCGAGATTTTAAGACGTTTACCCCACAGCAACTTGTCGGGGCACGCGGCGAAGGTACTAGGTGCAGTCGGTCCGCCAGCGAAGGGTTCGATCAAACACCTGATGCGGCTGCACATAGGCTGGGTTGGTTCGCGAGAGACCCACATCGCGCGGGCCATTTCCACCATCGAAAGCGGATCGCTGGGACTGACTCGCATCAAGCACTGTCTACGCCTGGTTCGAACGGAAGAAGTTTACAAGGACTGGGAACAAGTTGAACAATTCATGGATGCCGTAGCGGAACTTGGACCGCGAGGTGTTGTTCTCAAAGACGATCTGGTTGCAATCGTGAACAGCGAACTCATGGAGACGAAAAGGCGAATCCATGCTGCTTACGCGTTGGCTCGATTGTTTCCGAACGACCCACAATGGATCAGCACTCTGGAGAGCCTGGACAAACGCAGAAGTGTCACGTTTTGGGCCAGGTACCGGCTGGATCAACTCAAGAGTCGGCAGTTGGGCAGCTCCCAATTAACGGACTGACTGCAACGACACAAACGACACACCGGCGAGCGGTGGGCGTCAGCCCAGTGATGACAGCGCAACTCAGTTTGATTTGGTTTGGTGATGTTCGCTAGCCGCCGGAAGAGAATACCGCGGCTTTGACAATTGGAACCGATTCAATCACCGGGCTTACGCCCACCGCTCGCCGCCGTTTCGGTCCGGTTTTGGAAAAACCGGACTACGGTTGGGAACGCGTCAGTCTTTTGGTGAGAACCGCACGATATTTCCTTTGTCGGTCCCGGTCAGCGTGTACTGCGAACGAGCTTTTGGGGCGATGGATTCCAGTTCTTTCCAAGCGGACTCACACATGTCGGAATCCAATTGTTTCAACTCGTCCGCTGGGATGTTCTCGCCGTGGTCTTCGATGAGCTTCCGGCGGCGTGCTCCGAATGTCTTGTCGTTGGTGTAGACGGTGACTTTGGAGAACCGAAATCTGCCGAACGCCGTTGCTACTCGGCCACCCTCCAGAATCCAACCGGCCTTCATGAGATAACCTTCATCGCTGCGGTCGAGAATCTCAAGCGATTGCTGTTCGGCAAATTCGTGTATCTCTGTGTAGACGCTGACGTCATCGTCATCAGTCAGTGTTCCGTCGTACGACTGATTCGCTAACTGCGAATAATCAAACGGAACCCGAACGTCGAAGGCCACAAACCCATTCATGCGATTGAAATCAAAGTGCTGCTTTAGATGGTCGCGATCCGCTTCCGCAGAGACGATGAGCGTTCTTTGCAATCCGAATGTCGTCTTAATGCTGACTTCAAACTGGTTCCCGTCAGCGGCAAGCGGATAGAACTTTCCGCCATAGCCGAAGTACCCTTCACGGTAGTTGGAATCATCGATCATTGGTTCTCCCGTTTGTGAAGCTTCTGCTTGTGGGGCTGCCATCGCTGGAGCCGCGTTGCCCGGTCGTCGCGGAGTCGGATCCGACGGCAGTGCTGCAATTGGAACGACCGCGCTGGTGGTGGTCGGCGTTGTTGCTCCGATCGCGACGCAGCCGAACATTGTGAGCGCGATGGCAACGGCAAACGAACGCAGGCCAGGAGCGTCGCGATTTTTTTGCGGGTCGAGAATCGCCTGAACCCGATCGTCCAGCCGAGCGGAATGCGCCATCGCGACAGCCAGCGGTGTGGGCATTGGTCGATGTTGTTTCACGGTCAGCAGAAGTTGCTGAGCGTAGTTACTGGCCGAACAGCCGGTTCTCAACACGCAGTCGTCCGAAGCGAGCTCACGCTCGACCCGCAATTGACGGCCGGCGTACCACGCGAGCGGATTGAACCACTGCGCCAACACGGCCAATCGAGCGAACACCTGCGTGGCAACATCTCGCCGCTGAATGTGAGCCAATTCGTGCAACAGAATGCACTCACGCTGCTCGACCGACCAGCGTTGCCAATCGGCCGGAACGATCAAGGTTGCTCGGAACAAACCGAACACAGCGGGAATCTGCTGCCCGTTCGAAACGCGCGTCGTAACGTGGCGGGTCAACTTCAAGCGGCTCGCGGCGGAATCAACGGCCTGTTGCCAATCAGTGTCTCGCAGAGTCTGCATCCGACTGACTTGAAGCCACTGCCACAGACCGGCGATCAGAAAAACGCACATTCCAATCGCGCATCCCAGCAGCCAAAACAACGAGAGAATCTGTTCGAGAGCCCAGCTATCTTGGGGCGCCGGTGCGCCGCTGGTGGCGTTGTTGGTGCCAGCGCTGCCAGTTTCGTGCACGAAGCTCGGCGCAGCGGTGGCTTGTGAATCCGCTGGCAAAGTTCGTTCTATATTGGTCGCGGGCATCGGCAGAACGTTGTCGGTTCTCGTCGTGACCGAGTCGACTGGCGTGGAAGACGGTGGCGTGGCTTGCGGCATGCTCGCAGCAAACACGGGAAGCGGAATCCCCGGCAGCATCAACGCCGCAATCGGCACAACCACAGACGCCGCGAGTCCCAACAACCAAATGCGATGTCTGATCGCGGCCGACCTGCGGCGCAACAACAAACACACCAAAGCGGCTGTTGCTAGCGCGATTGTGGCGCGAATTGCGAGTTCAAACAGGGAGAACCCGGCAGCAAAGTCGGTGATGTCTGTGGCGAACGTTCCCATCAGCGCCCCTCCTTCTTTGCCTGGTCGATGAGGGTCTGTAGCTGCTGAAGTTCGTCGTCGCTGAGCTTGTCAGATTTCAGATCGAACGCCGCCGCCATGGTGTCAGCGACTGAGTTCTCAAAGAACGTCGCCATCAGGTGCGACAGCGCTGACCGACTGGCTTTCGCCTTGGACTGAGTCGGCCGGTAGACGTACCGGTTCCCGTCGCGCCGATGCTTAAGCAGCCCTTTGCCTTCCAATAGTCGCAACATCGTGCGGACGGAATCGTAGGCGGGCGGATCGGACATATTGTCCAGGACATCGCTGACGGAAGCTTCTTCCAGTCGAAAGACAATCTCAATGATCTGCCTCTCACGCCCACCAAGTTGAGCGCGGTCTTTTTTTCGTGGCGGCATGACGACCTCGTCATGGTAACTGGCTACCAGTGGTAATACATTACCAGTCCAGATCGTGGTGTCAAATGGAATTTACGTTAGTGAATTCCGGGCCGCATCGACGGTCTCACCTACCACCGGATCCGAGTCTCGCCCACTCGCTACTTCTTTGCCACTCCAGCCCACTCCACACCGGTCCCGGTCTGGAACTTCAGTTCCAGACTTAGCTGAGCCACATGGTGTTGGATGTGGCGAATGTTGTAGAGATGACATTCGGTTCGACTGAACTCCATCCAGGGGAAATCCGCCTCAGCAGCCAAATCCTCTGCGCTTTCCGCAGGAACAATCTTGTCCACATTCGCGCGGCATTTATCGCACCAGTCCAGCAGCCGTTGTCGCTGGTATGGTTCGCCAATTTCGACGGCTTCGTATGGTTCGAACGGTTCGAACGGTAGCTTCTCCATGTAGTGTTCGTTCTCACGCCCGAACTCCGGCGGCGAGAACGCGTCCTGGCTGCCCGCCAGATACATGTCAGCGTAGAACAACGCGTGATAGCCGATCAGCCAAAACGGGTGCCGGCCAACTGACGCGTCCCACAAATCGTCCGGGCACGTTTCCAGCGCGGTGCGCAACATGGAAAGCGAGGCGTGGTACTGGCCGACAATGGCTTGATTGATCATTCATCGATTCCGCTGAACTACTGACAGAAGCCAGAGTCTACATTCCTGCAGCGGACAAGCCACCGACGAGGCAGTTCATGAAGTTAGAGTACCAGGCTTTCGCCCGGATCGTTCATCCGTCACGACCACACCGCGCACGGGCTGCGGTTCCCGCCAACCCGCACGCTCGCTGCGTACTTAGCTCGACAAAGAATCAATCACTTCGTCAGTCTCAGAGTCCAGGATCGAGTCGGCATTTGGGTTCGCGAAGAACCAATCCTGGCCTGTGCCTCCTTCCAGAGTATCGCTGTCCGTGTCGTCGAGAGCCGTGTCGCCGGGAACGATAAACGTCGAGACGTTGGCTCGGTCCAGCGAACCGGATCCGTCTGTCAGATTCGCAACGCGTACGTCGTAGGATCTGTCCGAAGTCCATTCCACCAGCACGTTGACCGCGGATACGCCACTGATGCCCTGGAAATTGCCTGGCAGAAGAATGTCCTGGCCTGAACCGCCCCTGACCACATCGGCTCCTTCACCGCCGACGACCAAGTCATGATTGTTGCCGCCGTCGAGGAAGTCATCTCCTCTTGCACCGACAAGAACGTCGTCGCCCGAACCGCCAGTTAGGCTGTCGTTGTCACCACCGCCATTGACGAAGTCGTTTCCTCCACCACCACGAACGGTATCGTCGCCCGCTCCGGCAACCACGCTGTCCTGATCTGCGCCTCCGGAAATGTCATCGTTGCCTGCGTTCCCGATGATCGTGTCGTCGCCGTCACCACCATCCAGGGAGTCCGGGCCATCGGAGCCCGTGATCAGGTCGGCTCCGTCTCCACCCAAAGCAAGACCGCCCGCTGTGGATTGGAGGTTCAGAACGTCCAGCGAAGCTCCACCGCTTAGCGTGTCGATGTCAGTATCCGAAGATCCCGACTCGCCATAGCCATTCAACGTGTCCTGCCCCGCGCCGCCTACAATTGAGTCGCTTCCGGAACCGCCGTTTGCGAGGTCTCTGCCAGCTCCTCCAATCAGATAGTCGTCACCAGATTCACCTTCAAGCGTGTCGTCGCCGTCCGAACCATCGATGGTGTCGTCACCAGAACCGCCGACCAAAACCTCGCCGGCCTCACTACCATCGATTCTGTCGTCACCAGCTCCACCATGCACGATTCCGCCGGGACCCACAAGCAGGATGTGGTCGTTGTCGCCGCCGCCGTAGACATCAAAGCCCTGCCCGGTCAATTCATCGTTGCCGGAACCTCCGTAGGCTCTGCCAGGAATCTCACCGACCTCACTGAAGTCCAACTGGTCATCTCCACCCAGCCCGAACAGGTGAATGCGTTCAATACTTGCAGGATCGAACTCTGCCCGGGTCTCTTCGCACTGTGCGACGATGGTGTCCCCGGTGTTGAAGACAGAAATAGCATCGGCTTCAGCAGTACCTTCAACCGTGAGCGTTCCACTGGGTGCTAAGCTGGCCGTCACGCAAAGCAACGCGCGAACTTCAAGTGGCTCAACTTGTGCGGGTTTCTTTCGAGTTCGTCTTAGCATGATGGCGCCCTGTTTCAGATGAATTCCCACAGTCGGTATCGAACCCAAGCCACCCGAGTACTTGACTTTCAAACTTCACCGGGACACAAAAGCTGTACGGGCGATAGCTCCAGTCAGACGGACCCGACGAACCCGTTAGTTCGGACAGTCACGTGCGAACTATCCCCGCAAACCGGCAAGGAGGACGGAACCCGCAGAGCCTGTAGATCGCCCATTGCCGAGATGCAAAAAACACAGGCCACGTTGGTTTCCAGCCCTCCACGGGTGCAGTACATTTATCTACCGACATGCATACCACATAGGAGATTCAGCGATGAGTGACGAAGAAGGCGGCGGCGGTGGCGGGGTAATTGGCTTCATTCTGCTTCTGCTAATCGTGAATGGCCTTAGCTATTTCTTAGACTGGGGCTTCTGGCTTTACTAAGCCATGCCTGTTTCAGAGGAATCAAAGCAAGTCGTACGCCGCGTGCGACCTGAGAATCTAAGACGCTGGCGGCTCGAGAATTGGTTGCTGGGCGGGACGGTTCTGTTTTGGTCCGTCGTGCAGTTTTTAAACGGAACCATGTCGTCGCCGGTCCGCCTGGCGATGCTCTCGCTGAATCTCTGCGTTGGCGTGCTGATCGTGACACGATCGGCAGCGAGGAACCGCGGCAACTGGCGATTGATCCTGGCCGCTCTGCCATCGGTTGGTATGGGGTTCCTGTCTATCAAACTTGCTCCACAACCAACGACCTGGCCGGCGGTTGCACAGGCGACGTTTGTTGTCGGCTGCGTGATTGCGATTAGCGCGTTTTGCTTCCTGGGGCGCAGTTTTGCGGTTCTGCCGTCGGTTCGATCCATCGTGGCAAAGGGGCCTTATCGGTGGCTGCGACACCCCGCCTACTTTGGTGAATTGCTGTTGGCAGCCGCGTGCTTCCTGGCGGCCCCGTCAGCGGTGACATCAGTGCCGCTGGTGCTGGCGGTTCCGTTGACTGTGATCCGCATCAACGTGGAAGAACAATTGTTGCGAACAGAACCCGACTACGTCGCCTACTCGAACCGTACCCGTTGGCGGCTTATCCCGTTTGTTTGGTAGCGATGATCGGTTCTGATCAACCGCGCATGAAGAACCCCCGACACGTACCCTCGTGCCGGGGGCGGTTGCACTAGCACTTATGCGATTCGCCAACGTTGCCGTTTAAGCCGAGTGTTCAGATTAAATACCGCAGCGTTTTTCTATTAAACCACTCCGCCTGAAGTCAGTGTGTTCGACGTCCATATTGTGAACGCCTTAGAGGCGGAGGCCTGAATTGCACAGGCATCTCAAACGGTTGAGTTGTACTCGACATTCGATTCGGCGAATGACCGTGCGCTTCTCAGTCTGGAGCGATAGTCTCACAAAAAATCAGATACGGTCGCCTCTGCCATTGGGCTACCCTCGCGTGATTGTCCGGCAGCGCCGGGATTGCGAGAGGCAGGATTCGAACCTGCACTGAAACCGATCTTCGTTCAAGCTAAATCTAAGGCTAAGACTGCGCTCCGAAGAGGTATCCAAATATTCTGTCAGCTGTTTTCAGCTGTTCAATGTCCTTTCCGTTTGCTGTTTCCCGAGCGAACTTCACTGCCTCCTGCAATCTGCGAATCCGATCGACGATCTGGTTCTTCTCAGTCGCCGGCAGTGAACCCGAAAACTTGATGGTCTTCCATTCGCCGACCTTTACGTCTTCCGTGTACATCTCGACCTGAGCCGGGTGTTCCTTGGTCGCTTCGTAAAGAATGTGGCTGCGTGGTGTCTTCTTAGTCCGGTTCGTGATGAACGGTTCCGACGAATAGCAGTCGGCGGTCTCGTCCCAGTTCCAGGTTTCGCCCGCATCCAAAGTTGGGATGGTTGTGACAAACGTATGCAGATCCGTCAGCTGTTTCTCAAGGAACAGCAGATGGGTGACGGGTGAGTTCTCAACCAGAGTTTGCCCGTCAACAACCACGTCAGCGCGCGCGTCGCAGTTGGCGAAGTCCTGCGTGGCCGTCACGTTGAACAGATCTGTTAGAGCCCGCCTGGCGTCGTCCATCGCCTGTTTGGCAGAGTATTGAACGCTTTTGCGTTCGGGTGGCTGCGTTTCGCCGTCTTCGTCCATGGGTTGGTACGTGCGGCTGATGCCCTCAAACAGAGCGTTCTTTTGCAGCTTCTTGTAAACCTCAGTGATGTCCTTCGAACTCTGGGTCTTCTTCCCGTTCAGGACGGCAATAATCTGATTCAGCTTCGGCATCTCTTCTTCTTTCCTTTCCGATGCGGTGAACCCCGTTTGCCAGCGAACTGGCCCAATACGAAACAGACGGGCCGCATCAGTGTCTGTGTTTCCTTGTTTTTGGGTGAGACACAGAACGCCGAGAGAGGTTCGCGCTTTCGGGCAGATTTTCGTAGTGGCGCGAAAAAGCCCGATCGGTTCCCACACCGATCGGGCTGGTCCTGAGATGCGGCAGTTCCTTGCACCGCACAGCAGTTGATTGTCGCCGGATTCTAGTTGTCACCGGACTCTCCGAGACCGTGCTGAGACCGAACTCGGAGAGTTCGGCGACTATGCCACACGGCCTTCGGTTCACAGCAGATTCACAACTCGCTCTGACAATCCTTTTTCCCCAAGCGAGATGTTCAACTTACCGTTCGCTGCGATCTTCTCCAGGAGTTCCAGTTCCTTGAGACGCATCAGCGTTGGGTTATCGGCAAGCAGCTTCGCCGTGTTGGCCTGGCTACGCATGGCAGCCGTTTCCTCACGACGAGAAATCAGGTTGGCTTCCGCTGCCTTCTTCGCCTCCGTGACCTTGTTCATCAGGTCCTTCATTTCGCCGGGCAGGATCACGTCTCGGATTCCCAACCCAACGATTGCCAGACCCAGTTCGTTTGCGCGAACCCGAACAAGCTCTTCCGCTTCAGTTGCAACGGCTTCCCGATCCTTCAGGAACTGGTCAAGGTCGCGTGTTCCGACAACGGCCCGCAAAGCCAGCTGCGCCTCGCGGTACAGTGACTGACGGTAGTCGTCCGAAGACGTGAGAGCCTGACGAGCGTCCGTAACGCGGTACGTTGCAACTGCGTTCAATCGCAACGTGACCTTATCGGCTGTCATGATGTCCTGACCGCTGATGTCTGTCATTGCTTCACGCGTATCGACCTCCGCAATTCGCGCGTCGCCGGCGTTCTTCCAGAACGCGTACTGACCTGGCGACAACGTCTTCACGTAATCCCCATCAACAAACAAAACACCCTCGCAGTGGCGATCGACCGAACAGATATCCAAAACCTGCGACGCCATCGGCGACTTCGCAATCAGGTTCAGGTCCTTGTGTTCGAACTCAGCACCATGCGCTTCAACGACATCGACGCGAACATCCTTGATTCCCGTCCAGTACGCGAACAGCCCCGGCGGCAGTACGTGACTAAACCGACCATCAAATCCAGACAAGTCCGTGCTGACGGTCCTTCAGGTCCAGGACAATCGCGCGGTCCTTGAGTGCTCCGGACTTAACGATCATGTCCAGGTCCGGGTGGTTCAACCACGGATCACGCTGTGAAACAACGTCCACGCGCAGTTTGAACAATGGGTCGAAACGCCAGTGCTTACCTTCTGTCAGCAGCCCCTGGAACTCGCCATCGCGGAACAGTAACCCGATTTCGTGGCTAAGAATCTTGATTCGCTTCAACATGCTTTCTTTCCTTTCCAATACCGATACGTGAGCCAAATAAGCCAACCGGCTGGCTCGCTTCTGCTGAGTCCGCAAACTTCTTATTTGGAGATTCCTTGTTGGATATTGGATATTCAAATGACTCAAATCAGAGGGCTGACGCCCACCGCTCGGCTGGTCTTCAAAACACCATTGGGCAACGGAACACTTCCGATCACACGTCCCTTCGCGGAACACACTTAAGCAACCTTCGTCCGCGGCTTTCATCGAACGTTGCCGGCGCTAAGAGCACTCGGGGGAGTCATCTGTTGCGTCGGCTTAGAACGACTTCCGCCGCTTACCCGATGGCAGCGGTATCCGTGCGTTGCACAGCAAACTTTCGTGTTGTCAGTTGCCGCTGACCTGTAGGTTCCTGCCGAAGCCATCGCCACAGTTCACAACAAACTGACCGATCAGTTGCGGACCGTTGCCCGCTGGCAAATTGGTAAACGCCGAAGCGCTTCTGGTTCCGTTCTTTCGAACGGCAAGTCGGACGGGACTCGAACCCGCTACAGTCAGGTTAATAGCCTGATGCTCTAACCAAATGAGCTACCGAAGTCCGCCGCACCCTTCAGACACCGTTTCACGGAACACGGCCGACTAATGAGCTAGCAGCTCAAGCAACCGCGCCGCCGGCAAGTGCAACGACACTTGGTAGACAAGACGCACCGGTATGGGTTCGGTTAGAATCAGAGAAGCACTTGGCCGGCGTCGGTAGCAGAACCAAACTCAGCGGCCCCTTGAGTCTGATTCGCCAGTGTTCTGAGTGACCCAGTACAGCTGCTTGTGACCGTGTGATTCCAGTTCGGCTGCCAGAGCCCTGGCTTTGGGTTCGGTGAGGTTCGACTTCACCAAGAAGCGGTTGCCGTTGTCGTCCTGCCGGTAGACAGACCATGTTGGTTTTGCGGACATTGTTCTTCCTCTCGGAAAGACACGACAAACACCGCTAAGATCGCGAGTTTCTGACTAGAACCGGTATTCAATGCCGTTGATCCACGAGTGGATCTTCTCATCGCCAATTGAGAAATAATCGTGGCCGGTAAAGATACCCCAGCCACTCTTCGTCACACCAACGGTGTTCCGAAGATGCAGCAGCGACGCAGCACCAACGCGGCCCCAATCCAGCGAACTGCTGACATACCATGGCTTCACTGGGAACCATTCGGCGTTGTAGGTGGCATTGAATCCGAAGTCGGTGTTCAGGTCGTCGGCCAGCCAATTGACGCCCAGCCCCGCGCGGAACTGCCAGTGTTCGTTTTGAGCAAACCGATAGGTGAGATTGAAGTCGCCGTGCCAGAGTTCGTCGGTTCCTGGCCGGAGTTCTTCCTGCCGATAAAACAACTCGGTATCGAAACCAAGCCGGTTGTCCAGGTCGCCAAACACGCGTCCGTGAGCCTGAGTCAACGAACTGAAATCGGTTCCATAGTCTCCCTGCAAGACCAGTAGCGACGAGTGGGCTCCGCGGTTGCCCGGATCGTACAACAGGCTTCCGTCGTGTTTGCCGTACGGATACTTCGGGTAATAACCGGGCCCGCCGGAATCGTTGAGAGCCGCGATGGGTGCGACAAATGGAGCCTTCAAACTGGCCAGGAAAATGTGCCCGGTAAGTTGCTCAATAAGTGAATAGTCATCTTCTTCGTCGTCGTCATACGCGGCATGCCGAGAGTCCCGGTCTCGATCAGGGCGCTTCTTCTTTTTCTTCCTGGAACGCGCCGACTCCTCCCGTACTTCCGCTCGCATACCTTCCAGCGTCTGCGCGGACGCCGATCCACTGATCGCGACCAGCAGTATAAAAGACGTTAGTTGTGTGACTCGGAACATAGGCCCACTCCTAAGGGCGGGCAGTTTACTGGCATTCCGAACATCGGCTCAATACCAGGCAAAACACCTCCAGCGCCAGCGGACGCCAACCCAAAACCGTAGTGGACGAGGCAACAAGTCCGGTTTGCTCTGCCCGGTTCCGTCCGCGCCCGTTTGCTGGCCGGTTCCGGACTCGTTGCCTCGTCCACTACAAAAAGCTGCGATACCGGGTTGGTATCGCAGCTCTATTTATAGCCCAAGTCAGCCGAAGACTTTGTCTTCCGGCGTCTGTCAAGCAGGTTCTATTCTTCCAGTTCAGCGTTCCAGTACGCCTCGCTGATGAACCGTGACCAGCTATCGCAGCGTTCGCCGCGAGCTGCGTACAGCGGTCGCCAGATCGGTCGTTCCGGAACACGTGGCAGCGGCATCTTAGCCTGTTCCGGCGTGCGGTCAGCCTTGCGCGAGTTACACTCGACACAAGCCAGAACACAGTTGGTCCAGGATGAGATACCTCCCTGAGCACGCGGCAGAACGTGGTCGATTGTCAGGTCACTTTGACCCGGCTGTCGTCCACAGTACTGGCACGTGAACCGGTCTCGCTTGAACACGTTGCGTCGACTGAAAGACACAGCGTTGGTTGGAAGCTTCCCGTAGTTCGTGAGTGTGATGACTTCAGGAACTCGGATCTTCAACCAACGCGTCTGGATGAAATCGTCGCCGTCCGCCGGACGGAGCTGTGCCCAGTCGTCCCACGTATACTGCTGGTAGTCCGCCGGGTCGACAATCCGAGCTGATTCGTTCCACACCTTCACGAGTGACCGTGAAACCGTGTTGACACCAACTGCCTGCCAGTTTCGGTTCAGAACCAGCGTCGGCCGATTCAGTACTGCACTTACCATCCCGCCACCATTGCTTCGTCGCTACTTCACGACAAACCCTTTCCATTAGTTGCGTTTGGAGAAACGAAGAAGGGTATCCGGCGGGAGTCGAACCCAGCGCCTCGACCTTCACAGGGTCGCATGCGAAACCGTTACACCACGGACACCATATTGATGCTGGTTGGACACTTTGGATCCCGCAAAGTTCGCGCGAATTTCAGCTGCATTGCAGATCGCGAAAACCGCTTCATGTTCAATTAACATGCATCGCTGCATTGATTCCAGGCAGGTGCACGACACTCCTGCAAGTAAGTTGTGAGTTTTGTGTGAGTTCTCAGAATTCATGATCGTTCAGCATTGAAGACCCGTGATGAGAACCAATACTGAGGCCACATGGACGTGCTGCAGAGCCAGGGTGAGGAAGAACCTCAGGCTACCTCAAAAAACTCTCCACTACATTCTTTTGCGAGGTTACTTTTGATGAAACGTTTGGCACAAAAGCGTGGCTTCACGCTTATCGAACTGCTGGTAGTGATTGCGATTATCGCGATCCTTATCGCTCTGTTGTTGCCTGCGGTGCAACAGGCGCGTGAGGCAGCCCGCCGCACGCAATGCAAGAACAATCTCAAGCAGTTGGGGCTGGCTCTTCATAACTACCACGACGTCCACAAGCTGTTCCCCTCAATGGCAGGGGGTACCGGCGATGAAGGTGGCGCGAGTACAACTCACAACAATGCGTCTATCAGTGGACTTGTTGGTCTCCTGCCGTTCTTCGAGCAGGCGGCTTTGTACAAGGACATTCAGTCTGGTCGAGACCGCGATGGTATCGGTGGTACCTTCGGCCGAGGTGGCCCAGTGCCATGGGAGACAAGCTTCGATCCATACCGTGCCAGAATTCCGGGTCTGGTTTGCCCATCAGACCTGCAAATCCAGACTAGCCTTGGTGCAAACAACTACCGATTCTGCATTGGGTCGTACTCACGCAATAACCACAGTAGCGCGGCCGCTCGGGCGTGGGGCACCAGCGAGATCAACGGTCTGTTTGGACGTCAGACCGGCTTCGGGATAGACGATTGTATTGACGGGACCAGCATGACAATCGCCATGGGCGAACGCTGTAAGGGATTCGGTGCGAACGCGGAAAACAACAGCGAAGTCCTTTCCGGCGTCGCTGTTCTGTCTGGTTTACTTGGTACTGTTGGCGACATTTCAACAGATTCCGCGATGTGTCGAGCGGTCCGCGATCCAAACAGACGACAGTTCTTCACCCCTTCAACGGCTCACGTGACAATCGACAATCCAGGCAGCCGATGGATGGACGGTCGACCGTACTTCGCCGGCTTCAGTACCGTACTGCCTCCAAACTCGCCAGCTTGCACGGTACAAGATGTCGATTGGCACTGGGGTCTTTGGACGCCCAGCAGCCGCCACACAGGAACCGCGCAGTTTGTCATGACTGATGGTTCCGTCCACTCTTTGGGTCAAGATATCGAGAGCTCTATCTTCCAGGCACTCGGCACCAAGGCGGGCCGGGAAGTGATTAGTTTGGACGACTTTGAAAACTAGTGCGGCATGATGCGTTAGAAGCCTGACACGGCACTAACCCCACTCATGAAACAAAGCCCGGCATCCCCTGATGCCGGGCTTTTCTCTTTCAGGTCCAAAGGGAGCGGAGTCAATCCGCATCACCCAGTCCGCCATACATTACGTCGCTCCGCATGACGTACTTCACGCCCGTTTCAAGGACGGCACCTTCATGCAACTGCTTATGCACGAAGACCAAAGCGGCTCCGGTTTTCGGAGCCACCCTTAGTTTTTCCTTGCCGTAGTAGAACACGGTTTCACCACCAGTGAAGTCGTCGTTGAGGTAGACCATGAAGGTCAGCTCGCTACGGTCTCGATTGCGGCGTTCGTAGTAGCCATCGAAGTGTGGAGCGAACCGCTGCCCCGGTTCATACTTGTAAAACCGGAACCGTTCGTTGAGCCCCTTTGCCTGACGGTAGAACCACTTCAGGGGAGGGTTGGCAGAATGATGTGGTCAGAATAATGACGGGGCGACCAGCACGGCGGGTGTTTGGTCAGTCGCGATCTAAAGCGCACCGACCGCGCAACATCATTCTGACCCCATTGTTCTGTCAACTAGCGGCCTGGTTGAGGATTTGTATCGGAGCGAGCGATGTCGCTTCGCATACTGTGGTCAGGGGGCTTCCTGGCCGGTGATGACTTCCACCAACTCAACGCGAAATCAGTAGAAACCTGCAAGGTCCTAGACGGCCTGCTCCGTTCAATCCGTCGTGAGAGATGAGGCAGCAGGCCATGGTTTCATAAACGCCCCTGACCTACAGCCTCACCCCTCAAGCCTACAGCCTCTCCCCAAGCTGTCGCCGGTTCGCTTGCGATGCTGTTTGATACCCTTGTGGGAATCCAACAGATCATCCTTCTCGCACTCGCCATACGCTGCCACAACCTGCCAGCCATCATCTCTGCGTCCGTTGACCACCAGGCACAACCACCGCCCCGGAACAGCGAACCGCTTTGGGATCCACGCCACCTGACGCGACGTTGCACGCACCAATTCACATTGTCGATATTTTGTCGCGGCCATGGTTGCGTTCCATAACGAATCAAAAGTCTGGGTCCTCGGAATCGAACCGACACTCTCATGGTTCCGGACCACACGGGTTGCCATTAACCCCTCACCCAGTCGAAGGCTGGAGCACTCCTACAGCCTCCCGCCTCAAATCTACAGCCTCTACAAAAGTGGGGACGGAGGCGCTCGAATCCTCGTCTACGGTTCTTCAGACCGCCGCTAAACCATCTCAGCTACGC
>CAZAIB010000104.1:0-23112 GCA_964485095.1 uncultured Planctomycetaceae bacterium | reverse complement strand
TGATCAGCTTCTACCAACGAACGCGTCCCGGTGGAGGTGGCTGGAAGCCGATCGCGGCCAAGTGCCCGGGCGTCAAAGTCGACACAGATCTGGGCCTGTCCATCACAGCGGCCATTGTGAGTTCCATTCTGATTTACAGTGTGCTGCCGCTAACCGGCTACATCATTTTCGGAGACACCCGGTCAGCAATGATCAGCGGGGCCGTCGCCGCGGGTGCTGGTGTCGCCACCCTTATTCTCGTCCGCAAGCTGACTTCAGATGGATAGTGCCAAGAGGACGGAGGAAGTTGCCATTCGGACACCGTTCTGTTCAACTTTTCGTCTGAAATACCGTAAGGCTGCCGGGTATCCGGGAGTCTATTCCAGTGGACGTGGCTTAGTGAGCCGATTCGAAATACTCCAGAACCGGATTGAGATTTGCGATGATCGATTTCACCACCAGAGACATACCCGATACTGACATCCGAGTCGTCGTAATTACCGGTAAGCTGGATAACGATAGCAGCGAGTACTTCTTTTCGTTTATCGAAGAACAGGTTGTAGACGGCTACAAGAATCTTGTACTGGACTGCGAGAATCTGGAGTACATCTCCAGCATGGGCCTGGGATCACTCATGCGAGTGCATTCGCGGATGAAGAAGCACATGGGCGATGTCAAGATCGCTGCGATGCAGAGCTTCGTTGCCGATACATTCCGGATTGTTGGCTTCGAGAAGATCCTCAATGTGTACGACAACGTCGAAGCAGCAAAAGACGCCTTCCAGTAAGTTCTCGAAGGTGGAGCGGACAGCCCATTCGCCTTCCTACTCACTCGTGTTGTGAACGCACCGCAATCGGATCGCCGTTGCGGTCGAACTCAATGCGAATCACATTCGGATGACAACACACCGGGCAATCCTCAACGTACTGCTGCGAGTTCCCACCGGTCGGGTCAACCGGAATCACGATTTCCTCGCCGCAGGAATCGCAGATGTAAGTTGTGTCATCCATGTCGCAATCTCGTCTCAAACATCAGTCGCATCGATCACGTCGTTAGTCTCCGTGATTCTGATCGCTACTGTCTGATCCTCGCGTAGTGGTTTCAAGGTCAGTGAACCCGGATCATCTGCAGATCGCTCAGTTCAATGCAAGGACATCAAAAAGCCAGCGAGGGTAGGAACCAGATAAGTCACCGCCGATTCAAACCTCAGCTGAAGCTGAACCGGGTTCCTGCAGCCGATTAGTCAATTGGCCGAACTCATTCTCGATGTCTTTTTGGGCTCTCCAGTACAGCGAAAAAAATGAGCCCGCCGAATGAACGCCAAACTTGAAATAGGCAACCGGAACCCAAACCCACATCGGAATCGGCGTGTCGGTAGTCGTAGAATAAACCTGCAGCATGATGGTTACGATTAGCAGCCAAGCGCAAAGACGAGTTGAAATCCGGGAGAACGCGCGCGGCTTTTTTGACGTTGTGGCTCGATTGAGTCCATGACCGACAATCAAACCGAGGAGAACGCCTGCCAGAATTGCGAGTGAGACTTCACTGACTGATCCAACACGCCAGATCCAGAAGACGGACAGCAGGAATCCGCAAAACGAAGGAATCCGCAAGTCGTCAATCAGGTAGGTCCCAAGTGCGACTCCCGTTGCCATGGTCAGTGCAAAGCACCTAAGGAAGATTCTGGCCTCCGTCAAGTTGTTCCAGTCAGCCACACCCGCTGCTATGCCGCCCATTGCCAGAGGGTGCTTGCCAGTCATCGCAAAGTATCCGACGGCAATCGTCGTGGATGCAGTCAATGCAAACACACTCAACTGTGACAGGACCTGCCAGCACAGAACAATTGGCGGGGCCTTGGACGGCCGCCTATTCTGGTTTTCGTTTTCAGTATCCACCCAAAAACGTACTTTGCCGACCGTCACACGCGTAGAGCTGCGGACGCTTTCACCGTGGAACCGAACCTGGTGCGTCGCCACCTGAGGGTTGGTCGGCTAATTCCAGTCGTGCGGGTAAGAATCGCACTTAGCCAAACGCACTGCATCGCTAATTGCCGAGCGACAACAAGTACGCCATCAGGTCGTTGAACTCAGCAGGCGACAGCTTTTCACATTGCCGGGCATCGGAGAGAGCCGCGAGGTTGTCTTCTCATCGATTGATTCTGTCGGAACACGAATCTCTTTGCCGTCGCTGTTCACAATCACCGTCAGCACGCCGGTGGTTGGTCTTAGCAGGCCGGTGTGAACCTTGCCGTCATCGGTCACCAGTGTTGTCGCGCGGAAGTTACTGTCGACGTTGCGGTTGGGGGGCGAGCACGTCTTCGGCCAACCGGTTCAGACCACGAGTGCCAATACCGTCCAGGTTCGGACCGACTTGTTTGCCGCGACCGGCCACCTGATGACACCCCGCACAGTTCGCCGTGAACAACGCCGCTCCACGGGTCTGATCGCCGGGCGTTTTTAGGTATTCGGTGAACTGCTTCGGATCTTCGCCGGGAAGACGATCTAAATTGCGAGCAAGAAACTCGCCGGCATGTTCGATCTTAAGAGCGAGGCAAATGCCGGCGAGTACCGGGACATCCTGCTGTTCGACCGACGCCATCGTTTCTTTGAACCAATCTTCGTTTCTTAGGTGACGGGTTGAGCAGAATCGTCAGGCATAGCCTGACCTACTGGTCCGTCAATCGATAAATGTCAGGTGCGAGCGTCCCGTACTTGCGGGCTTCCGAGCCCCAAGCACGAGCGATTCACCCATCTCAATGATCGTCCTATCCACGCTTAGATATCGATCAACGCTTGCGAGCTATGCACACCGCAAGACCTTGGGGCTCGGAGGCGCTCGGAGGCCCCAAGTACAAGACTGCATGACATTTATCCGTTGAGGCTGCGCCGTCGCCGAAACCAATCCTCTCGTTCATCAAGCAGGACATCCGCGATCCACAGCGCTTCGCCCTGAGTGAGGTCGCCGATGGTGCATAGATCGGCATTGTTATCAGACACAAAGGCCAAGCCAGATTCGTTTGTGCTGTTGGAACTCAGAGTCGACGTGATGGTTTGGCTTTCTTCTTCCGCGTCATCGCTGCGCAGTTCGATGCGGTCCAATTGTTCGACTGGCCAGGTCTTGCTTCGCTTGATCAGTGGCCACTGGATGTGACGCGTTATCTGATACCGTTCAAAGCGCCAACACGTTCTGCGAAATGGTTCGGCAAGAACAAAGATCAGCCTCCCAAACATGGATAGCCCGATGACTTCGAACGGGATGAGGAACACAAACATCCCCCACCATCCAAGGCCCTCCGGCACCTCTTCAGCTTTCATCCCTCCGAAGAGCCCAATCACGAAAACAGAAACGATGCCGTTCCAGAAAAGATTGACAAACAGCAAAACAAATAGCGACGGCCACGGCATTGAGCCGCGCTGTTCGAACTCCGGGTCAGGGTTGTCTGTGCGTACCCAGCTACAGTCAGAAGGCGGTTCGTCTCGCGTCGTCTGTCTCGTCAGTCCCCCGGCCAGGCGTGGTGTATCGTCGGTTGGTTGTGTGTCAGGTTCTTCTAAATCGGGGCTGTCCGTTGGTGCATCCGGCCCAAGCGACTGGTTCATCTGAAGAATCAGCCACTCTCGTTCGCGGGGCGACAGTCGAAATGCGAACCGGACTGGTTTGCCCATCGTTTTCATCTCGATTCCATAGAGATATTGATCATTCTCCTGATGCTTGCTTCGGCACTCGCCAAACCCAAGTACCTCATCGCGCGGAACCGAGCGTGTTGTGAGTGTGATTATCGCACGACGCAGGAACAGCGCTTTGTCGTGCTTCACAACCAATATTTCTCGTCCGAAGTAAATCCAGACAAGGAACGAAGCGACCGCAATCCACGATACCCAAAACGGGACTGCGAAAAGCAACATAGAGACGTCATTGAAGACGGCTCCGATTAACCCAACACACCCGACAGTCCAGCCTGTCAACCACAGCAGCAGGAAACACCCCGGCCCGCCACCTCGCTTCTTCGTGAACACAAAACCGCCCGAGTGCGGGGTAAACTCAACAGTTAGCTGCTCGGGTTTCGCAGGCCCATGTTCTTGCATCGCGTCGTTCATGTTGTCTTATACGCGGGATCCGAAAAGACGATCATCCAAAATCGACAAATCCTACCGGCCAGACCAACCTGAGTCGCAAAACCACGTTAAAAGCCAAAGCCGATTATCGGTGAGGAATGAGCAATTGCCTCCTCAACAGGTCACCATGCCACTCTGGGCGGTTCCAATCACGCAGAAACAAATCAATGGCAGAAGCGGATGCCAGGCGAGGGGCGACTGCATGGGCAAGAACCTGCGTGCGGCTTGGGGCGGTTTCATTGGGCGTTGTATCGTGTCACAATACGTGCCTGCTTTCATCCCTGACCTTCGGAGTTCTCATGCGTCGCCTTCTTCTGATTGTTGCAACTACATGCCTGGCAGGTTCGACCGTGTTCGCTCAAGAGTTCAGACGTGATGTCGTCTACGCAACGCGCGGTAAGACTGAACTGAAGATGGACATTGCGTTCCCGGAAGGCGACACCGAAATGCGGCCAGTCATGATGTGCCTACACGGCGGCGGTTGGTTCATGGGCGACAAAAGCATGTACCACTCCCGAATGAGGACGATGGCGAAGCAGGGGTATGTCGCGGCAACGGTGCAGTACCGGTTCTCTCAGGCAGCACAATGGCCGGCTCAGCGAGACGATGTTCGCGACGCGTTTCGGTGGATTGTCGAGCACGCGAAGGAATTGAAAATCGATCCGGAACGAATCGGCCTGGTGGGCGAATCGGCTGGAGCACACCTGGCACTGACGCTGGCCATGCGACCAACAGAAGCCGCCAACGAAGTGCGCCCGCGAGCGGTCATTAACTTCTTCGGCCCCACAGACATGCGAGCCGTCAAAGAAGTCAAACGAGGCCGGCGAATGGTCGAAGCCCTGGTTGGTACGAAGCTTGAGCAAGCCGGCGAGAAGCTTACCGACATCTCTCCCGCGACATTCATCGATCGAACCGACCCGCCCGTCATCACTTTCCACGGAACCGAAGACAGTCTGGTTCCGTTCAACCAAGCCGAAATTCTGCAAGCGGCACTGAAGAAGAATCAGATCCCTAACCAGCTACACCCAATGAAAGGCGTCGGGCATGGGATAGGTCCCAACGTGAAAGAGCTGACGGCACTAATGGGCGATTTTGGCAATCGCTACCTCAAGGGCCCAGACATGCCGCTGGTCGCGTTTGAGGATTTCGAGAAGGGAACTGACAACTGGGAGTTCACCGAGGCGGCCGCGTGGAAAACCAACAAGGTCGGCCAGCGCAAGTTTATCTCGCTCACGAAAAAGAAAAGCGATTACAAACCGAAGGTCCGTTCGCCTCACAACATCGCGTTGCTGAAGTCCGACCCGGTAGGAGACTTCGTTCTGGACGTTGACATGCGTTCGACGAATAAAGTCTACGGCCACCAGGACCTGTGTTTGTTTTTCGGACACCAGGATCCATCGCACTTCTACTACGTGCACCTCGGCCGCGAAGCAGACGCGCACGCGAACTCAATCTTTCTGGTCAACGACGAACCTCGCGTGAGCATCGCGAAAGAGCGAACCGAGGGTACTGACTGGAGTCGCGGCTGGCACCGAGTTCGAGTAAAACGAACCGTCGCGAGCGGGGCAATTGAGGTCTTCTTTGACGACATGGAAAAACCCGTCATGACCACGGTGGATAAGACCTTCACCTCAGGTCGCGTTGGCATCGGCAGTTTTGATGACACCGGAGACTTCGACGCAATCCGGCTCTGGGGAAATCCGACAGCCGCCACGCCATAGTCGGCCCCGGACCCAGGCAGCCAGCCGTCGGGAACACCGGAAAAACGAGTCCGGTTTACCGTCTGTCGTCCGAAGAAACCGACTTTTCTGGCTGATTCCATATCCCTGAATAATCAGGCTCCCGGAGACCATCTTGAGGCTGGACATCGGCATGGTAAGGCCACACCATAATGCTGTCTTAGGGCCAATCAGCAATCGGGTCGTCATGTTGCGACCAACCGGTTCCATTTGGAGCGGCCCGAATATCAGTTGTGGATGCCCCGCGGATGCGATACGTCGACAAGAAACGAACCGCCAGCGATTTGGTTCATCGTAAGAATCGCGACTCTAAGAAAAGCCCGGATGGAAAGCCCGTTTCCGATCCGCTGGCTGACTTTCTTGCTGCCGCAATAATCGGCCCATCAACGAAAGTCGTTGAGGCTCACGCAGAGCCGCCAGTTGAGCCGCCACCAGAAGCGGAAGTCGAAGTCGAGCCGCCGCCAGAGGTTCCGGCTGAGCTCACTGAACCAACTGTCGCGTCGCCTGAAGCTCACGAAGAAGAAGAAGAATCGCAAGTCGTCGTCGAAACCATGGTCGCGACCGAATCAGACGACGATGAGTTGACTTACGAATCTGCCGACGACCACGCTGACGCTGAGCAACTGCTGCAAGGCGCAGTGGACGTGGAAGAACAGCGGTACCAGGCCGAACTGGATCTGGTTGAACAACAAAAGCTCGAAGCCGAACGACTAGGCGGCCAACGAGAAGCGATTGACGAACTCCAATCGCGAATCACCAATGGAACCGCGCAACTGGAATCACTGCGCGAACAGGCGCGGGACGTTCAGCAACAGTCGGCGGCTGAGTTCGAAGAGAACGCGAACGTACTGAAGTCACTGCAGGCACATCACGATGCGTTGACTGAGGAATTCCAGCGGCAACAACAAATCGTCCAGCAATCGTCGGTTCGATCAGAAGAAGCCGCCAGTATGGACCAACAGATCGCGACTCTGCGCGATCAGATTGCCGGACAGGAACAGCAGCTTCAGGAACTCCAAACGGTTGAGACTGTTGACCCGGCCGACGTCGAAATTCGAAACGCCCAACTAGCGAACCTCCAGTCCCAGCAATCAGAACTGGCAGACCAGCTGGCTGCGGAAACCGAAGCGGCCGAAACACGCCGCCGGGCCAACGCAGAACGCCTTGAAGCAAACGCTCAGCAGGTTGCAAAACTGCAGCAGGAAATTGCGTCATCCACAGAGTCTCTGGAAGCATTGCGGCAACCCCTAGACACGCAACAGGTTGACGACCTGGAGGCTGAAATCGAAAGCCTCACCAAACAACGCGAATCAATCGTCAACGACATCCACCGACACACCAGCCTGCTGGCAGCCTCGACCGACGAAATCAAAGAGCGAGCCAATTCGCTCGCGAAGAACCGAGCCCTGCTGCTCACGAAAATCCAAACCGGCCAAAACAAACTCGCAAGAATCCAGGCAGACTCACCAGTCCTGGATATTCAGGCCAACGAAGCTGAACTTGGTGCACTTAACACCCAGTACTTCCGGCTGAAAACCGCCATCGTCGAAACTCGAGCCGACGTGGAAGCTCGTCAAAAGGCGGCCGCGCAGGAACTTGCCCGCCACCAACAACGCGTCAAAGACCTCGCGTTCCAAATTGAATCAGCTAAACGCGAATTGACCGAACTCGAAACCGTCGTACCGCCCGCCGCAGACGAAACGCACCGCGTCGAGTTTGAGAAACTCACCACCGAACACAAAGAACTGCGCAAAGCCGTTTCTGCCGCCAGGGCCGAAGCCGAAGCACGTGAGCAAGCCGCCGCCAACAAAGTGGCTGCCGATCGCGCTCGTCTGGTCAGCCTGCAGTCACGCGTCGACTTCGAAAAGCAGGCGCTAGTCAACTTCCAGAAAGCGAAGCCCAACGAAGCTCTGCGTGCTGAACTCGACAAACTGTCTGACGAAGCCACCCAGCAACAAACGCTGATAGGGCAGCATACCCAACTGAAAGAATCCCTGGAGGCCGAACACAGGGAGCTCAATCAAAGACGAGATGAACTGCAGGCACAGGTCGCCGCCAACCACGAAGCTCTGGAGTCCCTGGCAGCCACCGCCGAATCGGGTTCTTCCCAAACCGAGAAGCTGCGATCAGAAATCAAGACTCTGACTGAACAGCAAGTCGAAGCTGCGGCCAAAAGACGGCAGGCGGAATCAGACGCAGCGCAGCGAAAGCACGCAGCAGAAACCGAACTGCAGCAACTCACGCAACACCGCGACTCAATAAAGAACCAGCTTGCCGCCGATCGCGGACAACTGACAACCCTGGCCAACGCGATCCACGTCAATTCGACCGAAGCAGACGCACTTCGCTCAGAACTCAGGACATTGACCGATCAGCTAAACGACGTCCATCTAACAAAACAAAGGACACAGGCCGAAGCCGAACACCGCCGCAACGCAACCGACGCCGAGCGACAAGAACTCATTCGCCAGCGTGACCAACTGCAGGCGCAGCTCACTTCCGACGCCGACCGATTGCAAACCCAGCTGGCCGCCTTGTCTGAACAACATGCCCGTGTTGTGTCAGAGAGTCGAGCCATCGAATCCCAAGTCACTGAAACACGACTTGCCGTCGCGAAACAGGCTGAAGACTACCACCGACAAATTCAAACACTGCAGCAGGAAATCGAAAGCGGGCAGCAGACAATCCACCAGTTTGCCAGGAGTTCAGATCCGCAGCAGTTTGACGCCCTGCGAGCCGAAATCTTGCAGCTTCAAAAGGATGCGCAGGAACTGCGACAAGAGCTGCGATCGCGGGCGAACCAGCATGCGGCTGCCGAACGAGCCGCTCAACAGCGCGAGCATGAATTTCTGCGGCAACGAGATTCGCTTCGTAACGCCAACGAAGCGGCACGGCAAAAGCTAAAACTCACACAGCCCGACGCCATCGATCCTGCTGATCTGGAGATACGCAAAGCCGAAATCCAGTCACTCACCGATGAACGCGACTCACTTGAAGCACAGGTCGCCGCAGAACAAGCGCGGACCGAGACAGCTCGGCGTGCGGCTGAAGAACAGCTGTCCGGACTGAACCAGCAAATCGCAAACCTCCAACAGGACATCGGCTCCCGCCGTGAAACGTTGCACCGACTGCAACAGCAAACCCCGGATCGCCGTTCTGAACTCGAAGAAACATTCCGTGCTCTGACTTCCGAAGCGTCAGCGGTTCAATCTCAAATCCAAACCGCAAACGCCGAACTTGCCACCAGGGCTGCCGCTTCGCAAAAACAGCAAGCGACTTTGACAAATCAGATAACTTCGCTCACAGAGCAAATCGATACAGACAACGCCGAACTCGAACGACTGCGTTCAGAGTTGGCACAGACGTCGAAGCCCAGACCTGACAATAGCGAAGAAATTCAGCAGTTGGTCCAGCAGCGACGCGATGTCGCCCGGCAGCTGGCCGAAGCAAAAGTCAAACTTGCCGAAACCGCCGCGGATCGAAAACAGAGGGCTAAGGAATTCCAGCAGCGTGCCGCGGAAGCAGAGCGACTTCAGGCAGAAGTCACAGCGGACTGGAAAGAGGTCAAGGCAATCGCCAACGAGCTCCGCGATCTCGAAAAGGCAACACCTGTAGAAGAGCCCGACCTTGCCATCGTCCAGGCCGAACGCGAAAAGAGCCACGCAAAACTCACCCAGGCCCGGGCGCGCGTTCAGGAACACACGCAGGCCGCTGCGGACAACAGCCAACAGACGCAGGACGAAGTTGAGCAACTCCGACTTGCGATCGAGGCAGAGGAATCAGAAACGTCCTTGCTCGTGGCATCGCTGCTGAACGATGAGTTCGATGTACCCGTTCAGGCGGCCCCGGACGAACAGCCCGATGTAGAGCTAACTTCGCTGCTGGATGAAGACGCTGGTGACTTCGATATGCCATCGCTGCCAGACGATGAGCCCAGTATCGCTCTGGACCACCTGCCGGAAGAACTGACGGACATAGGTCACGACATGTCGCCGGACATGGATACGCAGCCGGCAATGAAACCCTTTGCACTGACCTCAGACCCGTCGGTTGTCAGTCCCGTTGCCAAAACGAAGTTCCGATCGGAAAGCAGGAAGCCCGCGTCCCACCACGACGTCGATATGACAGAGGCAGACGTTGAAGAAGAGGAAGATCTGTCGGAGGAGTTCAAAGAACAGCCAGACCGTAGTCGGCGGCGTTCGCAAGGTTCATCAACCAAGAAGATGCGAATCGTATTGGCTGGAACCATCCTGCTGACTCTGGCATTCGTCGGGATCGCTGTCAGTGCCATCGCGGCCCTGGCACTTCCTCATGATGGAGCGACCTGGGCCTCGTTTATTCAAAAAGCAACCTGGATCATCCCGGCACTCACATTGCCCGGGCTACTGTGTTGCGCAGCAATCCCACGCCGCGCTGAAGCTCGCGGCGAATGCTGGTGGGGCCTCGTAGCTGCACTGGTGATTCTGGGGTGTATCGCGTTCTCGCCCGCTGAAATCACGGGCTGGACGTGGATGCTTATCGGTGCCGCCGGGACGCTGTACGCGTTCCTTCTGCAGTCTTACCTCGCAGAACTAAGCAAGTTCGCTCAGTTCCGACGCGACGAAGAGCTGGCCGAGTCACTCATTTCAGTGACGTCAGTCGGAGCCATAATTGTGGCGGTCGCCGGAATCTCCTGGCTGGTCGGCGCACCGCCAGGTTGGGTATTGGCGATGGCCAACATTTGCCTGCTGGCCCTGGGTATTCTGGCTGCAGCCACCACATTCCTGCTCGCTCGCGTGACCCGGAACCTGATGACTGAACTCACTGTAGGGCAGTGGAGTAACTAACCAGTCGTCCAGCTGTCGTAGACTTGGCGGGAGTGCAACGGGTCCAGCGGCACATCCTGCCGGTTCTCGGACAACTCTGAAACCTGTCATCAATTGCGCGCCGCGCGAAGCGATATCCGTGTAGACGCTTCTGGCAAGATAGGCATACATAACGCGCTCACTGTGGGCCAGTATGGATGACCGATGACTTTGCGATGCCCTGATTGCCACTGTGCTGGCCCGTTTGCTACTGCCGACGACACGAACCTCAAGTGCCCCATCTGTGCGCGGACATTTGCCGGTAAGTCGCTGGAAAAGGTTGCGTACGTCGATAGAAAGCGAACCGCTGCGGACCTGGTGCACCGCACCGCTCGCAAGGAACTCGCCTCGCGAGCCGCCACCGCGACCGCGCCGCCATCACTTGATTTGGTTGTCGACAGCCTCGCCTCAATCATTGTGGCAGGAACCAGCTTCGACCCCGAAACTACCGACAAACGCGAAGCAATCTCCGCCGTCCTGGAACAAGCCAGCGCAGCGCAGGCCCAAACCGCGGAAGCCGAGGTCGATCAGACCGAAGCCGTAGAGCCCCCGCCAGAACCGCCTCCGGCGCCAGAACCTTCGGCTCAACCGATCAACCGGATTCAACACCTCCAGCCCGAACCAGAGCCTCCGGTGGCTGAGATCAGCCACCAAGAAGTCGCTGAAGAACAAGACACCGCACAGCCGGCAGCCGCTCCTGTAGAACCTGGCTTGACCCACCGCTTGCAGCAACTGCGAGCCGAACAGCACCAGGCCGCGACTGACGCTCAGCGCGAACGGGACAGGGCGGAAGAGTTCCTTCTTTCGCGTACCCGAATCGAGACTCAGCAAACTGAGATTGCTGAACTCATCTCCCAGATAGAAATCGACCGCGCAGAAGCTGACAAGCTTCAACAGCAGCGACTGCAGGCCGAACAACACGCGGCACAGCAACATGAATCCGCTCAGGCAGAACTCAAACGACTGCAAGCCGAACATTTCGAAGTCGCCGACCAGATCACCCAGCAGCAACAACGTTTGGGCGAACAGCAGGCGGCTGCGAATCTACGCCAACAACAGCTAACCGAAGCCACTGACAGGCTGCACCACGAAATCGCCAGGGCGACGCAAGAACTCAAGAGCCTCCAGGCCCCGCCAGACCCCGATCAGCTTACCGACGAATCAGTCGTCGCCCTGCAGCGCCAGGAACTCAAACGACTGCAGGCCGAACGCGTGAACGTCACCGACCAGGTCGAACAGCAGCAACAGCGTTTGCAGAAACAGAAAGCCGCAGCGAAGGCTGAGGGACAACAGCTAACCGAATCCATAGACAAGCTGCGAAAGGAAATCGACACAGCAACGGCAGAGCTCAAAAGCCTCCAGTCCGCACCCGAAGCCGACAAGCTTCACGACGGCTCCGACATCGTGCAGCGACAACAGGAACTCGAACGCCTGCAGATCGAACGGCTTAACGTCGCCGACCAAATTGCCCAACAGCAGCAACGCTCGCGTGACCAACAGGCCGCAGCGGAACTCAAGCGACAACAGCTGACTGAGAACATCGACACGCTGCGGCAGGAAATCACAGCGGCCACGGAAGAACTCGAAAAGGTAAAAGCAGCCTCTGATAGCCAGCAGTTCCCAAACGACTCTGACATCGAACAGCGGCATCAGGAACTCATCGACCAACGCGCCGCGGTTCAGGCCGCTCTTGCGAAACAGCAACAGCTTGCCAGTGAACGAGCCGAACTGCAGGCCGTCAACGCTCCGAAGAAAGAGCAACTGGATGTTCTCAGACGCGAAACCGCTGCCGGCATCGCAGAACTCAAGAAGCTTCGCAAAGCAAACACAGCTCCATTGCCGCAGCCAGCCGAACTCAACACGGAAATTGAAAAGCTCCGCACGACTGGCGGTAAGCTGGCTCGTGGGCTTCAGGCAGCCAGAAAAGCGGTCAGTAAACGTGAAGCTGAACTCAAAGCAGCAACTGCTGGTTCAGAAGCGCAACAAAAAGAAGCCCAGCAGCTTAAAGCCAAAATCAAAAAGGATCACGCTGACTACAAAGCCGTCATGGCCCGGAAGTCAGCGATCGAAGCAGAAATCAAAACACAAGTCGACTTGCCCGAACTAGCCAAACTGCAGGAAGAGCGTGCCGAAGCTCAGGCGAGGTTGGCGGATGCTAAACGACTGCTGGAAGAAGCAACCCTCGCGAGGAACACCGGGCAGGCTGGTAACGAACTACAACAGCGCGAAGTCCGGTTGCTGGAACGCGAAATCCGCGCCGACGTGCGAGAGACGCAGGACATTCTGTCAGCAGTCGTTCGCGATAGGTCAGAACCGAGCATGCGCCCGATTCCGATTCCGAATCCAATGTCACGACCACCGGGAGCCCCTCTGCCACCGCTGGACTTTTCAAAGCCGCTGACCAAAGGCGTCAGCCCGGTTCAACGCGCGACTTTGGAACCGTTCGAAGACGACGGCGCATCAGAAGACGACGAGGAAGTTTACCTCGGACCACCGACTCCGGACTCGTCAGAAGAAGTCCGTGAGCCCGGTTCAACTCGCATCACACTCATGAGCGTCGGGATGACCATGGTCGCTGTCGCCATGGCAGCAACCTCAGTCATGGCCGGTATGTGGTTGTATTCCGGCTACGAAAACGGAACCGCAATCAGTGACGCATTCAATCAGTGCCTGCCAATCGCCAAAATCGCGATTCCGTCCCTGTGGGGAATCGGAGCACTGCTAAGCCTGTTGATTCCACGCGTCGCCGGTGCCCACTCAGAAGGAATCGCATCTGCGGTCAGCCTGGCAGGAATGCTGGGCGCGGTGCATCTGTATGACGGCAGGATGACTCCGGAAATCTGGCTGATCGTCTGCGGCTGCGGAATTTTGTACGCGTTTCTGTTCCAGTCGTTCATGGCAGAACTTTGTGCGTTTGGTGGGTTCCGCACCTGCGAGAAAATGTCCGAAAGGCTTATGGGTGTAACAACGCTGCTACTGTTGGCCGCACTTAGCCTGGGAATCGCCTGGTGGGTCCGCACCGACACTCAAACTCAACTCGCGATCACGCGAGCCACAGTGCTGGCTCTCGCCATTCTGTGTGTGGCAACCGCCACGGTCATAGGACGTATCCTCATGAACGTCGGAACCGAACAAGCCCGCGGACGCGAGTGGTTGCTGGAACACGTTTAGGCTTATCGCTCAGGCATGTGAAGTCCCTGTCAGTATCGTTGGCCCGATCAATCACGTCCGCCGCATGGCTTCAACGGGATCTAACCGAGCCGCTCGCCAGGCGGGTAGCAGGCTGGCGATCCCGCACACGATGATGGAACCCACAATGGTCGCCCCGATGATCAGTGGCGAAAATGAGATCACAACGCTGAAGTCCATCTGACGGTGCATCGAATCAACCACGTAGTCTTCCAACAGTGACTTGCCGGCCTCCGCGAGGCCAAAGCTCACGAAGACCGCCACCACGGCGCCGATGAGTCCGCAAATCATGCCTTCAAACAGCATGAGACACAGGACATCGCCATCGCTTGCTCCGAGCGACTTCATGATGCCGAACTCGGGTGTGCGTTGCAGGACGGATATGAATAGTGTGTTGGAGATGCCCAGGATCGTGAGGAACAGAATTCCGGCAGCGATCCAGTAGACGATGGAGGTAATGCGATCGATTTCCCTATCGACGCGTTCCAAGACTCTACGAGCGGAAACAATCTGAAAATTGTCGTCCTTAAATTCGGTGATAACCGCGTCCAGGTTCCTGGTGGAGTCAACCACCACGCTTACGTTTTGGAACTCAGGATTCTTGAACTGTTTCTGCGAGAGTTGCCGCACCGCGGCTGCAGAAGCACGGACCCCTGCGTTAGATCGCATGTAGGACTCGAACATGTCCCAGGACTTTTCTTCGGCAGCGGTGTGAAATACGCCTCGGACCTTAAA
Source organism: uncultured Planctomycetaceae bacterium (assembly GCA_964485095.1). GTDB lineage: Bacteria > Planctomycetota > Planctomycetia > Planctomycetales > Planctomycetaceae > CAYNWT01. The sequence goes on along the minus strand of CAZAIB010000104.1, from coordinate 8,514 downwards.
CGTCCTGACTTCAGTTTTCGGTTCCGGCGCGGCTTCTCCTGGTTCGTCTGGCAATAGTCGTTGCACCAGTGCTTGTTGCTTTTCAGTTAGGCCAAATCGTTCCAGGTTCTCAAGGATTTGCTTGAACGCTTTAACGAATAGAATCCGCTCTTCAGGATCCCGGAAGAACCAGCGCAGTTGCGACATTATTGGCGTCTGCTGGAAGCCGTCGCTGTTCGTTTCGAAGGCAAACTGGATCGGCTGACCGATGAGTTTCCTGAATGCTTCGTCAGTCTGGTGCCCAAGGGAATATGCCAGGTACTCGTTGATGATGACGCCATCGTGATCGTCTTCATCGACCAGTGATCCGGTAACCAGGTACTCGCTTCCGCCCGTCAGGTGTCCGCCGTATCCAAGCGATGTGTGCAACGGCTTCTTTGCGTTTGCTGTTTCGATCGTGCCAGGGATCGAAGTCATAGGGATTGCGAATTTGGTATGCTCGAGCTTTGCGAAGGTATCAACATCTTCGAACGTCAGCGGCTTTCGAACGCTACGAGGCTGCTTCTTTTGTTCTTCACTCGCCCATTTCCGGGCAAGTCGTCCCTGTAGGCGCTTCCGCCTTGGCGCAGAAATGCCGTCCGGGACCTGAATCGCCTCTTCCGGCGCCTTTCGCCAATCGATGAATCGATACGCCCCGAACTCCCGAGACACGATGATCCGCCGTGCTTCGGGCGAAGAATCAAACATCAGGTAGAACGTGTCGCGTACGCCTCCTCCGCACGCAGCCGTCAGTAGCAATGTTGTGCAGCCGATGATCACGCCCAGCAGGTTCAGCGAAGTGCGCCCCCAGCGACTTACCAGGTTCCGTCCAGCCATGCGGATAAGTTCGGACCATCTCATTGCCCGGTGTCCTGAATAATGCGGCCGTCCTGCATGCGAACGATGCGTGTGGTGGCATCGCGGGCCAGTTCGTCGTCGTGTGTGATGAGCAGCAATGTTGCTTCGAGCCGCTCACATTCGGCGACAATCAGATCCCGAATTTCGTCGGCCGTGTTGGTGTCCAGGTTTCCGGTCGGTTCGTCAGCCAGGATCAGCGGCGGTTCACCCACGATGGCTCGAGCGATCGCAACACGCTGCTGTTCACCGCCACTGAGTTCCGCTGGCTTGTGCCCGAGTCGGTGAGATAACCCAACCTGCTTGAGAGCCTGTTGCACGCGTGATGCTCGTTCCGCTCGATCGACCCCAAGAATGATCAACGGTAGCTCAACATTCTGAGCGGCGGTTCGCTGTGGAATAAGCTGGAACGATTGAAACACCACGCCAATCGTTTGTGCCCGGTAGCGAGCGAGTTCCTTCGAACGGATGGTGGCGATGTCGCGATCATCGACAACAAGAGAACCACTGGTTGCGCGATCAAGTCCGGCCAGGATGTTGAGTAGCGTCGTCTTGCCGGAACCGCTTTTGCCGACCACTGCAACGCGTTCGCCTCGATCGATGGACAGATCCACTCCGTCAATCGCAGTGACTTTTGTCTTGCGACCGTACTGCCTGACAAGTTGTTGTGCACGGATCATACGAACATTGATACGTCGTTGGAGTGGATTTGTTTGAGCGTGTCCCTCAATTCTTCAACACGCCATCACGCTGCGGTACTTGTCTCCGTGTTTTAAGTTGCTGGAGTCGTTGGGTGGCGTCGTCAAAATAGTACTCATCACTCTCGGATTGCTGGACCAGGTAGTCTTGCCATTTGGGGTTGTTTGGTTCCAGAATCGCCAGAGCGTACGCGGCTTCGACCCGGACATTGCGATGTAGCAATTCGTGTTGTTCCACCATGAATTTCAGGTCGGGGATTAAGTGCCTGGCCAGCTGTCCGGTTTCGAGGATCTCGTCGATTGGGGCGTCGGGGCCTAGCGGGTGGTAGCGGCCGCGGTGCGGGTCAAGCGCCTGTCTCAGGAACTTTACCTGCTCAGCTTCGTTCGTTTCGATCCGGGCGATTGCAAGCGCGAGATCCCGGTCTTTTGTTTCGTTGTACAACCGCTTGAGTATTGGCAAAGCGTTTTGTGCGGCGGGACCGATTGCTCCCAGTGCAGTCGCTGCGTATCCACGTAGCTGAGCGTCAAACAGATGCTTCACTAGCTTGGGCTGCATTGGAACTGACGGACCGATGTCTGCGATAACACGAAGGACCAGACGCCGTATGGGTGCGGTTCCGCCCATATGATTGCTGATCATGTAGCCGTAGTCCGATTCGTCTTGCAGCGCTTTGGTAAGCGCCGGCAACGATCGTTTGTCGCCGAGCTCTTGCAGTTGCTTCGCAGCTCTGGCCCGGCATTGCGAGTCTGTCGCTGTGAGAAGGGTCTGTTCGAGAAGTGCGCGAAGTTGGTCATCGTTCGCACCTGCGGCCAGCGTCTTCCTTGTCAGTTGGCATGCTTCCTCGTCTTGTTTTGTGGCCTCAGCAAGTGCCGCGGCCAGCTGCGCATTCATGAGTTTGGTCGCTTCTTTGATCGCCTCGTCGTAGGCTACGCGTCTTGTCCACGTAGCCGGTTCAGAATTGTTGGCGAGTAGTAGTTCGTGCAGTGCGGTTAATGGAGGCTCGCCAACTTTCTGCTCCGCGAGCCAGCGAACCGCGAACGCTTTGATCACGAGATCGTCATTGGCGATGTGTCGCCTGCATGCGTCGGCAATCAGTTCCCGATCGACCGGTGTGCATGATCCGAGCAACTGCGCCGCGCCGCGTGCAATCATCAAGTTCGGGTCGTCCAGCAAGGGGATCAGTTTGCCTGGTTCCACGGCCGTGTGGTTCTCAGCGAGTGCGTCGATCGCTGATTCACGTACCGCTTCCTCTGAGTGACCCAGCAACGCGACAACGGCAGGTGAGGCCTGTGCAATATTGCCCTTCCAGTTCTGAAGCAACCTCAGCAGGCGATTCAATGCGAGCGGTGTTGCGTCTGGCTCCTGCAGCCAACGAGCCACCATCGGCAGGCTCTGCTCATCCCCGCTGCGAACGAGTGCCAGGCATAGATCGACGTAATCGGAATCTGTCTCTATCCGTTGGCCCCGCCACGACCGCCCCTGAACTCTGGGCTCGTCCATGGCTGTTCTTAAAGTGGACTCGTGAGCCAGTACGCGGGGGCCATTTGAGGCAATTTCCTCCTCGTACATCAACGAAGTATTTTTGAGCCGGCTAGCGGCTTCAAGCAAGATGCCGATGCACTCCGTATTGTCTGGAACCAGCCGTGCGATCGTAAACGCTGCTTCGGACCTGACGCTCTGATGCTTGTCAGTCAGGAGCCTGATGACATCCGGGACCATAGTCCGCAGCTCGCGTTTTCTGACGGTTTCCAACGTAGAAATCTGTCGCCCCGGACCGGCACCTCGCAGAGACTCCCGCAGGTCATCCGCCAATATCTCTTCAGGGCCTGGGGCACGGCTGAGCAGCAGTTCGAATGCGCGCCGCCGAACGTCCATGCGTGGCGAACGTAGCAGCGGCGTCAGCCAAACAGTCGACGAAGCGTCCAAATGAAGAAAGTTCCGCAGCTTGTCGGTTGACCCAGCCTGTATGAGCTTAGGGATGAGGTAAGCGCGCGATTTGGGGCCGAGCGACTGGCATACATCTTCGTCCAACAGTTCACTGTCAGCCAAAACATCCAGTAGCGGTTCGCGATTCGAAGATGGGCGTTGCAGCAGCGCGAATGCAACTTCCTCACGGACCTTTGGAGAATCGTCGTCCAACAGGAACCGGACGCGTTCCTCGTTGCAGTCGGCTTCGATGAGTGAAACGCCGATGGTTCTGCGGACCTCGGGGCTGTCGTCATGAAGCAGTGGGGTTAGTTCAGGCACTGCTCCAAACCCTTCGCAAACAGCGACGCCGACCTTCGATCTCACAATCCACAACTCGTCAGCAAGCAGCACCTTGATGTCATCGAACGCGGTTTTGCGTTCGGCCAGGGCGACTGCGACATCGGTTCGAACATCGTCGATTTCGTCGCCCAGGAGCGGCACGACAACCGCTGGATCAATACCGGCTTCGACTAACGCGACGCCCACTTGCTGGCGAACTTCATAGTCTTCATCCTTCAGCAACCACGTAACCTTTGTGGGTTCAAGTCCCGATTCAATCAGAGCGACTCCAAGTTCCGCTCTGAGTTTCGCGAACGAATCGGACAACAACGGCATAAGCTTCTCTGGCGGCGCTCCGTGCCGCAGCAAAGCCAATGCGGCGCCCAGCCGCGTCGAGCCACTGGCGTCTTTTGTCATGCCCCAAACTTCTTGCCTTGAACCGCCAAGCGCCAAGTACGCTCCAGCAGCCTGGCCGCGAATCTCGCCATCGTCATTCTCTAGGAATGGCAGGATTCGAGAAATTGCGTCCGGAGCGCGGATGCCGAGCAATTCGATTTCCTCCAACCAGGAACCAGGGCGCTCGCTCTCCCACTCAAAATCATCCAGCAACTCGTCCAATTGAGCTCGGTTGAATTTGTCGGATTGTGCTGCCGATGCGATCGTGGTGCCGCCAGTGATTACCAGCACAATGAACCAGCAGCAAACGCGTGTGAGCCGTCTGATGTTGAGCGGGAGTGCGTTGGAGTTTGGTTGGTTTGGCATGAGTCGATCCGAGGGCAGGGGGCGGCACAGTTTGCGGGCTGTTTCCTTGGAAACGGATTGCGGGCGAAAGTCTCCAGTCGTTTGTCGATGGAATCGCAGTGCGATGTAGATTCGTTTTCAGTTTGAATATCCAACATCCAACAAGGAATCTCCAAGTAAGAAGTGGGATGCTCGGCCAAACGCGGTAGCGACTTGAGACTTGGAGATTCCTTGTTGGATGTTGGATATTGACGCTTGTCCGCGCCTGCGTTTTTTAGCACCGCACGAGACGCGTCGCCTGCGGCATTCCGTTAAGCGAATAACGGTTGAGAGCGACACTGAAGATCGCCAATCAAACGTCGCAGACCATCACACCGTGACGTAGTGCTTTGATTTTGTCTTTCCATGTTGGAATGAATTCCTGGGCGACGTAGCCGGTGTAGCCGGTTTCCAGGATGGCTCTCATGACGGCGGGGTAGTTGATCTCCTGGTTCTCGTCGAGTTCGCGGCGGCCGGGGTTGCCGGCGGTGTGGTAGTGGCCGATGACGTCTTTGTACTGACGGATTCGGCGGATGACGTCGCCGTTCATGACCTGCACGTGGTAGACGTCGAACAACAGTTTCACGTTCTTTGAACCGACGGCGTTGATGAGTTCCACGCAGACATCGACATCGTCGCCGAAGTAACCGGGGTGGCCTTTCATCGGATGCGAATCGTCGCGGCTGTTGAGGTGTTCGAGAACCAGATTGATGTTCTTCTTCTCTGCGTGGCCAATGACTTCCTTCCAGCACTTGATGCAGTTCTGCTTTGCCTGATCAGTGTCGACACCTTTCTTGCTCATGCCAGTGAAGGTGATGACGTTTGGCGAACCAACTTCTGCGGCAAGGTCGATGGCTTCGCGGAGCTTCTTCACGCACATGTCGAAGTTGTCGGGATCGACCGGGCCTTTAGCGAACCCGTGGCTCGACACGAGTGAGATTTCGAGTCCGAGTTCTTTCACCTTCGGGTAGTGCTTCCGATTGATCCCCTCAATCGCCGGCATGCCGATGTCTTTGCAGTGCTTCGCGAGTTCGACATTGTCCATCGGGTTGAAACACCAACCCATGACGGACTGGCGAATGCGGCCGTTCTTGATTTTGAAGTCCGGCGGAACTTCTGATTCTTTCACCTGGGCAGCCGCGGTTGTCGCGATTCCAGCCGTTCCCAACAGGCCCACAGCCTTGAGAACATTACGTCGGTTGAATTGCATTCGGAGGCTCCAATCTCATTCCAGGATTTGAGTCCATGGTACGCGAGATCGCGGCCACTCTGAAGTTAGTGGTGAGTAAACGGTACTCCGCACGATTGAAGGCAACAGCATCTCTACAGACCACACAAGCTGCCAACGAAAACTGAAACTGGTTGGAGCCCCTCGCCAATCTCGATAACATAGGACTAAGCCTTCCTGCCTGGATCGTCCTGATCCACCCACAACTGAACCTGAGAGCGAAGCGATGTGCCTCAAGATGAAGTACACACTGTTTGCCGTGTTCGCCACCATTCTCGCGGGAGCGTCCTCCGCATCCGCCGACGACATTTGTTTCAACCGCGACATCCGGCCGATCCTGTCGGATAACTGCTTCCGCTGCCACGGCCCCGACGAACACAACCGCGCTGCTGACTTGCGGTTGGACACGTTTGAAGGCGCGACGGAGAAGCGCGATGGTTCGTTCGCGATCAAGCCGGGTTCGCTCGAGGCCAGTCTACTGTGGCAACGTGTGAACTCAGACGACGCGGACGTTCGCATGCCGCCGCCGGAGTCGCACAAGTCGCTTTCGAAACGTGAGATTCAGTTGTTGGGTGAGTGGATTGAATCCGGGGCAGGGTACGAAGGCCACTGGTCTTTCACTCCTCCGAAGAAGTCCGATGTCCCGCCTGTGTTGGACCGGTTTGGCAAGAGCCCGATTGACGCGTTCGTTTACAAACGGATGCGCGACGCTGGGCTGGAACCGACTGATCGCGCGAGTAAGGAGATTCTGATTCGTCGTGTGACGTTCGACTTAACGGGACTGCCGCCGACGCTGGCTGAGGTCGACGCGTTTCTTAAAGACGAAAGTTCGAACGCGTACGAGCAGCTTGTCGATCGGTTGCTGAATTCAAACCGCTTTGGCGAACGTATGGCGCTTGATTGGATGGATGCGGCTCGCTACGGCGACACCAGTGTGTTCCACGCCGACGGGCCTCGCGACATGTGGGTGTGGCGTGACTGGGTGATTGATGCGTACAACAAAAACCTGCCGTACAACGAGTTCACTCGCCAGCAGATTGCGGGCGACATGGTTGAAGGCGCGACGTGGAAAGAGCAGGTGGCGACTGGGTTTCTTCGCAACAACGCGAGCACAGATGAAGGCGGTTTGATCGACGAAGAGTACCGCGTTGAGTACGCCGTCGATCGTGTGAAGACGACATCGATGGTGTTTCTTGGTCTGTCCATGGAATGTGCTCAGTGTCACGACCACAAGTACGACCCGATTCCGCAAAAGGACTATTACCGGTTCTTCGCGTACTTCAATCAGTCGGCGGATCCTGGTCGGCAGACTCGCAACGGGAACCAGGCTCCGATTGTTGAAGTCCCGGATGAGATGAAGCTCGCGAAGATTCCCGAGATCGAAACGCAGCTGGCAGCGACCGAAACTGAACTCACGGCGCTTCGCGAATCGGCCGAGCCTCGGTTCATGAAGTGGCTGGATGAGATGGAAGCGAAGCCGAACAAATCGCAGGAACTGCCCGGCGGCCTTGTGGCTCACTTGACGCTTGATGAGAAGAAGGGGCGGAACGCCGCCAATGCCGTTGGAAACAAGAACGGATCAATCAAAGGCAAACCAAACTGGGGCGCCGGCAAAGTAAACGGCGCGTTCCACACGGATGCCGGGACGTTCATCGATGCTGGTAACATTGGCGACTTCGAAAGTACCCAGGCGTTTTCGTACGGCTGCTGGTTCAAAGCTGATGGCCGAGTCGTGGGAGCTCCGATTGCTCGCATGCACGACGGCAACGCGCACCGCGGCTACGACATTCACCTGAGTGGCGATCGGCTGGAGATGCACTTGATTCACAACTGGCCTGGCAACGCGTTCAAAGTTTCCGCACCAGCACCGATGAAGCCGAAGACGTGGCACCATGCTTTCGTGACCTATGACGGTTCCGGAAAACCCGAGGGCGTGAAGATGTACCTCGACGGAAAGCATCTGACGAAGGTCAACTTCCCGACGAATAACCTGAAGTCGGAGACGGTTCGAACGAAGAAGTCGTTCAGTATTGGACGACGAACCTCAGGCAGCCAATTCACCGGCTGGGTGGATGATGTTCGTATCTACGAACGCCAACTCACCGGCAGCGAAGTCGGACAACTGGCCGGCATTGACACCATCGGTCCGCTGCTGGCGATCGCTCGCGACAAACGTACGCCTGAGCAAACGCAGCAGCTTCGCGATCACTACCTAAACACGATGGACAAACCGTTCATCGAAGCGTCCGGAAAAATCGCGAAGCTCAAGTCACAGCAGGCGGATCTGAAGAAGCCAAAGAGCACCGTCATGGTCATGAAGGACCTGCCGAAAGGCCGCATGACTTACGTCCTCAAACGCGGCATGTATGACGCACCTGATAAAGAGCTACCGGTCGAACCAACGACGCCGTCGTTCCTGCCGTCACTGGACGGCCAGCCGAAGAATCGACTTGGCCTGGCCAACTGGCTGGTCGACAGGTCCAACCCGCTAACGGCAAGGGTGACAGTGAATCGGTTCTGGAAGATGTTCTTCGGGACCGGCATCGTGAAGACGGTCGAAGAATTTGGAGTGCAGGGCGAGTGGCCCAGTCATCCGGAACTGCTGGATTGGCTGGCCGTCGATTTTCAGGAGAACGGTTGGGACGCCAAGCGGTTGATCAAGATGATGCTGATGTCCGAAACGTACC
>CAZAIB010000103.1:0-23374 GCA_964485095.1 uncultured Planctomycetaceae bacterium | reverse complement strand
GTTGGGTACTCCGTGATGGCAGTCCTGATGCTGGTTCTGGTTCAAAGACGTTTTCAAATTCGCTGGTCTTACGAATCGCTGGGAGCCCTGGTCGTTGGGGCCTCTGTCGCGATTGCATTAGGGCTGTTGCCGAACTGGTCAGGAATATTGGGACTGGCGGGGCGGGTTGTGATTGCAGTTGGATTTGCAGTGGCATGCATGCTGATTGCACGGCGACAGCAGTTGGCCGCAAATGTGGCGTGGAAAAAAGCAGGAGGTGATGCAGTATGAGTAACGAAAAGAGCAAGTTTCTGCCGTTTGCATTGCCGGACATCGGTGAAGAAGAAATCAACGAAGTTGTGGACACAATGCGCAGTGGTTGGCTAACCAGCGGACCTAAGACGCAGCAGTTTGAAGAATCATTTGCGAAGTACGTTGGTGCGAAGCACGCGATTGCTGTCAACTCAGCCACCGCCGCGTTGCATCTTGCGTTGGAAGCGATCGGAATTGGACCTGGCGACAAAGTAATCGTTCCCGTCCATACCTTTACTGCCAGCGCTGAAGTGGTTCGGTATCTTGGAGCCGATGTTGTCTTTGTCGATGTGGACCCTGAACACTTCTGTATCGATATCCAGGCGGTTGCCGCAGCCCTTGAGAACGATGCTACCATCAAGGCTATATTGCCGGTCCACTTTGGTGGCCAGGCCTGTGACATGGAGGCACTGCAGGCGCTCGCAAAGAAGCATGATGTCTTTCTTGTCGAAGACGCCGCCCATGCTTTGCCGACAACGATTGGCGGCCGAACAATCGGTTCTATCGGTGACCTGACAGCCTTCAGCTTCTACGCGACAAAGTGCGTCGCTACCGGCGAGGGCGGCATGGTCACAACAGACAACGACGACTGGGCCAAACGCCTGCGTGCTATGCGATTACATGGCATCAGTTCCGACGTGTTTGACCGCTACGTGTCAGACAAACCGAAGTGGTACTACGAAGTTATTGCTCCGGGCTTCAAGTACAACATGACCGACCTGGCAGCGGCCATTGGCATTCACCAACTGGCAAAGGCAGATCGCAACCAGAAGAAGCGAGCCGCCATCGCGTTACGGTACCAGTTGGCCTTTGCCGATTTACCTGTGACATGTCCATTCGAACGCGTCGCGGATGATGTCCACTCATGGCATCTGTTTGTGCTTCAGCTGGAATGCAATGACCACGCAGAACGCGATCGCTTCATTGAATTGATGGCAGAAGCAGGAGTCGGTACCAGCGTCCACTATATTCCGCTACACCTGCATCCGTATTGGCGTGAGCGATATTCGCTGAAGCCCGAGGACTTTCCGGTCTCAACAGCGATTTACCAACGGTGCGTTAGCCTGCCAATCTACCCATCAATGACGGAAGACCATGTTCAAAAAGTCATTGATGCAGTGACTGGCGTTCTGCAAACCGGGTACGTGGCAACCCAGTAATGCTCAAACGCGCCTTCGACATTCTGTTCTCTGCAGTTGGGCTGACACTGGCGTCGCCGTTGTATGTGCTGATTGCAATTATGCTTGTCGTTGCGGACGGTTTCCCGGTTCTATTCTGCCAGGATCGCGTGGGACAACATGGTCGTCTTTTTCGAATCTACAAGTTCCGAACCATGACGGTTGCGAAAGCATCGGATGGCTTTGAGCCCGGTCAAAAGTCTCGCGTGACCAGTGTGGGACGCCTGCTTCGCAAAACAAAGCTGGATGAACTGCCGCAGCTTTGGAATGTCTTCGTTGGTGACATGTCGTTTGTCGGACCACGTCCCGAAGTGCCGGATTGGGTTGCGACATACCCAGACAGATGGGCCGCGGTTCATACCGTTCGCCCGGGAATTACCGATCCCGCGGCCATCGAATACCGGAACGAAGAAGACCTGCTGGCAGCCGCACAGGACGCAACGCTTGCCTATCGCGATGTCATCCTGCCCAGAAAACTAGACATGTATGAAGCGTACGTAAGCAGCCGGACATTTCTTGGCGACCTGCGAATCCTGATTAAAACACTCGCCGTCGTCGTAGCCCGGTGACACCTGTCGTTGCCTATTTGAATCACACCGCCGGTTTCAGCAGGCTCGTCACAACTCGAATGATCTGATGCAGGCGTCGCTTGTATTCAAAGCAAGCCTTGCCCGCATCACACACGGCATACCAAACTGTTACCACGTTCCTCAATCGTTCCGAAACAGAGCTTCTTAAATACGTGAAGACTCTCGACAAAACTGACTACACCCTTGTGCTGCTGAAGATGGGCGTGATCGTCACGGTCGCGATTCTTTGCGCTGGTGCAGCGGCGTTGTTGCGTGACGGTACGTCAGCCTGGTTGCTGGGTTGCACCACTGCATCGGTCATTATGCTCGCAGGGCCCATGTTCGCGAGGAAAGACTACGACACTTTCGAGCCACTCACGTTCGTGTTGCTCCTGTACATTTTCGGAGCACCGTTCAAGCTTCTCTATGTACTGTACTACGGGGCTTCAAGTCCCTACGTGGCCGAACGACTGCTGATGTGGAAGGGGCTGTCATCCCTCTCGAAAGGCACCGGACTCATGACCCTTGGCGTCGCGTGCCTGGTTATTGGGTACTGCCTGCCACTCCGACTTGGCTTGGGGCGCATTCGCCTGCTGCCAAAAGTAAGTTCATGGAATAGCCGTCGGACGTTTTGGGTTGCCGCTGCCATCACGGTTGTGTCGGGCATCTTTTTGGTGGGCTTTATCGCTTCAGCAGGCGTCTCATTCAGCAATCTCTCCGAGAAGCGGTTCAGTGACGAGGCGGCCACCGGCGGCGCTCGCATACACATGTTGAAATACTATCTGTATCGAGGCGCAGCGCTCTCGAAGTTCGCTGTTTACCTGCTTTACGTGCACTTGCTGGTTAGACGCAAGCCGAAGACAGGCCTCTTCGGCTTACTAAGCGCGATGGCGTTGCTTCAGACGATTGCCCTGTTCTTCGTGATCAACAGTCGCGCCGGTATCGCGCTGATCCTGCTGGACCTGCTAATTCTCACGCACTACATCAAAGGACGCATCCACCCGGTCACCTTGTTCGGTTCACTGGGAGGCATCTTCATCATGATCGTCGCCGCGTTGTTCGGACGCGCGGAACACAACTTGTCGGAGGCGCTTGAGAAGACGGTCGCTGGTCGAGACATGATGGACATCACAAAGACCTGTCACATCATCAACGCCGTCCCGAAGGAGATTCCTTACCGGTATGGCGAGACGCTGGTCGGATGGATGGCAGCTCCGATCCCGCGTTCTTTATGGTCGGACAAACCGATGTGGGCCGAACGTGGCGTGTATCTATTGCGTCATGTCTACGGCGCAAAAGGCGGCATTGCGGGCATCCCGCCCGGGTTGGTTGCAGAACTGTTTTGGAATCTCGATGTCTACGGGATCGTTGTGGGAATGTTCTTCTTCGGAATATGCATGCGCGTCGGGTATCACACGTTTGTGGAATCGGGAAGGAGTCCGACAAGCATCCTGCTGTACACGCTTCTGGTGACACGCTTTGTGCTCTTCAGCCTCGGCAATGACATTGGCACCGGGATCGTCAAAACGGGACTGGATCTCGTTCCCATGTTCATGTTGATCCTCTTGGTTCGTGGAACGTCTTCAGCGGTAAAACGCAGAAACCAGCCGTCGCACGGGCGGTCCAATCGACGCGTATCGGCCAAGCCAGGCAGTGTCGTCGCATGAGCGGTCTGCTTAAGAATGCCGAACGCTGCGCATATGTCGCACGGAGCTTTGGTTGGATTGCCAGTCCCCGATACTGGTTCAACTACTTTCGCGCTGGTGAGTCCGTACAAATCGATCGGCCAGTGTTCCTGCTGGGAACGCAGGGCGGTGGACTAACCTTGCTGTCCAGAATGTTGCGGCGCGAAGGCAGCCTTATTTCGGGTGCCGGCGGGCCAGGCTATTGGACGTCCGCTGACGAAATTCAAAACATCTATGGTTGCAGACTACCGCTTGAATTTGCCGGAGCCCGCTGGGCGTACCCGGACCACCCGGTTCTCAAGGGCCCGCTGAGTTGGTGCTATGGTGCCGACACGTTGTACCCACAATACCGGCGCACCGAAGAACACGTCACCCCTCCGTTGGCCGATCTCCTGAAGCGAACGATCCGAACATCGCTACTGCAACACCGCGGACGTGTGGCCAACCCAAGGTTCATCGACAAGAGCCAGTGCTACATCCTGCGAGTCGCTTTCATCGCCGAGATTTTGAAGTCCTCCGATCCGAAGTTTGTTCTTGTTCCACGTGACCCTTACGTTTCTGTCTACCGTGCGGCAATCGGCAACGCGCGCGACATGAAAGCACTCATAGGAAAGCTATCTCTTAAAGAGCGGTTGAAGGTCTGTGCGGAACACTACGGAAACTGTATGCGGGACGCGCTGGTTGATTCAGACCGACTGGGTTTGAACATGCCCGTCGTCCGGTTCGAAGATCTGGTGGAGACCCCGGAGGCGACGGTGCGAGCGGTCTGCGGCTTCTGTGAACTTACGTTCGATCAGGACATGCTGCCCCACGAACATCATCGACTCCCGTTTGGGAGTCGATTTCGGGACCGTTGGTTCCCCGTTCGATCAAACGTCAACCAACGATACGAAGAGAAGCTTGACCGGTTCACCATTGAACTGGTCAACCAATACTGTGGTGATGTGATTGAGCGACTTGGCTATCGGCGCCGAGTGGAATCTGAGAGCACCATCGAAGAACCGCTTGAGCAGGTTGTGTCATGAAAGTCGATTCCATTCTGTTCATCACGCAGTACTACCCGCCCGAGATCGGTGCACCGCAGGCGCGAATTCACGGCATTGCCAAACGGCTGGTTGGTGAGGGCGTGAAGGTAACAGTGCTGACCGCGTTTCCAAACTACCCGGAGGGGCGTGTTCAGGACGCGTACCGCGGTCGTCTGCATATGCGCGAACAGATTGACGGTGTCGATGTCCGCCGCGTTCCAATCTACCCGACAAAAAGTGCCGGGCTTGTGAAGCGGTTGTCGAACTACTTTTCATTTGTCTTTACCAGCCTGTTTGCAGGTTTGTTTTTGGTCCGCAGGCATCAGGTTCTGATCCTCGAATCGCCGCCGTTGTTTCTGGGCCTGTCCGGCTGGTTGGTAAGCTTCTTCAAACGCAGCTGGTTCGTGATGAACATCTCGGATCTTTGGCCCGAATCCGTCGTCCGGATGGGCGTGGTCAACAATAAGCTCGCACTGGGCCTTGCACGTCGGTTGGAGTCGTTTCTCTACCGCCGTGCTCATGCCGTGACGGGACAGTCCTCCGGAATCTGCCGCGGCGTTCAATCAAACCACCCCGCTCAAAACATCGCGCTCATTCCAAACGGTTGTGATTGCAAGTTATTCAGCCCGGAGAACGCAAATCGTAGTGAAGCCGAACAACGCGGCTGGAACGATCGATTCGTCGTCGGGTACGCCGGCTTGATCGGACTCGCGCAGGGAATCAATCTCTATGTCGAGAGCGCCGATCGCCTGCGCGATGATGATCGCTTCGCGTTTCTTGTGATCGGTGATGGTCCCGAACTCGAATCAAATCGCGCTCGCGCCGAAGAGCTGGAGTTGGACAACATCGTGTTCCTAGGCTCGCGACCGAAGGTGCAGATGCCAGAGCTTGTCAGTAGTTTTGACTGTTCAATCATCCCATTGAAGTACTTCATCCCGGGCGCCCTGCCGTCCAAGATCTATGAAACGATGGCATGCCGGGTGCCTGTCGTTCTGGCTGCCGAAGGCGATCCAAAAGATCTCGTTGAACGCGCTGATTCGGGCATCATTGTTTCGTATGACAGTGTCGACACCATTGTCGATGCCCTGAAACAACTGGCCGATTCCGAAGAACTACGCGAGCGTCTGGGTAACAACGGCCGCGAATTCGCGAAGAAGTATCACGACCGCGACTCCATCGCGCAACAAATGCTGGCTACCTTGAACGCAGTTGTGTCGCGAGACCAAACGTTCTTTGCGGAGAGCGATGTCGCCCAGGGATGGCGCGTATGATTTCGCGAATCGCGAGGATTTTTCGCGAACTTCGATTGCGACATTGGCGAGACACCGTGGCGCGACTTCGCCATGCGTTCGAAGTCAGAACCGGTTTGCTAAAACGGAAGTACTCAGCAGAACCGTCGGCCTGGACGAGTATTTCTCAAGACGATTTAGAAGGCGCGAAGCCGGATCTGTTTTCGACCGTGGTCGATGCTGTCTTCGCCGACGTAACCGTTCCATCTGAGCTAGGTTCTGAGGGCAAATACAGTGTCTTCGGGCGTGATGTTTCCGTGCTGCCGCAACGTCTTGACTGGCACGCAGCGATTGTCACTCACGGTGCGTGGCCACAAACACACTGGACCCAAATTCCTTTCAAGTCGCTCACGAACCTGGGCGACATCAAATACGCGTGGGAGTTGGCTCGACAACAAATGCTACTGTCATCAGCACTCCGATTTCGACGTGACGGTTTGCAGGTTTGTGCTGAACGCGTTCGCGACACGATGGTTCACTTTTGGGACAACAACCCGCGCGAGGTTGGGATTCACTACATTTCTAATATGGAGATCGGCATTCGATCTCTGGTCTGGTTGTGGACCCTGTCGCAGTGCGAGGAGGCCGGCTGCTTTGATGAGGAATTCCGCGTTCGCCTCGCTCGCGAGCTTTACCTCAATGGGCGGCATATCGCACACAAGATTCATTTCACTGAAGCCACAGGTCGGAACAACCATTTGATTGGCGACGCCGCAAGCCTCTACGTGATCGCATTGGTGTTTCCACAGTCTCGCGAAGCCAACCGCTGGAAGAAGCAAGCTGACGCGATTTTGAGAGAGTGCCTCGAACAACAGTTCGTCTCTGGGGGCATGCACTTCGAACGTTCGTTCGGTTACCTGTGCTTTGTCCTTGAGTTCCTGTGGTGCGTGTATCTTGCGAATGGAACCGACCCGGACTTGAAGAAGAAGATTGGGAACCAGCTGTCTCAATCAACCAGTCAGTTGGAAGCGTTCGCAACGCCCACGGGTGGTGTACCACCCATCAACGATGATGACGACGGCTACGTTTTCTTCCCAAATCGATGTCGCGAACAACAGCGGGAATGGTTAGTCGGCCTGCGGGATAGGTTGCTCGGCAAGCCGAACCCGACAGTCGGTCCTAGGGCGGCAACAGACGACTTCCACTTCTTCCACGACACGTCGTCTGGCTGCGCGTTGTTCGTGGACCATCATGGTGATCCGTTTCCGGACTCCGGACACAACCACGCATCGCTGCTGCACATTCTGTTTTGGCTGGACGGTCAGCCAATCCTCGTTGATTCAGGAACGTACGGCTACAACGGAACCGGCCCGTTACGAAACCAGTTTCGGAGCACTTCATTCCACAACACGTTAACCCTGGACAACCAGGGACAGGCTGAGCCATCTCGCGGTTTCGGATGGCTTGGGCTCGCGTCCCCCGGCCCATCTAAAGGGTCTGTCACTGACGGGGGACTAACTTACAGCGGTAGCCACAGTTGTTTTCAGGACGCGACACACGACCGGTTCATCTACTGGAATCAGAAGCACCGCGTGCTGGCCATTCGCGATTCTGTGCAGTGTCAGGTCGGCCGAAACGTTGATCAGTACTGGCACTTTTCTCCACAGCTTCACGTCGAGATAACAAAGGTGAATGCAGTACTCACCATCACCGGAGAAGACGTCGAAGTTCGAGGTCACTTTCTCGGTGGACCGGACACGACCGTGGTTCACGCAGACCGCCAGCAACTGCCGCAATGTGCGTTCGGACCAGCCTATGGTGTTCTGGAGAACAAGCCCGTCGCGCGACGGTCATGGACGACGGACGGCGAACCGCGCTGGACGGTCTTCGCGGCAGCTACATCGGTGTCTCTGGCCCGCGGTTCGAACGAAGTCGAAGTGATCGCAACAGACGAGTGGCGAATTCAGTTCGACCCGGAAGGCAACAGCTTAAACTTCCACGAAGTCTAAACCGTCACGCTGGTCCCGGTTCGAATCGACTCAATAGCGGCGAAGGTGGCCTTCATCACGTGCACTGTTTCTTCGAATGAGATCGGTGCTTCCGAACCGTTCTTGATGGCTTTGACAAGTTGTGCGAACTGGTCGTTGTGCCCTTTGTCCATACCGCTAAGCCACCCGTTCGATAACTTGGGGCCACCGAAACCATGTGACTTCTTGAAGTTGTCGATCTGAATAATCTGTCCGTCGAAGAAAACCTCACAGCGTTCCTTCGGAAACGATTTGGTTCCATTCGCGAAGTAGCAAACCGAACCAACCGAACCGTCGGCGAACTCCATCTGGACCGCCAGCGTGTCCTGCAGATCCGGACCAGTTGCCGGCCGCTGCACGGCGGTTGAGATCCGAGTGATAGCGGACCCCGTAAGGAAATGCATGAAGTCAATGAAGTGACAGACCTCACCAATAAGCCGCCCGCCACCAACATCCGGATCGTGAACCCAATGGTCGGCAGGAATCTCTCCGGCGTTGCACAGGAACGTGGCCGCGAGCGGCGCTTGCCGACTCTTTAGAAGCGATTTGGCTTTTTGAGCGTGAGGTGAAAAACGGCGATTGAAACCAACCATCAACAACGGCGTCTTGCCGGTGCGTTTCTGCGATTCGGCGAACTCCGTCTCGATTTGCTGCAGTTCCTCAGGAGTCATGCAAAGCGGTTTCTCCACGAAGACATTCTTATCGGCCTGCAGGGCCTCAATCACATACTTGGCATGTGAGTTGTGCCGAGTCGAAACGACGATGGTGTCGATGTCCGAGTCGGCAAAGATTGACTGCGTGTCAGTCGTGCAGTTTTCAATCGGATTCTTCCGCGCAGCGATGGCGCTGGACACTCCGCCTGCACTGGCGATGGTCTTCAAGCGTGCTCCGGCTTTGGCAAGACCGGGTAGAATCTTGAGTTGTGTAAATTGGCCGGAACCGATGATGCCGAAGCACGCTTTCGATGCCGCACGGGCACCGCTGGGTGCGTGCTTTGTCGGTACAGTTGTGGCAGCCAGCGCTGTGGCGCCATCTGGTTCTCCATAGTCCAGGATAAGCCCAATCCTGGTCGAATCAGAAAGTGCCGCGTACGCGTCCTGCGCTTTTGTGAATTCGAACTGTCCACTGATCAACTGTTGAACCGTCAACGTGCCCGTGTTGAGCATTTCCAGTACGGCCTGGAAGTTCCGTTGTTCAGTCCATCGCACGTAGGCGGCAGGATAGTCGTTGCCAGCCTCTTCGTAACCGGGATCGTAACGTCCAGGACCGTAAGAACAGCTCACCTGGAACGAGAGTTCTTTCTTGTAGAAGTCATCGCGCCTCAGTTTAAGGCCAATGACCCCTGTCAGAATAATGCGTCCGCGCTGACGGCTCATCTCGGCAGCCTGATGGATAAGCTCATCGCTTTTTGTTGACGCGGTAATCAGCACGCCATCAATCCCGTGTCCATCGGTAAAGACCTCGGCCGCCCGGACCGGGTCGGCACCGGTGGAGAGATCGACAGTCTCTGCGCCAAATTGTTCAGCCAACTTGACGCGATCGGAATTGAAATCGATTCCAATAACCCGGCAGCCGTTGGCTTTGAGTTGCTGGACAGCCAGAAGCCCGATGAGCCCCAACCCAAACACCGCAACCGATTCGCCCAATGTGGGTTTCAGCAGCCTGATTCCCTGCAACGCAATCGAACCCAGCACCGTGAACGTGGCCTGTTCGTCAGTGACTCCATCCGGAATTCGCGCGCAGAGATTCTGGGGGACGCTGACGATTTCGGCGTGGTTCCCATTTGAAGCAACGCGATCGCCCGGCTTGAATGTTGTTACCCCGGCGCCAACAGCCAACACCGTGCCAACATTGCAGTACCCCATCGCCAGCGGTTGAGCCAGCTTGCTGCGAACCGCTTCCACTGTCGGCGCCAGGCCATCGGTGCGAACTTTGTCCAGAACCTGCTTGACCTTGTCCGGCTGCTGTCGAGCCTTCTCAATGTATCCGGCTTTGGCAAAGTCGGTCAGCATGCGTTCGGTGCCGGCCGAAATCAGCGAACACCGCGACTGGATGAGTACATATCCGGCGCGAGGTTTTGGAGCAGGAACATCTGCATGGATTAGCTCACCGGACTCAAGGTCCTGAAGAATTTGTTTCATCTCGCACCTGTTGTGAACTCATCCAACTGATGAGTTCAGTGGCCTGTTACATCGAAGACATGGCCGCGCATTAAGCTCCGGCCGCCTTCCTTGAGTCTGCTAGTCGAATTGAGACGGACGGGATGTCCGTCCGATGGAAGATTCCTGGACCTGGAGCCACAGTCAATGTTCGACCAAACCCAGTCAGCCACGGTAAACCGATAGCACCTCGCCCTGATGACCGATATCAGGTCAATCGGCTTGAACTGTGGCAGCAATCAACCACAAATGCCGGAGGTTGGGAACCGCAATCGTCTTTGCGGCCCCGAATCCTGCTTGGAGACACAGATCACTCCAGTCCTGCTGAGACAACCGATTTGTCGAGTAATTCAGGTGCTTCATGAACCGGCCAAGCTTGCTTAGTCCGAACACGGATTTAAGCGGCCGATGAATGCGAGTTGCCTGAATGAACGTTTCTATCTGACGGCGCGGAGTGTCATCGCTTGGAACTGTGAACCAAAACCTCGCGTCCGACTTCAGGACGCGGTACACAGACTTGAGCGCGATAAGTGGATCCGGAACATACTCCAGAACACTCGAAGCAACTGCTCCATCCAGTAGCGGCAAGTCGCGTGATTGCAGCAACGTTTCCAACTCGGACGGATCATCACCCACACAGAAATGAGTGTAGTCAATGAGCTCGTTGTTGTTTTGCTCAGCCGCACGCTGGATCATCATTTCGGAGGCGTCGACAGCCGTAACTCGACACCCTTCTCCTGCCAGACATTTGGCGACGTTACCTGCCCCACATCCGAAGTCCAGGAAATGCCGGCCTTCAAAACTGCCCTCGGTCTCGCCGATAGCTGTAATCAGCGATTCAAGCCGAATCTGCCATGCCGGTTTTTCGTGATATCGCTGCGACCAGATGTCAGAACGGTTCTCGAAGTACTCAACAACATTCACTTTGAGTCCCCACTTAGTTCGTAGCCAAGTTGCTCCATCAGTGGTCCGCATTCCGTTTCGATAAGTTTGATAGTTTCAGGATCGAGGTAATCAACGAATCCTGAGACCTTGCCCCGCCGGACAAACGACTTGGCGGTTGTGTTCTTTGCCTTACGCTTTGAGATGTCGTGACTGTCCGCCACGTCCGCCGGTGTCCGCACAGGATCAAGGTTCAGCGCGTCAACAATCCGAGCCAGTGTGTTCACTGTGTCATGCCGCAGATCTTCGTAGCGAACCGGAACCGCAGCCGGGTCGTTTAGCCACTTTGTGGCGAACTGTGGCCAGGTGAAAGGTGTTATCGGGTTTGCAAACTGGTCTCGCACAAACACGGGCAGGTTCGTCTGCACATCGTCGTAGTCAGCAAACTGATATCGTGCTCGCGACCGCTGCACCATGACCTTGTTGAATGGGTAGTCCTCGTGCACGAAGAAACAATGGAAGTACAACGACACCATCACGTCTCGCGGATCGCGCCAGACAATGACTCGGGAGTCGATCTTGTAATCACCAACGCTGTGTTGTTTTACGATGCCTGTCGTCGAGAACGGCAACCTGTTGTCAGCGAACTCTCGGTCGGTCAGGTCTCGAAGCATCCTGCACAACCACGTTCCACCTGACTTCGGGAACTCGTTAACAAGAATGAGCTTCCGACGGGTCAACGGGTTCCGTAGAAACAGCTCCCGCCAAACCGATCGCGCGGCGACGACGGCATAACGGTCAGTGCGTTCAAGTACGCTTAGCTCGCGATCCACCATGATAAGTTGGTTGCTTCGAGTTAATTGGAAGCCGAATCGGCTCGACGCTCGAAAGTGAAACCACGGTCGTCATTGGCAACAAGGTCGTACCCGACAGAATCCAGTTTCTCAGGGTAGTTTTCGCCAGTCAGAGCCAGTGCCAGATACTTCACACCATTAGCGATTGTTTTCGCCAGGCCTTCAATGATCTGTGGTTCTGCGCCGTTGGCCGTGATACTGATCAGCTTCGGCGTCGGAAGTCCTTGCCGTTCAAGCTCCGCATCAACGGATGTCACTGGAACACGGATTTCGTTGTACTGACGCCGGTCAAGAATACTCTGATCAATATCCTGCGCGCCTTGGATCAGGTTGGCGGCTGGGTGCGTCGGGCTTGAAAGGAATACCAGTTCTTCGTCTTTGTTCCACGCGCCTTTGCGGACGAGGATTAGTCGATCGGCCAGGCCATGCTTGTCTGCAAACGCCTGAAGCGCATCGCCACTGTCTGGATCCGGTTCGAAGACAATGACCTTCCCGCTACCGACCATCTTCAGAAAGTAAATCGATCGGCTGCGGCCAACCTTCAAGAGGTCGCGCGGCGCGCCGATTTGCATAACCAGATCGCCGTCTTCGATGAGACGATACGGATAGCTGTTTCGCCGCTGACGCAAACCAATGTTGTACTTGAGTTGTGTTGGAAGGATCTTGAGGAACGCCGCCACCGGTCGGGTTAAAGTCCGGAAGAGCCGTTCCGGCATGAGTTCCTTGATGCGGATCACCATCCCGCGTGTGTTCGTAACTGCAGCCATTTTTAATTATCACCTGGTGGTCTCAAAGAACGCCCCCGCAACGGCCATAGTACTCGGCAAGGAGGCATTCTCCAGACAATTCGGGAGGCAAAAAACTCCGCCGGCGGAAAAAACTTCTGGCGGTCGATGCTGCACGGTAATGCGTTGCCGCAGTTCGTACCCGCGTGGACACCTAAGAAACCGTTACGACTCTGGCAGTCCGCACAAGTGTTGCAGGACCAACCGATCTATGCCGCAAAAGGCCACACAAGTGGTGCAATCAGAACAGTCATCAACCAGACAACGATCGTCAGCGGCCCGCCGGCTCTCAGGAAGTCGACGGCCTTGTATCCGCCCGGGCCGTACACCATCAGATTGGTCTGGTATCCAATGGGCGTGGCCAGGCTGGTCGCGGCCCCGACAATCACGGCGATTGCAAACGGCATCAGGTCTACGCCGAGAGCCTGAGCCACCGCGATCGCAATTTGCAGCATCACCAAACCAGCCGCTTTGGCTGTGATCAGGTTGTTTAGAACCATCGTCAGCCCGCAGATGATTGCCAGCATCGCTCTGGGGTTCGCCTTGAAGAACGCCGCCGCGTTGGCGCCCAGTCCGTTGATTAATAGATCGGCGATGAAGTCGTCTGTGTTGCTAACGTGCATCGCCTGGCCAATGCCGATGCCGGCTGCCATCACCAGCAGGATGTCCCACTCAACAGATCGCAGCGCGGTGGAACCGCGAAGGCAACGGGTGAGAACCATGCATCCGGCCGCAACCATAGCCGCTTTGATCATCGGTACCGACGTGAAGGCAACGGCCAGAACCATGGCCGCCATAATGCCGCGAGCCAACCACGCCTTCTCATACTTCGGTGTCGCCGACCCTTCCAGTTGACTGACCAGGAAGAAGTGCCGTGAGTTCCGTTGCTGGTGCAGAAACGCCGGATTGCATTCCAACAACAACGTATCGCCCGGTGTCATTTCAATGTCACCGATCTTCTTCTGTAATCGCACACCGTCACGGTTCACCGCAATCACAGCCGCGCCGTAACGCGTTCGGAACTGAGCCTCCCGAATAGTCATGCGCAGGTACGGGCAGCTGTTGGAAACGACCGCTTCAACCAGACACCGATCGCTGCGTTTTCCCTGCAGCTTAAACAGCTGATCGGTTGCCGGCTTGAGACCCGGAATCTTCTGCAGGTCGACGACTGAATCCACGATCCCCACGAAGACCAGTTGGTCGTTCGCTTCGAGCCGCGTGTCTGGCGAAACCGCCGACATAATCTGGTCGCGGCGATCGATCTCCATCAAATACATGCCGGGCAAACTTCGCAGGCCGGCGTCTTCAATCGTCTGGCCAACCAGCGCGCTGCCGGGTTCGACCTGCATTTCAACGGTGTATTCTTTGGGGTCGTCAAGTTGAGTGAACGCCGCTTCTCGGTCGGGTAACAACCACTTCCCAAAGAACGCGAAACCCGCAATCCCGGCCAGCGTCGCCGGGACGCCAATCCACGCCAGGGAAAACATTCCCAGTTGATCGGCAGTGGGTAGTTGGTCGTTCAAAACCAGCGTGGTGCTGGTCCCAATCAAGGTACACATGCCGCCCAGGATCGCTGCAAAGCTAAGCGGAATCAACAACGAGGACGCCGGGATGCGGTGCTTCTTCGCCCAATCCATAACTATCGGCAACATCAAAGCGACAACAGGCGTGTTGTTTAGGAACGCGCTCATCAGCGCGACGGGGCCCATGGTTCTAGCCTGTGTCACGCGCATGTCGGCTGAATCACCAAGGATGCGTCGACCTAAGCCGGCCAGGCCACCCGTCGCGTTCAGTCCATCCGCAACAATGAACAGCAGCGCGACTGTGATCACTCCTTTGTTGCCGAACCCAGTAAACGCTGCGTCCGCGTCGATGACACCCGCAATCACCAATATGCCCAATGCACCGCACAGCACCAGATACGGTGTCACGCGCAGAACCGTGATTCCAATCACGATCAGCACAAGAATGGTTAGCGTTGTCGCGATATAGAACGTCATCAGTGCGCGTTCCAAAGCGTTGCCGCTGTGGATTGGTTAGGAGATTCCGACTTCCTTGATCGCGGCGATCACGGCGTCGTGCAGTGGCCCATTGGTAACGACGACGCCGCGGTTGACAGCCAGTTCGAATCCATGAGTGAACTCAAGCGGTTTCCCCGTGACATCGGTAACAGTCGCGCCCGCTTCTTCACAGAATAAAACACCGCCGGCGTGATCCCAGATCTTTTCGCGGTAATTGGGGCGCGTCGGCAACCGCAGGTAAATGTCCGCTTCGCCTCGGCCAACAACCGCGTACTTTGCCTGGCTATCAAGCCGAACCGAATCAGCCGTCATGCCAAGTATCTGTGCAATCTGAGCCGAATGGCCGTGTGAACTGTGTCCGCTTTCCACAGATTCGCAGAACCGTGCCGCTGACGAATCAGTGGTCGATGTCACTTTCGACGGAGTGCTGTCGCCGCCCGAGAGTGGAACCGTCCACGCACCATGTCCGCGAACCGCAACACAAACGGTTCCGTCAGAACCGCCAACATCTTTCAGGTTCGGGCAAGCCACCAGACCAACCTCCACCTTGCCGTTAACGATCAGAGCCAACGCAACCGCGTACTGCTCACCACGCAGGAACCCTTTCGTTCCGTCAATCGGATCCAGCGTCCAAAATCGATCGCTGTATTCCTTGGCAGAACCTTCATCAATCCAGTCGCAAATGTCGTCGCCGGAACCGTCAATGCCGATACCGTTGACCTCAGCAACCACGCGCTTCAGAAACTCCGCCCCATCATCGGCTCGCAGTTCGGCCGATCCTTCTTCACCAATAATCGGATCAGAAAACGCCGCGCGGATTCCGCGGCAGACGACAGCCTGACTTGCGAAGTCCGCAATCGTGACTGGGCTCTTGTCTTTCTTCTCCAGCGATTCAGGGCTGATCCCTGATTGAACCGCTTGGCAGATTTTCGACGCCGTTCGAACCGCTTCCAGTCCAACGGCGAGTTCGTTCTCGTATGGGTGAGTCATGATGGTCTCTTCAGTAATGTTTGAACGAACGAAGGTTAGGCGGCAAGTCGTTCGCGCTTCGGTGCATTGGACAATATCGCGTCAGCCGCGTTCCCGGTGGCTCCAGGAAGTACAGCCGACTCAGCCAGTTCAGTGAGTTCCTGTGTCACCGCCGCCAGTTGGTCGGGTTCACCCAGCCATCCATCCAGCACACCAAACAGCGAATCGACAGTCGGTACTTCCGACCCCGCCGAAACGAATTCCGGCATCAACTCACGGCCAGCAATCAGATTTGTCAGCGTAATATATTTGCAACCAATCACAACGGGTCGCAGAGTCGTATGCAGCCTGGTCAGACGGTAAACAACTGCACCTGGTGTCTTGCGTGCCAGTAGTTCAAGGCTCACAGACCCGGAAACCATGAGGCAACAGTCGGCGGCCTCGATAACTTCAGATGTGCGGTCGATGTACGATGGCAACGTCACACCAGCGTCTGACAGAATCCCGTTAGCCAGAGTTTGCTGTTGTTCGTTGTAGCTTGCCACAACGAATCGAGTGTCCGGGTGCTTCTTCTGCAGTCGGCTGATGACCTTGGCCATCAGCGGCAAATTGCGTTCGACTTCGTGTGTTCTGGAACCGGGCAGAACCGCGACAAGCGGCGTCTTGCCGGAAAGCCCATCAATAAAATCGGCGTCTAACTTCTTCTCAGCGACCTCATCAAAGAACGGATGCCCGACATACGTCGCGTTCACTCCACGCTTCGTGTACCAGTCGTGTTCGAACGGAAGCGCGCAGAGAACCTGATTGATGAGTCTGCGCACCTTGCGAACGCGCCAGGGACCCCATGCCCACAATTGTGGTGGCATGTAGTAATACACGGGGACGCCAGCCTTCTTCGCAGCTTTGGCGATGTACCAGTTGAAGCCTGGGAAGTCCACTAGCACGACCGCGTCCGGTGGGTTCTCCTTGAACTCTTCCGCCGCGCGTTTGGCGAGACCGATGAATTGTCTCAGCAACGGGACAACACGAAGGAATCCCATGACGGCAAGTTTGGTCAGTTGGAACCGAAGTTCACAACCGGCCGCCTGCATGGCAGGCCCGCCGTATCCGACCGCCTCTAGTTCCGGACGCCGCTTGCGCATCTCGTGAATCAGATGCGCCGCGTGCTGGTCGCCACTGGGCTCGCCCACCGAAAAGAAAACTCGCATCCGTGCGTCCAAAACCCGATTAAGAATTACGCTAAAGTATTAATTCTTATGAGTTTACGTCAAGATAGGTTGAAAGAGAGCATGCCATGCTGATCAATCAGATCCGAAACGCGGGCGGTAAGCCGACTTTCACGCACAAGTCACTGGAAACCATCTCCCCAACACGACTGCGAAGCGTCGTGGAGGAACTCGCCTACCCCCGCCACTACGTCGCCCAGCGATCCGACAACGAACGCGCCTGCTACTGGATTTGCAACGAACTGAAGCAAGTTGGATACGACGTTCGGTTGCAGGGCGAGTTCGACAACATCATCGCGTTGCCGCAATCCCGTTCGGCCGATCAACCACTCATTCTGCTCGGCGCGCACTACGACACAGTCGAAACAACGCCCGGCGCAGATGACAACAACAGTGCCATCGCAGTCTGCCTTGAAGCCGCCCGGGTGTTGGCTGATTTGTCGTTGCCCGTTGCCGTTGCTGTCTTCAATCGAGAAGAAGATGGCTTGCTGGGAAGCAGAGAATTCGTCGCGAACGGGTTGAACGAACTTGGCCTGCAGATTCAGGAGGCTCACATCTTTGAGATGGTTGGCTATTTCGTCAAAGAGCCGGGTTCTCAGTCGGTTCCAAATGGCTTGCCCATCAAGCTACCCGACGTCGGTGACTTTCTGGGCCTGATAAGCAACCAGAGTTCCAACAAGATCACCGCGCGTCTGGAAAAGACCGCTCAAGCCATCAGCATGCAAACTCCACTGACAACACTGAAGACGTACCTTGGAGTTGAAAAGCTGGTCTCAGACTTACTTCGCAGCGACCACGTTCCGTTCTGGGAAAACAAGATCCCAGCCGTGATGTGGACCGACACGTCCAACTTCCGAAACCCAAACTACCACGCGCCTTCTGACCTGCCGGAAACACTGGACTACGAAGCAATGGCTGATGTCACCCGGCTCATTGTCGGCGACTTGATTCGCAACAGAGGTTAACCCCCCAGACACTCGTTGGCCGCAGCCTGAACAATCTCATCCAATTGCTCACGAACAGGAATTTCACCAGCAAGTGGCGCGACGAACACTCGGACGCGTTTGACGTAGTCATCAAACTGCGTTCGCGCCAACGAATCGACGACCGGTGACACATCCTGCAGTGGCCGGTAGACAGACTCTTTCGGGAAGTAGATGTCCACTTTGAATTCGACTTCCCGATGCGCGGGTGGAGCATCAATGATGACGTCCGTTGCTTTGACCTGCGTTCCTGTCGCCGCCGTCAATCGGGTGGCGACGTTGCTGGCGACCTGAACCAGCTTCCCGAACGGTTTTCCCCGAAGCAGTTGGTACAGCGGTTCGTTCTGATACAGGCTGTACTCAGCAACTCGTTTGTAGAGTCTTCGTTGAGAACCGAACACGCCTTCGATCAGCGATTCAACATCGGTTCCTTTGGCGGCGTGTCTTAGCGATTCGATCATCTGCGGTTCGGACTGCAGGAACAGATCCTGTAAATTAAACTGTCCGTGCAAGTCGAAGAATGCTCGAGCAAACATGGTGCTTGCCGATCGAACCGCGTGGTGCCAGTAGACCTCGCTAAACATCACGTACCGAGCAAAGACCATCAGCTCAGCAGCCGTCTTGCCCTTGTTGCTGATCGCCAATCCATCGCCGGCTTCGTTAACCAACAGCGACTGGATAAGCCGGTTCTTGTCAAAGTTGCGGCCGTATGGAACGCCGCAGTGCAGACTGTCTCGATCAAGGTAGTCCATCTTGTCGATGTCGATTGGTCCGGAAAGAACCGAACGAACCAGCCGGTACCGTGGGTCGTCGTTCTTGCCGTCCAGAACCTCCAAAACCTCTTCCGGTTCGACACTCCACTGCTCACGCATCACCTTCGCCAGCGCGCGGTTCGAAGACAGCAGCTCGCTGGCAAACGACTCATGCGCGCGGAGGCCTTCCAGCTCCATGTCTTCGATGGGATGGCAGAACGGCCAGTGCCCGATGTCATGCAGCAGCGCGGCGACGATAAGAACTTCCGCCAGGTGGCTATCGACGACCTCGGCAAACCGTGCGTCTCGCCCCAGCTGCCACAAGTACTTCAACGCGTTGTCGAAAACACCCAGTGCGTGTTCGAACCGCGTATGCGTGGCTCCAGGATAGACCCGCGACGTCAACGCCAGCTGACTGATATCCGCCAACCGTTGAAACTCGCCCGTATCCACAATCGCGCGGACGCGTGGAGTGAACGGAACGTCCTGCTGATCGGGTATTCTGATAAGCCCGCTATCCGCCTCACTGCGTGAGAGTTCCGGGATGTCTGCGTAAGGATGTCGCATGCCGAATTTATCGACGCGCGATGCTGGAAACGCAAGCCCCCGAACGGATGTTGAAGATGAGCATTCAAGATGTGAATCCGATTTGGCTTGCTTGCGACCGGGCGTTTTCGCTTGTACGATTCCATCCGCTTAATGCTCTGGAACGTACGCTCCCCAGTGACCCATGCCCTCTTCTGCCGAACCATCTACGCGCTTCGCTGACCAATGGTCGCGGCGTCATTTGTTGGGGCTGGAGTATCTGGAACCGGCCGAGATTAACCTGATTCTCGATCAAGCCGACGAACTTCACGAACTCACCAATGGTGGGCAAACCAAGCTGTCGTGGCTGCAGGGCACCGTCGTTGCGAACCTGTTTTTCGAACCATCAACGCGAACACGAACCAGCTTCAGCCTGGCCGCCAAACGACTGAGTGCGGATACCATCGACTTCAGTTCCAGTGGAAGTAGCCTGTCGAAGGGCGAGACACTGGTCGATACGGCTCGCAATATCGAAGCTCTCGGAGTTGACCAGGTTGTCGTTCGGCACCGATCTCCGGGCGCTCCGGGGATGCTGGCTAAGGCGCTAAAGACGACGGTTCTGAACGCGGGCGACGGAACACACGAACATCCGACGCAGGCGTTGTTGGATATCTGCACAATCAGACGTCATCGCGGGACCCTGGAAGGGCAGACTGTTGTCCTGGTCGGCGACATAAGACATAGCCGAGTCGCGCGGTCGAATATTTGGGGACTGAAGAAACTCGGAGCCCGCGTCATCGTGTGCGGACCGGCGACGCTGATTCCAACTCGCATCGAAGAATTGGGCGTTGAAGTCTCGTACAATCTGGACGATGTCATCGCCGAAGCCGACTGCATTAACCTGTTGAGAATTCAGTTTGAACGCCAGCGCGGTGCGTTCTTCCCTTCGATTGCCGAATATGCCCATCTGTTCGGCATGAACGGACAACGAATCCGCAAAGCCAAAGACAACGCTTTGATTCTGGCACCGGGCCCGATCAACCGCGGCGTAGAACTCACGCCTGATGTGGCCGACGGCGACCACTCAGTGATCCTGGACCAGGTGCGCAACGGGCTCATCATTCGCATGGCGTGCCTGTACCTGCTGTCGCGAGGTGGCTCATGACGACAACCATCATTCGCGGCGGGCGAGTCATTGACCCGTCTCAGGATATCGATCGCGTCGCCAATGTCGTCATCGACAACGGCTTCATTCGCGAAATCGCAGAAGGCGCATCAGCACCCGGCGCTCAGGTTATCGAAGCGAAGGGACACATTGTCTGCCCCGGATTTGTTGACATCCATGCCTGTCTGGGCGAACCTGGCTTCGAAGAAGATGAAACCACAGCCACAGGAACCGCCGCTGCGGTCGCCGGCGGATTTACCAGCATTGGCTGCATGCCCGACACGTCACCGGTTTGCGACAACCGAGCGTCAGCGGAGTTCGTCAAACTTCAGGCAGAACGCGCGGGCAACTGCAACGTGTTTCCGTTGGGCACGGTAACCAAAGAACGGCACGGCGAAGAACTTGCGGAAATCGGACAACTGGTTCAGGGCGGGGCAGTCGCGTTTACGGACGGATCGCTGCCGGTCGCCAACGCCGAAGTTATGCGACGAGCACTCGAGTACACTCGTATGTTTGACCGGCCCGTTCTATGCCTGCCGGTTGTTCCTGAACTGGCAGCTGGCGGAGTGATGTTTGAAGGAGCCGTCTCGACGCTGCTTGGCCTGCAGGGAATTCCTGCCGCCGCACACGACATCATGGTCGGCCGCGACATTGCCCTGGCCGAAATGACGGGCGGACGAGTTCACATCATGTGCCTGACGACACGCGATAGTGTCGAACGCGTTCGGCAGGCCAAAGCCGCAGGAATTCGCATCACGGCCGAAGTCACGCCGCATCACCTCACGCTAACCGATGAGGCGATGAAATCGTTCAACACGAACAACCGCGTGCTGCCGCCGCTGGTTCCTCAGGATCACGTCGATGCACTGATCGCCGGAATCAAAGACGGAACCATCGACGCGATTTGTTCTGACCACACACCGTTGGCCGGACAGAAGAGAGACTGCGAAATCGATCACGCGCCACCGGGCATCAGCGGATTGGAAACGGCATTGGCAGTCGCCGCGAAGACACTTGTCGGCGGTGAGCATATCGATTGGCCCGACCTCATTCGCCTGCTGACATCCGGCCCAGCTGGAGTTTTGCGGATCGATCGCGGAACGCTGAAACCCAGCAGTCCCGCCGACGTGGTCATTCTGGATCCCGAACGCGAATGGAAAGTCGATTCCACCGCGTTCCATTCACGCGGAACCAACAACCCGTTCCACGGCACAACGCTCAAGGGCACCATCGAATTAACGATCGTCGGCGGTCACGTACGCTACTCACGCGACGGCCGGGCAATCCCCAGCATCAGCTAACACGGCACCACGCGCGAAGCCCAAGCGAACCAGTCACCTCGCCCCCTTTTGGGGGAGAAGTCGGGCTGTAAGCCCGGGAGAGGGGGCAGCGCACACTCAGCAAACAAACGCATCAGCAAATCCAGGACTCGCCCTCTCCCGCGGCTGAAACCGCGACCTCTCCCGCAAGCGGGAGAGGTGACGAATGCCGATCGAAGTTGGCGCTGAACCATGCTGCCTAGTTTAACCCGTGGTCGAAGACCAGGCCGAGCCCACCCGTAAGTACGCCACCTGGCCTTCGGCCACGGGTTAAACGGGTCATCGTCGGCAACCCGACCTGTGATTACTCAGGCTTCACTCGCATTAGCGACTTGCTGGTGCGAATGATCAAGTCTGAACCGATCACGGCCGGGCTTGCCATCAACGCCCCGTCCAGCTTGTTCTTCGCCAGAACCTTCGGCATCTGCTGGCTACCATTGGCTTCCTTGACACCGTAGACGCTTAGGACTCCTTCCTGGCTGCCGAAGTACAACTTGCCGCCTGCCATCAATGGTGATGCGCAAAACTTTCCACCAACTCTTCCCTGATCCAGAATCTTCCCGTCTTTGGCGCCCATGACAGTTAGGACTCCACCATCGCTTAGTGAATAGACCATGCCGTTGTGGCCAACCGCAGTCGGCATCGTGCTGCCGCCCTTTCTCGCTCGCCAAACGATGTTGGTCTTTGTGATGTCGCCAGAACCTTCAGGGTTGATACCAACCAGTTCAGGAGCCATGAACCCCGTCGAAATGACAACAAGCCCGGCTTCGTAGATAGCCATAGGAGTGGTTGAGAATCCGTCACCGCAGTCGGCTCTCCAAATCTCTTTCCCTGTTTGTGGTTCATAGGCACACACCCACTGAGCGCCAGGGACCACGGCCTGAACCTGCTGGCCAACTTTGATTAGCAAAGGGGTGCTGTAGGCCTTGCGGAACTCGCCATTTGATTTGCGGTACCCTGGTCGAGGAGTTTTCCAGACCTGCTTGCCGGTCTCCAGATTCAGGCCGGCAACAAACTGCTTATCGATACCGTCGCACACAATCAGCACGATGCCGTCGGCGATGACCGGAGAACTCCCAGGTCCAACACTGTGGTCAACAACAAGTGCGTTCTCCCAGAGTGTCTTGCCGCTGGTTTTGTCCAGGCACCAGGTTCCGTAGTTGCCAAAGTGGCAAACAACGCGATCCCCACTGATGGCGGCCGTCGGCGATGCGTAAGAATTCAGCGGGTGGCTGAGTTCCGGATCACTGATGTCTTTGAGCAGCAGGTCGTGGAGAATCTTGCCCGATTCCAGATCGACACACAAAGCTCGAAGTTTGACGCGACCTGCGACTGTTTTCATTTGAGCGAACTGAACGCCGGCTGTCTTCTTCGCGATCTGTTCACGAGATGCTTTGGAGGTCTCAGCAGTGGTGATCCAGATCTTTCCATCTGAGACAACCGGGCTGGACCAGCCAGCTCCAGGGATCGCGGTCTTCCAAACGGTGTTCTTCGCAGAGATTTCGACGGCGGTAGACGCATTCGCAGTCCCGTCCCCCTGCGGTCCTCGAAACTGCGGCCAATCGTCAGCAGCATTGGCAGACAGGACACACAGCAGTGCCACAGAGAACGCGGACACAATGGTACGGGAGCGAAATGACATGATGGTCCTTTGAAAGTGTCTGAATGAGCACGCATTCTTACGTGTTGGCCGCGCGCGTCAATTGGGAAGTGGATGTGTGAAGTTGCTT
>CAZAIB010000102.1:0-23601 GCA_964485095.1 uncultured Planctomycetaceae bacterium | reverse complement strand
ATTTTACATCGGTGGGTCCACGGCTTTTGCACTACGGAACCGGTCAGCAGTGCGCGGTGGTGCAGAGCCGCTAAACCCCCGACATAAAAGTCGGAGGCGAAACCCTCTCCCGGGCCTGAGAGCCCGACCTCTCCCACAAGTGGGAGAGGTGGCCAAATCTCGCGGCGCCACTCGTGAACCATTTGCGTATCGATGTATAGCTATTTGCTATTTCTTTTCTTCCTAGTGACCGTTCCGGCTATGGCATCCAGAATCGTACCGGGAATGTTGACTTCAAACGCATAAGCGATCACGTCACGTCCACTGTCACGCGGCTCAACGTGCATCTTCTGACTCATTTCTGAGACTAGATCCAACACCAGTGCGTTGAAGTCGGAGTCACTATCGGCCTGACGAAACTCTGCCTCCATCAACTTGAGCCTCGCACTGATTTGCTTTGATACTTCTTCGCCGGAGTAGCCCGGTCGGCATCGCAGGCGAACCTTGCCGGCCAGCTTTTTGCAATTGGGGGTGATGTCAATGCCGAACGCACCGACTTCAAGCTTCCTCAAGATATCCCACTCAAGTTCGAGAGATCCGTCGTCCTCCTCTTCTGCCTTGTGTAGAAACATGTACTCATTGAGGGACCGGCTGCCCCAGATCTTCTTCTTCTCCCAGTCCTCTGCGCTAACCCAAGAATCAGGTTGGTTAAATTTCCACGCCATCGTCAATGCGCCACCTCGGACAGCATCCCACTCTGCTTCCCAACCCCGAGGAGTCCGGTCCGCGCGGTGGGCCTGAAAACCCTGGTAGTCGAAATCTTCCCAGTCTGGCTCAGGCTTCGGTCGCGGGTCGTACTGTGCGAACCACATTGTGAGTTCACGCTTGCTTATCGGCAGCAAACGGACTGGCTGCGAATCTTCCGTGAGAGACATGTATGTCTCCCATAATTCAATGCCACCCTCAGACTTCGCTTTGGCTTTCGGAAAGTCGCGTGGCAGCGCGGTGGCCCAGTCAATGTCGGCCAACATTTTCACACCAAGGCCAGCGATTCCAAAGCCGGTTGAGAGGCGGTAGGTTCTGACAATGCCATCATCGACGTGGGTAGAAGGACCCGACTTCCGGACGAAGCGTATCGAACTCGTAATAGACTCGATGGTCTTCGCGTCGCCCCCGGAAAACCCATGCAGGCACCCCGCAAACCGGTTGCCTACTACTTGAGTGAACGTTTCGAGGGCCGGTACTTTCATCAGTGGAACCAGATTGAGGTGCAGGCCACCCCAACTGCTCTAAACATCGGATGAGATGCTGGCACTTTGGTTCGTTGGAAGTACCGAAATTCTTTAGATACCGAACCCTTGTCCGCCGCTGCAGAGACCTGGCGAATTGGATTCTCATCGGTACCCGCTTTCTGCTTCCCGTCCTGCGTTTGCACAGCACCTAGGGCGATCGTCGTGGAAGGCCCAAGCATCACCAGGGACGCCAGGACAAGTGGTGACAACCAACGGCGTTTGGTCGTTCGCTCGCAATCCATTGCTCGCAACATTCGATTCTCCTCCATGAGGTAGCCCATAAGAACAGGCGTAAGCAGTGGCAGAGTCCAGACGTGGTCCGATCGCTTTCGGGATTGGCTCTTCGACAAGACACGAGTCCCCAAAGCACAACGCGGCGCGCAGTCGGCTAACTTTGAGTCGTTCCAAAGGCTGAACACAGGCGGCGCCGCGGTTCCTGATGGCGCATCGACTGCCGATCAAAACAATGGAAGGGGCCTACATGACTAACGAACGTGCACTGACGCGCGAGCATTTGATCTCGTCGTTTCAGATTCGTCAAGAGCGACTTTTGCACCTTGAACGGCAGCTCGTGCGGCTCATCTAGGGAAGGTCAAGCGGGGCCATCCAGTTTTAGAAGTCTGACTCTTTTACTCGAATCTGACCTTGGGCCGATCACACTCTTGGAAACCGTTTCTGCCATCACGAAGCTGCGTGCTTCACGTTCGATCGGGCCGGACCCGCGACCGTGTTTGCAAGCGACCGTTTCTTTGACTGCACGTGAGTTCGTGGTTCAAACTTTCGGATGGAATCCAACCAAAACGCCGGGCTTGTGCCGAGGCGGTCCAGCAGTGGAGGAATGTCGCTCTTGATGTAGCCGCGTTTGCTTGAGTGCATTTGACGGCCCGTCCATTCCACAAGCGATAAGTAGTCCGACAAGCTCATTGGCAGGCAGCCTTTGTTGCTCACGCGACGCGATGTGCGTTTCTCGCGAACCTTCTTGCGTTTTGGTGCCAGTGGAATTGGGCTTAGCCAACCCGCCCTCTCGCCGTGTTCAGTTCGAACATCTCGGGCGTCCGGAGTTGCCACTTTGTCCGCCGACTTCGCGTCGGCCATGCGAGCCTGGACGCTGGTGAAATCGCTCTTCTCAGGGGAATCGGCGATCCATGCACGGATTGGGTTTAAGTCCACGCAAACCATGCAGGCAGCGATTGCTTCTTCGCTGTCAAGAACCTTCGCTTTGAAGCGACCTTCCCAAAATCGGCCCGTGCATTTATCTTCAGAATTGCTCATCCGAGCGATCACTTCGCTGGTGCAACGCATGAACCACGACACGCTTGAGAGCCGCAAGCGGCGTTCGGCGAGAACCGACGCGTCGCCATGAATGGCCAGCAGGTCCGCATCGGTTGGATCGGCGGGCGAACCGTCTTCGTTTCGCCTTTGAGGGAACAATCGCCACCATCGCGTAGCGATCTCTTCGTCCGACCACTCCTGCACCACGTCGGGTCGCGTTCTGAGAACGCAGTGAAAGTGGTTACTCATCACACTAAAGCCGAGCAATTCCACGCCGAAGACTCCGGCAAGAAACTCCAGTCGATTCTGAATCCACTGCCGCCGGTGATCGTAGTTTTTGCCCGACACGGCATCGTCACCGCAAAGAAACCCACGCCGCACACACCGGTTGATGCAGTGCACGACTTGAACGTCTCCATCCGCTAACACTTCACGCCGATTTACACGAGCCATTGGTCAACCCTGTTCCATCATTTTCGCCACAAGCACAACGTCTTCTTCGAATGCCCAGCTCCATTGCAATGTCTTTGTTGAGTTCGCCACGGGCAGCCAGCAAAACAATCTTCGCTCGCACCACCACGCGAGCCTGAGTCGATCGTCCCCGTGACCACTTCGTCAACGTCGCGAGTTCCGCTTCACTCAATTCAATTTCGCGGGCGCGTCGCATCGTGCTTATCCTCCTTGATAGAAGTCCAACACCGTCATCAACAGAAAGTTACGGCAACTCTCACTCACTACACTAGGTTCTTTACGTCCATGCTGGGTGTGTCGGGGCGAGACTGGCGGTGGTCTTTGTGAATCCGGAGATCGCCGGAAAGTATAAAAGGTGTCAAAAGTATAAAAGGTGTCAGGAACCTTTAATTGATACCCCATGCAGATAGCCTGCTACTTTTTCCTGCCGCGATCCTGCCACCAACCGCCGCGTGGGACGAAATCGGGCTGGAGGACCCGGGCGTGTTCTCGCTCTCGCCTTGGGTGGCCGTTCTTGTACAGCTTTTCCATCTGCCGTGCGTACTTCGCTTCGTCCCACTTGGGGTTCTTCGTAGGCAGTGACGCATCGACTGACTTGAGCCACGCTTCCAGCGCGTTGCCGAGTTCCGCGACTCGCTTCGGTTGTTGTGCCGCCATATCGTTTTGTTCGCCCACGTCCAGGACGATGTTGTAAAGCTCGCGGCGGCTGTCTTCGTAGTAATGAATGAGCTTCCAATCACCCCGCCGAATCACGCTGCTGGGTTCGCCGCCCTGATTGCCGTAGTGCGGGTAATGCCAAAACAGATCGCGATCGGCAATCTTGTCACCTTTAAGAACTGGAACCAGGCTGACGCCATCTTTGTGTTGCTCGGGCATCAAATCAATTCCGGCGATATCTAACATAGTCGGGTAGAAGTCGGTTCCTGTTGCTGGCACGTTGGTTGAACTTCCGTCTGTCACGCCCGGCCATGCGATGTAGTACGGTTCGCGAAAGCCGCCTTCCCATTGCCGTCCTTTGCCGCCGCGGAGAGGCAGACTGCTGGTCGCGAAACCATCGCCGGATGAGACGCCGCCATTGTCGCCGGTGAAGATGACGACCGTGTTCTCTGCGGTGCCAGTTTCATCCAGAGCTTTCAGAACCAGGCCAACGGCGGCATCCATGGATTCCATCATGCCCGCGTAGACCGGGTGATCCTGAACCTGCCGGACTTCCTTTGTGCGGTCGATGATGAACCGCTGTTTGTCCTGGCCGGTCAGCCCCATCTTCTCCGCTTTCGCCTGGTACTTCTTCCACAGTTCCTGCGTGCTTTGAATTGGGCCATGCACCGAATAGAACGACAGCATCGCGTAGAACGGTTTGTCTTTGTG
This sequence comes from uncultured Planctomycetaceae bacterium, assembly GCA_964485095.1. GTDB lineage: Bacteria > Planctomycetota > Planctomycetia > Planctomycetales > Planctomycetaceae > CAYNWT01. The sequence goes on along the minus strand of CAZAIB010000102.1, from coordinate 19,219 downwards.
ATCGTGAATGAACTTCGCCGTCTCGCGACCAAGTCGCAGTGGCAGAACTTCGCCAGTCGGTCCGTTCTCCAGTTTCGGATTTCGGTACGGAGCAAAGTAGCCGCCCGGCGGTGTTCCAAAGTGATAGCCACCGACGTTGATCTGATAGCCCTGGTCTGACGGAGTGTGCCCGTCGTCGCCCAGGTGCCACTTGCCAGCGAAGAAGGTGCTGTACCCGTTTTCGCTGAGGGCTTCAGCGATGGTTTTCTCTTCCAGCGGCATCCGCCTCTGGTACTTCGCCGGAAGCAACACAGTATTGCGCTTCCAGTTTTCCGGCTGGTTACTGTCTCCCAGTGAAATGTAATCCGTGATCCTGACCCGCGCGGGGTACTTGCCGGTTTGGATCGCTACGCGGGATGGGCTGCAGACCTGGCATGCCGCATAGCCGTTCTCAAACCGCATCGCGCGGGACGCGATGGTGTCGATGTTGGGGGTCTCGTAGAACTTGCTCCCCTCACAGCTCATGTCTGCTTTGCCAAGATCGTCGACAAGGATGAACACGAAGTTTGGCTTGTCCGCCGCAATCGTTGGCGTAACAAGAACCAGAGCAAGCAAGCTAAAAAGCAGTCTGTTCATCGAGCGCGTCTTTCGGTCGGGGTTCTTTCGCGGTAGCATCAATCAAGGATGGCGTTTCCTACAGTCTGTGGCAACCGGACATAATTATGACATCAAAAACCGGACATGAAGACGGAGTTCTGTTTCAGAAAGGTGACTACGCCGGATTGCTAAAACGCACTCTGGTGATCGTCATCGACACCATTGTGCTTTGGCTGGCTTGGGTGGCCGTGGCCTGGACGTGGTACGGGATCATCCGGCCCGGTGAGGAACCACTTTCTGAAGCGTCCTGGAGCTGGCTGGCAGTCGTCTATTTGTATCTGGCGATCTGTAAACCAAGTCCCCTGCGAACTGTTGGCTACTGGGTTGCCGGCGTCAGAATTGTTGACTTCAGAGGCCACTCGCCAGGCTTCCTGCGGATGACGTTCCGGTTCCTGCTTTGGATTGTTGGACCGGTTAACCTGGTGGTTGACTGGCTGTGGCTGGGCGGCGATAAGCACAAGCAAAGCCTGCGAGACAAGTTCGCCGGAACCTACGTTATCAAATCCAGGGCCGAACCGATTGGAACGAGTTCCAGAAGAACCGCGTACTACAACTTCTTCGGAGTCACGCTGATGTTTGCGGAAGTTCAACCACTGGCCGCCAGCACTGAATAGCTACCGCAGGGCTTCCCCCTTGCCTCAACTGCACCACTTCGCGAGATGAAAACGCACGCTGGACAAAACCATGCCGCACTGTTGCCTCCTGATTGCCGCTTCGTTTCTGCTGGCAACAGCAACTGTCGCTCAGGCTAGTCCGTCTGAACCGGCCGGTCGCCCCAACATCATTTTCGTTTTGGCTGACGATCTTGGCTGGTCTGAACCGGGCTGCTACGGAAACACCTTCAACGAGACACCCCACCTGGACCAACTTGCCGCGCAGGGCATGCGGTTCACTCAGGCATACGCCGCCGCGCCGGTGTGTTCTCCCTATCGCGCAGCGTTTCTGACGGGACAGCATCCGGCGCGGGTTGGGATTATGGACTACCTGCGTCCGAATTCTGCTAACGCTCTGTCCACCGATCATGTGACGCTGCCTGAAATGTTGCAGCAGGCAGGGTATGCGACGGGGATGATTGGGAAGTGGCACTTGTCAGGCTACAAGAGCCACGATGCCGAACACGAAATCACGCCACTCGATCATGGCTTCGATTGGAATATCGCTCGCGAACGGAAAGGCGTTTCCAATGGAGTGAACTTCTGGCCGTACGAAGATCGCCGCACGAAAATGCGGTGGCTGGACCTGCCGACCAATCGATTGGGCGAAGACGAATTCCTGGTTGATCGCATGAACCTGGAAGCGGTGGACTTTGTTGAACGCAACAAGGACCAGCCCTTCTTTCTGTTCCTGAGTCATTACGCTCCGCATTCGATTGTGCATGGCAAGCCGAAGCTGGTTCAGAAGTATCAAACAAAGCACGCGCCGGGAAAAAGCAGCAAGACACGATGCGTCATCTGTTCGTCCCAGGGACTGGAAGGATGTCCGCAGCATCATTGGGCGACCAGCCACAATCCGCACCTGGCCGCGATGTTGGAGAGCATCGACGATGGCGTCGGGCTGTTGACCGCAAAGCTGAAGGAACTGGGCCTGGCGGACAACACAATCATTGTCTTCACCAGCGACAACGGTGGCGAAACAAACGTCACTTCAAACGCACCGCTGCGGGGCGGAAAGAGCCAGCTATACGAAGGCGGGATTCGCGTCCCGCTGATTGTCCGTTGGCCGCAGCAGGTTCCAGCGGGGACCGTTTGCCAGCAACCGACGACCAACGTGGACTTCTATCCGACGTTGCTGCAGGCCACGGGAATTCAGCCAGATGCAAAACAAACTCTGGACGGTGTTTCCACGTTAAGCACATGGAAGAACCCCGCGAACGCTACCAAACGGGACGCGTTTTACTGGCACTATCCTCTTGATCGACCGCACTTTCTTGGCGGCATCTCGGGTGGTGCAATCCGAGCTGGTGACTGGAAGTTGATCGAATCATTTGGCGATCGCGTGCCTGAACTCTATTCGCTGGCCGACGATCTTTCAGAACAGACCAACCTCGCCGCCCGGCATCCTGATCGCGTTGCCGCGTTACAGAAGCAACTGAACCAATGGCGTGATGGTATCGCCGCGAGACGTCCGTCACCGCCACTCCTGACGGAAGCCGGGCAACTGTATTTTGCCGATCACTTTTCATCGGGCCATGCCAGCAAGCGTTGGCACTTCAATGAAGATTGGGTCGCCGAAAAGGGAGTTCTAACCAGAGCGGAACAGGGTACGGATAACACGCGGATCTTCATTAAGAAGCCGGAGTTTCAGGATGTCGTCATCCGCTTTGACTTCCAGATGCAGCAGTCGCAGGACCTTCGATTGGTGACCGGAAGCGATGGGCACTACAACGCCGTGGTGCATGTTCGTCCTGATCACTTTTATGTGCAGACGGCGAAAGACGAATCGGGGCCGTACTTTTCTTTCCGGCACGGTGAGTGTGCTTACCGGTTCGAACCGGACCGCTGGTACACGATGACGGTTGAGTTCATCGGCGATCAACTGGTGGCGCATGTCGATCGTGATCATGTTGCTTACGGTCAGCATCCGATTTTGAAGAAACAACGCGACTACTTTGCGATTCAGGTCGATCAACACCCGGCAGCGTTCGACAACATCCAGATTCTCAATGCCAGAAAGCACCCGCTGCAAACGGAGAACCTAGCGCATATCCTGGCGGCGACGAACAAGTACCCGGTAAAGAAGTCACCCGTCGACGACTTCGAAATCCAAAAGCAAAACGGACACGAGTGGCTTTATCAGCGTGACGAAAAGTACAGAACCCTCATGGCGAAGCTGGATGAGTTCGACGCGAAAAGAAAACAACAGTTTCCCGAAGTGTTTGGAACCACCAAGGAAGCGCGGAAACGAATTCAGGCGATGCGCAAAAAGTTGAACATGGAGGATGTAGGTTACAAGGAGTTGCTGCATGCGACTCATCGAGCGAACCGGGCGATCGACGCCTGGTTGTTTGCTCAGCAGCCTGGTTCTATCGATCTGCCGGACAGTCGTCGCAAACGTACGCTTGCTGTTTTGCGCAGGCAGCACAGTGACGCGGCGGAGTATCTGCGGTTGATTGCCGTTAGTCAGTCGGCTCAGCAGAAGCTGGAGCAAGCGTATCCGCAGCTGTTTGTTGACGACGAAACAATCAAGCAGCAACGCAACAGTCGCCGCGATGCAGTCAAGGATTCGGCCGAGTTCAAGAAGCTCAACAACGACCGAGCCGCCGCGTACAGGGCGACTCAGGACTACCTGATTGCGACCTATCCGGGCCTGGCAGAATTGCATCAAAAGCTTGACGGCACCAGGTAATTTCACGGGTTTAGTACCGATATTCATAGTGAACTGACCTACAAGCGCGCGGTAATGCGGCGCGTATGGACTGCATTCTTTCGAAGTTTCGCGATCGCGCAACTTTACGGTTGCTGGCACCCCGCAGCGGCGAGGTACGCTTGGGCATTGCTTATGCCCACCTCTTTGCAGCACCAGCCCGTTTGTCATGAAGATTGGTTTTCTGATCAAGAGCTTTGATGCTCTGGCAAATTGGGAATTGCGGATCATCGATCGCATCCGCCGCGACCCGGATATGGAAATCGCGTTGCTGGTGCAGGACGGCCGACCATCTGACGACGGACTGATTGCGAAGCTAACGCAATCAAAGAACCTGGCCGGCCGCATCGCGCTGTCCGCGCAAACGGCCTTGGAAAAGCGGTTGTTCAAACCTGCCTGGACTGTTGACCGAGAAGACCTCATCCGGTTTCTGGAGACGCTGCCCTGCATCAAGTTGAGTCCAACTAAAAAAAGAGCCGTCGATCTGTTCTCTGAAGAGGACGCCAGGGCTATTCAGAAGTACGACCTGGATGTCCTGCTGCGCCACGCGTTCAACATCATTCGCGGTCCGATTTTTGAATCGGCAAAGTATGGCGTCTGGAGCTTCCATCATGGTGACAACAGAGCCATCCGTGGGATGCCGGCCGGGTTCTGGGAACCAGTTCTGGGTGAAGCCAACGTTGGCGTCACGCTACAGCAGTTGACCAGCGAACTGGACGGCGGCCGCGTAATTGGTCGCGGCACTTACAACGTCCACTGGTCCTGCATCAAGAATCGGAACCTGGTGTTTGAACATTCGGTATCGATCCTGTTTAAGCACCTGGAAGAACTCAAGCGCGGCGTGTTTCAGACAGAAGCATCCGGGACCTACGACCAGCCGCTGTATTCAAAGCCATCGCTGGGTGTCGTGCTTCGCTATTGCTGGCGGTTCTACAGCAGTGTCTTGCGTAAGGCGAAAGAGAAATTGTGCACGAGTCTCTTCAAGACTCGTCACAGCTGTTGGACGCTGTTCATCGGCAAAGGACAGTTCATGGAAGCGCCCTTGTTTCGGCTGAAGCCGGTACAAATGCCGGACACCGAATTTTGGGCCGACCCGTTTCTCGTCACCCGAGGCGACGAACGCTACGTCTTCTTCGAAAACTATCTGTGTGCCGAAAAACGCGGAAAGATCTCGGTCGGTCGGGTTCAAAAAGGACAGCTGGTCGAAGTGCAGGATGTCCTGGACCTGGAATATCACCTCTCGTACCCGAACGTCTTTGAAGAAGACGGCGAGATGTACATGATCCCCGAGACGCATAAAAACAATCGCGTTGAAATTTACCGGTGCACTGAGTTTCCGGCGAAGTGGGAACTGTACGCAACCGCTTTCGAAGGCGAATCGATTGTTGACACCACGTACTACCGTGACGAACACGGAGATCGCTGGCTGTTTCTCAATAAAGGGTTCGGCAACGATCCGTGTGCCGAGCTGTACATCTATAAGATTGATTCGCTGCAGTTAAAAACGATACAGCCTCATCAACAGAATCCGGTACTGATTGATTCTCGAGTTGCCCGCAACGCCGGCCCGATTTTTCATCATGATGGCAAAACACTGCGGCCATCGCAGATTAGCGCAAACGACATCTACGGCTGCGGTTTGAACATCAACGAAATCGTCACGTTAGATCTCGAAGAGTACCGCGAGCAGACCATCCGGCAAGTGTTTCCGCAGTTCAAAGAAGGTCTGCACGCGATGCACCACCTCCATCAAACGTGCGACACATTCGTGATCGACGCCGCTTACGAGAAGAAGTAACGTCTGTCCCAATTCCCATCTTCGCCCAACCCATTCCAACCCGTAGCCTGGGAGCAGTTCGTCTAGAACTTGTTGGACAGTCGTTTGCCCCTTGGACCACGTGACCCGAAAGTTTGCGAGGTTGGATATGCCTCTGCCCGGCCCAGCAGTCAGCACGAAGCCCGTTCCACCGGCGTCAATGGTTTGGAAAACACCATCCCAACGTACCAACCGGAATCCGATGCAACGGAACGTTGCCTAGCGGCCGAAGTCGTTGTACATCTTTTGGATTTGCTGTTGGCTGCGGGCGCTGGGTTCGGTGCCGCCGTAGTACTTGTCGCGGATCCACTTTGGTTGCCAGCGATCGGGAACCCGTTTTGCCTTTGAGAAATCTATGGCTTTGGGCTTTGGCTTTTTACTGGTGAGCGGAACCTTGTCGCCCCAGGCTTTTTGCCAGTCCGACAGTTTGCTCATGAGTCGATCGACGTGCGGTTTGTGGTCGGCCGATTCGGCAAGGTTCTTCATCTCGCTGGGGTCGTTCTCCAAATCAAACAACTGAGTGTGATTGATTTGCGGATACCGAATCAGCTTCCAGCGATCTTCACGAACCGATCGTTGGTGTTTCGTGTACTGCAGGTAGACCTCGTCGCGAACCTTGTCTTTGGTTCCTTTCCAAATGACTGAGAGATCTTCCCCATCCAGGCCGGCGGGCGGTTTGATTCCCGTGATTGAGCACAGCGTTGGGTAGATGTCTAACAGGTAAGAGAACGCGCTGGTTGATTTGCCGGCGGGGATACCGTCCCCGACGAAGACCAACGGGCACCGCATGCTGTGTTCGTAAACGCTTTGTTTGCCCAGCAGGCCATGGCTTCCCATCGCCAGGCCATGATCGGCGGCATAGATGATGATTGTGTTGTCAGCTCTGCCTGAATCTTCCAGCGCTTTCAGGACACGACCGATCTCGACATCCAGGTGGTCGACCATGCCGTAATATTCAGCCAGTTGATCACTCACCATCTCTTTAGGTCGCGGCCATGGAGCCAGGCTTTCGTCGCGACCTGTCATGAAGCCGTTGTTGAACGGGTGCTGCGGCAGAAAGTTGTCCGGCAGCGGAGGTCGTTTGTTGTAGTACTTTTCGCGGTACTCCTGCGGCGGCTGACGAGGGTCGTGCGGCGATGTGAACGCGGCGTACGCGAAGAACGGTTCTTCTGAACCGTTCTGTTCGCGCAGAAAATCAGTCATCGCATCCGCGAACAACGTGCTGGAGAACCCGTCGCCAATCCGCTTGTTCACAAGTTTTCCGTCAACAATGTCCTGCAGCGGAACCTGAATGTGGTCGCTCATGCCGCCCATGTACACAGCCTTGCCGCTATCAAAACTGCGCAGGATTGACTGGTCGCCGTTGTGCCACTTGCCGGTGGCGAATGTTTTGTAGCCCTGCGTTTGCAGCAGCTGACCCAGCGTGGTTTCGCCCTTCATTTGATTGTTGGAATGCATCCAGTGCTTACCCGTGTGCAGCATGGCTCGACTGGGTACACAGACGGCTCCGGAGTTAGAACCGAAGCAGTAGTTCTGCTTGAAACTGAAACCACGCTTGACCAACGAATCAATATTGGGTGTATCGATGTTGGAGTTCCCCCAGGCACCGACTGTGTCAGCGCGTTGGTCGTCGGCGAACAGCAACAGGATGTTGGGACGTTCTGCCGCGTGCAGTTGGGGAAGAACCAGAACTGCGAGGATCAGAATGCGTTTCATCGGTGAGGTCTCGTGGTGAGTCGTTGTTGCCGCGCTTGCAAAGCAAGCTTGTGAAGAAACTGAAAACTCTCTTTCTTGGGTGGCCGGGGTTGGAGCGAGGAACGAGTGAAACCCTGGTAGTCCCGGGGCTTCCTTCGCAGGCTCAGTCCAGCCCCGGCCACACAATCTGCTTTACTGACAAGCCTAGACGGACAAACGGCCGCCGCGATTGTTCTCGAACCGCAGCGGCCGCAATGTCTGTCGCTGCTTACTTCCAACCCGCACCCTTCGTGCTGGTTTTCACTCGGCAGATGAATGCATCGGCCGTGATATAAAGCGTCGTTCCATCGCCGCCCCAGCCGCAGTTGGCTGTTGCCTGGCCTGTGTCGATTCGACCCAGTGGAGTTCCATCTGGTGCGAACACGTGAACGCCGCCGGGGCCGGTGGCGAACAGGTTGCCTGCTTTGTCGACTTTGAGACCATCGGGCAGTCCCTTCATCTTGCCGACCAAAGAAGTCGCGTCGAAGAAGACTTTGCCCGCGCCAATGGTTCCATCATCTTTAACGGGGAACGCTTTCCAGATGGCGGCTTTCGGATCTGACTGAGCGACATACAGAGTTTTCTCATCGGGAGAAAACGCGATGCCGTTGGGCCGGGTCATCTCTTTGGTCAGCAGCGTTAGCTTGCCGTCTTTCGAAAGTCGGTAGACGCCGCAGAAGTCGAGTTCCCGTCGTGGGTCATCAAACCGTTTCGGAAGTCCGTAGGGTGGATCGGTAAAGTACAGATCGCCGTTGGATTTGAAGCAGGCGTCGTTGGGACTGTTAAGTCGCTTGCCCATGTAGTTGTCGACAAGAGTCCGCTTGCCGCCGTCTTTCGTTATCACAGACACGCGGCGGTCACCGTGTTCACACGAAACCAAACGGCCCATCGAATCCAACAGCAATCCGTTGCAACCAGGTTCTCCACCGTACTTGCTGACACCCGTGAATCCTGACGGCTTTAGATACACCTTCGCTTCGCTCCAACCTTCCCGCCACTGATACACAGAGTTGCGCGGGATGTCAGAGAATAGAAGAGAACCGCCTTCGTCGTCGGCGACCCAAACAGGACCTTCCGACCACTCGTGGCCTTTGGCCAGTACTTCGATGGACGCTCCAGGCGGAATCAGTTTGTCGAACCGCGGATCAAGGCGAACGATCTCGCCAAAGCCAGAACCTGCCGACGCGCTTGCTGGTTCGACGCCAAGTTCTTTCAACTTACGAACAAGGTCGGGACCTGCGTTTCGTGTTCCACCCCGTTCGATTGCGGCAATCTTGCCAGTCTTGTCGATGTAGATTGTTTTGCGAGCCGGATACAACCGGTTTGGGTTCGTAACGACACCATACGCCATCGCGACTTTGCCGGAGGGGTCACTTAAGATTGGGTAGTCGAGATCAAGTTTTTTGGCGAACCGAGTGTTGATCTCGATGGGATCACAACTGGCAGTGAAGTAGGCAACGTCGAAGGCCTTAATAGCTTCGCCGCTCTCACGGAGCGACTTGCATTGAGCCGTTCAACCGCCGGTTTCGGCCTTCGGGAACCATGCCAGCACTATGGCTTTGCCTTTCAGGTCAGCAAGTGCGTAAGTCTTGCCATCACTACCCTGCAAGCTGAAGTCGGGCGCGGCGTCGCCCACGCTAAGTTGTTGAGCAGATGCGGGAATCGCACATGCCAGCAGTGCGGCCAAAACTGTTGCGGCACGCATAGATGTCTCTCCTGGTGGAAGTCTCGGTGGGGAGCAGCAGTGTCAAGTGTTGCGTGAGTCTTCAGAGTCCGGTTCGAACCACTGAAGGTGACGCAATACTAGTTCAATTGTGATCACTTACCGCGTCAAGTGGCTGATTGATTGTACCCGGATTGGCCAGGTGGTGCTTTAAACACCCTGTTGAAAACCAGGACTGGTTCGCAACGATTGCTGCTGAATCTCAAGAACCGCAAGGGTTGAACCGCATTTCGTGTGGGTCAGCTCATGAACCCTGGCAGGGCTCAGGTTGACTCATTCAGAGTGCTCCTATCAAATTGCTGTTCAACCAACGCGTTCAGGAAGCGAATCGTGGCACGACCCATCTGGCTGCAACTCAACCAAAGCGACTCACCTCACGGCGACGTCGTGTTGTCTTTCGGGCAAACTCAACAAACCGAAGACTCTTACTACTTCGCGCTCGATTCGAATGTGAGCCCCGGCGACGAATCTCCCCAAAAGGCGGCTCTCGTGATGGCCGGGCTGTTGGATCAGTGGTTGAACCGTTTGGGCGCCGGTGAGAACGCGTACTTGCCGGTCGGGTTCTCTGACCAAAGCATGACGTGGCTGTACGCAGAACAAACCGGCGAAACCACAAAGCTGACTCTGGGTTGGTCGGAAGACGAAGGTTGGTCGGTGTTGCCATCAGACGTGGGCGACAAGAACCCGACCGCGTTCACTGCAATGGACGAAGTAGAACCGGTCACCCTGTATGGGCCGCGGTTGCTGAGCTTGATTCGTTCGAACCGTTGCGTCCTCAGCGAAACTGCCAACGCTGCTACTTAACGAACCCATTGCCCCGCGCGGAACGTCTACGAGGCTGTGAATAAATGGGTGGCCGGGGTTGGAGCGAGGTACGAGTGAAACCCCGGAACGTGATTCGAACGTTTCACTAGAATCTGAGCACTGCTGGTTGATCGCACCGGGGTTTCCTTCACGGGCTCAGTCCAACCCCGGCCACCCAAAAATAGTGATGGGCCCAAAACTCACAGCCTCAACGGTGAAACACTTCTGCAGTGACAATGCTTGCCCGGCCCGGTTCATCGGCAGACCGCGTTCACACTCGTGTCAGTGAAACGCTAAACAGATCGAGCTGCGCGAGGAGTCGGCGCCATCGACTGTCTGTGGGAGCCTCGTTCAGTATCGTGCATAGCGGGCGAGTTCGGCTGCCGAGACTGACGCGGGAGTGTTGGGTATGCCGGAGCCTGCCGTTGTTGGCCAGACGGCGCGGGGCTTTCGTCCGGGCGTAGTACCAACCACGCGATAAGGCGGTTCGTCCGCTTCAAGTGTCCGCAACGCTTGCATCGCAGCATGCAGTCCATTGACGAATCGCAACTGCGGCTTGAACGGGCGTAATTCTGGCTTGAACATCCCTGGCATCGAAGCATGGTATCTCTCCTTATCTACCAGTACTTGATATCGTCGCTCCCGAAGCTGATGCTGATTGCAGTTGCTGGGCACTCCGCAGGTATCCTGCGTGCCGTGCCCGCGAAGTCCGGTCATGCGGTTCGGTTATTCGTATGCCAGGTAAAGGCTACTCCTCGGTGAGCAATTCCTCTACGAGTTCTTCATATCGCGCGCGAAGCTTTTTGTAGGCTTCGCCAGTGGCGGGTCCGCTGAATCCGGTGTACACGGCGCGGACAGTCCCGTCGGCTCGGACAAAAATGGTGGTCGGGTACGAACGCACTTTGTCGATGAGCGGAAACTGCTTCGTTGCTTTGGACTTGTCTGACAAGCCCGCCAGCAGGACCGGGTACTGCGTGTTGTGGCGTTTGATGTACCGCTTCACCATTTCAACATCACGATCGAACTCGCCCGTGTGTTCAAACGCCAGTCCCACAATCGAAAGGCCACGCGAACCGTACTTCTTTTGCAGTTCAGAAAGGTACAGAGCCGCGTCGTGACAGTTGGGACACCACGAACCGAACACCTGAATGAGCCGCGCTTTGCCGGCGAACTTTGGGTCGCCCAGCGACGTAAGTTTGCCGTCGAGATCCGGGTACTTGATGTCGTTTAAGTTCACATCCTTAAGCACCGTGGACAGCCGGAACGCGTCGGGCAGTTCGGCTTTCGGATCCAGCTTTCCGGCGAACGTCTCGTGCCAGCTGTTACCGGACCAAAAGTCGCCAGCCAGCGTTCCATCTTGTTTTCGCTGCATCCGAAACAAAAACGCATGCGCGCCGTCGAAGACTGAGAGTTCAACGCAGTCCGATTTAGCAGACGGCTGAACTGTCAGGAACCGGTAGTCGCCGGTCGTCGTGAGGAAGGTTCCCCACGGTGCTTTGTCAGTTTTGCGGATTGAGAACACGCCCAGCGCCGGATCTTCGCTTTCGGAAAACTTAACCGACCACTTCCCAACGTACGGTTTGAACGCAGCTTCCTGCGATGCAATGGATGACGTTGGCTGCGCGGCGAATTTCATCTCACCGTAGCGTTCTTTGCCGCGTCGTTTGCGGTACTGGCCGACCAACTGATCGCCGTCAAGTCTGGCCTTTATCGTGGAATCGTAGTGCGGGAACGACAGCGTGATGTTGTCGCCGTCTACCTGAACCATCGGGATCTCAATTCGTTCCAACGGATCCGAAATGGAAGCCAACCACTTGCCGTTGTTGGACGAAAGCTGCAGCGGAAAGCGGAGCGGCCCGCCCGGCGTTTGCAGTTGAGCGTCGTACCGGCCCGGTTTGATATCGGCCGCGTAAAGACCACCCGCAGTCACGGACAGCAGGAACAAGAAGATGACAGAACGATACATGCGACTCTCCAATGGTGAGACAGCAACGTACCAGTCACCGGGGCCTCATTCCACTCAACCGGCGCACGTGCTCTTAAGATTCTTCTTCCGATTCGTCAGCTTCGTCTTCTTCCAGGGCTTCGAGTTCGCCAAGGATGCGGTCGCGAATTTCGGCATCGGTGTTTTCGAGGTATTCTTCGAAGAAAGCCTTTGGGTCATCGACCACAAACGCCACTCGCTGTATCGATGCGGCCAACAATTCGAAGCTGCAATCGCGTGCGTACCGCACAATTTGCGGAACAGCTTTCGCCAGCGACGATTCCGCCTCTTTTCCGTAAAGAGCAAACGTATTCAGCGTGGCTTCGGCGACCTTCGGGTTGCGATCCTGTAGCAGCGGCGCGAGTTCTTCTCGAACCTGCAATCCGTCGTGTGTCGAATCAAGTTCCGGTCTGATCGCTCCAACAGCCATCGCGCAATGGGCGCGGATTTCTGCTTGCTGGGCTGAGAGTTGTTCCAGCACGACTGGCAATGTTTGTTCGGCAACTGAACCCAGCATGGCGATGGTCTTGGCGGCTTCCGCAGCCACGCCCGGGTTCCGATGTTTGACAGAATCTCTTAGCAACTCCGCGGCGCCTGTTGCTAATGATGGGTTTGCCTGCAGAGCCCACATCGCTGCAACCTGTTGCGTTTCGGTTCCCTTCTTTAAGTCGTCGATGATGGACGTTGCCGAACGAGTTTCGTCTGGCTGCGACGCGTTGTCTGGCCGGAACAGACAGTCGCCGGTCTTCGTGATGTACTTGTAACCTTTTTGGAACGCGCCACTGGCGTCGGCTCCAAGCATCGAAGCCCAAGCGGGGTTGTGTTCGTCTCGAACCCACGCCATGAGCGCCATCGCATAGCCCGGTACGCGAGCCTGCAGATAGCCGGCTCCCCGAATCGACCATGACTCCCAGGTTCCATAAGACGCTGCGGTACTTTTGACCGCCGTGTTCGCCTGGAAAATCCCCAGACCAAGAAAGACCGCCAGCAGGTCGGTCAGCGATTCGGTGTCACCCATGCCTTCGGTCAAATGTCCGCTGTTGATCAACGTGTCTGCGGCGACAGATCGAGCCAGCGTTGCGATGAGCCGTTCCTGGTCGGCGACGTCATCGGTTCCAACCTGCACGACCGGCTTTTCACCTGGCTTCGGATCGCAGCAGGCTCCATCCTGACAGCAGCCCTTGACCGACAATTCGAATCGTTCAGACGACGTTCCCATGAAGTCGCAGACACGAGAAAATACATCGGCAACGTCGTCCGGCTGACCGTTGTATTGGTTCGGAAAGAACTCACCCGTCGGCTGCACGATGGTCGCCGACTTCATGCGGTCCAAACCAAACCTCTGCGCAAGCCAATGCATGCGGCGTTCGGTCCAGACTTTCTCACGGATTTCCAACGGTGATTTTGGTTTCAGTAGGCCAAGCATGCGTCTGCCAGTGTGAATTGATCTTCGGTTCCACCCCGAAGATAGCGGAATCCAAACAATTCGAACACCGCGCTACTTGTCCGCAATAGGCTTTCGGTGCAGCCTGAACCCGATGTCCGACATTGAAGAGACCGCACTGCCCGGATCACTCTGGCCGTCAATGAGATCCGGTCCACCGTCTGGAAAACGCTTCTCGCTGAGTGACGCAGAGTTTGGGTATGATGCGTTCGAATCCCTGAATTGGAACCACGCATGCAGTATCTGAACCGAACTCTTACCAGAACCGCGGCCGCCTGGTTGTGTTTGGCGCCTGCGATCATTGCAGCGCAGGACAAGCCGGGGTCTGGTGAATTCCGACCGGTGTTGGAACATCTGGTTCCCGGTGTTCGGTTCTCGGTTGTGGCGGAACAGCCGGATGTGGTGACGCCGACTGGTATCGATGTTGATGACGCGGGGCGTGTTTGGGTTGTGTCGAACCACACCCATTTTCGACCGGATGATTATGTTGGGCCTGAACACGACGAAGTTGTTGTTCTAAATCCGGACAAAAGCAGAACGGTCTACTACGCGAAGACTGATGCGACGATGGACCTGGAACTCGGACCTGACGGCTGGGTGTATCTGGCTGAACGCGATCGCATCCTCCGCGTGCGGGATTCGGATGGTGACGGAGTCGGTGATGTAGAGCAGACGATCGCGGTTCTGGAGACGGAAGCAGATTATCCGCACAACGGTCTTGCCGGGTTGACCTGGCACGTAGATGGGCAGTTGGTTTTTTCGCTGGGCGAGAATTTCTCGAAGGCGTGGACGCTGACAGGAACCGACGGCGTGATCATTCGCGGGACGGGTGAGGGCGGGATCTTTCGGTGTTCCAGTGACGGGAAGAACCTGGTTCGGACTGCAGTTGGTTTTTGGAATCCGTTTGGCGTTTGTGTTCGTGAAGATGGCGAAATGTTTGCGGCCGAGAACGATCCAGGCTCGCGGCCTCCCTGTCGACTACTGCATGTCGTGGATGGCGGGGACTTTGGGTATCAGCGGCGCTACGGCGGTGCGGCGTTCCATCCGTTTGTGGGCTGGAACGGAGAACTAAGGGGCACTTTGCCGATGCTAAATTCCGTGGCTGAAGCTCCCTGCGGCGCGGTGTCGCTGGGTGGCGGGTTGTTGATTGGTTCGTGGTCTGACAATCGGTTCGACTATTACGATTTGGAACGCTCGGGAGCCAGCTTTCGTTCGACCCGCGTTCCGCTGATTCGCGCGCCTGAGTTGTTTCGGCCGACTTGTATTGCGAAGGCTGACGAGACCACATTTTACATGGCGGACTGGGTGTGGGGCACTTATAAGCTGCACAATCGTGGTCGAGTGTGGAAGGTTGAAATCGATCCGGAAAAGGCGGATTGGTGGAAGTCTCGAACACTCCAGCCGCTCAATGAAGCGACGACGCTGGCGCGTCAATTGAGGTCGGGGGACGTCTCTGGTTTCGCGACCAAGCGGCTCTTGAAGTTGGCTGCCGGTGATGACGCTCATCTGGCGGATGCGGCGGTTCAGGCACTTAGTCGAAGCGACATGAAGTGGTCTGTGGATGGACTGCCAGGGTACTCCGCAGCGGACCGGGTGACTTTGATGTTGGCCAGGAAGCGGTTGGCGCCGGAGGATACGAAGTGGGTTCAGGCGGGGCTGAATGATTCGGCCGCGGCTGTTCGGTTCGAAGCGATCCGTTGGTTGACGGATCGGAATATGGAACAGTTTGCTGACCAGATCGAGCGCATGTTGACTGATTCGGAGATCGGCTTTGAGTTGTTCGAAGCTTGTCTGGCGGCCCATAACACGTTGCGAGGAGATCCGGAGGCTGGTGTCACGGATGGGGCGTTGTTGTTGAAGACAGTACGGTCAGACCAGACGCCGGACGAAATCAAAGCCTTCGCGCTGCGGTTGCTGGGGCCAAAACAGAAGGGGCTGGATGCGGGGCTTCTGTGTAAGTTGCTGGCGCGGGAGAGTGAACCGCTGGTTGTGGAGACGATTCGCACAATCGCTGCACGCGGTGGTGTGGAGTTTGACGATACGTTGTCGGCGATCGCGAGTGACTCGCAGCAGTCGGCGACTGTTCGAACCGAAGCGGTGGCAGCTCTGGCGTTGTCGGCGAAAAAGTTTGAGTCGATCCTGTTGAAGCTTGCGACTGATGAGGTCCACCAGGTTCGCGCCGAGGCGTTGCGGTCGCTGCGGTTCTCGTCACTGCACAACGATGTTGTCACAAAGTTGAGGAACGCGGTTGGTGCGGAACACGAAGAGTTGTTGGCTGCGATTGTCGCAGGCGGATCGTTGAAGGACGGACGGCCGGACGTGGGGGACACGGACGCGTGGTTGCGGTTGCTCGACAGTGGCCCGCAAGGTGACGCCGATGCGGGCCGTCGCATCTTCTACCATTCGAAGGTCGCTTTGTGTGCGAATTGTCATCGGCATCGGGGGCGTGGCAATGTCGTCGGGCCGGACCTGACGGCGGTGGCTTCCAGTGGCGATCGGCGGCGCATCCTGCGGGCGATTCTTGAACCGAACCGGGATGTCGATCCGCAGTTTCACGCTCAAACAATCACGCTTTCCAGCGGTAAGACATTTACCGGCATCATGCTGCGAAAAGGCGGCCGGACCAGTCGTGAATACTACCGCGACTCTGTTGGACGCGAGCAGTCGTTTCCGTGGGCAGAGATCGAATCACGCACCGACCTCACCACATCACTGATGCCCGGCGGCCTGGTTCACACCATGACCATTGGCGAACTACGTGATCTGCTGGCGTTCCTGGAACGCGGACGTGAGTAAAGAAAGCTGAGGGCCACCGGAGTTGTGACCCATCCAGCCGAGTTTCTGTTAGAGGCGGTCGATTGAATGAGCCGTCTTGACGATTGCTTCGGTTACCTCATGCAACCCGGGTAGCGGGCTAACGCCGAATGGTGCTGACGATGTAGTGCAGAAGCCGCTAAACCCCCGACATAAAGTCGGAGGCGGAAAATCCAGAGTCAGTGCCGTTGGGTTAACATCCAAACGGCTCAGTTGAGATCACGGTCTTGAGGAACCGGAGCAAGGCAGGAGGTCTTTACTCGTTTCAATCAATCTGTCCGAGCTTTCGCGCCTTCTTCTCGACCTTCTTGCGTTCCTTGGCGAACACTTTGTCCTGAGCGAGTTCTGGTGAGTCCTGCATGCATTCGTCCATGACTTCCAGCATCTGGCCAAACTCTTTTAGTGATTCCAGGGGCGAGAGCTTTTGGATTTTCAAACCGAGCGCTTCTGTTGGCCCCACCATTTTTATTGCCCGATCAAGCAGCTTCAGTTGATCGTCGTGGCGCTTCAGCCTTCCGGAGTACTCAGCAAGTTTGGCAATGGGCCAGACTGCCTCCTTGTTTGCACGTGCGGCCGACTTAGCGCACTTCAGTGCTCGTTGTAGTTGGCCGCCAAGTTCTTCATGAACCGCTTCAGCCACGTGCCGCTCGTAGCTGTCATCACCAAGTTCTTTGATGGCGGCGCTAACCGGGCCATAGTTGTTCAATACGGTTAGCATCTCGATCGTGCTGGCCAGAACAGGAGCCGTGTCGAGCTCTTCACCATCAGCGTCCTTAATCCGATGCTCGCCGCGGGCTGATGCTTCAACACACTGATGCAGGTCCTCTGTGAGTCCCCGGCAGATGCCCGGCACTTCTGCTTCGGGAATGTGACTGCCAATGCCGCATTTGCCGCATTCCTGAATAACCCGCGATGGCTTTCCGCAAGGGAACAACGGAATGAAGTAGACGTGTCCAAACTTTCGACCGTTGTAACTTTTGTGCTGTACTGTCCGGTCACAACCCCTGCAATAGCCATGCGTGATGACCTCGTCCCGTTTTCCATACATTCGAGAGCCGTAAATAATCACGCTTCACCTCTGCTTGTCTGTAGCTTGATATTCTATTCCCAGTGCCAGCATACGGAGGATCGCAGACCGACGAAACCGAGAAAGCGGTCGCGACAAATATGCGACCGATGCGGTACCGACCAGTCTCATCAGGCGAGTCTCAATACGGCCCGGCGATTGATTGGTGAGGGCTCCAGGGCACAGCCTGAACTACAGGAATGGCTTGCCTGGATTAAATTCATTGCCTGTGAACGGGTAGCAGAGTTCGAACGCGGTGCTACCTCGCTTCCGGGGAGTTGGGTGCCATGCCGCCCTGCCCTGTTCCTCAATGGTCTTCGATCGATTGCTGAACACTCTGGCGAACTTCTGGTGACTCGTTTGAGAAGTACGAACTGGTGGTTCGTCGTTTGTAGTGAGGCTGCTGCTGAATTGCAGAGATGATTTGAATGGCCGCGTCCTGGTAGCGAAGCACCGTGCGGGTGGGATGAAAATCTCGCCAATACCCAACTCCGCGAATTGGCCTGCGGTCGTCCAGTAACTTCTGCAGGTGAGGCACCGCCGGACTGCCGATCTTCAACAGCTCCTCCGCGGCCGTCGGCTTGCGATCGCGGGAGAGACTGAACAGGTTGAATACGCTGCAATACCCCGGTTGGGAGTATTGATGGGCCTCAACATCACGCAAATTGTGGATGTGAATGGCGATCTTTTGCTCGGTGGTGAGGCGATTGAGGCTTCCCGGTTGTTTGAACTGTTCATCCTCCATGACCATGCGATCCAGTTGGTCTGCGAGCTCGAGGGCCTGCCCGGCGTAGTACGTATCGCTGTATTCCGTTGCGACTCTTCGGAACACCTGCGCTGCAGTTTTGCGGTCGCCTTCTGACTGCAGGAAGCCGAGGGCAGTATCAAATAGTCTCCACGCCCTGGCCGTCGGCATCTCCGATAGTCTTGCCTCATCCTGACGGGTCATTGGCTCAGAGAACTCATCAACTTCAGCTTCGTCGTCGTGGAACCCCGAAAAGTATCCACGCTGGAACAGTCGGACGAACTCACCCCACTCCTGCATCATTGGTTTCTCACGCCAACGCTCCTCAATCATCGTGCGAAAGTCCGCATCGCTCGTGGTGCGAAACCAGTCTTCATACTTCTGGATATTCCACCCGAAGTCTTCGCCAGATACATCGCGTAAGTAGACGCATCCGAGGTGGCCACTGCGGCGTAGCGAGTTAATCAGGAAACGCGTTGCGGCCTTCTCGCCCTGCGAGGCCAGTGCTTTGTGCAAAGCCAGTTGAACGTGGAAGTCGTTCTCGACTTTGAGCCGATTTCGGAGGGGATCACTGATCCGAGGATCGAGTAGTTCAGCCAGCTCTTCTGCCGCATCCTCGCGGATCTGGGTCTTCTGGCTGTGAAGGTCGCGAAAAAGTGGGTCCAGAATTTCGTCCGTGACTCGAATCTCACTCGGAGCCTCCCACTTAGCAGATCTGTTCCAGCCAGGCAGGACCTCAAGACGAATCTCTCGAGTTCGCCCTCGCGTCGCTTTGTGACGGCTGGTGTCCGTGCATACTACGATGCCGACCATCGCCAGCGCGAACAGCGAGATAAGAAGTGGCACGGTTCGTTGCACGCTTGATCCCCCAACAGATTGAAACCAACGCCCAATTGTACAAATGCGTCCCCGTTAGGTAGTACCCTCACGGAGATAGCTTTTCCGAATCAAGAGCCCCATTCCTTGTAGGTCAGGCTTTGCCTGACCTACCAAATCACCTGCACGCTGCGTCAGGCACAGCCTGACCTACCTTCACTGTAGCTTGATATTCTATTCCCAGTGCCAGCATACGGAGGATCGCAGACCGACG
>CAZAIB010000101.1:0-23773 GCA_964485095.1 uncultured Planctomycetaceae bacterium | reverse complement strand
TCAAAAGACAGCCCCAGCATCGACCGGCGGCACTTTCTCTCAGCAGTTGGGGCAGTCACCGCTGCCGGAGGACTGGGCCTGTGGCCTCAAGTCGCATCCGCAGCCACGCCGAAATCCTCAGCGGAACAAGCCGTCAAAGAACTGCACGCTTCGCTTAGTGATGCTCAGAAGAAGACTCTGTGCCTGCCGTTCAACCACAAACTGAAGTCGCGCATCAATCCCAACTGGCACATTACAGAACCAACACTTGGCGAAAAGTTCTACTCTGAAGCCCAACGCGATCTGACCCAGCGCGCGATCAAATCGTTGTGCAGTGAAGAAGGCTATGAGCGGTTCGTCAAACAAATGGACGACGACTCCGGCGGGATTGGCGACTACAGCATGGCATTCTTTGGAGAACCGGACAGCGGGAACTTCCAATGGGAATTCACTGGACGCCACCTGACGCTTCGGGCTGATGGCGATCGTAACGACCGCCTGGCCTTTGGCGGCCCATTGGTCTACGGACACGGTGAGGAAGAAAAACCGGAGGACAATCTGTTCTTCTACCAAACGCAGCAGGTCAACAAAGTCTTTGCGGCGCTTGAAGGCGAACAACGTACCAAGGTCATGATGGCAAAATCGCCTCGGGAAACCGCAGTGCAGCTGCAGGGCCGATCCGGAAAGTTCCCCGGGTTGTCCGTACGCGAACTAAGCGCAGATCAGAAGCTGCTGCTGGCGGACTCGTTAAAGGTTCTTCTGTCACCATTCCGTGCTGAGGACATTCAGGAGGTGATGTGGATCCTGTTGGAGAACGGTGGGCTGGACAGCCTGAACATGGCGTTTTCGAAACAGGGCGACCTGAAAGATGACGGAACCTGGGATGTGTGGCGGATTGAAGGACCAACTTTCGTGTGGCACTTCCGCGGCGCTCCGCACGTTCACGCGTTCATCAACATCGCCCACAAGAAACCAACGCCGCGTAAACAGTAACTGCGTTCGTGACGCAAAGCTGGTAGGGCAAGTCTCAATGTCACTTTCGAGAGATCAATTTTGGCACTTGATCGACATCTGCGCTGACATCGACGTTGAGAAGCAATTCGTGGCGTTGACCAAGCGCTTGGACGAACTGAGTGAGGACGAAGTTGCCTATTTCGCAGCGTATTTTTGGTCAGAGTATGTTCGTCTGGATCACTGGGACGTGTGGTCGGTCGCCTATACGGTGAACGGAGGATGTAGTGATGATGGCTTCATGGACTTTCGCGGATGGATGATTCTCAAAGGCAAACAGCCTTGCGAGAAAGTTCTTGGCGACCCAGAGTCGCTTGTGCAACTTTTCGAAAGCCTTGACGACTCAACGATGGAGCCCAGCCTGAACTTTCTGGACAACTACCAGGACACGCGATTTGGCGGACCATTGGAGATCCCAGACCTGGGAGAAGAGAGAAACTCTCGAAGCCCAACGCTGGGCAGTAAGTTTGCCGTTGATGACCTACCTCAAAAATGGCCGAAGCTTTGGAAGGCTTTCAATTAGCCCTTCACCCTATGGCTGTCCGAGGGGTCGTTGCCGGCTGCGTCACATGTTTGATGGCCGCTGTCAATTAACGGCCGCGGGCCAATCTCGTGGCGGGTAGAATCACACAAACCCCGCAGCTCACCGAAGAACGTGAGCTGCGGGGTTGTGGAGACGGGTGGATACTCTCGTCGGCCCGACAGATCGATCGGCTAGAGATCAGTGGAAGTCGCAACTGCGATGGGGTTTGGCTCCTGCGGTTCCTTCTTTCTCTCCAGCCGGCTCGATCTATTCCTGCGTGTTGAGGTCAATCTCGATCAGCAGCAAGATTGACTCACGAGCTTCTTCCGAAAGCTGTGACCACTGAGCAGCAACCTGCTCGGCCGATTCGTCGGCGACCACGACGACGGGCTCTTCCGCTTCAACCGCAACAGCGTCAACAACTTCCTCTTCAATGACGCTTGTTTCAGGAGCAGATGTAGTGGTTTCAATAACTTCGGTTTCAGCTTCCGGACGCAGGTCAACTTTGACCAACTCCACAGTCTCTTTGACTTCAACAACATCAATCACGTCTGCCGCTGCTTCACCGAGTTCCGAATCTACAGGCTCGTTTGCTTCGACAGTCGCTTCCGCAACTTCCTGTGACTCTTCGAAGAAAATGCAAACATTCTCCTGAAGTGCAATCAGGTCAATCTCAATAGAATCGTTCCCGAACTGTGTCAGGGTAAGGACCAATCCAGCTATGGCTAACAACATGGTGACCTCCGATGTCGGCAGTTTTTGAGGTGGGAATGCCGCCGCTGCCGTTCGCTGCGACACTGTTGGTGTGGAGAGTTCATCGTGATTGCGAGTGACGTAACTTGGGCAAGAACGGTTGAACTGAACCGTTAGTCAAACGCTGCGGCGCGTGGTTTCGGTGAAACCGATGATGCCGATAACCGCCAGGAAAACCCGGTTCCCAACCCCATTTCTTATGAAGTCGGCTGACCCTGCCAGCAGCAAAGCCGCGCCGCGGCGTGTGATAGGCGTGTTAGGTTATCCACCATCCGGGGAAATTTGGCCCCTAATGGGCGTCGCGTCGAAGCTGGCTGGAGCTGATGTCGCTTCGAAACTGGTCTTCAGGAATCGTTTCGAACAAGTCGGATAGTTCAATCGGAATTCCAACATCGCTTAGCGTTTGAAAGTCAGAACCGCTAACACGGCCGGCGACCAGGAACCGACAATCCGCCCGTCGGATGGAGTGCAGAGACTCCCGCATCTTGGCCGGCGAATCGCCATAATAGACCGGGTCAACGATCCGCTTCGCAGTATCGACACCGACCACAAACGTGATCTGGCGAATGATGTTCGCCTTGCCAACAAAAGTGGGCGCGGTCGTTAGCAGCACCGGATGCGACAGTTGTTGGACTCGACTCAGAACCGCATCTCGATTCAGCGCTGGTTTATCGACATTGCGAATCGACAGTTCGAAGGACGTCTGTAGTCCCGTCATCCGTTCGGACACTGCCCTCAATTCCTGGTGACCTGAGTGCAGTGGGTTAAACGAACCGGGCAGCAGGCACTGGCCACCGGGCGTTGGCTGCAGCGGTTCAAACGAACCATCCGGCAGACGCCAGATTGCGTCCGCCGTTCCGTCTATCAGCTGATCCAGCAACACGCTCACTCGTTGGCAGCCGCTTTGTAGATCTCGTGATTCGGATCACCACCGGATTTGAGATAGGCGACCAGGTCCAGAATCTCGTCAGTGTTAAGCGTGTCCAGCAGGCCGGTTGGCATCATTGACGTCTTCGACAGCAGTTTCTCTTCGACCTCATCAACGTTGATACTCTTCATCCGTCCCGGATTCAGCATGTCGTCGATGACCATGATTCGCTTGCCATTTAGGTTGGCGACTCGGCCGGTGATCGACTTCCCGCTTTCCAAAACGAAAGTCGTTGCCTGGTACTGGTCGGAAATCACCTTGCTGGGTTCTACCAGTGATTCAAGCAGGTTTTGATTGTTGAACCGACGACCAACACCTGTCAGATCAGGACCAACAATCCCACCCGTTCCGGCAAAACGATGGCACTTATAGCACGCCGTCACAGCGAACATGCGTTTGCCATTCTCGAAGTCGCGAGTACCGGCATCGGCAGTCAGCACAGGCACCAGTTCAGCGACGCTCCACTTCTTTACCACCGACCGCGCCTTGAGTTCTGCTGTTGGATCGACTGGTGCTGCTTTCGCAGTCAGTAAATCGCCGAGCTCTTTCTTGTCCGCGTCGCTAAGGTTTGCGACTGCTTCTTTGCGAATGTTCTGAAGGAACCGTGAGAAGCTGTTTCCGCCACGCAGGCTTAAAGCCTGATTAAACCAGCCAAAGTATTTCCGCCGCAGATCCATGGTCCAGCCGGACTCCAAACCTCGTAGCCACAACGCGTACTGAATCTGTTCCTCCTGCGATGGCGCGGCCAGCATGAGGTCCAGTGTCTTCTCAGCAGCCTCTTCGTGCTGGAGGTAGATCAGCAGCTGGCTGAGTTCTCGATTCAGGCGTTGCGAACCGGCGGGGTAACCCTGATTCAACACATCGCCGATACCTGCTCGGAGTTCGTCCGATGGTTCGCCCATTCGAATCAATGCCAGTTCAAGCACCCGCAGTGCAGCCAACGATTGCTCTTCCGACTGATCAGAACTATGAGCCCGCGCGAGCGCCTGAATGATGGGTTCCTGAAGTGAATCGTCACCGTTACGACACAAACCAATCAAAGCCGTGACAAGCTTTGCCGGGTTTTGTTCGTCAAGGGCCTTCTGTTGCCAGTCACCAACCGGCTGGTGCTCCAAGGCAATTCGTGCCGCAAAGCGAATGTGGCGATCAGAGTGATCCAGGTATTCCCAGGCTGTTTCAACCGCGTTCTCAGCTCCCTTGTGGTGCAGTTTCTCAAGTTTGTGCCGGATGGCTCGTTGGTCTGAGTTCGTATCGGCAAGGTTAATCGGCGTGATCGCCGCGCTTGACTTGTGGGTAACGCGGTACAGTCCGGACTGCGTTCGCCGGCCACCAATGGTGAAGTAGAATGCACCATCGTGCGGGTTCACGACGAGGTCAGTGACAGGCAACGGCGCCGCTGAAAGGAAACGTTCGCTGGTTCCCGTGTAGGAAGAACCGTCTGGAGTCATGTGCACGGCGTAGACGACACCGTAGCTCCAATCAGAGATGAACAACGCGTGCTGGTACTTCGCCGGGAACTTAGCACCAGTTCCGAACACGATTCCCGTTGGGGAACCGGGCCCGATGTCGATAACCGAACCCAGGCTGTCCGGGTACCAGGCTGGCCACTTGCCGGTTCCGGATCGCCAGCCAAATTCGGCGCCGCTGGTGACATGGTTTACTCGAGTCGGCCGGTACCACGGCGATCCGACGTCCCATTCCATGTCAGCATCAAACGTGAATAGTTCGCCGTGCTGATTGAAGGCAATGTCGTACTCGTTTCGAAAACCCGAAGCCACAAGAGTCCATTCGGTTCCGTCTGGATTCACCTTGGCGATCCAGCCACCCGGAGCAACCTTGCCGACCGCGTGCCCGCCAGCATCCCACATGCGAGGAAGAAGCTGATCTTCTTCGTAGTTGCGAGGAACCAGCGACTTCTCGAACGTCGGCGGATCGGTGTGATTACCGGCACACACGTAAAGCGACTTCCCGTCGGGACTGGGAATAATTGCGTGTGGTCCGTGTTCTCCTCCGCCATTGAGTTGCCGTAGTTGTTTGACAGTATCGAACTTGTCATCGCCATCCGTGTCGGTGACTCGCCAAAGCCCTTTGCGTTCTGCCTTGCCTTCACTAACCATCATGTAGAGGCTGTCAAACGCGTACAGCAGCCCGTGAGCCATGCCCGCCTCGATGTTGTCGAACGTCTCAACCTTCGTGCTGGCTTCGTCTGCCCCTGGCGTGATGCGGTACAGCTTGCCGTACTGATCGGACACGATCAGGCGGCCCTTGGGATCGTGCGTCATGCTGACCCACGAACCGCGTTCCTCAGGTGACACAGAATGCAACCGTTCGACCTTGAACCCATCCAACACCTTGATCGCGCTGGCGGGAGTCGATTCAGGAGCCGGCGGAGCTTCTTCAGCGAGTGCCATCCAATCGACCTCAGCCGTCACGCGGCGGTCGGCCGGGTCAAACCGTAGTGAGGTCAAAGGTGAGTCGCACTTGAAGAAGATGTGGTGGTTGTTGAAGTCGCTGTTTTTCTTGTTCCAGTCGAACTTAACTGACGCGGCTTCTGATGTGCCGGGCTTGTCTTCAGTCGTCCAGAACAACTGCCCTCGCATGCGACCTCGCAACCGCGCGTTCACGGTCAGTTTAAGCCAACCGGCCGGCGCTTTGACTGACGTTGTGAGTTGCGGATCTTTACCGGTGCTTTTGATCTTCAAAACGCCACTGTTGGCATCGACCTCGCACTGATGCGCGGCCTTCCATCCGGGCGAACCGTCGTTGAAGTCCCACCTGGCAATTTCGCCGGCGGAAACGGACGTTGCAACAAAAGCAAACACACTGACAACGGCAAAGCACGTTCGGTACATCATTGATCCTCAAGCGACCCGGCGGGATTCGACCTCGCGCAACATTGCGCGCAGGACGGTTTGCCATTAAATCAGAGGTGGTGGGGATAACGCCAGTGACCGGGCTATCTTGCTCGCCAGCCGCGGTTGGAAGCGGGGGTGACAGGAGCCCCAGTCGCACCAATTGTGAACCTGGCTTCGCCGCGATCGTAGACGGCAGAGCCCACTCGCAGCTGCACTTTGCTGACCGATCGGCCAAACGCATTCGCCCTCAGGTTCACGATTAGCGTACGGCTTTGGTTCGGTGCGAGCGAACCAACGCGATGCTGGATCGCATTGGCATTACTATTGGCACCACTACGCCCACTTTGAGGGTGCGACAGCTCTTTGGACATCCAAATGACGACCCTCGCATCGTTGATAGCAACCGGGCCTGTGTTGCGAACAATAAACTTGACCTGCAGATCACCCAGCCCCACCCTGCTGGGGGCAACGACATCCAGGTCTAAACCGCTAACTGTTCGATTGGCGATCGTGGGTGGAGCAAGTGTTGGAGGGTCAGTTACGGGAGGGCTGATGATTGATGGATCGAACGCAGGCGCTGTGAGTATTGGTGGCGCGGTGAGATCTCGTATCGGTGGCTCAATGACAGTGTCGGATGCCTGCCATTTGTTGCTGTTTGGAATAATCGGAGCTGGTTCCGGGGGAATCACAGGTTCGATGGTTTCGGTTCCCACATCAAGCAACGATTCCACCGCCGCGCCGACTGTGAGGATAGTCCGCGACTCCGCCGCTTCGTCGCCACCGACCAGAACTCGAATCTTAAACCGCTGAGCCTGGTCTGCGGCCAGGCCATCGATATCCCACCGCAGGACATCGCTGCCGACCAGTTCGCCGACCGGATCAGCATCGACTATCTGCCACCCTTTGGGAACGACTTCTTCAACAATCATCTTCGGAACCGTGTCAGCGTTTGGATTCGAGATTTCAATCTCATACGTCAGTTCTGTTCCGGCAACAGCGTGATGCGGAACCGACTTCCGCACAAACACACCCGGAGTCGCATCGCGCCCGGCAGCTCGTGGTCGGATACGAATGTCGTCCCGCGGCCTCTCGATGAGTTCGCGTTCGTGCATACTTTGCTGAACTACGTTGTGGCGATCTTCCAGAAGAATCGGACGTGGTCGAGGAACACGCTGCTTATCTTCCGGCAACCACTCATCGCCTCGAAGCCGCCCGAATGCGCGCTCGACATCAAACACTGCCACCGATGTGACCTCAAATGGGACGTCGTCCAACTGTGGAACATCAGCAAGATCCAGAGTCACGACCCACTCTTTGGGTTCAGGCGGTGCAATTCGTTGAGGCGGCGACTCTTTTTCGAAGTCCCCGAAAGCCTCATTCCAATCTATCCGTCGCTCAGGCGGGTCGGGTGTGTACGAGTCCTTGGCGATGTTCCTCTTGAAACCAACCGTGCGAATATCGACAAGCACTGCTTCCTGGTCAACAAGCGGATTGATTTCGGTGATGATCCGCGTACGGGTGTCGATACCGTCGTCGCGGGTGACAAACGTCGGTTCGTTCTGCGCGACGTGTTCTGTGTAGACATTGCGCACGCTTGCTTTGAGTTCGTGCGGCAGGTTCACGATCAGAAGCATCACGGCGAACCCGATGCCAATGGTTCCGAAAATGGACGCGTAAATCCACGGACCATTTTCTCTGGCGAACCGTTTGAACAGTCGCCAATCTTTCCAAAACTGCTGCCAGGACGTGTGGTAGTCACGGCGCAGTTCGCGGAACCACTCGTGCCGCGAAATGCGGAATAGATACCCGACGTCTTCTCCTGAGAATACGTAAAGGAGAAACAGGAACGCAGCTGCTACGAAAACAAACAGAACTGACACGAGCTTGTTCGTCCATGATTCATTGGCCGCCCAGACCAATGGAGAGTAAAAGTTCTAGCGAAAATCCGGCTGTGGGAAACCGAACCATCAGATGCGTTGGGACAAGTTAAGTGAAATAGCACATTCTGCGAAGATCGGGAAGCTCAAGACCGCCCATTACTGTTTCCTGACCAAGAAGCGTACGGCTTAGCGGGACGTAAGACGGGTGATTTGCCCGAGCCTGTCAGGATCAGGAATTCTTCGGAAAAGGCAAGTTTGAAGGGTAAGTTTCATTCAAGACCGCGCGTCGAACCGAGGAACCAAACACTTGTCAAAGGAATGACTCATGCTTGTTCTTACTCGCAAACCCGACGAACGTATCGTGATTGACGGACAGATCGAAATCACAGTCGTCGCCATCTCAAAGTCTCGCGTCCGCATCGGCGTTTCTGCTCCGCCGCACATCCCAGTGACTCGGGGTGAACTGGAATTCGACTTCGAATCTCGGGAGCAGCAAGCCGACATGGCTCCAATTGTTGAAGCCCTGCAGCTTAGCGCCGTTTGAAGCTAAACCGTGCTGGGCTACGGCAAGTTGAGAACCAGCCTGTTGGCGAACACATCCAATTCCGGATCGACAACAGCCTTCTCGCAAAGACTCTCCGCCTGCTCAGAAAGCAACTGCGCGAACGCCATCAGTGCGGATACGTTTAGCCCGAAGAACTGATTCTGGTCGTCAATCTGACCAAGCAACTGGATGCACCGCGACGCGTGACGATGCACACCAGTTGGTCGGTTCTCACGAACCTTGACACCGGCCGCAGCCAACTTGATCAGGGACTTCAGGAAGTCGGCAACGACTCCCTTGCGACCGGCAGCAATCCATGCGGCTTCCCAGGCTTCATGCGCTTCCCAGTAAAAGCCACTGTTGAACAAATCGACGCCCCAAAGATAACTCTCGCACTTGTGCCAGGAATCTTTGGTGGGGACCACGGTTTCATCAAACTCGACGCCATAGCTGTGACCCTGTGGATGACTGATCGGGTGCGGAAACCTTCCCGGCACGTACGAGTACGAGGGCAGTTCGCGTAGCGGGTGGTATCGCGTCATAAGGAACTGCCTGGCTAGAGGCGTTTGATCCGGAAAGCCGTACTCGGCGTTTAGTCGGGAATGTCGGTTTCGAGGAAGCGGGCCAGAGTGTGGAAGTCAGAACCAGGGATGATGAACCTGACTTTGGTGACCAGGTTCTCAGGATCGACGAGTTCGTCGAATGGAACATAGTGCAGGTCCAGCTGTCCGACGACGGAAACCATCACGCCGTTGTGGCTCTCTTCAATCAACGCTCGGTAAGCTCCAACACCAAGCTGGCTGCCCAGCATGACGTCAAAAGCGTGTGGTCGAGCACAGCGCGATTCGTAACCCAGTTGCAGTCCGGTAATCTTTTTCTTGTTGCCGGTTTGCTTAGCGTATTCGTCAGCAGTCAGCTTGGCGAACTTCTTGCCAAGGTCCACGTGGGCAACGGAAATGTGACCGTGCTCGTCTCGTGGAATGTCTGCGAGGTACTGGTCGCTAAGGTATTCGGCCAAACCTTCGGCCATGACAATCACGCCAAATTCTTTGCCCTCGTTATCCTCACGGTGGCGAATCAGCTTCACGATCCGGCCGACCAAAGCTTCAACGTTCATCACACGGCGATCATCGGTTGATGACGGGTCAAGCAGTTCGCCGGAGATATCTTCCACACTGATAACGAGACTGGCTTCGCCAGCCATCGCGGCTCCGTACGCCAACCAACCCGCGCTGCGGCCCATGGTCTCAACCATGAAGTAACTGCGGCCAGCTTCTGCATCTGCAATGAGGTTCCGGATTTCTGCGGCCAGAGTTTCGACAGCAGTGAAGAACCCAAACGTGAAGTCGATGCCTGAATAGTCGTTGTCGATGGTTTTCGGAACATGCACAACGGGAATTGTTGGCCCATCGCCGGGCAGGTGCGACTGGCACAACCTGAACTTGTTAGCCGTCTTCAGCGTGTCGTCGCCACCAATCGAAACCAGTGCATCGACGCCCAATGACCGCAGACCTTCGTAGACGTTGTTTAGCGGAGCAATCTTCTCAGCGTCTTTGAAGTCAGCGGGAGAGCTGATGAACTTGCCGGGGTTGCTGCGGGCCGTGCCGATAATGATGCCGCCCTGGTTTCGAGTTCGCCGCAGGCTGGTTCGGTTCAGAGCCATGTAGTCCTTACCCTCGACCAACGGTCGGTCCGGACCAAACTCAATCAGGCCGGAGTAACCGTACTTGATCCCGACAACTTCAATGCCGTTGCGGATGAAGGACTCTGCACAACATGAAATAACAGCGTTCGCCGCAGGAGCCGGTCCCCCCGCGAACAGGATTGCAACCTTCTTGATATCTGTATTGGCCATCGGTGTGGGTTCTTTCAGTTCGAGTGACCAACCAGTCTACCGCCGCATAACCTCCGCGCATGCGCGGAGCGGTGGTGTTGTGGAGATCTAAGATTCTTTCGACTTCGTAACGCCCGAGCACTGGACGTCATGAGTCAGACGGTTCAACTCACCAGGTTCGTTCGACGAACGTGGTATCCACCTTGCCTTCGATGAAGGCCGGATGGGCAAACATCTTCTTCGCCAGCGGAATCGTGGTCTTGATTCCTTCGATAACAAACTCGTCCAACGCGCGTCGCATGCAGGCCAAAGCTTCCTGACGGCTGTTGCGATAAACAATCAGCTTGCCAATCATCGAATCGTAGTAAGGGCTGATTGTGTAACCCTCGTGAACGTGCGAGTCGAATCGAATGCCAGGACCGCCGGGAACGCGCAGCTTTGTGATTGTCCCGGGCGAACCGCGGAAGTCGTTTTCCGGGTCTTCGGCGTTAATTCGCAGTTCGATCGCCGAACCGCGGCACTCAAGATTTTCCTGAGTGAACGACAGCTTCTCGCCAGCCGCGACGCGGATCATTTCCTGAATCAAGTCCGTTCCTGTGACCAATTCGGACACAGGGTGTTCGACCTGAATTCGAGCGTTCACTTCGATGAAGTAGTAGTCGTTGTTCTTGTCGACAATGAACTCAACAGTACCAGCGTTGTGGTAATCAGCAGTCTTGACCAACCGAACCGCCGCCGCGCACATGTCGTCGCGAATTTCAGCTGGCAGGTTTGGAGCCGGACTTTCTTCGACCAGCTTTTGGTGACGTCGCTGCAGCGAACAGTCGCGTTCGAACAGATGAACCGCATTGCCGTGCTTGTCAGCGATGACCTGCACTTCGACGTGGCGCGGTTCCTCGATGTACTTTTCGATGTAGACGCCAGCGTTACCGAACGCCTTCTCAGCTTCAGCCGATGCCGCCTGAATACCGGTTCGAAGTTCGTCGTCGTTTCGGGCGACCCGCATCCCTTTGCCACCGCCGCCAGCAGTCGCTTTGATGAGTACCGGGTACTTGATCTTGTCGTTGGCAAGCTTGACGGCTTCATCAATATCCGTGATCAGTCCGTCGCTGCCGGGCACAAGGTTCACATCGGCCTTGCCAGCAATCTCACGCGCGCTCACCTTGTCGCCAAGTTGAGCCATCGATTTGTGCGGCGGGCCAATGAACTCGATATCACAGCTGCCACACACCTCAGCAAAGTGTGCGTTCTCAGCAAGGAACCCGTAGCCGGGGTGAATTGCCTGTGCGTTGCCGACTTCGGCAGCAGCGATGATGTTGTTAATTTTGAGGTAGCTGTCGGTCGCCTGAGCCGGACCAATGCAGTAGGCCGCATCGGCAAGTTCAAGATAGTGAGCACCCCGGTCGGCTTCGCTGAAGACGGCAACCGATTCAATGCCCATCTCGCGACACGCGCGAATGATTCGCAGCGCGATTTCGCCTCGGTTGGCTACGAGAATACGTTCGAACATAAGATCGTTTCGATGTTTCGTTTAGGCCAAGTCCGTGGCAGATGTGCAACAAGAACTCAGCGGAAGAACGCCAGTCAAACCGCGCCCGTGCGATTACTGCTCAACGCGGTACAGTGGCTGACCGAACTCAACAGGATCGCCGTTCTTGACCAGGACCTCGACAATTTTGCCGGACAGTTCGGCCGGGATCTGATTGAAGACCTTCATCGCTTCGACGATGCAGACAATCGTGTCAGGCGAGACCTGATCGCCAATCTTGACGAACTCAGGATCCTCCGGAGTCGGAGCCGAATAAAACGTTCCGACGGTCGGACTGTTAATCGTGACGCCTGGCTTGGCTGCAGGTTCCGCAGGAGCAGCCGCGGCAGCAGGAGCCGGTGCAGCAGCGGCGACAATGGGAGCAGCAGCGACTGGAGCAGGTGCAGCTGCCATGGCAACTGTCTGCACTTCTTTCGGACCACGTCGAACCTTCCAGCGTTCTTCGCCGGACTCAAGGTTCACCTCAGTCGCTCCATGCTTCTCCATCATTTGCAGGAGCTTCTTGAGCTGGTCGAGATCGAATGAATTAGTTGGGTTTGTCGACTTGGCCATATTATGAGTCTGTCAAAGTTGTCTGGTCTCGCCATGCAAGGAATGTGACAGCGAGAGCCGAATGGCAGTTGATTTGTTTACGTCAGAAATTCAACAAAGCAGTCCTCAAACCGCTTCGGTAGAGTACTCAGGACTTCGCATCCATCCCGAGTTACCAGAATATCGTCTTCGATTCGGACGCCGAAGCGGCCTGGTAAGTAGATTCCAGGTTCTACGGTAATCACCATGCCGGTTTCAAGAACCTGTTCGGACAATGGGCTGAACCGAGGTTGTTCGTGGATTTGTAGACCAAATCCGTGGCCCAAGCCATGCCCGAAGTACTTTCCGTAACCAGCCTTATCAATAATGTTACGGGAGATCGCATCGATGTCCTGGCAATTCGCTCCAGGACGGATCGCTTTGATCGCAGTGAGCTGCGCTTTCAACACAACCCTATACACAGCTTCAACTTTGGGCGAAATCGTACCGGTGAATAATACCCTGGTCAAGTCGCTGCGATAGCCGCCAGGAGTCTCTGCTCCCCAGTCCACCAGCAACACGCCGCTTTCGTCAATCAGGGCATTTCCGGGCACTGCGTGAGGCAATGCGGCGTTCGGCCCGACTGCCACAATCGGGTCGAACCCAGCCCGGGTCGCACCGAAGCTTCGCATGGCGTGTTCGAGGTTATGAGCGATCTCAAGTTCGCTCATCCCGGGCTTCAAACCGGCCCGCAGTGTCGCCATTCCCCGTTCAGCAATCTGAACCGCCAACCGGATGTCTTTGATCTCTTCCCGGTCCTTCACCGCCCGCAGGGTTTCCGTAATTCCAGTTGTGGGAACCAGTTCGGTCGAACCAGTTGCTTCTTCGATTCCCTGATACGAAGCGTGCGTGACTGAATCACTTTCGAACGCGAGGTTCTTGACCTTTGCCTTCTTAAGAACCTTCTCCACGGTCTTCAGCATCGTGCCGCCCGCGTCGCGGATCTCGACCGACAAATTCTGTCCGCCGGTCTCATTCGCAATCTGCGTCGTATACCGAGTATCACTCAAAAGAATGGCGTTGCTCTTCGACAGCAGCATCCACGTTGAGTCGCCAGTGAACCCCGTCAGCCACGAAACGTTCTTCTCATTGGTGACCAGAATCGCATCCGCACCCTCTTTCCGAATCGCGCGCAGAAGTTTGCTGCGTCGGGACGCATGACGGTTTGTGGCCACGATTGGTATCCTTGGTTGACTGCGGCGGACGAGAATCAGCCATTGTTAACCAAGGCATGATAGGTACGTCAGCGAGTCTTCGAAACAGAATGTCGCCCTAAAACTGCCATCGCTCACTATGACCGCGTCACAACAGGAATCTCTTCTCCGTCTTCTCACCCGCGTGCAGCAGGGAGAACTGGATATTACGGCTGCAGCGGATTTGATCGCCAGTGACGCAAAGTCAGTGCAGACCACAGATGCCTGCGTAGACGTCGACCGAGCCAACCGGTGCGGCTTTCCGGAAGTCGTCTACGGCGAAGGCAAGACAGCCGAATCGATCGAGGCAATCTTCAGAGCGCTCATCGAGAACCACCAAGCCTGCCTCGCAACAAGAGTCTCAACGGAACAAGCCAGCCACCTCACGACCGCGTTCCCTTCCGCAAAACACAATGCAGTTGCTCGCACCATCCGACTGCAAACCACCGACACCCCAAAGGACTGCGGAACCGTGTTCGTGTTGGCCGCCGGAACCACCGATCGACCCGTCGCCGAAGAAGCTCTTGAAACGCTCCACTGGATGGGCGTTCCCGCAGAACTCATCGTCGACATCGGAGTCGCAGGCCCCCACCGACTGCAACAACAAGTCGATCGCTTGCAGTCGGCATCTGCCATCGTCGTCACCGCCGGCATGGAGGGCGCGTTACCGTCCGTCGTTGGCGGTCACGTTGCGTGCCCCGTGATCGGCGTTCCGACCAGCGTCGGCTACGGAGCCAACTTCGGCGGCCTGAGCGCTTTGCTATCCATGCTAAACAGCTGCGCGGCGAACGTGATTACCGTAAACATCGATGCCGGCTTCAAAGGCGGCTACGTTGCCGGGCTCATTGCGACGCAGGCTTCTAAGTGACGAAGTTGACCACAGATGCTCGCTTGCAGTTTCCCCACCGATTTGCGAAGACAGTTGAAACATCCCCAACCAATTAGTTCGTCTCGACTCTCACGGGAACCGACTTAGGCGAACCCTATGGAGTACCACGAATGCTGCGTACAGCCTTTCCCATTCTCTGCGTCGTCGCACTTTGCGCCGGATGCGGAGTCGAATCGAAGACAGAAATAACGACGACGACCACCGACACAGTGGAGCCGACGTCAGCCAACACAGACACAGACACGGCCGCTGAAGCGACCGATGCAGGAGACAACAAGATGGATAAACCCATCGTCATCGACGTCCGCTCGCAGGAAGAATGGGACGAAGGTCACATCGAAGGTGCGATTCACATTCCGCACGACGTCATCGGCGAAAAAATCGCCGAACATGTGACTGACAAGAATGCGACAATCAAGTTCTATTGAAAAGCCGGAGGTCGAGCCGGTCGGGCTCTTAAGACACTCGAAGGCATGGGCTACACAGACCTGGAAAACCTGGGCGGAATCGCAGACGCCAGGGAAGCACTCGAAAAGTAGTCGCAGAAAACAGAAACCGCTGGCCGGTCTCAGGACTGGTCAGCGGCTTCGATTCTCAAACGCCTGCCATTGCGACGCTGCTCTCAGACCGGCGTCGGCCATGTGCCTGCGAGGCGACAACCCTCGGCCACGGATCAGCCGGATCCAATCAGCTGTTCTTAATCGCGAACGGCGTGAGAATTTTCACAAGCCTGTCCGACTTGTGGTCACCTTTGTTGCAGGCCTACGATCTGTAAATCTCATACGGAGTCGCCCATGCGTTTCTTGTTTCTATGCAGCCTGCTTGCCTCAACCGTTTCTGTATCCGCGCAGGATTCCCGCAAGGGAACCGACTGGCCGTGGTTCCTCGGGCCCGACCACACCGGCGTGTCATCCGAAACCAACCTGCTGACTGAATGGCCCGACGAGGGTCCGCCGTTGGTCTGGAGCAAGGAAGTCGGCACCGGCTACAGCGCCCCGTCTGTACGAGGCAACCGGTTGGTTCTACATCACCGGAAAGCAGACAGAGAACTAACGGAATGCTTCGACACCGCGACCGGCGATCGAAAATGGGGCTACGCCACACCATCCGACTTCAAGGACCCGTACGGGTACAACAACGGCCCGCGATGCACTCCGGTTCTGTCACAGGATCACTGCTACACGTTGGGAGCCGGCGGGCATCTGGCCTGCGTAACACTGGACACAGGAAAGAAGGTCTGGAGCAAGGATCTGGCAGACGAATACAAGATCCCCCGCGCGTTCTTCGGCGTTGGGTGTACGCCGATTCTGGAAGGCAACAAGCTCATCGTATTAGTCGGCGGGCAGGATAATTCCGGCGTCGTCGCGTTCGACGCAAAGACAGGCGCCCAACTTTGGAAGGCCGTCGGCAAAGAAACCTGGGAGGGAGTGCAAACGCCGAAACGCGGTCCATACAAATGGACCGGAACCGAACAAGTTGTCAGCTACTCGTCACCCGTCGCGGCAACCATCAACGGCAAACGCCACATCCTCTGCCTCACGCGTCAGGGGTTGGTTTCGCTGGACCCGGAAACCGGAACCGAAAACTTCAAGTACTGGTTCCGAGCCGTCGTACACGAATCAGTCAACGCAGCGCGGCCGGTCGTGATCGGCGATCAAATCCTTTTGTCCGCGGCCTATCGAATGGGTTCGGTTCTGCTTCGAGTCAACTCAACAGGCAATGGCGTGTCCGAAGTCTGGAAGAACGACAAGAGCCTACTCGCGCACTGGTCGACCCCGATTGTCGTCGACGGCCACGTGTACGGCTTCAGCGGCCGACACGAAAACGAAGGCCAACTCCGCTGCGTCGATTTGAAAACCGGAACCGTAAAATGGTCTTCAACAGGTGACGATCCGGAGACCATGGGCAAGGTGGTCATCGACACCGAAAGCAAGCAGTACGTGAACCAGAAGACCGGCAAGACCGTACCTCGCCCGTACTTCGGTCGCGGCTCCAAAATTCGCATCGGTGACAAGTTCATCATCCTCGGCGAACGCGGCTTACTAGCGAGCGCAAAAATCAACCCAGAGAAATACGAAGAGATCTCCCGAACCGAGTTCAAACAAATCCACAAACCATCATGGACAGCCCCGGTTCTATCCCGCGGCCGACTATTCCTCCGCTGCGAAGACGGTTTGATTTGTTTGGATCTCGCGACGAAGTAGCTGCTTGCTATCAACTACTGCTTGCTCGTGCCTCGCCGCTTCTTAATGTGTGACGGTCTCGTGGGAGGGGCACCCCCACTGCTCACCGTTGCCGCACTGGATCGCGACATTTCTCTGACTCGATCTCAGCTGCGGCTGTGATACCATTCCGCCATGTCAGATATCGTCAACATTGCTGCCTACAAGTTTGTAACGCTGGATAACCTCGAAGCGCGGCGCGAGCATTTGCGCGAACTGACTGAGCGACTGGGGTTGAAGGGGACGATTCTGCTAAGCGAGGAAGGTATCAACTCGTTTCTGGCTGGAACGCGAGAAGCGATTGACGACTACCTGCAGGTTCTTAAGTCAGAACCGGAATTCGCAGATATCGAAGTCAAAGAAAGCCTCAGCGACGACCAACCTTTCAGCCGCATGCTGGTTCGCATTAAGAACGAGATCATCGCGTTTGGTGTTGAGGGAATCGATCCGCGGCAGAAGACGTCAAAGCGAATCACGGCCAAACAACTGAAGCAGTGGTACGACGAAGGCCGGCCATTCACCATCCTTGATACTCGCAATGACTACGAAGTGGAACTCGGGACGTTCAAGAACGCGGTTGCGATCGGCGTCAACCATTTTCGCAACTTCCCGGAAGCTGTAGACAAGTTGCCGGAGGAAATGCGTGACCAACCTGTCGTCACGTTTTGCACCGGCGGCATTCGCTGTGAGAAAGCCGGCCCCTTTATGGAACAAGCCGGGTTTAAGGATGTCTACCAGTTGGATGGTGGCATTCTGAAGTACTTCGAAGAATGCGGCGGCGATCATTACGACGGCGATTGCTTCGTGTTCGACAAACGCGTCACGCTGGATCCGGAACTCAAGGAAACGGATACCGAACTTTGCTACGCGTGCCTGGCCGCATTGACTCTGGACGATCAGCAGTCCGAACTTTATGTGCCGGGTGAGTCGTGCCCGAAGTGCTTTAAGTCGGACGAAGAAGCGATGGATGTTCGCATCGCCAAACGGCATGCGAAGATTGCTGCAGTCACAACGCCGCTACCCGGCAGCCAGCCGTACGAGAACCACCGCCCGATGAATGTGTCGGGGCGGTTCGACAAAGTCACCGTGGCTGAGTTCGTTCGAGAGTGCTACACGCCGCTTTCAGAAACGGAGTGGCAGGACGTAGTTGCCAAGGGCCAGCTACTGAGAAACGAACAACCCATCCAGCTTAGCGACACCGTCCGCGCGGGGGATCAGCTGATTCACCTGCAACCAGACATGACAGAACCGGATGTGAATCCGGGCATTGAGATTCTGCATGAAGACGATTTGATTGTCGTCATCAACAAGCCAGCTCCACTGCCAATGCATCCATGCGGGCGATACAACCGTAATTCGCTGGTCGAGATTCTGAACCAGGTTTACCGCCCACAACGCCTGCGTCCGATGCATCGCCTTGACGCCAACACAACCGGCGTCGTGGTCTTTGGTCGCACGCGGCGGGTTGCATCGGCAGTGCAGCCACAATTTGAAGCCAGTCAGGTGCAGAAGGTGTACCTGGCTCATGTGCACGGGCATCCGGACGAGAATAAGTTCTGGTCAGAAGCTGACATTTCCAGCGAACGCGAACGACTCGGAGCCCGATCGACAACCGACTCGGGGCTCACCGCACGGACGGACTTTGTGGTTCGCGAATACCGTGACGACGGAACCGCAATCATTGAAGCGATGCCCAGGACGGGACGCACCAACCAAATCAGATTGCACCTGGCCAACCTTGGGTTCCCCATCGTGGGCGATCCGGTTTACGGCCAGAATCCGCAGGACAACATCAACACACTACCGGTCGGTGCATCGCCAATGCGACTGCATTCGTGGTCGATCGAGTTCTCCTACCCAAGCGGGCGGACAGCGAAATTTACGGCT
This sequence comes from uncultured Planctomycetaceae bacterium, assembly GCA_964485095.1. Taxonomy (GTDB): domain Bacteria; phylum Planctomycetota; class Planctomycetia; order Planctomycetales; family Planctomycetaceae; genus CAYNWT01. Next base: position 5,156 of record CAZAIB010000101.1, on the reverse strand, counting down.
CCGGAACCGGCGTGGCTTGGCGTTCCACTACCTCAGCACTCATAAGCGAACATCCCATGGACGACGACCTCATCTACAAGATCTGTTCCATTGAACTATGGGATCAATCCAACCAGCAAGGATCATTCACCGGCGCGCCGGTCGATGATGCGGATGGGTTCATTCACTTTTCGAACGCGGCTCAGCTGGCCGAAACAGCCGGCAAGCACTTCGCCGGGCAGCAAGACCTGGTACTGCTGACCGTGGCCGCTCATTCGTTGGGCGACTCGCTCAAATGGGAACCGTCGCGCGGTGGCGATTTGTTTCCGCACCTGTATGGGGCGATGAAACTGGAATCGGTTGTTCGAGTTGACCCGCTGCTGTTGGATGACAACGGAGTCCACTTGTTGCCGGAACACGTTGTGGCTGGCTAGCGATGTTTGAATGTCGAATGTCGAACAAGGAATTTCGAAGGATGAAGTTTCTGTGTTCGGCAGTCTGCGGTTCGCGCCGGCTACGCCGGTTCTAAAATATGCAGAGTCGTCCCGGCGACCAGGTCCTTCACTTTCTCGCGGTACGCTCCCATATGTGGTGCGACCAGATGAGCTTTGAGAGCATCCAGAGACTCCCACTTCTCAATCACGGTGACCACATCCGCACCTTTGATCTGCTGTGGAGCGATGTCGGTCGCAGCATCAACGGCCGGACCGTACTCAATGCAGCCAGCCTCTTCATGAACCAACGGCACCAGCTTGTTGAACTCAGCAACAAACGCATCTCGAGAATCTGTATTGAGTTGAATGGTGGCGATGACATGAATCATTTCAGGAACTTCTTTCAACAGCGTTAAGGTTTCTGCACCAGGGGATTCAGGAGCGCAATCCGTTCCCGCAAGTGTGGCCGCAACTTAGTAAAACGATCTGGAGCATGCCACGCACATCAGTCACCTCTCCCGCTTACGGGAGAGGTCGCGGTTTCAGCCGCGGGAGAGGGCGAGCCCTGGATCGGCAACGTGTTGTTTGTTGAGTGTGCGCTGCCCCCTCTCCCGGGCCTGAGAGCCCGACCTCTCCCCCAAAAGGGGGCGAGGTGACAGGGGTGATCGTGCCTCGCGCCAACTCCAGCCATCGCGCACCAGTCACCTCTCCCGCTTGCGGGAGAGGTCGCGGTTTCAGCCGCGGGAGAGGGCGAGCCTGAATTGACAACGTGTTGTCTGTTGAGTGTGCGCTGCCCCCTCTCCCGGGCTTACAGCCCGACCTCTCCCCCAAAAGGGGGAGAGGTGGCAGGGGTGCTCGGGCTCGCACCACGCGACCAGTGCGCATCAGTCTGGCAGTAGCCCATCGGCATCCGAACGACATACAGTACCCATCAGCACCTTGCCTTCAACAAACGGCGGACCAGGGGACAAACATGGCGTGGATCAAACTCACACACCCGGAAAACGCAACCGGTCTCTTGAAGCAGGTCTACGACGCAGCGGCTCAACGAGCGGGCCGGGTTTGGAACATTCTGCGAATCATGAGCCCGAATCCACCCGTGCTAAAAGCATCCATGGATTTCTACGGAGCCATCATGCACGGCCCGTCACCTCTAAGCCGATCACAGCGTGAGATGCTGGCTACGGTGGTCTCCGCTAAGAATGACTGCCGCTATTGAACTCGCGCGCATGCACATGACTTCCGGGTTGAAGTCGTCGCAGAGGGAAAGATCGAAGAGCAACACATTGACGCTCGCGTGCAGACAGTGGCGTCCGACTGGAACACGGCCGACCTGAATGCAGCTGACGCGGCGCTGTGTCGGTTCGCCGATAAGCTCACGTCAACGCCGCAAGCGATGACTCGGCAGGACACGGACGACTTGCGAGCCGCAGGTTTCGACGACGTCGCAATCCACGACGCCGCACAGGTGATCGGGTATTTCAACTACATCAATCGCGTTGCTGATGCCCTGGATGTCGATCTCGAGGACAGCATTCCGGCATGGGGCGAGTCGGAATGAACTGCCGCTGATTCAGATCAGAATCGGTTGAGAATAGGGACTGTCCATTTCGACACCGGGCGGTCCATCGAAGTTCTCTTCAACGAATCGATCCCAGCGATCACGGGTTTCTTTCGACGTGAGTTCGCTGAGTTCTTTCTCGCAGTCATCGCAGACGATAGCGGGGAACTCAGCCAACAGGATTTTTGCTCCGGTTAGTAAACCGCACAACGAAAACCGGTAGCATTCAGAACGCGGCTTGTGGCAAACCATGCACGATTCGATCCACTCGTCGAGTTCGTGTTCGTCAGGTTCTCGAACCAAACCGATTCGGTTCGAAAGGTCGGCCGATGAAAACAGGAACTGCTGGTACGCCAACTGAGTTTCTGTTGAGAGTTCCGCCCGCAGCCTCTCCGCACAGGTTGCACACATGGCGTATTCGAACACAGCTTCGTCTCGAACAAACACCTTTTGAACCGTGTAGGGAACGTCGCCGAGCAGCAGTTCGCAGTCGCAGTCAATGCAGTTGCGGAAGGGCTGATCGGTTTCTTCGGAGTAGAAGAACTTGGTAATTTCGTGTTCGCGACGGTGCATGTCGGCTCTTCGATGTTGGATGGACGGACACGATGGTACGCGTGAGAAAGGGGTAGGGCAATCAGGTGTTTCTATCGCCAGCGTCGGTTTTCCAAAGTGATTCAATCGATAGAATCCACGACATCACGAACAGGAAAGAAGTTATGGACACAGTCAGGAAGGTTCTCGCGGAACTCAAGAAGAAGGGTTCAGAACAGACTCGCAAAACGTTCGCCCGTCATGGTGCTCCGGACAATGCGTTCGGTGTCAAAGTTGCGGATCTGAAAGTGATTGCGAAGAAGATCAAAGGGAATCAGGAACTGGCGCTGGAGTTGTACGAAACCGAAAACGCGGATGCTCAATATCTGGCAGGCATCGTTGCGGACGGTTCGCAGATGACGAAAAAGCAGCTTGAAGCGTGGGCCAAAGGCGCGAGCTGGCACATGATTAGCGAGTATCCCGTTGCGTGGGTCGCAAGCGAAAGTAGGCACGCCAGGTCGCTCGCGATGAAATGGATCAAGGCGAAAAAGCCGTCTATCAGATCGACTGGCTGGTGCACCTATTCGGGCATCGTGGCGATAACGGACGATGCTGATCTGGATCAGAAAGAGATCAAGGATCTACTGAAACGCATCGAAAAGGAACTCGATGCCGCCGATGGCCGCGTGCGGTACACAATGAACGGCTTCGTCATTGCCGTGGGTAGTTACGTGACGCCACTGACAAAACAGGCGATAGCGACCGCAAAGAAGCTGGGCAAAGTCGAAGTCGATATGTCGGGCACAGCCTGCAAAGTTCCGGACGCCGTCGCCTACATTGAGAAGGTTCAGAAGGCCGGCCGTGCGGGGAAGAAGCGGAAGACCATCAAGTGCTAAAGGGTCGCGCATCGTCCGATTTCGACTAATGACTCGATGGCAACTAACGCGGCCAATCGCCCTGTAGCTGGCCGCGCGGTAAGCTTGCCGCTCATCCTGTGACATCTCAGAGAACGACATGCATTCACATCCCCGCCTGGCTCCCGAACAACTTCGCAGCTATCGGTATCTTGGTCCCGACGACCTGCGTTCGTTTGGCCATCGATCGCGACAGAAGCAGGCAGGTTTTGGAACCGAAGAGTTCGAAGGTAAGCCGATCATTGGCATTTTGAATACATGGAACGATCTCATTTCGTGTCACGCCCACTTCAAGCAACGTGTTGAAGAAGTCAAACGCGGCGTGTGGCAGGCGGGCGGGTTCCCGGTTGAGATACCCGTGATGGGCATGAGCGAAACGTTCATGAAGCCCACCTCCATGTACTACCGCAACATGCTGGCGATGGAAGCCGAAGAGGTTCTGAAAACGTACCCCATCGACGCCGCGGTTCTGATGGGCGGCTGCGACAAGACGACTCCCGCACTACTCATGGGCGCACTAAGCGCTCGGGTTCCGGCGATCTTTATGCCGGGTGGCCCAATGAATCGAACCAGCTACCGCGGCGATCAGTTGGGCAGTGGGACCGACGTGTGGAAGTATTGGGCCGAACGCGGAGCGGGCCGATTGTCGTGCGATGCGTGGTGTGAACTGGAAGGACACATCGCCGCCTCACCCGGGCACTGCATGACCATGGGAACCGCATCGACCATGACGGCCATCGCAGAAACGTTGGGTATGGCTCTGCCGGGTTCCTCATCGGTTCCCGCCACACACTCATCGCACTCGCGCATGGCGTCCGCGACCGGACGGCAAGCTGTTGAACTGGCCTGGTACGATGTTCTTCCCGGCACAGTCATGAACCAGAAAGCGTTCGACAACGCCATCACCGCGCTGATGGCGATTGGCGGTTCGACCAACGCCATCGTGCACTTGATGGCGATGGCGGGACGAGCCGAAGTGCCGCTCACGCTGGAACGGTTCGATGAAATCTCACAAGTGACGCCGGTGCTGGCGAACCTCAGACCAACCGGCAAGTACATCATGGCCGACTTCTACGACGCCGGCGGCTTGCAGGCTTTGTTGGTTCAGATTCAAGACCTGCTGCAGACTGACGCCATTAACGTGGCCGGAACCACGCTGGCTGACGCAATTGAAGGCGGCGAGATTCATGACGAAGACGTCATTCGAAAACGCGACAACGCCGTCTGCGACAAAGGCAGCCTGGCCGTTCTTCGTGGGAACCTTTCACCCGACGGCTGCGTCATCAAACCCGCCGCCGCAGAATCTCAACTGCTTCAACACCGCGGCCCGGCGGTCGTCTTCGAAAACTACGCCGAACTCAAAGCCCGCATCCACGAACCGTGCCTGGGCATCACGGCCGACCACGTCATCGTGCTCCAAAACGCCGGACCGCTGGGCGCGCCGGGGATTCCCGAGTGGGGCATGCTGCCGATTCCAAACTACCTGCTTGAACAGGGTGTGCGCGATATGGTTCGAATCTCTGATGCTCGGATGAGCGGTACCAGTTACGGAGCCTGCGTGCTGCACGTGTCTCCGGAATCGTTTGTCGGCGGGCCACTGGCGCTGGTCAAAGACGACGACATGATTTGTCTGGACGTTGAGAACCGAACGCTCACTTTGGAAGTCAGTGAAGAAGAACTCACCAAACGCAAAGAGGCGTGGGTTCAGCCCGAGTCAAAGTTCACCCGTGGTTACGG
>CAZAIB010000100.1:0-23891 GCA_964485095.1 uncultured Planctomycetaceae bacterium | reverse complement strand
GCGTGAAAAGTGGGCATCAATTTGTCGGTTGTGCCTATGGTGGAATACCAGGATGACCGAACTCACCGGCAATGCGCAAAGGCTGGCCAGGAAGTATGCGCCACCGGTCAGCCAAAGCAGATAACAGAATCCGGCAAATGCGAGGAACGCCGCTAGTTGCAAAACGTGCCAGCGCGTTCGTTTTTCGAGCTTCAGCAACGCTCGCGGTGACTCAAGAGCCAGTACGAGTCGCTGCAGGTGATCCCACTGCTTTCGTGTCTGGATGGTGCCGTTCAGAGGGTGTGGTTGGAGAGGGTGTATTTGGAGAAGGTGTGATTCGAAGAGTGTGCTGATGTGGGCGACCGCATCACTGGCTTGCATTTGCGGACTCCCGCTGGAGCCTGCAAATTCTTTGAAGTACCGTTTCTTTGCGGCGACCGAGTCGCCGGCAAGGAATGTTCGGATGATGTCCGCGAGGTGCTGGCGAGGTTCGGGAACGCAGGTTTTTGCGTCGGGCGTAAAGTTGTATGGATTGACTGCAGTCACGAGACGCTCCAGTTGCTGCGTGCAGCGGAGTGGCTTGAGAGGTTCGTCCGTGAGATACAGCTTGATGCCATTGCTGCGTCAGCGATGGGTCTGACGAACTTTGAACGGTTGGTTTCGTTTCGGTTCGACATTCGAATTACTTGCCGGACAGAAAACCCATGCGTTTCATCCACTCAGCGGCCGGGACTGGCCAGCGTGTGACGGGTTCGTCCGTGGCTCGCATTCCGTAGCCATGTCCACCTGTGGGATAGACGTGGAGTGCGGTTGGGACCTCGTGCTTTTTGAGTTCCGTGGCCAGTGCCAGCGAACTGTGAACGGTTACCGGATCATCGAACGCGTGAGCGAAGAACATCGGCGGCGTATTCTTCGTCACCGTGACATCCTTGCGAAGTTTCGTTTCGCCTTTGGCAACCAGATAGGCGGGGTAAATGAGCATCGCGAAGTCGGGTCGGTACGGAGTCTTGTCGATATCGTCCACGGGTTCGTACTGGCGATCTGGAAACAACGCAGTCAGCGCGGCTGTTTGTCCGCCTGCTGAGAAACCGCACATCCCGATGCGGTTCGGGTCGATGTTCCAATCCCTGGCCTTACTCCGAACGATACTCATCGCGCGTTGGGCGTCCTGAACGGCTTCTTCCCAGGTCTTGCTGCGGTCGCGTGCGGGAACGCGGTACTTAACAACGATGGCTGTGACACCGATTGAAGTCAGCCACTCGGCAACTTCGGTTCCTTCCAAATCCATGGCCAGGATGTGGTGGCCTCCACCCGGGCAGATGACGACGGCAGCTCCGTTGGCTTTGTCGGCGGGTGGTTGATAGACAGAAAGTTGTGGTGTGGAGACATTGCCGAGCTTAATGATACGACGGCCGGCGATTAGCTTGTCGGTGTCTTTCGTCAGGTCGGCTTCGGGTTTAGTGGACTGGGAGGCGGGCCCTGGCGGCTTGTTGGGCCACAGATTCATGGTGACAGGTTTGGTCGTGTGTCCGGGCATTTTACTGTCAGGCTTGGTGCGCGTTGAGCTGCCAGTCATGTGTGTCACCCATTTGCCGTCGGGTCCCAGCATGGACGATGTGGCGATGACCTCGTCGTCGGATTTGAATTCATACGCGTCGCGGTACTGCGACGTTTTTCCAGGCACCATCATGTCCGGGCCGGTCGCTTCGAGGACCAGTTTGGTTCCGTTTTTTTCAACGAACCCGGTGTAGTGCCACATGAAGCCAGCCATGCTGTCGATCCACGTGCCGACGTACTTCTTTTTCTCGACGTCGTATCCGATTGTTTGGACTGCCTTGTAGGGCATACCGGATACGGTGGCTTCGATCGTATTGACGACCCAGAAGTCGCCCATCATCCGGGACTTGATGGTCCCCTTTGTTTTGATCACGGGCTGGCCTTCGCCTGCGGCTCCCGCACTTTCAGAATCCCAGTGCCCAACAAACTTCTTAAGCCACTTGTGTTCTTTCGTCGGCTTGGGCATCTCAGGCATGCCCTCCTGCGCGGCGGAAGCGGAACCTGACGCCGGGATGGAGACCAGAAAGGCAATTGCGAGGACAATTGGTTTCATCATCAAACCCTTGAGAACCTGGAACGCTGAACGTCCAGTCTAGCTCTGAGGCTGGCTGACTTCGACCGTGTGATGGGTTCCGTAGTCGCTTCTCTGTGGATCTCTTGGTCGGGGTTTACTTGAGATCGATCCACTTTGCATGGTTGAGTGTCGCGTGGTGTTTGTTCCGGGAAGCGTCTTTGACCCTAATCCCGACGCCTTCGTCGAAACGGTAGAGCGCGACTGTTCTACGCCCGAGTTTGAACTCAGGTGCAGGCTTGTAGTCCTTTTTATGCAGGGCACCTTTCGAAAGGTGTACCTGGAATATGGTTCCACTAAAGAAGTGTTGAGGGACGCCCTTCGAGTCCGGGTCAGCCCCGATCATTAGCGCGTGTTTTGAGCGATTCCTTCGACGATCCAGTTTCTTGGGACCGCCGCCTTGGAGCTTGCCGTCGACGAACAGTGTGATCTGCTGCTGCTCAAAGATGGCGGCGACATTGACCAACTCATTTGGTGCAATCCGCTTGTTCGATTTTACGACCGAGTAACCTCGACCGTCATGCATGGAGGCGTAGAGGAAGCCATTGTCGAGCCCAATGCCAACTCCGGAATTGTCAACATTTCCGAAGACTGTCCCACTCTTGCAGTGCTTGGGGCGGAGCTGAATCTCAACAGTTGCGCTATTGGCCGGGAACCTTAGCGGTGTCAGCAGCACAGATTGCTTTCCATCGAATTCCACGCAAAATGTTCGTTGTGGAAGTTGCTTTGCTTGGAGAGGTGCAAGGAAACACAGACAGATAGCTACATTCATAGGTTCGCCGAGACAAGAGCTGTTAATGAGACGACAGCATACTTTGGGGACTTGTCTTTATGAAGCCTTTGATTGTTCAACAAAAAAGCCCGGCATCCTTGGGGATGCCGGGCTTTGCGTCACTTGGAGTCAGCAGGTATCAATCAATCCGCTGATCATCCTGTTGTTCTTCACCCTCTTCGTCGCCTTCGCCGTAGAGAGCTTTCATCAGTTCGTATTCTTCCTCAGTTGTTGCGGTTGAGCCGAAGGTCGGATCGTTCACGATACTGAGTTCTTCTTTCATTTCGTTGCCATCGACAACCAGGGTGACAAGGTATGTCCCCGTGGCGACCGAACGACCTCGACCTCGGAAGCCTCCTCGGCCACCGCCACCACGACCACCACGCTGGGCACCACCTGCGGCGCGAGCCTGTCGAGACAGGTTCCAGTTGAAGGCGTGCAGGCCGGCTTCGGTCTGACCGTCTTCTTCGTAGATGGTGTCGCCTTTCACATCAGAGATGCGAATCTTGACACTATTGGCGTTCTTGCCGAGTGAGTAGTGAATGGCGGCCTGCGACGAAGCGTTGCCAGCCTTGAACGCTCTTGTACCAACACTGCCGCGGCTTGCGAACGAACGCCAGCGAACGACCTTGTTTGGCTTGTAGAGGTGAGCGTCAGCGGCAATCGTTTTCGTTGATGTCTGTCGAAGCGACGTGACATTCGCGATCCACAAACTACGACCATGAGTACCGGCAATAATGTCGCCCGTTGTTGGGTGCTGAGCGAACTCGTGCACGGCAACGGTCGGCAGGTTGTTGTTGAACTTCGTCCAGCTCTTGCCGCGGTCGATGGAAACCCATGCTGAGAATTCGCAGCCAAGATACAGAACGTCTCGGTTCTCCAGGTCTTCACGGATGACTCGAGTCGAACCGGCCATGGTCGGCAGGTTGGCTCGGATCGATCGCCAGGTCTTACCGTAGTTTTCGGTGGCGAACACGTATGGTTCGTCATCGTTGCTACGGTGTCCGTCGAAGGTCACGTAACAGCGGCCTCGGACAAACTTCGAAGCAGACAGAGAACTCACCCAGCGTGGGCCAGGCATCAGTTCACTGATTGGTTTGGCATCCGTGCTGGATGTTTCTTCGGCCTTGGCTTCTGCTGCAGGAGCATCGCCCGTTCGCGTGGCTTCGTATTCCATTGAGAACGAGCCACCGTTGAGTTCAATTGCTCCCGTCAGTGACTTGCCAGACACCTTGCCTGTGAAGTCAGCGTCGAATCGGCCGGTATCCATTGAGAAGTCGACAGACTTGGTTTTCGGATCGTACTTGCCGTCGATGTCGCCACCGCCGCCAATGCCACCGTCCAGGTTGCCTGTGACTTTTCCGTCTTTGGTCATTCGCAGAATCAGCGTAAAGGCCGCTCGCTCTGCAGGCATTCGATCTGAGATGAACTTGCCTGTCCATGTGCCTGAAACGGTATCTTCCATTGCTTCCTTGGCGTCGTCCTTCTTCTCTTCATCCTGCAGCATGCTGGTGAAGATTTCAGGATCGCGTGTCGGCGGTTTCATTTCGCCTTCGTCAATGACACCGTCTTTGTTGCTGTCCATGCGGTTAAAGAGTGGCACCATCCGTTCGGGTACTTCTTCCTTCTGGATTTTGCCATCTTTGTTCTTGTCGTTTTCCTTCAGACGTTGCAGAAGTCGAGCCATAAGGTCGGATCGGCCAATGCGTGGTCGGTTCTCGCCTTCTGGTTGAGCATCGCTGCCACCTTCAGCACCGCCACCACCTTCTCCGCCTGGTCGGCGAGGTCGATCGGCGCCTTCAGGACGATTTGGTCGGTTTCCCGCACCTCCGCCTGGTGGGCCATCAGGACGACCACCGCCACCTGGGCGTTGTCCGGCTCCACCGCCCCGGCTACCTCGACCGGCTCCACCGCGACCAGCACCGCCACGACCGCCGGCACCTGGACGACCTCCGCCAATACCCCGACCTCGGCCACCGGCAGCTGAATTAGCAGGAGCCTTAATGTCTCCCGGATTCTTGAACAGGTTGACCCATTCTTTTCCGCCGTCGGTGGTTGCCCACAAGGCTCCGTCAGTCGTGCCGGCGTACAGCACGCCTTCTTCCATGGCCGATTCAGCAATCGCGCTACCGGCTCCCCTGTTCGTGTTGGTGATTTCAGGGGAGATAGCTTTGACGCCGTCGCCCTTGTACACCGATCGGAACACGTGGTTGCCTGCGCTGTAGTGAATCTGTGAGTTGTGTGGTGAAAGAATAAACGGTGTCTTCCAGTTGAACCGGTAACGGGTTCCTCGAGGAGCACGTGGTCGAATGAAGCCGCGAGCACCTGTCTTCAGGTGAATACGCCCCATTGCGCCGTTTTGGCTCTCGAAGTAAATCTGGTCTTTGTCTTTTGGATCGACCAGCACAATGAATCCGTCGCCGCTACCAACTCGGTACCAGTCGTTGTTGACTGAACCGCTATCGTTGCGAACGCGAGCGGGTCCGCCCCAGCTGCCGTTGTCCTGAAGACCGCCATACACGTGGTAGTCTTCGTTAGGAGCAACGCCAACGTGATAGAACTGACCAATAGCCACGTGGTTGTGGTGGTCCCAGTTCTTACCGTGGTCGTAGGTGACGTAGATGCCACCGTCATTACCGAGAATCACGTGTCGGCCGTCGGCCGGATCGATCCACATTGAGTGGTGGTCGACGTGAACTTCGCGTCCACTGCCGTCACCTGTGAATGTCTTCCCGCCATCGACTGACTTGTACAGCGAGGTACCCAAAACCCACATGTTGTTGTTGTCTGATGGGTCAACGCGAATCTGGCTGTAGTACATCGGACGTGGGTTGAGGCTGTTGATGCGTGTCCACGACTCGCCGCCATCCTTCGAATGGTAAATACCACCGTATTCGTGTCCGTCTTTGCCTTGCTGGTCCTGCAGGTTGGCGTTCTGGCCACCGAGGCTTTGTGCGAACGGGGCTGTCCCGGTGCTGCCACGAGGAGAACGCGCGTTGCGGTTGTTGGTCGGTCGCTTGGCAAAAGTAATTTCAAGTTCCTGAGTCTTACGATCACGCGAGACCGTTAGCTTGGCGGTGTCGCCAGCGTTCGCAGCTCGAACGTGCTCCAGCAGTTCGTTGTAAGAGTTAACGATCTTGCCATCCAACGCGACAATGATGTCATCAACCTTCACACCCGCCTTGTCGGCTGGTCCGCCAGCTGTGACACGAGTCATCTTGGCTCCGACGTCGGCGTCCTGTCCTGTGATACCGGCGTAAGCCATGTTCTCAGGAGCCTGACCGATCTTTTCGGTTTCGACGACCGCGTAAACCTGGCTTGGATCTTTGCGGTAGACGCTTAATCCAATCCTGCCCATCTTGACTGAGGGCAGACCCTTGCTGAGTTTCATGAAGCTCTCGCCGCCATCGGTTGTGCGGTAGATGCCTGCTCCGGTTCCGAATTTTACGGCCGGGTCGTTCCCGTCAAAGCCATCGCGTTTTCGTTCGTAAGTTGCAACGTACAGAGTGTCGGGATCGTCCATGTTCATTTGCACGTCGATGACACCAGTCTTGTCGTCGACGTAAAGAATTTTCTTCCAGGTCTTGCCGCCGTCAGTTGTCTTGAACAGACCGCGTTCTTCGTTCGGACCCCAAAGACGTCCCATCGCTCCAACGTAAACGACGTCCGGGTTCTTCGGGTGAATCGCCATGCGAGCGATTTGGAATGTCTTCTTCAGTCCAACGTTTTTCCAGGTCTTACCGCCGTCGACTGACTTGTAGACTCCGTCGCCCCATGAAACGCTGTTTCGTGGATTGGCTTCGCCGGTGCCGACGTAGAGAATGTTTGGATCGCCCTGGTAGACCTGCACGTCGCCGATTGAAACGGTCGCTTCTTTGTCGAACTGGTGTTCGAAAGTGACGCCGTTGTTGACAGTCTTCAGTAGTCCGCCGGATGCGCTTGCCGCCCACCAGATGCATGGGTCTTTTTCGTAGACCGCCATGGACGGGATCCGACCGCTCATGTTGGCCGGACCGATGCTTCGCCATTCAATGCTGCTGGTCCAACTCTTGGGCAGGCTGGGTTTTGCTTCCCCGCCCGTGTCCTGTCCGAACGCTGAGCCTCCTGCCAGCGTCATTACGGCGACTGTGGCGAGCCACATGCGGTTCCTCAGCATTGCTACTCCTGTCTCTGTTTTCTGCAGCTTAGATTTGGTGACGCTAGTGGCGAGGGGGCCGCACGCTGGTGATGGTGCGGAACGCGTCGGTGAGTACATATTCTGACTTTACCCAAGCGACCCAGTGTTCTCAACGAGCCGAAATGGGAATCTGGCCACTGTGAATAAAATCACCTCGGTCTCACAACGCGTTCAACCGGAACTGAGAGCCGAACGACCGTCAGGAGCCGCCATTCAGCAACCCAGCAGGCTGCGGTTCGACCGACTAAGTCGTAGACTGTGTGTATAGTTCGATTTGCTTACTGAGGTCCCACGTGGCGCGAAACCTGAATTGGTGGACCCGAAAACTCCATCGCTGGGGTGCGCTGCTGACGGCGTTGCCGCTGCTGATTGTCATCGTGTCCGGACTGCTGCTACAGGTGAAGAAGCAGATCCCATGGGTCCAGCCACCCACGATCAAGGGGGCCGTGAAGAATGCTCCGAGCCAGTCATGGGACGAACTCCTGCGCGTGGCGACAACCGTTGAGGAAGCCGAGGTTGAATCGTGGGAAGACATCGACCGCATTGATGTTCGGCCCGGAAAAGGTATCGCGAAGATTCAGTGCGCGAACCGTTGGGAGCTTCAAATTGATTTGGATTCCGGCGAACTGCTCTCGTCAACGTACCGGCGTTCTGACTTTATTGAGAGTCTGCATGACGGTTCGTTCTTTTCAGACGGAGCGAAGCTGTGGGTGTTTCTGCCAAACGGAATCGTATTGTTTGGGCTGTGGGTGAGCGGTGTTTGGCTGTGGTACATTCCGTTTGCTGCGAAGCGGAAGAAGAAGCAACGCCAGGTATCGGAATGACATCTTCGGCTGTTTTCCGCACATGCGTGTGGGCGCCGGAAATTCTGTCTGGTCGGGCCGCAGGTTTCATCTAACATAGAGCCGGGCACAGAAGACCACAGGAAGCACCGCGGATGATCATTCAAAAGGACTACAAGTTCTATGCGGCTCATCGCAACGAAACGTTGCCGGACAAGTGCCGCAATCTTCATGGTCACCGATACGGCCTGACGTGCTTCTTCGAAGTCGAACGCACCGGCGACATCACAACGCTGTTTGGCGATTTCGACGCGAAGCTGGAACCGTGGCTGAAGAACGAATACGACCACGGGATGCTCATCAACGTCAACGACCCGTTGTACGAGACACTGCTCGGTCACATGGAACGCACGGGTGAGACATTCCGTCTGAAGAAGATGGATCGTCCCAGCAGTGTTGAGAACCTGTCATGGATGATGTTCACAGAGATCACCGACATGGGGTTCCATCTGAACCGCATTGAGATTCGCGAGACCGACACATCCGTTGTGTCATACACACGCGAAGATTGGATCGCCGACAATCGTCTGTTCGCAAAGAGTCCGTCGGAACAGGTCGAGGCTGAGTAAGTTCACCAGTGGTGGCACGTGCGTGCAATCGGCCAACTGAGTGCGCGCGATCATCACAACGCGCGGTGTCACTTGCCGTTCAAACCACTACCGCTTCTCAAACACGAACGACTTGTAGTACAAGCGATCGGTTGTGAACCGATGAGCTTTCACTTCCTTGTCCAGGCGTTCCCATTCCGCGTCGGTCAGCGTGGCGTATTGTGGCAGTAACTTGCAGACGAGCTTTCGCGTTAGGTTGTGCCTGGCCAATCGCGTGACCAGTTCACCGCGTTTCTGCAGCGTGATGGTCACTCGTTTGCTCCAGTCATCAATGTTGGCAATCTTTAGACCAGCTTCTTCTGCGAACTGTTCGTACTCAGGCTCAGTCGCCATATCTTCGTACTGCCAGATCTGGCGAACAATCGCGCCGCGCTGGTCGCGGTGCGCTTCTTCGTGAGCCTGTTCTGACCGCCACACGAAATCGCAGATGGCCATGCGGCCGCCTGGCTTCAAAACGCGAGCCGCTTCTTTCATGAACTTCGCGCGGTCCGGAAAGTGGAACGCCGCTTCACAGCAAAGCGCCTTGTCGAAACTCTGATCAGGAAAAGGCAGGTTTTGAGCATCACCGACCTGGTACGAGAAGTTCTCGTTGGTCGGGTAGATGAGCTTTGCGATCTGAATGTTCTCAGGCAGCAGGTCAACTCCGACCACCGACGCAGCAGGTGTCGTGGTGCTGGTGATGTAAGACGTACAGCCACGACCGCATGCAATGTCGATGACATTGTCACCGCGCTTCACTTCCATCAGTTTGACAAGCTTGTACGCGAGGTCGCGTTGAGCCGACGAGATGGGGCGCACCATATTCCAGATTGGCATGTACCACGGGTAGTACCCAAGGTTCAGCATTTCGGGGCCCCAGTACGCATCACGCAGCAGCCGCATGAACGTGGTTGTACCGTCGTATGCCGCCGATATTTCGGAGCCCGGAGCGGGTTGTGATGCCACGGCGCGTCGCCTTGTTACTGGAGCGTCGATTCGGTCTGCGGTAATCATGGTCGAGCCACAAGAAAATCAGAATAGTCAGCGCGTATTGTTTCAGTCGGCGCGCGGCGTAGAGGTTAGCCGTCAGGGAATCTCAGAAAAAGTCTGGGCCCCGTACGTGGACGGAAAATACTCTCGTATTCGGCAGGAACTGCTGACTTGTCCCCTGGATGGTCACTTTGCGCTGCGAATCTCGCCGCATTCGAACTCGTAGTGTAAAAACGGATCGCGCTGCCAACCCTGCGATTCATACAGCTTTTGGGCCTGTGTGTTGTCCGCGCCGGTGGCCAGGCACAACCGTTTGGCTCCGTCATTTTCAGCGAACTCCTGAGCCGCATTCATAAGCTCGCGGGCCACGCCACAGCGTCGATGCGCGCTGGCAACGAACAGGTCGTTAAGGATCCAGATAGGTGCCATCGAGACAGAAGAAAACGATGGATACAACTGCGTGAAGCCGGCGTCGGTTCCATCGCACGCGGCAATCAGAATCACTGAATCAGCCTTTGCGATGCGATCAGTGATGAACGAACGCGTTCGCTCCGGATCAGCAGGCTGTTGGTAGAACTGCCGATACTGATCGAATAGCTGCGCAGCGGAAGAACTATCGGTGGTGACCGCTCGTCGTATTTCAATGTTGCTCATGCGAGCAGTCTATCAGTCACCTTGCAGAGTTGGCCATCTGACAACGCTTGTTTGCGCACGTCGCGTTAAAGCTTACTCAACCAACTCGACCGTGATTTGCTGTGCCTTGCCTTTTCGCAGGATGTCCAGCGTCAGTGTGTCGCCGACTTTGTGGTTCAGCTTGATGTAAGTCTGGAACTTCTGCGGGATCGGCGGAACCGTTTTTCCGTTCACTTTCAGAATGACGTCACCCTCACGAAGCCCGGCCTGGAACGCCTGCTTGCCACCGGGTCTGTCTAGATTAATCCAGCGGACCTCAAGCGCTGGATCACCTTCCTTCATGGAAAGTTTGTTGCGCTTATCCTCTGGCAGCGGTGGTGCATGAACCGGGAAGACCGGTGAGAGAGAATAAATCGACCCGCGCCAGGAGATGTCTGTCTTCTTCCATCCCGGCTTGGTTTGGAATCCGACGGTGGATGGGACCCACACCTTTGTTCCGCTCTTGCTTGTCTCAAGACTCGTGGTGGTAATCGAGACCAACGCACTTTCGCCTGGCAGGTTATGCAGAACCCATTGGATGTCAGCGATGGATGTAATGGCCTGGCCATTGACATGACTGATCTCATGGCCGACGGGCACCGGCACTCCGTCTTGCTTTGCCGCGATCCGGCGACCGTGCTTCGGATCGATGGTGATGCCAATGTTCTCCGGCAACGGGTACCGCCACAGCATGTCCTGCTTGAACGTTCCTGACTTCTGAGCGAATTGATTCTCCGCGTCGTGGATCATGTGGCAGTGAATGCAGGTCTTGCGTGTTGTTGTTTCCTTGAACCGCTTGGCGTTCTTCGGCAGTCCGGGCATTTCCATTGCGGTCTTGTATGGCTTCTGCTTGCCGCGTTTGCCTTTGAGTTCTTCCATGTTGTTGGGATAGTTGGCATGGAGTTTGAGAACGCGATCCATGGTGGCCTTCAGACTTTCGATGGAATTGTACGCGTCTGGTCCTTTGGCGCTTTGTGTTCCGTAGCGACCGTAAACGGTTCCATCTGCGTTGATAAACATCGCGGTCCAGCTCAGGTCGTGATCGAACTGAAACTGTGACAAGTCCACGTTTTTCATCTCAACCTGTCGCACACAGACGAATTCCTTCGATGCAAAGTCTGTGATGAGACTGCTTCCCTTTGCGACCTCCGCATCAAACGCGTTGCAGTTCTTGCAGGGCACACAACGGAACGTGACAAACATCGGCTTGCCAGTTGTCTGGGCCACCACCCGAGCGGCTTCGATGTCGTTGTAGACCCAGTGATCGGTACCGCGAGCGTGTTCGTCCTGAATTCGATCAAGC
The DNA here is from genome assembly GCA_964485095.1 of uncultured Planctomycetaceae bacterium. Classification (GTDB taxonomy): domain Bacteria; phylum Planctomycetota; class Planctomycetia; order Planctomycetales; family Planctomycetaceae; genus CAYNWT01. The sequence continues at coordinate 12,441 of CAZAIB010000100.1, read as the reverse complement.
AGTTCGTCGTCGGCGTTTGCAGACGGAACAAGGCAAGGCACCAGCAACATCGACAGGATGAAAGGCTTAAACATGTTTCGGCTCGTGAACCAAAGATTGGGGCTGTCAATGATCCCCCTCAACTCTCACATCCGCAACCGGGTTCTCTCGGAGCCAGCCAGAACACACGGATGGCTGGGTTTGCCTGCCCGCCATTCAGACGGAACAGCCGCTGCAAACAATGAGGGCTGTTTGGGCTAGATAGTGATGGAAGTATTGTCGGATATTCTGCATGATTTTGATCATACGTACCCGATATATTTGAATGTACACTGCAGGCTGACTAGCTGAGGTAAACCATGCATCGCCGTATTCGAAGTCGTCGGAACCCCAATCTCAGTACTGCAGAATCCGTGGAGGAACGCTGTCTGCTTTCAGCGATCACCGTCACTTCTGATGCTGACACCATTGCTGACGATGGTGAGGTGACGCTTCGGGAAGCCATCCAGGCGGCGAACACGAATGAGTCGGTCGACGGGTCTGCTGCTGGTTCTGCAGACGAGATCGACGTCATCAGTTTTGCCGATGGGATCTCGTCGATTGTTCTGACGGAAGGGCAGTTTGAGATCTCAGAGAGCGTCACGATTAGTGGACCTGAAGTGCGAGTGACACTGGATGCGGATCAAGGTTCCCGACACTTTGCAGTGACTGCTGAGCAAGTTGACTTCACGGTTGAGAACCTTCAGTTCATCAACGGTTTCACTGAGGTAGACAGTGGAGAAAGCGGCGGAGCAATTCGGGTTGAGGTACCGTTCAACAATGGCGGATCGCTAACGGTCGTCAACAGCATCTTTGATTCGAACGAAGCTGATTCGCACGGCGGTGCGATTCACGTTGGCACCAATGACGATCTCGATTCACAATTTCGCGATCTCTACACCATCACGTTCACGGACTCCGTTTTCTCTGACAACATCTCGGGAGGAAGCGGTGGCGGAGTCCTGGTCACCGGGAACACGTTCACTCGCATTGAAGGTTCAACGTTCAGTGGCAACAGCGCCCGTCGCCAGGCTGGTGGCATTATGGTGTTTGATTCAGAAGAGAATTCTGATTCCGTCGCCCGCGCTGAGGTGATCGGTTCGACCTTCACGAACAACGAGGCCTTCGGTGACGGGGCAGTCGATGGGAACGGTGGTGGGTTCAACTACTTTGGAGACGGAAGCGTACTGGTCGAAGACTCAGTCTTCACTGGTAACACCACGAACTTTGGAGGCGGAATTCGACTCAACAGCAGAAATGGTGAGACGCAGATTATTCGTAACTCAGTTGTGTCAGGAAACCACGCTCGATTTGCGGGCGGAGGCATCGCTGGCGATGTCCTTGAAGTGACCAACACGATTGTTGAGAACAACACCGCGAGGACCGATGCGGGGGGGATTTTCCTGCAGCGGTATGATTCTACTCCCCTGAATCTGATTCTTGACGATTCCGTCATTCGTGGAAACCAATCCAGTCAGCGGGGTGGCGGTGTTTCGACGGCTCCTGGTGCAACCGTCACGGTGACCGATTCGCAAATCGTTGGAAACCAGGCATTGGTACGAGGTGGCGGGTTGGACCTGGCGGGTACCGTTCGGATTGTTGACACTTTGGTTGCCGACAACACTGTGACCTCCGGAACAGGAGGTGGAATCTACGCCGTCCCCAACGCGAATGGAAGTTTGGAAATCCTTCGAGCCTCGGTTATCGGGAATGAATCAGGCGATGATGGTGGAGGGCTCTATGTTTCCACAACTCAGGGCCCCGCCGTCGTCGCCAACAGCATCTTTGCCCACAATAGTGCGGAGGACGGTGGAGGTGTCTACGTCAGTTCTGGTCAGGGTTCGGTGTCCATCCACAGCACAACAATTGCGAGGAACCATAGTGACGATGCTGGCGGTGGTTTGTTTGTGCAACAGAACGTCGGCGCGGAGGTTCAGATTGAAAGTTCTATCCTGGCTGAGAACACGTTCGGAACCCAGGGGCTGCTGAACGACCTCCATAGCTCATTCAGCGCGGAGATTGATATTTCGACCAGTTTGATATCTGCGGTCGACAGCATTGAGTCTAACTCAACCGCGGGCACTGCAGATGTAAACGGAAACTTCATTGGCACGCTGACCGATCCCATTAACGCGGGTCTGACATACACCGGACACATCGGCGATTCCCACGCTGTAATTGGCTTACTGCCAACCAGTCCGGCCATCGACTCGGGATCCAATTCAACCAATGCCACACTGGACATTCGCGGAGCCTCGCGTGAACAAGGGGCGCAGGTTGACATGGGCGCGTTTGAAGGGACGCCGGAACGGTACCTGGAGATTACCAGTGCTGCTCACGCTGAGAATGAGTCAGATGCTAACGCGACAACGACAATTAGAGTGATAGGTGCTGGCGAAGCTTTTTCTGTTGATTTTGCAACTGCAGATCAGACCGCGTTGGTCGGCGATGACTACGAAGCCACGGCCGGTACGTTGGAGTTCGATGGCACAGATGGGCAGGAAGAGGGAGTCAGCGTTTTGGTTCTGGCTGACGATTTAGTTGAACGCGATGAGACGCTGGAGGTTGGGTTCACGTTTGTTGGGGAACCTGAAGACTTGCTGGTGCCTTTTGAGTTGACCCATCTGGTTCACATCGAGGATCAGGACGTTGGAGTTCAGCTGCGCGATGATGAACTCTTCGTGGGTGCGGCAGATGGAGACGACACAGTTCTGGTTGAGTTAGTCGGCACTGAATACCAGCTTTCCGTCAACGGGGAGACAGAACTGTTTGATCAGTCCAGCGTGTTGGGCGCGTTTGTTCGGTTGGGGCACGGAGACAATAACGTCGACCTGGGCGCGTTGGAGGTTCCTGCGGAGATTTTGACCGGTGATGGTAACGACACTGTGTTGGGATCGATAAGCCATGACCTCATCAACGTCGGAGCCGGAGACGATGTGGTTGACGCGGACGCAGGCAAAGACACAGTAGTCGGGGGCAGTGGAAACGACACTCTGAACGGTGATCGAGGGCCGGATACAATTTTCGGTGGCGCGGGAGACGACCTGCTGACCGGTCGCGGTTCGTTTGATGTCATCTACGGTAGTGCAGGGCGGGATACGCTCAATGGCGGAGCCGGTTCGGATTCTCTCTTCGGAGGTTTGGACGCAGATTTTATTCAGGGTGGCGCTAGTTCAGATCTGGCCTCCGGTGGCGAGGGCAATGACACGCTGGTCGGTGGCAGTCACTTGGATAGTTTGTTCGGGCAGGGTGGCGACGATCGCATTGAGGGCGGAATGGCCAATGATTTTCTGGGCGGGGGAACTGGCGATGACACGCTAATGGGTTTCCTCGGCAACGATACAATCCATGGTGGAGACGGCAATGATCTTGCCAGTGGCGGTGAGGGGCGAGACTCCGTCCGCGGCGACGCTGGTAACGATAGTCTTGTCGGTGGCGCGGATGCCGACTTTATTCTTGGCGGAGATGGAAACGACTCTGTTGTTGGCGGTGGTGACAACGACACTCTTTGGGGTGAAGCCGGCCACGATAGTATCCGCGGAGGTGGTGGAGATGATTCTCTGCTGGGGCATGATGGCAACGACACACTTCGCGGCGAGGCCGGAAACGATCGGGCGATGGGCGAAGCCGGCGATGATGTGTTGGTGACGGGTGATGGCGATGACTCGGCGTTCGGCGGCGAAGGTAATGACTTCATCAAGGCAGAGGCTGGCAACGATCTCGTAGAAGCTGACGCGGGTGATGACACGATTGATGGCGGCCTGGGCGACGATATGCTTTCGGCAGGTGACGGAAATGATCGGGTCGAGGGCGGCGAGGGTCGGGACATTCTGATTGGCGGTCATGGTCGCGACACGCTGCGTGGCAATGAAGGAGACGATATCCTGGTGTCCTCAGAAATCTTCACGTCAATCGAATTCCTCAGCGCTGAGTGGTCTTCGACGGAGCGTAGCTACGAGGTTCGAGCCACCAACATTCGTGGTGGTGCGCAGCGAACGGACGATCGTCTCAACCGCACGTCCTATCTCAGGCGGCCGAGCCAGCCGAATTCCACAATCGTTGAAGATGTCGACGCCGGCGACGTGCTGCGTGGCGGCGATGGCATGGACTACTTCTTCGCAAGCAAAGCGGAAGGCGAAATCGACCGGGTGTTCAAGGAAGCCGCCGAACTGTTCGCGAGACTGTAAGGCTGTCCCGGCGGTCTCTCGCGGCTTCCTCGCTGGTCGGGCGACGTGATCGCCCCGCAAACTCTGGGTCGAGAATGCGGGACGACATGCGACGCGACCTGTGTGAAGGCTCCCAAACGCTAACCGTGAAGGCGCTCATTTAGTTGCCGTCACTCCATCAGTTATCAAGGAACTGGTGAATCCGGAATAGCACCGTAATTAGTATCTCCGTCGAGCCTGCGACCGTGGGATCCAAACCGAAGAAGACTTCCCAGAAGTCGCTGATACCGTCGCCGTCCGTATCTGGCTTGGTGGGATCGGTGCCACCAGCCACTTCATCCCCGTCGTTGATGCCATCGCCGTCCGTGTCGGGGTTGGTCGGATCGGTGCCAGCTTTCTTCTCTCCATCCCCGTCCAGGCCATCGCCGTCCGTATCAGCTTCCCGCAGTACTCTGGTGAGACGTGCGCGCACCTCGCTGCCAGGGTCGTTGCCCAGCGCGTCGTCAATGTCGTCGATCGTGTCGTCGCGGGTGTCCGGGTCATTTACGCGATTGATCAACTCCAGAGTCGCCGCTTCACGTGTCTTCCAGACATTGCTGTCCAACTCGTCGATCAGGTCGTCATTGCTCTGGCCCTGCGCAATTGCAGTGCCGGAGAGACTCAACAAGCTCGTAAATAGTACGCCAACTAATGTCGCTCTCATCGTCAGATCTCCTGGGTGGTGGGTGAGTAAGATTATTCTGTGATACCGTCCATGATCCCTATTCGCAAGAAGCAGCGACCAGCGAATGTCGTGGCCTATTACCACACGCCGGCTGTAGTGAAGGCGATGGCCACAATTGCCATGATCGCGCACAGGACGATGACGATTGTCAGGTGTTTGAAACACAAATTCAGCAGGTAACGAACCCAGTCCGGGGTCGCGAACGCCCAGATCATGCCCAACAAACCGAACGGCAGCATGAACAGGATGAACTCAAGGCATAGCGCTTTGAGAATAATGGCCGTGACGCCATTGGCATTGATTTGCGGCGGCCACTGAGTCGCTCCGTAAACGGCGAACCCGAACAGAAAGAAGCTGCGGATCCCAAAACCAAGCCGCTCACCAGGTTCGTCTGGCAGCAATGGATCGTCGTCTTCGTGTCGCATGTCTTGAACTCAGGATCGACTACGTGGGCTGCTGAGATACCGCGCTTCAACGTATCAGATTGAAGGGAGATTTTGCCATCAGTCACTGCCAGGATTGGCCCCACTACCAGGCGTTCGTTTGAGTTCAACGGCCGTTAGTGCTGTAGCTGCGCGGGCGGTTGGTATTTAAGAACTTTGCTGAATCCGAACTCGCTACAGGTTCGAAGATTGCTGTAACGCTGCAACTCCTGCCGCGTAGGAAGTGACAGTGTCTCAACCAATGCCCTCAGTCGGAGTTCCCTGTGATCTTGACCGCCATTGTCGGGTTTGTCCTTTGTCTACCGCAGCAGGCCACGGGAGATTGGCCCAGGTGGGGCGGTTCGCGAGGCGACTTCCGCGTTTCGTCATTGGATGCGTTTGTAAATCAGCCGCTCAGAAGTCAGTGGTCGGTCGAAGTTGGGGATGGTGAGTCGGGTGTTGTGGCGAACGCGAACCGAGTGTTCGTCACGTCCCTTATCCGGCAGGCGGCGGAGTTCAAAGAAGAACAGGAACTGTTTGAACGCGTTGTGGCGATCGACCGCAAGACCGGCGATGTCGCATGGTCGAAACAGTATCGAGTTGAACGGCTGAAGAACCAGGAATCGTTTGGCGCATCAAAACGCAGTCCGAAAGCCACGCCTGCTCTGGTTGGGAATCGACTGGTTACGCTTGGTTTCACTGGCGAACTAAAGTGTTGGAGAACCACCGATGGCAAGCTGCTGTGGGAACACGATCTTGTTGAGGACTTCGGCGCGAAGCCGGTTCAGTTTGGGTTCTCAGGAAGTCCGGTCGTCGATGCGAATGACGTTTTCGTTTTGATTGGTGGTGAAAAAGGCGGGCTCTCGTGTTTGGACGCAAGTGACGGCAGGCAGTCGTGGGTGCTGCCGCTTAAAGACATGGCAAGCTACGCCACACCGGTGCTTTGTACGTTGGCGGGAACCAGGCAAGTTGTTTGCCAGAGCCGCAACAACGTGATCGGCGTCAATCGCGCCGATGGAAAGAAGCTCTGGGAGTGGCCTTTGCCGAAGAGCGGTTTGACGAATGTGCCAACGCCGTTGCCGGTTTCGAAAGACCGCGTACTCGTGTCAGGGCAGGGCTGCGAAGGAACCGGTTGCCTGCAGATTGCGAAAACCGGAACCGCCTGGACCGCCAAACAACTGTGGCTGACGAAACGGGTCGAGTTCTTCTACTGCAACTGGCTCGCCATGGATGACCGGTCAGTCATCGGCTGCAACGACAAGTTGCTGTTTGGTTTGAATACTGACGACGGTACCGTCACCGGTCGTTGGCGTGGCTATGGCGACGCCAACCTTCTGGCCGACAAGAACACAGTCGTTGCGATGCACGGCGACGGAAAGATGAGCTTCCTGAAACGTTCGGTTGGTTCGCTTGAACTTCAACGCCGCGTGCAAGTTACGAACAAGCGTTGTTGGACACCGCCGACGATTGTTGGCGATCAAATGTTTGTCCGCAGCGGCAAGAACCTGCAGTGCGTCACGCCTTTGGGTAGTGGTGAGAAGCTGGCAGCAATCGAAACCAAGCCGGAGATCTACGCATTCGGATCGACAAATCCAACTCGTGACTACGTGGGTGAGATTGTGGCTGAGTTCGAAAAGTCGGGTGCCGAGGGAGCGTTCGGGCTGTACCAGAAATTTGACGCGGATGGGACGAAGTTCGACGTCGCACAGCGGCTCGCCCTGGCTGGACTCGCAGCGGAACAAAACCTGTTGGACTTCCGACAGAAAATTCTGGCCGACGCGTTACGGGCGTTCCCAAACTCCAAAGAGGTTCGCGCTGCGATGAAGTAAGCGTGGCTTTCTCCTATTGGCCACAAAAAGCACGAAAAAGCACAAAGAGAACAAATAGCTTTTCGTGCCTTTTCGTGTTTTTCGTGGCCATCTCGCCACGATGCATTCTGGCTAAGCCAAGTTCGCTCTGCCAGATAGTTTCCAACCGAACCAGGCCATCGGAACGTACGCCAGTAGTAAGTCGGTGACTTCAACCCAGACGATCGCTGGCAGTATCCAGCACATTACCGCTCCGCCCACTAAGAAGAAGACACCGATTGTCATTGCGAAAGTAAAGTGTCGGCTCCCGGCAACCTTCGCAGCGACAAACGCTCCAGCCAGCGTTCCCGCGGCGTGAGCAATGATTGGCATCAGCAGGCTTCCCGTGCTGTATCTGTGGATGTTTGCCTTCAAAGCATCGATGGCAGCCTGCATGGTGTTCTCAGCAGGCTCGGCACCTTCGGGTAATGGGAAGATCGAAGGACTTACTGCGACGAGACCCCCGTTCACGATCGAACCAATCACAATCCCCACAATCACTGCAGCGATATTGCGCATGATTGGATTCGTTCCTGGTGTTGTCTCTGTGGTCATAACTTCTGTCGATTCGAACCATGAGTTTGACACGATCAAAGTTCGCGCCTGAAGCACTGTCAGAACGCAAACCGCACGGCAACTTCGCGGTGCTGTAGCTCAGGAATCGCCTTCGGTTTGATGATCTCGTCGGTCGTGGAAATGCACTCTTCCCATTCCGGAATCGCGCCTTCGCGGTAGAACCGATCGACATACACCCAATCGGTCTCGACGAAGTCACTGTACCACTGATCCAAATCGGTGACGCCGACTTCGTGCAGCAGATGCATGCCAAACTGAGCCGCTTCGAATTCGTAAGCGTGCAGCGCTTTCAGGAAGACTTCTTTGTCAGACGTGTTGCGAAGGTCGTCCAGGTCGTGTTCGATGGACGGAGCCACCCACTGCACGGAATGGCCGAACAAATGCAGCAGGATGAAGCACTGCATTTCGAACTCAACGTCCGGATCGATCGTGATTCTAACACCGTTGAAGATACCCGTTTTCGGTTCTTCCAGATCCTTGTACTCGATCGCGAATCCGTATTTCACGATCTTCGACGTGATCGCCAACCACATGCGCACCAGATCGTTTGATGGCATCTTGCCGACCCGGCGTTGTCCGACTACTTCGTGCCCTTTGATGTTCATGCGCTAAGTGTAGTAAAGGCTGGATTCACGTAACAGAGAATCCAGCCGTTAGAAATTTGAGTATTCCCGTCAACCCGCACTGATGCTGCCGTTTTCTTTGGGCGCGCAATGTGGTCACTAGTCGTTCTTCTTTGCGAAGGCGATCCACCACTTCGAGGAAGGCCAGGCAGCCACGCGAAACAGTTTCGTGATCTGTCTGCGTCAGGACTGCAGCTCACTGATTGTGTGGCGGCACCAGGTTCCAACCTGCTCGAACCAACTCTCTGATGCGGCGCAGGCCGATGTTTACTCCGTCTTCAGGAGCCAAAGTTCTGAGACAAACGGTAGGTTTTTCTCCTGTCGGTGATTCACGCTGAGAAGGATGTCCATGTCTTCATCGTTGTCGGCATCGGCGACAGTGAACGACGTAACGCGCCACTTACCTGGAACGTCGTAGAGCTTGATAGGGGGTGCGAACCTTGGCTCGCCGGTCCTGGTCAGGTTGCGCATCCAGTACAAGACGTCTGACGTTTTGTGGTTTTGCCAGGTTTTCCCGCTGCCGGGTTCACCTGGTCGGATCTCGCTGTCCGTGTTTGAGAACACGATGTCAAAACGGCCGTCACGGTCAAAGTCTACGAACTCAAAATGCTTTGACTGCGTTGCCCCCGCGGCCATCTGTTGCATCGCGAGCTTCTCGAGTTGCGGGTCTTCGAAGTGTTTCAGCTTAACCCGCAGATCTGCGGCAGTGTCCGGACCGCCTATTCCGACGCGTGTGGGTGGGAGTCTTGACTTCGCTACGATTCCTTCGTTGATCTTCTGCCTTCGAGATTTCGAGTCACAGTCCACAAAAATTCGCTGAGCAAAACGGGAGGTTGTCTGCTTCGTTTCTTCGTCGTAGCTGGACTGATTGTCGCTAAGAACCAGAACCAGGTCGTTCAATCCATCGCGGTTCCAGTCCAGTACATGCGGACGTGACTCGCTCTTGGCAGAGATCCTGTACTTCGTCTCATCGACGGAGAACTTGATGTCCAGTCTCCTCGACAGCTTCCCATCGCGAGACATACAGAACCAGTGGCACCAGTTGCTGGCACAACAGTTCGACCCAGTCACAACATCAAGCAGGCCATCACCATCGAAGTCCCCGACCTGAGGACTAAATGTCGCAGAGCTTCAACCGCCGGGAAGGCAGCACTGCTCTTCGAGACCCTTTGGCCAATATGGTTTGTCGAAGCTCACTTTGCCGGCACTGGATGTATTGCGATGAACAGACAATTCCAGGCCCCGCTCTTTTGAAAACACGATACGCGACGTCTTGTCTTCGAAATCGTGACCCATAGAGCCGATCAGCAAATCAGGTTTCGAATCCGCATTCACGTCTGCAAGAGTGGGGTAGATCTTGACTTCCCCCGACATCAGCACGCGTTGAAACGTAAGCTTCCTCGGAGACGGCTCAGCACTCTGACCTTGCGCGAGGCCAGACGTCGTGCCGCCAAGTATCGTCGCGAGAAATACCATCGAACGAAATTGATTCTTCATGTGCGTTCCCATGCTATCCATCCGAGTTACCAGAACAGTTTACACTTTGCCGTGCGATGCGGAGTAACAATTGGGTAACAAGGATGCAGCAGGCTGAGCCGGGCTGGGAGTTGTGCGAACTTGCAGCCCCATGCACACGGTGTACTGTGGCCGGGTTTCCTGTATGCTCAAGCCTCATTATGAGTTTCCGGCGACAACAGTTTCTGATCTACGTTCTGGCGATGCTTGTGACCTTGCCCGGTTGCTCGCCGGCTGTGACCAATGGCGGTTCGAACAAATCTGCGCTGCGATTAGCTGTCACGACCAGCACGCGCGACTCGGGACTGTTGGATGAACTGGTCCCCGTTTTCGAACGGCAGGCACAGGTTCGTGTCGATGTTGTTGCTGTCGGAACCGGGGCGGCACTAACGCTTGGCCAGGCCGGTGATGTCGATGTAATTTTGGTACACGCGCGCGAAGCGGAAGATGAGTTCATGGCGGGTGGGCATGGTGTTCGACGCGAAGATCTGATGTTTAACACGTTTGTTATTTTGGGTCCTGAAAATGATCCCGCCGCTGTTGCTTCGTTAGAACCGGTTTCCGCTCTGCAACAAATTGCGGGCGGCAAACATCGGTTCGTGTCCCGCGGCGATGACAGTGGCACGCATCAACGCGAGACGAAATTGTGGGCCGACGGTGGTGGACTGCCGGAGTGGGAGAACTTTGTTGAGAGCGGGCAGGGCATGGGAGCCACTCTGACAATGGCCGACCAGATGAACGCTTACGTGCTTACCGATCGAGGAACCTATTTGCGGTTCAAAGAAAAGATCCGTCTGGTGCCACTGGGAGCGGCGTCAGAGTGTTTGCGGAATCCGTACGGTGTCATTGTTGTGAATCCCGACAAGCACCAGGGGCACGATGACAAGTTGGCTCACGCTTTCGTCGACTTTCTGGTTTCGCCGCAGGCTCAGGCGTTGATCGGCGACTATCAACTTCACGGCGAACCGCTGTTCCATCCGCTTCGACTGCAGGACTAGTCGATCGCATGGAAATGATCCTGGACGGACTTGCTGAGGCGATTCAGTTACTTGCTGGTTCTGACCCGTCGATCTGGAACGCGGCCTGGCGCAGCGTTTGGATATCCACACTCGCAGTCTGCGTGGCGACCGCTATCGGGCTGCCGTTGGGAACCGTGTTGGCTCGAACATCTTTCCCGGTGCGCGGCTTTGCTGTGTTGTGCTTCCGCGTGGGGATGGCGTTTCCGACCGTCTTCATCGGCGTTCTGTGCTATTCCTTCTTCTCGCGCCGCGGAGTACTTGCGCCGCTGGAATTGTTATACACACCGTGGGCGATCGTGTGCGGGGAGTTCATGCTTGCGCTACCGATTATCGTGTCACTGACCCACGGCGCGGTGGGAGCTTTGGATCGACGAGTCGGCGAAACCGCCTGGTTACTTGGAGCTGGTCGAATCCAACGAATGCGAACCTATCTGTCCGAGGCGCGCAGCGGAGTCGTGTTGGCGGTGCTAACGGCGTTCTCACGATGCGTGACGGAACTCGGAATCGCGATGATGGTTGGCGGTAACATCAAAGACAGAACTCGCACGCTTAGCACCGCCACGGCAACCGAAACCAGCAAAGGCGAATTCGGCCGCGGCCTGGCGATGGGGCTGCTGCTGTTGTTGATTGCGGTTTGTGTGACGTTAGTCATGTCACGTGTCGGACGCGAAGCTCATCCTGACGAGGAGGCGACGGCATGATCGACATCGTGAATCTGGACGTCGCCAGGAATGGCCGTTCAATCTGCTGTGTCCCGGAGTTGCAGGTTGGTCGAGGAGAACGCGTTGCGGTTCTCGGTTCCAACGGTTCCGGGAAGACAACACTGCTGCGTGTTCTCAGCGGTTTGGAAACCAGGCTTAGCGGTAAGGTAAGTATCGACGTACCGCAGCCCCGTCGAGCCTACGTCCATCAGGTCCCCTACTTATTCCGTGGAAGTGTCCTGGCAAATGTCAGTTACGGACTCCGTCAGCAAGGAGTCAGTAAACCAGAACGCGAAACACTATCGCGCGAGTGGCTTAAGCGATTAGGCATTGCCAGCCTGGGCGATCGTATTGTCGATCGCCTGTCAGGCGGAGAACGCAGACGAGTTGCGATTGCTCGAGCGATGGTACTGAAGCCGGAATTACTACTGCTTGACGAACCGTTTGCTGACCTGGATGAAGAAGGAACTCGGGCGGTCGCGGCTGTGATTGGCGAGGTAGTAGATTGCACGGTTCTGATAGCATCTCCACAGGGACTTCCGGTCGACGTTGTTGGACGGAACTACTCACTTAGTTTAGATCGCGGCTAAGAGAGTTGCTGTCGTTACTCATGTGGTAGGTATGCCGGGCTGCGTTTGCTTGCTGAGTCGCAGCGCTCTGGATACCGTTGTGGAGTCACACGTGAGTCTACATATAGGGGATTGGCGATGCGGGAGAGGTCGCTGGCTTTAAGGTTCTGAAGTCCAGATAGAGGGTCGCGTGAGTTTGCAATGACACCAGGGCAATCGCACGTCGATTTTGTGTCTTCGGCTTGATGATTGCTTGAGCTT
>CAZAIB010000099.1:0-24557 GCA_964485095.1 uncultured Planctomycetaceae bacterium | reverse complement strand
TCCAGGCTCCGGGGACCATGCCGTCTTCGGCTTCCCACCACATGTTGCGTTCCCAGTCGGCGTCGCGGTAGGTGTCTGCGTCCATGCCTTCGGCTTTGTCGCCTTCGGGGCGAGCCTTTTTGGCCTGGGCGACGTTGGTGTACTGCGTGTGGCCGCAACTGTTGCTCATTGCGAGCGCTCGTGGGTGGATGCCGGGCATGGTGACGATGGGGACTCTAATGGTGCCGCTGACTAAACGGCCGGTGTCGTCTTCGACTCCGTGGGCGACGTGGCCTTCTTTGCGGAGCATCTCTGAGAAGTACGAGGTAACTTCGATCCAGTCGCCGTCTTTGAGGCCGAACTTTTTGGCGGTCTCGGGGTTCATCCAGGCGGGGTTGGTGTGCACGATTTCGGCCAGCCATTTCAAGTGCATTGTGCGGCCGTGGTTGTGGACGTTCCACTTGAAGCTGGTCATGACCAGTTCGTTGTCGGCGAGGCCTTCGTGTTCTGGCAGTTGCAGGTAGATGGGCATCTCGTCGACTTCGACATCGTTGCCCTTGTGGTGAGCCGGGCGGTTTTTCGCTTTGGCTCCACTGGCGGCGATGAGGTCTGAACAGTCCTGGTTCTTGCCGATCTTGTTGACGAACGAACTGCGGATCTCGAAGAGACGGGATGGGGTTTTGAAACCTCGGAGGGCTTTGCCGTCGGCGGTGAGGATGCCGATGCCTTTGCCGTCTTTGGTGATGACCCGGTTGGCTGTTTCGCCCTGTACTTGGGGCCTCCGAGCCCCAAGGGGAGTGGACTCGGTTGGCTCGCAGGCGTCGAATGAGGGTTCAGCTTGATCGGATGCACTAGCGAGTTGGTTAGTCGCTGGTGCTTGGGGCTCGGAGGCCCCAAGTACGGAACCGGGGCTGGCGCCCTGCGGTTCGGTTGCGCTGACTTGCCGGGGGCTAGCGCCCGCCCGCTCAGTTTGCGCTTGGGCTTTCTTTAGGTCTTCGATGTTGGAACCGGCTAGTTCTTCTGCTGTGAGTTCCTTGGCGAATGGTTCGTAGAATGGTTCTCGGCTGGTGTCTTCGTAGCAGCCTTCTTCCAGCAAACGGTCGAGGCCGGACTTGCCAGTCTTTTCGTTCTTTGGAATGTCTTTGGCCCATTCACGCATGTAGTCTTCGACGTTGTCGAACTTGTAGTGTTCTTCCATGCCGCCGCCGATCTTGCGGGCCAGCATTGGGAAAAACTCGCGGATGTCTTTGGCTTCGCCGAGTGGTTCGACCATGGGCGTGCGGATGCCGACGTATGGACGCAGGTTGTAGGCTCCGCGAGCTTCCAGGTCCCAGCGTTCCATGTACGTTGCCCATGGCAGGACGATGTCGGCGTAGTGGGCCGTTTCGTTGTAGAAGCAGTTGATGCACACGTGGAACTTGATGAGTTCTTCGTTGCTCAGCACTTCCTGCGTCAGGCTTTCTTCCGGCCAGGTTAGTGGGCTGTCCAGGTTGTAGGTCATGTAGGCCTGCAGTTTGGCTCGACCTTGCAGGAGGTACAGGTAGATAATCTCGCCAACTCGCATACGGCGCCAGACGTTCGCCAGCGGGTACTCCGGCGGGTCTTCTAAAATGCTGTGTTTGTCTTTGACGCTTGGTGGGCCGGCGGGTGCTTTGAACTGCGGGTCGACGCCGCCCCATGGGCTCCAGCACCAGCCGCCCTTCTTGCCGACGCTGCCGACGACGGCGTTCAGCATCTGGATGGCTCGGTCGTTATAGAAACCATTGAGGTGAGCCGAGCTACCTCGGTTGCACATCGTGGTCGCAGCGGGTGCGGCTTTGGCGAACTCAAGAGCGATGCGGCGGATGTCGGCGGCGGGAACACCGCTGACCTTCTCGGCCCACTCGGGAGTGTTCTCTTTGAGGTGATCTTTCAGTTCGTCAACTGTGACGTTGGTCCAGTTGTTGATGAAGTCTTCGCTGTGCAGACCGGCTTCCAGAATCGCGTGGCTCATGGCCAGCGCGACGGCTCCGTCAGTGCCGGGGAATGGGGCGAACCATTCGTCGCTGGCTCCGGCGGTGTTCGACAGGCGTACGTCGAACGTCACCATTTTGGCTCCGTTGTTGAACCGACCGTTTTGGATGCGTGTGGCAAACGACACGTGACCCTGGTGCGCTTCGAAGGCGTTGGAACCGAAGTTCAGGATGTACTTCGAGTGTTCAACGTCGTTGAGGTCCCAGTCACTTTCCCACAGGAACGTAAGGTTCGCGGCGCGGCGGTTGCCGCTGCAGAGTGAACGGTGTGAGAGCTGCGTTGGTGTTCCAAACGCTTTGACGAACCGACCGATGCAGTCTTTAGAACGCTGTCGACCCTGGTGGAACGCGAACTCTTCGTGTTCTCCGGCTTCGCGGATCTTCTTGAGCTTCTCAGCGATTTCATTGAGAGCGTCGTCCCACGAAATTCGTTTCCATTTGCCTTCGCCGCGTTTGCCGACTCGCTTCAGTGGGTACAGCAATCGCTCCGGATGATATTGGTGGTTCAGTCCGGCGTGCCCGCGAGCACACAGGTGACCGCGACTGTTGGGGTCGTTGGGGTTGCCTTCGATTTTGATCAGGCGACCGTCTTTGACGTGGCCCATGATGCCGCAGACGGTGCTGCACAGCTGGCACATACCGGGGACGAGTGTCGTGTTCTTGTACTTGTCGCGATCAGGCCAGTTGCGTTTGGCGTCGGGGCCAGGCAACTTGCAGACGCCAGGCATGCCTTTGAAGGCTCCCTCTTCGTATGGAGCGCCTTTGATGCTATTCCACTTTTCGAGGTCGACGCCTTGCTTGGGGCGTTGGGTTTGCGGCAAAGCTTTGGCCTCACCGGAACCCGTTTTGGCCTTGGCTTTTTGTTGAGTGGTTTTCTTGCCACAGCCGGAGAGGCCGGATGCAAGCAATGCTGCTCCGAGGGCTAAGAAGCCGCGTCGGTTCTTTGCAGGTGTGCCGCTTGTGAGCGGGCGGGCACTAGCCCCCGGCATCGTGGGATCGTTCGTTTGCTGTGTTGTTCCGCCGGTGGCTAGCGCCTTGCCGCTCACAGAATCCGTTGGGCAACCGCACGATGAGCATGTGGACTCATTCGCACTGGCAGAGTCAGTGGCACTCGTGTCTTCGAAGGCTTGTGGTTCTTCATGCATGCTTTGCTGTCCTGCTTGCTGCTGTGCTGTTCGCCCCCGACTTTACGTCGGGGGTTTAGCGGCTTTTGCACTACTGGCTTGTTTCGTGGTAGTGCAGAAGCCCGTGAACCACCGACGTAAAGTCGGTGGCGGATGCTGGTAGTGGACGAGGCCACGAGTCCCGAACCCGGCTCAACTGTCGGGGACTCGTAGCCTCGTCCACTACGGAGAATTACTCCGATTTCTCTTTCCAGTTGTGAACACTGTAGGCGTCAGTGCTGTAAGACTGGCCTTCTTTCGGAACACGTTCTTCGTTCGTCACGTGACCCTCGCCGGCGAATTCCATGCGCGGCTTGGTTCCCTTTTCGGGACGAAGCTGGCTGGTCGCGACGCCTTCAGATTCCAGCTTGGCCTTCATCTTCGAGATCTTAGATTCCTCGTCGTTCAGATCGCCGAAGTACAGAGCGTCGGATGGGCAGGTTGGAACGCAGGCTGGTTCCATTCCCTCGTCCGTGCGGTGATAGCAGTTGTGGCATTTGACGGCCTGCTTCGCGACGGGGTCCATGTAGATGGCTCCGTACGGGCAAACGTCAACGCACGTGCCGTGGCCACAACAAATATTGTAGTCGATCGCGACGGTTCCGCCGGTCTCTTTGTGGAGCGCTCCGCAAGGACACGCTTTCAGACACGGTGCATCTTCGCAGTGCTGGCACGACATCGGCAAAAACATGCGAGCGACCTTGGGGTACTCGCCAACGTCTTTGTAGATGGTCTGCCGGATGAATTGACCGAGCGGAACGTCGTTCTCTTCTTTACAACTGACTTCGCAGGCGTGGCAACCGAAGCAGCGACGCGTATCGATGAGCCAACCGAACTTCTTCCCGTCGTCGGGAGCCTTCATGCGTTCGGCCCAGAATTCTTCGGGCTGGAACAGTGGGTTCTCTTCCTGAACCGGCGAGGCATCTACCGACACGGCGCCAGCGGCGAGTGCTCCGGCTGCGGTTCCAAGAAACTTGCGGCGGCCAGGATCGGCTGGCTGGTCTGTGTTGTCAGTCAACGTTTGTCTCTCGTTGTAGAATCTCAGAACGCTGGTAAGGCAGACTGCTTAGAGCGATGATGATAATCCATCGAGCCCTTTTGCGGAACATTGGTACCCGCCCGAATGATCTGGCGGTTTCCCGGTTTTGTTTGATGACTCACAGGAAAACTCGAAATGCCGCGAATTCCGTCAGAACGCCCATCAATGCACAAGTATGGGTACGGATGCGCATAGGACATTCGCACGATGGCGGGCAGCTACTTGAGAAGATCGGGATTTATCGCTGTGCGCATGAAAAAATCCGGGAGCGGCGAGCCACTACAAACGCCGTCCCGGACCACTGATCGGTTGAGTTCGCGCCGCCGCTGGGGAGCTGCGATTCGAATCGCCCGATATCAGTACATAGATTTCGCATAAACACTGGCACTCCCGCAGGGTTTCGAAAAAACCGGCGACTCACCTAGAAAAATCTGAGAGTCGTTTTCGAGTCCAAGGCGAGCGTTTTTGAGTGCGTTCGATCTTTGCCTCGCCACGAACCATACTGCGACTTACTGGTCCAAATTCGCACACTGCCGACGGCGGATGGCTTGAGGCTTTCGGGCTCTGACCAGTCGCTCCACGTATTCATGATGTGGATCCATGCGTCCCGGCGGGCTGATCGCCGGATGTGGATGGGATCGAACCCGTACCATGCGGCCGGCGGGACGACTAACTTTGCGTTCAAGGCAGATGCGATTTCGCGGACCGATTCGTTTAGCTGTTGGGCCGCTTCACGCAGTTCGCTGAACTCCACCGTGCTACCAGGAAAGAACAGCGTTCGAAAGAACGCGAACCGGGTCTTCGACAGAGTCGCGATACTCTCAAGCGGCAACTCGGTTAGGACAAGCTCAGCACCCAGTTCAACCAACTGTTCAGCTCGTGCCCAAACCCACTCGGCGATTTGGGTAACCGGGATACTGTAGACAAGGTCGTTGCCGATATCAGTCAGAATCGCGCTGGTCTTGTTGGCGGGCGCGGCGGGTGGGATTGGGCGCATTGTGTGCCCGGGAAGACCGCGGAGCAGCACTGAGGTTCCGATTCCGTACGAACGCCCGTGGCCGTCGGCTATGTCGATCTGCACTGGGCCGTCAAATCCGGAGTGAATCAGACGCACGACCGTCGGCAGCCCGATGGTCACGTTGCTTGCTCCATGAACAATAACGCGATTGGCAATCGGTTCCTCCGGCGTGCTCATCACTGATTCTCGTTCGCGCGCGTCGGGGCGAGTTCGGAGATCATGTGGTTGATGAACATGTCGAGCCCCGAGTCGCTCAAGTGGCAGGGGTCTGAAAATGAAGCGACGTCTTTGATTAGCAGCGTCTCCAGGTTAAGCAGTGTGACTCGGGGGTTGGAGTCGGCGGCCGATCGAATAATTCGATTGTGCGCGGCGACTGCCGTTCGAACCGCTTCAGGTTCACCCCAGGATTCAACCGGGAAACCGTACTGCCCTTTAACGTATCCGAGTTCGCCATTTTCGAATCGAGCCTGCGTGTAGGTTTCCGGGAGGAACAATGCGAACGACCCCACGGCGACGCGTGTTTTCGCTGACCGCGTCGCAATGTTGATGAGTTCTGTGAGGTTCGCTTTGAAGGCAGGTTCGGTTTTGATAACGCGCCCGAGTGCCGCTCTTTCCGGAGTTGGTTCGCCGATGGGAATCAGCCGACTGGTTGTGTCGGCGACGATGTCCGTCAGCGTAATCTTGTTCCGCGCGACGCGTTCGACCATGCTCTCGTACCACTCGCAGTGCGTGTAGTCGTCGCGAAACCGATCGGTCTCGCAACAGTTCATGCGAGCATCGTTGATGCCTTGATAGACGATGACTAAATCGAACTCGCGGTGCTTAAGCAGTCGCATCTTTAGCAGGCTGTCACGACTGGTATGTGCGGCGACGGTTAGATTGTAGATCCGGATCGGCATGCCGGTGGGAGCCAGCGGAGCCAGCGTTTCGGGTTCCAGCTTCCTGGCGACTTGCTCCAGAACAGAACCACCCAGCAACAGAACGTCGAAGTGCTGTTCGTCATCGCCGTCGGCCAGCGCGTTGGTTTCTTCGAGCTCAGGGTAGTAGAAGGTCCAGACATCAACGGAGCTCACAGCGACGTTGGCCAGCACGATTGCGGCCAGAGCTCCCGTTGCTACGACCAACAACGAGCGTTTGCTTCTTAGTCGAGCCCCCTGTCGCCAAGGCGTTTCCACAAACCGCCACGACAAGTACGCCAAGACACCGCTGACCAGCAGAATGGAAACGCGGTAGCCAACCGAAAGCGGTTCCGTCTGCGAGTAACGGCAGAACGCGAGCAGCGGCCAATGCCACAAATACAGCGAGTAAGAAATCAGGCCAACAAACACAAACGGCCGAGTGCTCAGCAACGCGCTGACGCGAGTCTGTTGGTTCGCGTTCAGGTAGATGATCGCGGCTGTCGCTAAGCACGGCAGTAGTGCCGCGATACCTGGGAATAGTGTGTCGCCATCATAGAACGAACTGGCCAGCAAAATCCCTGCCAGGGCGAACCAACTAAGCGCCTCCGATTTCCACTGTGTCAGTTTTTTGGGTGGCGGCACGAACCAAATCAATCCGCCCAACAACATCTCCCAGGCCCGCGCTGGTAATAAGAAAAACGTTGCCCGCGGATAGTGGTGGACTCCCCAAACACTGAGAGCGAAAGAGAGAATCGCGATGCTGGCCAGAACGCGGCCGGCCGTTTTGTTGCTGGTTCTATTGAGAAGAACCAGTAGGAACGGGTAGCCCAGATAGAACTGTTCTTCGACGGCCAGCGACCACATATGCATGAGCGGTTTAAGTTCTGCGGAACCTGCGAAGTAGCCGGTTTGCTGCCAGAAGAAGACGTTCGCCAACATCACCAGTTGAGCGACCGCCGAGTACACGAGTTCTCGAAAGTCCGACCGAAACAAAACCACGCTGCCGATAATCAGCGTGCCGCCAACCATGAGTATCGACGCGGGAATGATGCGGCGAATGCGGCGAACCCAAAAGTTCCGCATCGTGAACGTGCCGGCGTGCTGCTGCTTGCGTATGACTCCGGTAATCAGGAATCCGGAGATGACAAAGAACACATCAACGCCAACAAACCCACCGGCCCAACCGAGATTCGCATGAAACAACAACACCAAGACAACAGCCACCGCGCGGAGGCCATCGACATCGGGACGGTAGCGCAACTCGGTCACTGAAATCGCTTTCGCACCGCGCGGTTAGGCCCTATGCCGTCGCTGTTGTATGCGGGGTACGAACGTGCCTGTGCCACTACCGGTTCTCCTTTGGTGATTCTGTGTGCTGAGTGTGTTCTTGAAGGTGGCCACGAAAAACACGAAGAGGCACGAAAAGGACCATCGGTTTTTCGTGCTTTTTTGTGTTCTTTGTGGCCATCTGGTCGACTCACTACCAAGAGTCTAAGGGACAGACGGAGAGAACCATACTGACTGCACTGGCCCGTCGATTCCCAACCGGGGGGGGCAAAGGCCCAACTGCAGTGAGATTCGTCGGCTGCAGTGCTCGGTGGTTGGTCCAGGTGCTCACTCGCCTTTTGGTGAGTCAGGTAGCCACAAAAAACACGAAGAGGCACGAAAAGGGACATTCGTTTTTCGTGTCTTTTTGTGTTCTTTGTGGCCATCCCAACCGAGTATCGATCGGACAGAACGGTCGGTCAGAAGGCGGGGGCGTACTCGCCATCGTTTCGGTGAGCCAGTCGCTGCAGGATTTCTAACTTGATATTTGGCGTCAGGTATCTGACTGAACCGTCGCCGAACAGCATGCCTACGGCGGCGTTGGCATGGAAGCTTCCGAAGGAACCCACTGCGGTGGGGTTCTTCGGCTGCAGTGCTGCGTCCGTTGACACGCCGCCTGGTATGTTTGGGGTCCAGGTTGCCACTGCGGCAGAGTACTTGGGAAGAATGGTTCCTGTGTTGCGGAGCGTCGCATTGGTTCCCGACATCCAGCTAAGCGGATTGGACGTGACGAGATGTTCGCCGACAAACAATGTGTAGGCATCACCGTCCGTCAGATCGTCGTGCTTGATGCTGCTGTTCAGGAACAAGACGCCCGTGTTGTCGGAGTCGATTGGAGTTTCAATGTGGCTGTGCGATCCCGCGTATGAACTGATGCCGGTTGTGCTGCGTGGAGATGAACTGCACCGCAGGATTTGGCTGACTTGAGAACGTGCCAGCGTCTTGTTTTCTTTTGAGTAAATGCTGCTGGAGAAGTCGACGGCCTTGAACGTTGGACCGTAGTCCAGTTGCGGCAGAATCTGGACCAGCCAGCTGACGTGGTAGCCACTTTCGGTCGACTGGATTGGGCCGGTCGGGTTCACACAACCTGGAGGCAGAACGCGGAAGCCGTCGTGGTAGTTCGCGAGAGCGATACCCAACTGTCGCAGGTTGTTCTGGCACTGCGCGCGGCGGGCGGACTCGCGGGCTTGCTGTACAGCGGGCAGCAGCAAAGCAACCAACATGCTGATGATAATCAGGACACCCAGGAGCTCCAGAAATGTGAAGCCGCGGCGTTTGTGGTTCCTAAACATTCTCATCAGATCGGAAGGGCTATCTGTACATCAATCGGGAGTGAGGACGGCGCGGTGTAGGCGGCTGCGATTAGAAGCCTCCGCCAATGATGGGTTCGCCATCGTGCCGATTCGCCATGAGCTCCAGAACTTTCTGGTTCATGTTTGCACTCAGGAAGCGGACTGAACCATCTGCCAGGGCGGTCTGAGCCCCGCCCGTGTGATGACTGCTTAGCGAACCGGCAGCCAGTACGTCCGGGTCAGCGATCATGCCAGGGTTTGTGTTGCCGACGTTGATTCCGCCCGCGTTGCGCAGGGTGTCCCGAGTTCCGGAAGCCCAGCCAAGTTCGTCCACTCCACGCAGTTTCTCTGACAACAGAATCGTGTTTGCCGACCCATCGGTAATCTGTTCATAACGAACGCTGCTGTTGAGAAACAGGATTCCGTTGCCATCCGAATCGATTGGCTTTTCAGTATCGTTGTAGATGCCAACATAGTTCCCCAGCGCTACGGCCCCAATCTTTCGAGGAGCCCAGTCAGTTGGACACTGCAACACAGAGATAACGGCATTGCGGGCCGTTGCGTTGGGGCCGTTGGTGTAGAGCCCCGCGTCGAAATCAAAAAGGTTGTGCAGCGTCTGCTGCTCCATGAACGGCAGTAGCTGAACCGTCCAGCTCATGTGATACCCTTCCTCCGTACTCTTAATCGGACCGGTCGGATTCACGGTGCCTGGCGGGAAGCAGTCAAACGCCATTTCGTAGTTGTGCATCGCCAGGCCAAGCTGCATGAGATTGTTCTTGCACTGCGTCCGCCTGGCCGCCTCACGTGCCTGTTGCACAGCGGGTAACAGCAGCGCCATGAGGATCGCGATGATTGCGATCACAACTAAGAGTTCGATAAGCGTGAACCCGCGCTTTTTTCGATTCGGCACAATGTTAATCATCCGTCTTATCCTCCGATGCGCTGACAATCAGCGTGCGGCGTGCCCGAATCGGGCGGCCTGTTTCTTCTGCGAACGTCGCCACAACCTCTATTGTTTTCTGCTGTGACTCGTCGGTGACTTTGATGTCGATGCTGGCCGGCCACGACAGCCCGTCAGCTTCTTTCAACTGCCAGACTTCGCCGGCGTACTTGCTGTTCAAATTCAGTTCATGAACCGCTTTTCGCAGTCCACTTTCAGCCAGCCAACCGGCTTGACTATTCCACGTTTCGTAGCGCACCTGACGCCGCCAGTCGAGAGTGCCCTTGATCATGGTTCCCAGCAGAATGCTGATGATGGCAACACAAGCCAGAACCACAATCAAAACAACCCCGCGCCGCTGGGCCGCCGTTTGTTTGATACGAGAACAACGCATTATTGTTTGTCCTCCGTGGCAGCTTTCTTAGAACTCCTGACCAATGAGTTGGCCAATTCGGAGTGAACGCCAACCTGCGAGGTCACGACAATCTGCCGCGGTGTGCCTGTGAGGGTTCGCTTGCTGCCGCCGAGCGACTGTTCCAGTTTCAAATGAGCCTGCTTGTCATCGAGGCTGATTTCGCACGTCCATTCCCGAGTCGAATAGAACCGATCGCGGCCTGTACCTATTTCGCTGGTCCACGATCGATGGACGACATTTTCATCCACGTCGTAAGCCACTGTTTTGCCATTGGCTTTTGTGAAACTGATTCCGGTTTCAGTAGCCTCAGCGTTGATTGACTCTCGACAGTCTCTGCGGAACAGCGTGGTGAGCCGCTGCTGAACCAGCCCATTCCGTGAAGCGTCTCGCAGGTTTTGGTGTGACTTGAGCAGGTAGTGGATGCCAACCGTGATCAGTCCCATCAACACCGCGCTCACGCCAGTGACGACAAGGACTTCCAATAGATAGGTGCCGCGTCGCTGGTACGTTTGCGGGGCCTTGCCCGTGATCGTCTGATTCCTCATGGAGAACCTCCGGGGAAGATCCATGTTTGCAACCGCACTTTCTCACGCGTGTTGCTGTGGGATACCTGCCACGAAAGTTCCGCGGTCACCTGCTTCCCGCCTTCACGCGGTTCGACACCCATTTCCAGCTCCGCGTTCACTAACTGCTGGTTCGCCCACTCGGGCAATTCCGTCTGACCAAGTGAGTCCGCAGTGACTTCAGAAAACGGTGATGCGGTCACGCCGTCCAGGATGTTGCTCACGACGGCGCCAGCTTCGAGGTGTTCCAGCGACGATTCGTTTTGCCGACTGACCAACTTCATGGCCGGAACCAAGATGGTTGCGACAACGCCAATAATCAGCGACGCGCAAACCAGTTCGGTTGTTGTTATTCCCTGTCGATTGTTCATGCCAGATCGTTCAAGAGTTTGAGAAGTGGAGCGAACATGGCGATCGCGACCCATCCGACAAATAGCCCGGTGATTGCGATACTGATTGGGCGAATGAACTGCAGGGCTGACTTGATTACGTGGTCCTGCCGATCTTCAATCTGCCTGCCCAGTAGTTGCAGCGCCCAACCGAGGTTGCCGACGCGTTCGGCCGATTCCAACAAGTGGCGTTCTCTTGATCGCAACAGTTTGTGTTGCTGCATGGTTGCCCACGGACTTTCGCCCGCTTTGACGTCCTCGTAGACCTGCGACATTCTTTTCCAGGTTGAGGTGTTGTGGTGCTGTGTAGAAATTACCTCCAGCCCTTCCACCAACGGTTTGCTCTCAGCCACAACGGTCCCCAGTTGCCTGAGTATCGGCCCAACGTCTAGTCGCGGGAAAAACCGTGTGACATTCAAGAACGCTGGAAAACGCACGCCAACACCAAGAAGCGACATTAGCCAAAGTGCTGGCAACGTGACTGCGAACAGCACAACCGGAGTCAGGATGAACACTCCGAAGCCCGAGCTGAGATCCGATGAACTGATAAGCCCCTGTGTGACCGCCGGTAGTTCTGTATCGAAGTCGTCGAAGATTTTTTTGAACTTGGGAATGATGTAGATCATCATAAAGGAGACAACCGACGACAGAACCGCCAGCATCGCGCATCCGTACATGACGGAACCCATCACCGACGTGCCTTGTTCGTCAGCCTGCATTGCAGATTGCCGTTCGGCTTCGATACGCAGCGACTTACCCAGCGCGCCGTTGGCGGCACCAACTTTGACTGCCAGAACGGCTTCCGGTGAAAGAATCCCAGGGACGAGTTGGATTGCCTCATCGACAGTCTTCCCGCGCCGAAGCAATGCGGCGAAGTCAGTGAGTCGATATTGCCATTGTCCCCGGGCATCTGCGGCTAACGACTCAACGGCCGAGTCCAGCGGCAGGTTCTTCTCGCAGGCGGTCGCCAACAACCACAGCAACGTCAGTTGCCCCGACGCTTCGGGCCGACCGAGAGCCAGGCGAACGACCTGGACAATTGGAGGTAGTATCTGGACAGCCATAACGCGTCAGGCCAAACCGTTGAGGAGTTTGATGATGGGCAGGAACAAAGCGTAAAAACAAAGCGCGATTGAGCCACCGATGAGGATGACGACAAACGGCTGAACAACGGTTGCCAGCAAAGACATGATGGCTCGCGCACGCTGTTCGAACATGGTTGCAAGGGCATGCAGTGCGTCAGCGACCGTGTCTCGATCAGAACCGTCATGGGCCACCTGCAGAAAGCTAAGTGGCAGCCCGGCCAAAGCCGGATCGCTGCTGGGCAGTTTGTGACCGTTCTCCACAACCAGCGCGAGTTCTTCGCAGGCTGTCGCTATGTCGCTGCTGCCTGATGCGGTTCCGGCGGCTCGCAACGCGCCCGGCATAGGAGCGTCATGCCGAAGAACAACAGCCAACAGATGCGCTACCCGAGACAAATCCAGACTGCGGAAGCTGGCTCCCAACAGCGGTAGTCGCCGGGCGATGTAGTTTGAGAATGACCGGCCCTGGGTGACGAACAGGATGATGCTACTTGCCAGAAGGATCGGTCCACCGATCGTGACCACCGGCCCGATTCTCAGGAGAGTTTCGGAAAGGCCGACCACGAACTTCGTCAGGCCTGGCAACTCGGTGCCGAAGTCTTCCAGAATCTTCTGAACGGGCGGTACCAGAAAACAGAAGAAGACCCCCATCACCGCAATCGCTGCCGAACCGGCTATCAACGGATATGCAAACAGAAACATCACATGACCGCGTAGCTTGGCCGACGTTTCCGCGTACGCTGAGTACTCACCAACCGCAAGTGCGGCCGACTGAGAACTGATTCCGGATTCCAAAACGCCTTTGACTTCCGGCGGAGCCGATTTCGTCTGCAACACCTGCTCCAGCGACGCTCCGGATTCCACGGCGAGTGCAATTCGGTGCAGGGCGCGTCGAATTTTCCGATTGCTGCGCTGCAGAAAGATGCCCTGCAGCCAATCGACGAGGAACAGTTTCCGAAGCAAGCCGGGTTCGTTGTATTCGTCTGCCGCGGCGACAAGTCCTTCGGCCAGCGGCAATCCTGCGGTAACAAGATTGCTAACCTGAGCGTTGACGACGGCCGATTCGGTTCGAGTCAAATCGGCCAACGGCCCGGCTTCGTGTTCGACCACGGTTGCCACTGCAATTCCACGTTCAGCCAGTACTCGACGGGCAGCGTCGGGGTTGGTTGCATCGATAACATCGCTGCAGGGTTTTCCCTGTGCGTCGGTTCCGGTGTATCGGTAGGCGGTCATATTGCTGCCTCCGAAAGTTGTTCCATCATGTCCGTAATTGGCAGGAACAGAGACAACGCGTACAGGGTCGTTAGCCCTCCACCAACAAAGAACATGAAGAACAAGGGCGCGGCGAGCCGAATCCAGCGGAGCGTTACCTGGCCTTTTTCGTAGTACGATGTCGATGCGGTTTGGAGGTTCTTGATGAGCTGTGGGCCGGACTGCTGTCGCCGAAGTACCCAACGCAGCAGCGGCTGCATACCGGCCGTTTCTTTATCCGTCACAGTCGAACGGTCGCCCGCTTCGTCAGCCTTCGCGAACGCAAGCGCCGCGTTCTTTATGCCTTTCCCACAGCCACCGGCAGCCAACGGCAACGCATCATGCAAAGGAACACTGTTCTCTAAAAGAACCGCAGCCAAACGCGTAAACAGGCTGTGCCGAAAACAACGCACCGCGCGGCGTACGCCGGGTACCAACATCATGAGCCGACCAGGGCCTCTCATCGAAAAGGCGTTCGCGCGGCCGCTGGCCATCCATGCCACGGCAGCCAGTAAGAACAAAGCCGGCGGGATCCACCACCAAAACGCTAGGTTCGCCGCGAACCACTGAAGGATCTCCAACGCGCGGCCGGTTCTTTGCCCGACGAAAGCCTGGTAGGACGTAATTCGATTAACACCGTCGGCTACAAACACAACGAAAAGTCCGTAGGCGGCGATGATGGTGATCACCGGATACAGAAGCGCCTGAAACAGCCCGCGACGTAGTTCGATGAAGTCCTGAGTGAACTCAGTAATCGCCTCAAGTCCCACGGACAGACTGCTGGAGCGAACACCCGATTCGACAACGGTTGCGTAGAGGTCGGGGAACTGACCGTTCTCTTCACGAATGCTCTCCGCAAGCGATTGCCCCTGCTCCAATCGCGACGTGATCCGGTCGGCTGCTCGGTTAGCCGCCTTGTTTCCACTATTGGCGTACTGCCGCAACCCGGATTCGATTGGCACACCCGCTCGCGCGAGCATCGTGATTTCTTCGTTCAGAGCCGCAAGCTGCTCAAGCGAGAGATTGTTGATGGACTCAGTCAAGGTTGGCACTCACCCCCGGAGTACTCATACCCGATCCACCGAACACGCGGAACACTTCCGCCAAACTTGTGGCACCAGAAGCCACCGCCTCCATCGCCCGTTCTCGTTGCGAGACCAGGCCGTTCGCCAACGCGATTGATTGGAGCTCGGCCGTATCTGTGCGAGACAGAATGGCTCGACCAGCGGCAGTGTCGTCAGGACACAGCATCTCAGCGACCGGGATCCGGCCAAGGTACCCGGTTCCGGAACACGTCTCGCAGCCGGTGGGTTCTGAAACATGTTCCAGCTTCAGTTCGGTAGGAAACTCGCCCGGCTGCACATCCCGCCGCGTCGCACACTCACACAGACGCCGCAGCAATCGCTGTGAAACAATGGCCCGAACGGAACTCCTTAGCAGGTACGGTTCAATGCCCATGTCCAACAGCCTACCGATCGCCCCCGTCGCGCTGCCTGCGTGGAACGTGCTGAGAACCAGGTGACCGGTCAGCGATGCCTGGAACACAGCCTCAGCCGTTTCACGGTCGCGGATCTCGCCAACCATGATGACTTCCGGATCCTGCCGCATCATCGCCCGCAGCGCCGCGCTTAGACCGAAGCCGGCGGATTCGTTGACCTGTGACTGAGCGACGCCGGGAACCACAACTTCGATCGGATCTTCAACCGAGACCAGGCTGCGTGTCCCATTGGTTCCCGCTGCGATCTCTCGAAGACAAGAGTAGATCGTGGTTGTTTTCCCACTGCCGGCAGGGCCGACAAACAGAACAACGCCACTGGTTTGTTCCAGCAGCGGTCGCAGGCTGCGTTCGATTGGTTCCGGAAGGCCGAGTTGTTCGAGCCATTCGAACCGGCCCGCTTCGGCAAACAGCCGAACAACCGCGCGTTCTCCGTACAGTGTGGGGAGTGTGCTGAGCCGAGTTTCATGTTCGCCAGTGATACGACCTTCCTGCGGCACGTCATTGCGGTAGGTCAACAGCCCGGCCAACACCTTAAGTCGAGCGACAACACGTGGAGCGTTAAGTTTGGAGAAGTCGGTGACGTGATGCAGCACACCATCAATCCGCCACTGCATCGTCAGCGAGTCAGTGGTTGGCGTGAGATGGATGTCAGTCGCGCCGGACTTCCGAGCAGAATCCAGGAGCGCTTCGACAGTCTGTGGGATGAACTGATCGTCTTCGGGACTTACTGTGCGCAGTCGTTCGAAATGATCAACAAGCAACTCGGGCATAGGTTCCACAAGTCTTCAGGAGCGCAAACGAAATGAACCGCCAGGGCGGTCACGAGGCTCCAGCTTACTGAGGGAGCATTCCGCTGGAAATGACCTTCTCAGGATCAATCAGCGACTTGTTGATGGCTTCTTCAGAAGGAGCCGACAGACCGTTGTTGTCCTTCGCAACCGGGTCAGCACCTGGGTACCCGCCACCAAAGAAGGCAAAGGCCAGAATCGTTGCCGCACACGTTGCAGCAAATCCCGCAACGATGACCCAACCGCGTTGTCGCTTTGATTCGCTGGCAGATTGAGAGGCGGCAACCAAAATTCGTGAGCGCAACTCCGACGACACCTCCGGAATTTCTCCGAGGCTTCGGACCAGTTCTTCAGCCTCAACGGGCTGACCCGACTGGCTATCTTCGTGCTTTGTAGCGGCGGACATTTTCTTACCTGTGTGAATTAGACGAGATGGCAGAGTTGCTGTTGCAACTTCTCCATCGCGTATCTGTATCGGCTCGCGACCGTGTTTGGAGACTTTCCGAGTACATCAGCAATCTCTGCGAACGTCATCCCTTCCCAGATCTTTAGAATGACAACTTCGCACTGATTCTCCGGTAGTCTTTGAAGAGCAAGCCGGATTTGGTTCCGACTATCGTCCTTCTCAACCACATCTTCTGACTCAACAGCCTTATCAACAAACCCCGCTGTCGCGTTGACGCTGCGACGCCGCCTGACGATTTTAAGAGCCTCATTCCGAACAACTCGGAGGAAATAAGGCCATGGATGATTCGCACCCCCGAGAGACTGGGGCTTTACTGTGATCCGAATCATCGCAGCCTGCAGAGCGTCTTCTGCATCTTCCTGATTTCTTGTAATCGACTGGGCGTACCGCAGGCACCGCCCGGCAGTCAGGTCAAACAACGCTCCCAGCGCAACCACGCCGTGTCGCTGTACGTCTGACACGCACCGGCGAACTTCGTCCTGAAATCCGTTTTTGTTTACCGCGTTCACAACCTTAGTGATCTACTCCGAACCGGTATTTGTCCAGCCGATTGCACAAAAAACTGAATTTCTGCAATTTGAACACGAAAACAGCCCGCGAGGAAGTTCCCCGCGGGCTGTGGTTCATTGAAAAACAAGTCGTTTACTGCTTCTTCTTGTCCTTCTTCTTATCGCGTCGTTTGCGACCGAACAGCAGAGGCAGTCCTGCAGCCAGAAGCAGACGCTCATCTACTTCACTTGAGCTGCCGCCGTCGGTGTCTTCGACTTCGACGACTGGATCAGTCGCATTTTCGACTTCCGCACACCAGTCCATGCCCATCCAGCCGGTCATCACCGAGTCCACTTCGACGACTTCCTCTGCTGGCAGAGAAGGCATTGCCGGAGCGGCGGTTGGTGCGGTCGGCGTGACGACAGGTGGTGCAACAGCTTTCAGCGTGACGGTCGTCGAGTCGGCCGGAGCGTCTGCTGGCAGAGCCGGGTGAATGGTAATCTGATCGCTTAGTGACGCGATCATGGTCCCTTGTTCAACCAGTGCTGGTACTCCAGGAAGAAGTTCCGGTGCCTCTGGCACGTCAACCGAACCAATGCTGACCGTTCGGAAGTTCTCTGGAGCACTGTAAGGCCCCGCTTCACCAGCAGCATTGACTGCTCGGACCCACCATCGGAAGTTTCTACCCGATCGCAGGGTCTCCTGAATCGTGAAGGACTGAGTATTCGCGTCTTGATCCGCCTGAATGCCGGTGATCTCCAGTACCTGCGGTTGTCCTGTTGCCAGGACTTCGCTGATCAGGATCTCGTAGGTAAAGGCTCCCGATACAGTGAAGAAGGTGAACTCCGGACTCGTGCCAACGATCTGACCGCCGCTTGGCGAAAACGCAACCGGAGCTCCACCGATGGTCGCGTCGACGGTAAACGGTCGAGCACCAGTAAACTCAGAGATGTTGCCTTCGGCGTCGACCCCGCGAACACGAACCGTGAATTCAGAGTTGCTCAGTGGCAGTTCAGACTGGAATCGAAGTTCAGTGATTCCGGATTCGCGAATGATGTTGTTGATGCCCAGTGTCCGGTTATCAACTCGAATCTCGTACGACTCGAAGAGATCAGATCCCTCCCACGTGAATTCAACAAACGGGTTAGTGAGAATCTCGTCTCGTTCCGGCGTCAACAATGTTGGTCGGACAACCTCGAAGTTGGCCGTGATGAAGTCACCAGCTGTACCATCATTGTTGATCCAGCGTACGCGCCAGCGATATTCGCCCGTGTCCAGCCGCTGGTCTTCCGGCAACTGGAACTCCGGCTCAAGTACGTTGTTGTCACGAAGAATGTCTGTGAATGTCCCGTCGCCATTGCGCTGCCGCAGGATGAACTGGTAGCGGTCTACACCGCCTACGTCAGTCCACTGGAATAATGGCGTTCGATCGACAATCTGGCCGAGTGGGTCCAACTGCTCCAGTCGAAGAGTAGTGTCGACGGTGAACTCTCTTGTGTCGCTGTAATGACCAACTTCACCGTCCTCCGTAACGGTTCGAACTCGGAACTCGTAGTCGCCGTCTGGCAGGGTGGTGGTCGAGATTGAATTGGTCTGTAGACGGTCCTCGGTGAAAACGACAGCCCCGGTTTCCACAGAGCGAACTTCTACTTCGTAGAACGGTGCGTTCACGTCGGTGAAGCGAAGTTCAGGGGTAGGATCGACCGTGACAGGTTCCGGAGCCAGCGTTTCAGGAGCGATGATCTCGAACTCTCGAGGGATGCTGATGTCACCCGGCAGATCATCCTGGTCGTATGCAATCACCTGAACCGAGTAACTGCCAAGTGGCAGTGCGTCTGGCAGTGATATAACAACGCTGTCCGGCGGGAGGTTCTCGTCACGGAAGACTTCGGTGTTTGACGGCAGGCTTACCACGATAACTTCGTATCGCAGAGCACCGCGAACTCCGGTAAAGCGAACCTCCGGAGTGATGTCGAATTCGTTCCTGCGCGGTGAGCGAGCGAAGACATCTTTAACTCGGAATGGATGGAACGCAGAGAACTCGCTAAAGCCAGCCCCATTGCGAGCTCGGACGCGATAAACGTACTCACCGGTTGGTAAGTCGTCGGCATTCGGGATCGTGAACGAGTTATCCTGTAGTCCCGATTCTGTGAGCACGAGATCCTGTGTGCCGTCACTGTTTACTCGGAAGAGTTCCAGTTCGAAGTCAGTTCCCCCGCCCACGAAAGACAGGGTTGGTGTCGAATCGCTGGTGACCCGGAATGGGCGAATTGGGTCCGGAACATCCGGCACGACACCAATCTCGATTGTCATCTCGATAATGTCGGTTCGTGCAGGGTTGTTGTTATCCGTCACTCTCAAAGCAACAGTGAACACGCCCGCTTCAGGGAACCTGCGATCGGTTACCGGGCCAGTCGCATCGACATCAAAGTCGGTGCCGTTGAAATCGAAGTCCCATTCGAAAAGAACGATCTCGAAGTTATCCAGAGTGTGACTTGAGATGCTTCCATCAAATGTGACTAGTTCGTCGATACCAGCCGGGTTCGAACTAATTGTGAAGGCGGCGACTGGACGGTTGATGAAACGCTCTCGAGCTCCAATATCAATTTGCCTGATCGCGTCCTGGTCCCCGTCGAGGATTCGTGGATGGCCAATTTGATCCAAATCTGCCCGCTCTGCCGGGAATAGATCATTGTTACCGCTATCAATCGCCGGGCTGCCGGAAATCAAGTTGTGACGGAACGTTCCATTGAGTTCATCGGCACTTGCCTGCACGAGCCGAGCCAGTCGAGCATTAACCGGGTCTAGTTCGTCAGTCGTACCGCCTAGGATGTCAGACGATCGGAAGCCGCTGACCACTCGGTTGACGTCCGTGTCCAGGAACTCAACCAGGTTGTTCCCCCGTGAGATGACACTACCGTCAATCGACTGAGCAAACACGTTGCCAGTGTCGGGCGAGATGAAATCCGATTCGTTGGACGCAATTAGCGTGTTACCAAGAGTCAGGGAAACGTTGCTCCCATCCTCGTTTGCAACGCCACCACCTCGTGACCCACTTTCGTTCAGAGCAATCGTCACGCTGTTCAGGTCAGTGGTTCCTTCATTGAAGATACCGCCACCACGTGAGACCGTGGAGTTCGTGGAGATAGTTGTGTTGATCGCACTCAGATCGCCCGAGTTGAAGACACCACCACCACGGGAACCGGCCCGGTTGAAGGCGATAGTACTGTCATCGAGCACCAGGGTACCACTGTTGTAGATACCACCACCCTGATTGAACGCTCGACTGTTGATGATATTGGTGTCGATGAGTTCCAGCGTGCCTTCATTGAAGATCGCACCACCATCATGGGCTTCACCATTGGTCAGCGTGACTCCTTCAAGCGTCAATGTAGCGCCCGGGGCAACATGGAAGATCCGATCAACCTGGTTCGCGTCGATGATTGTGTTCTGCGCACCCGCCCCGATGATCGTCAGATCTTCAGTAACATTAAGATCACCAATCAACGAATTGACTTCGAAGAACCCCTCGCGGGTCAGGTTGTACGTCCCTGCAGGCAGACTGATGACGTCTGCTCCAGCAACCGCGTTAGCTTCCTGAACAGCTGCACGCAGTGACGAGACGCCATCGTCATCAGAAGCTGCTCCGTCGCCAACTTCCGAGTCAATGAAGTCATCGAAGCTTGTGACAGAAGAGCTGACGGTCCACTGATCACTAGCCTCACCACGCAGTGCGTTGTTGTCGACATCTGTAATATCTGACACCAGAAGAGTCAGTTCGTAGTCGCCGTCAAACTGAGTCACGCCGGACAGGTCCAATGTGTAATCAGTAGTGCTGAGTGCGACTACCGTGCGGTCAGAAATATCGATTTCTTCGCCGTCACGCGTCAGTACAAAGTCGGTGATATCAACGTTGATAACATCTTCGTTGAATGTAATATCAACCACAGGGACCCCGGTACTTCGCGGGTCTGGCGTCACTGGCTGAACTGTACCAACAGGATCGCCCGGCAGCGAAATATCACCGCCGCCACCGCCACCCGATCCACTGTCGCTACTATCATCGTCGCCGCCACCACCGTCTAGTCCGCCACCGCCACCTGATCCTGCACCTGGCACATTCAGGTCAAGTTCGTAGCTGGCAGCTGTTCCAAAGAAATAGCCACCGATGTTGGATGTTTCGCCGCCCAGGACTTCGACAATAATTGTCGCCGAACCATTGGCCTCGATATGGTCATGCAGCATCCGAATTTCAGTGACCGGGTTTTGTGTCCCGTTGACATTGAAAGAGACCGTTTGAGTTTGCCCAGGGAATGCACTTGTGCCACCAAGTGAGCGTTCTTCTACGTCTGCGTCAGGGTTCACCCAGTAGACGTTGAAATTAATGATCGTCGCTGAATCTTCAGCGAATAGAGTGACGTCCAGTGCCCCGGTGTCAAAGACATCGAACGAGTAGTAGTCCCGTTCTCCCTTTGTTTCCAGAGTCAGCAGATCATTGCTGGTTGCACCTGTTACGGAGAATGCACCGCCCAGACCGCCCAGGTCTGTGGCAGCCAGGAAGTTGTCGTTATCCTCGAAGTCATCCGGCTGAATAATGTCATTACGGCTAGCAATGTTGAAGACTTCGCCAGCCCCCAGCCCGAAAGGACTATTGCCTGTGTTCCACTCGTAGGGCAATTCGCCCGGATCAAGACCCAGCTGAACCTGGCTTGAGAAATTACTTTCGCCCAGGGTTTCATTGATACTGAAGCCAGTGTCATCAACCGTTGGTTCGACTCGCCAAGCGCTTGGGCCCAAACCATCCAACCCCCATATCGGAGGCCCGGTCCACTCTGTCTCTCCGTCATTACAGAAGGGGCCAATGAATAAGTCCGCAAGTGTATGGGTGCTGTTCCTCCGCCGAGTCCCCTGATCCGTAACAAAATCAAATATCCCCGCCGGGTCCAGATTGTCTTCTCGTGACCTAAAGACAGATTCGTCGTTCTCCCGGAACGCAAAACCATTGGTGACATCAAGGGATGTCCCAGTGTTATCAAAGAAGACCAGGTCGAACCTCGAAACTGCGTCACGTTCTCCACCATTCCACACGAATTGCGGCGTTGCATTGCAGTCAAAAACGCCAACGGTCTCTAAATCAACCGATGAACTGAAGCTGTCCAGGTAAACCTCAGTACCGAAGTTCCCATCAAAGCTATTCCCGATGATCGTGGCGTCGACGCCGGAAAAATCTTCCAACTCGGACCGTGTGTCCGCCGCCACTAAGCCAATCGGGGCGTTCACTGCACCCACACGGACAACCACACCACCCAGTGTTCCGGAAACGAGCTGTTCAACTTCGGTGCTCGTTGCAGGATCAGAAAGGCCGATGGGAACGAGAGATTGTGAGCTCGCGTTTCCGTTTGATTCGATCTCATTCCCTTCAATTCGCAACTCCACGTGCGGCTGGGCAAAGATCGTTGACGCAGAGACAATATCCTGGCCTTCACGTATGACAGGATAGGCTGTCACTATTTCTTCAACCAATGCGTCGTCAGGACTGACTTGTTCCTGACGCGGACTTACCGTGTTCACAACGTACACGCCGGCAAGTTCGTTGGCGATAATGTCGTTGTTGGTAATGTTGATCCATGAGTCCTCTTCCAGTCGGTTCAGGATATCGACTCCCCGTCCCCCGTTACGGCGGATGCTGGAATCCCGAACCGTCAGCGTTGACCTCGCGGTTAGGTAATAGTCAGGATCATCCTGCCCGCTGCCGACAACGGGAATGATGGGCGGAAGCGGATCCGCGAGGTATTCAATTCCATCGCCACCATTGTTGACAATATTGCTATTGACAATCGACACGTCCGTTTGAGTCAACGCCTCATCACCATGCAGCTGATTTCCAGATTCAGTCTGAAAGTCGTGCCCTAGGTCGATTCCGTTGTCGCCGTTGTCCGTGAACGTATTCGTATTTGCAACAATCGAACGACGCAGGCCGTTTTGGAACACGAACTGGCCACCACCCTGCGTGATCTTTAGCCCGTCCTCATCGTTCCCGATGAACTCATTGGCTCCATTCACAGAACCATCGCCAATCACTGCACTAAAGCCCTGCCCCAGCTGCAAGCCGCTTTCACCGTTGCG
Organism: uncultured Planctomycetaceae bacterium; assembly: GCA_964485095.1. Classification (GTDB taxonomy): domain Bacteria; phylum Planctomycetota; class Planctomycetia; order Planctomycetales; family Planctomycetaceae; genus CAYNWT01. Next base: position 1,822 of record CAZAIB010000099.1, on the reverse strand, counting down.
GTTAAATTCATTGCCGACCGCGACAACACCCAACTCAGAACCACCGATCCTCAGGTCAAAGAAGTCACTTGTATCGACCAATGTGACACTGCGAACGCCATCTTCGCCGTTATCGTTGAAGGTGTTGTCTGTCCAGGTAAAGGTACCGAATGCAACCCCGTTGTTTCGAACCCCGGACAACTCGTTTCTGGAGAAATCGTTGTTCTGCCAGTCACCAATCACTCGAAGCTGGTCTCTTCCGCTGGTTGCATCAATACTGAGTCCGTCTCCAAAGTTGTCCACGATGGAGTTACCCGTCATGTTCATGAGGATTTCGACGTTCTCGAACGCGAAGAAACCGATCCCGCCTGACCTGTTTTCGTTCCCAAGTCCGTCTACCGGATGGAAGCCGTTGCCGTTGCGGCCATTGAAGTCGATCGTGTTGTTTTCAAGGTCAACCTGGATTCGAGCGTCAGCCAGGACCGAAATCCGAATGCCGTAGTGCTCGTTGTTCGTGATGTCGTTCTCGTCGAACCGGAAGTCCAGCAAGTCCCGCGTTGTATTTTGTGCAGTAAAGTCGGCACCGTCACCAGCGTTGTTCTCAAACGTATTCCTGGTAACCCGCACATTGTTTAGTCGAGCGTCGTCACGCCGCTCAAAACTAAACCCGTCATCACCATTATTGACGACATCGTTATTGCTGAACTCAAGGTCCTGGATGCGAGTGCGTTCTTCCATTGAGAACGCCATACCACGCCCGTCGTTTCCTTCAGCATCAACCCCAATGACGTTTGAGTCGACTACAGACTCAACGAGGATTGAAGCAGCTTCTGCATCTGCCTGACCACCTTCAAGCCGAACGTGAATCGCATCACCCTGGAAAATATCATCACCCGTGTCCACGGTGTTGATAATCCGGTTGTTTCGGATCTCAAACGAACCGGTACCAGAATCCAAAGCCAGCACTCGGATTCCGGCATCACCGTTGCGGTCAAAGAGGTTGCCATCTTCCGCATTCAAAGTACCGACATTGATATCAAAGCTGATGTCCTGATCATCAGGGACAGCCGTCGGATCCAGAGGATCAAGCGGCAGGTTCGCACCAACGCCAAAACTATCACTCTCAATGTGAAGCCCTGGCTCAACGTTGTTCACGAATTGATTTGAAGTAATGTCCGCCCTGAACGCGTTCGCAACATCCAGATCAATCTGTAGTCCTGCCCCGCGGTTAGAAGTAAACGAGTTACCCGAAATTGCCTGAGTCAGGAAGTCACCAGACGTCGTCTCCTGTGCGATTGGCAGGTAGCTGCCCCCGTCGGTATAGGCACCGTTACTGTCCACTCCGACCAGCCTGAAACTGTCGTCGTCGATCCGGCGGATCACGTGTGTCCCATTGGCAGAGTGGGATAGCGGTCCTGTATCACCTTGCACGCCAGTAACTCGAACTCGATCACCAGACGCCAACCCGTGAGACGGAGCGGTAATGACGATCTCAGAACCATTCGTCACATCAGTGATGACATTGCCTGTCCACTGACCAAGCGCGGCATCGAAGTCGTAGTCCCCATTCCCGGCAACACCATCAAGCTGGAACCGGTTGGCGTCCAGAACGGTAATCGTCCGCACCCCGTTGGCGGCAGTATTCCCCGCAACGTTGCTAACACGAATCAAATCGCCGGTGGTCAAACCGTGTCCGACTGACTCAATGACGATGGGACTTGTATTCGTAGCATCCTGAACAAATCCGTTGGGTACTTCGCTTTGCAGGTCAAACGAAACAAGCCCACGAGCGAAGCCATTAGCGTCGAATTCCGGGACGTACCACTGACCGCCTCCGTCATAG
>CAZAIB010000098.1:0-24622 GCA_964485095.1 uncultured Planctomycetaceae bacterium | reverse complement strand
GGTTTCCTTCGCGGGCTCAGTCCAACCCCGGCCACCCAAAATAGTGATGGACCAAAAACTCACAGTCCCTCTGTTGCGTCCAGCACGAGGCGAATCAATAGATGACTCGTTGCTGCGAAGAATTGCCTATTCGATAATCCTGCCGCGCTGCATCGCTGCGGTAACCTGTTCCCGCATTTCTTCGGTATCGGGATACACCATCGGCCCGAATTTCTTCGAGATGTTCACAATCCGCCCGTCGCGCCAGAGTGGTATTAGGTACTTCGTACCGGCGGCGGGTCTCACGAGTTCGATGTTCGGCACTTCAATGATGCCGGACTCAGGCGCTTTGCCGAACCAGACTTTTTCGATGCGAACCTGTTTCGATCCAGCGTCTTTCAGGACGCCGGTAATCAGAATGTCCGCTTTGCGAACCTGCCGTTGATTCACGACAACGGTGAAAGGAACCTGCGTGAGGAACGCCAGCGTGATCATCCACGATGCCAGGGCGACTCCAATGGCGACCAGCAGGAAACGAGAACGCGGTTTCGCATCGGTGCCTGGTTCAGTCGCAGCAGACTGCTCGGTCGATTCACTTTGATCCGTCATGTGTGTCCGAGCGACCGGAGGTGCGCTGCCTAAGGGCGAAATGCCGAAGAGCAATCGATCTGGTAAGTCCCATCCAGGGCGGTGTCGAATTCGTAAACGTCGACAAAGTCGTGAATGTGATCGTGCTCAGTCTTTCGCATCTCACCGCGTTCGACGAGTTCGAAAACAATGCGGCCGAAGTCTTCTGTATTGTGAACGCCCCAACCGTTGAAGACGGTTCGCGTCATCAAGCCGAATTCCTGCAGGCCCAGCTGCCTGATGCCTTCAAGAAGTTGTGGCCCGGAAATGTGCGCGTCAGCCAGTTGTTCAGGATCCATTTGCTTGCCAAGAATCTGCTGCGTATGGCGTAGCGCAGCAAAGATGAACTGGTAAGCATTTGGATGATATTTCAGCCGACTTGCTGTGCTTTGCATGGGCCCAATCCCGTTCTTACTGGATCACGGACGATGACGGCATCCATTGCCGTTTGTTTACGATACTCGGAGTGTTGACTCGCGTGAAGAGCCATCCGGGCTTTTCAGCTGCCGCTTTCGGCCCCGCCCTTGCTCTCGCTTTCGCCAGCTTGGTCGGCTTTCTGTGAAGGCGGCGGCTTCGGTTTGCCTTTCTGACCTGAAGACTTGCTCACAACAGTCACGATGTCGTCCAACATCACTATTGATCGTCTTCCACCCTCCATCGACAGAACTACTTTCCTGGCAAGAAGTTCCTGTCCGATCACGCGCCCCTGGCCTTCCTTTGTGATGACGGTGGACCCCATCGACGGAAGCTCTTTGCGGTGCTCGACATACGTGTCGTACTCGTATCGTAGGCAGCACTTAAGCCGCCCGCAGCGCCCGGAAATTTTGTTCGGATCCAGCGTGGCTTTTTGTAGTTTGGCCATCTTCATTGAGACCGGCGGCATTTCCTGCAGATGCGTATTGCAACAAACGGGTTTGCCGCAATCGCCATAGTCGGCCAGCAATTTCGCCTCATCTCGAACACCGATGTGCCGCATCTCAATGCGCGTTTTGAAGTGTCGAGCCAGGTCTTTTACGAGTTCGCGGAAATCCACACGCTGTTCGGCCAGGTAATAGAGCACCAGTCTCTCACCGCCGAAAACCTGTTCAATATCGACTAGCTGCATTTGCAGTTTGCGATCATTGATCATCTGCTGGCCAACGTCGAAGTGCTCAGTCTCTTTCTGCAGAACCTCCTCCAGCGAGCGGCGATCTTCGTCAGAAACCAATCGCAGGATCCGGCCAGTCGAGTCAGATTGTTTCAGATAGTCGCGCGTTCGCTGAGTTCCCGCACAAAGGACTTCTCCCCACTCCACTCCGCGGCTTGAACGCACAACCACTTCATCGCCACGTTGGTACCGATCACGAGCCCGAGCCGTAAACTCGCCGACTTTCCGCATGCTGCCATACCGGATGACATAGCTGGCGAAGTTGGAAGTTGGTTCTGCGGTGGCAGTGTCAGTAGTCTCAGCCGACGGCGTCTTATTCATGGACCCATTGTCGGCATAAGAACTCCGGCGCCAAGGGTTGCCCAATGACGGTTCGTGTTAATGCTGGTAGAATTGAGCCGTCGAAGGTTAATGAGGGTGCCACGCAGTGTCAGAACTTGACGAACACGGCGATTTTCGAATTGTCATGCCGCCGGATACGTGTTCGTATCTGCCTGGTGAGACCTCGTCGTTGGAATACCGCGTCTCAAGCTCCATGACGGCCGAACGGTTCGAACAGCTGCTGGCTCGCGGCTGGCGTCGGTTCGCGAACTACTATTTTCGCCCCGCATGCCACTCGTGCCGCCAGTGCCGCAGCCTGAGAGTGGACGTGCAGTCGTTCGCGCCGACCAAAAGCCAACGCCGATCGATCAGACGAAATGCGGGTGTGGAACTGGAGATCAGAGAACCCACCGCGACCGGCGGCCACATTGATTTGTTCAACCGCTATCACGCCGACATGCACGAACGCCGAGGCTGGCCGCATCGGCAGATTTCAGTCAACGAGTACATCGACGGCTTCATCGGCAGCGCGACGTTTGCGCGGGAGTACTTGTACTTCTTTGAAGACGAATTGATTGCCGTCGGTTTGGTGGATGAAACGCGCTACGCGTCATCCAGTGCCTACTTCTATCACGCACCAGAATGGCGAGACCGCGGGATCGGCACGTTCTCGATGCTGAAAGAACTTGAGGTCGCAAGGCTTTCGGGACGCGAGTACCACTACCTGGGCTATTGGATTCAGGACTGCCCTTCGATGGCGTACAAGAATCGCTACGGGCCGCACGAACTTTTGAACGAATATATCGGCGACGATGAACTGCCGATCTGGTCAAAGAACAGATGAAGGTCCGGCGGACAAATTCTTAGCTGCTTTGCTGGCTAAAGTCGCAGCGATCCGATTCGAGGGCCAAGTTCGTCACGTGTTAGCTTTGTGACTTCCGGGCTGAGTCCGGCAAGAATGGACGTGAGCAGGTTGCGATCGTCGGACGAAACCAGTGACGAACCTGGCACGGTTTTAGAGAACGCTGAACGGATTCCCGCGAGCACCAAGCGCCACACATGACTATCCGGTCCCGCGCCTTCTACACCATCGCGACTGTATGTCGTCGCGAAGTCCTTAGCGCGTGATGGCTGGAACGCGAAGTCTTCCTGAATTTGCGGACCAAGCTGACCAATGAGCATGTCGGTCCAGCGTTCGACCTTCTCGCGAAGACCATTGATGTGCTGGATCTCTTCGCGGGTCGGCCCGGTTGCCGACAGGACGCGACTGATGACTCGGTGACGAATCACCATCTGACTGAGGTGAAGGTTTCGGGCAATTGATTCGAGGTTCTGAACCTGGTTGGATCGATCCACGAGAACCATCACGGAGGCCCATGATCTGATCAGGATGTCGTTAAGCAGGATTCTTTCGGCGAGATCGATGAGCGGGTGTCGGCTGGCCAATAGACTTTCGGCACTAAACGAACCGCTGCCGCTGGTTCGATCGATCTCACCCATCCAGTGATTGGCCCGATCTCGGCAGGCGATGTATTGCTGCCCGACAATGTCATCGTTCAGCAGTAGTGGTTCCGCACAAATCTGCTTGGCATGTGCTGTGACCAATACGGCGAACTCAGGTAGATAACTCAGTTTCACAACCCGACCCTTGCTGTAGTGAATGCAAGGTAGCCATTAATGCAAATGAGGTACCGGGAATCTCAGATAGCGAGAATTGACGTCAAACCCGTGAAATATCCACTGACTTCATGGAGTCTCGGGCATCGGCGATGTCGCCAAAACCACTCTCCGTGTTGCATAAAGGCAACACGTTGGGGCGACCGCAGGCGGCCAGTTTACGGGCCAGTCACAGGCCGGGCTCGGACGTTGCGATACTGAGACTTCGTCACGAACGCACACAGTCCAAACGGTCTGCTGAGTTCGACTTCAAAACGAACGCCAAACTTTTTGCCTTCAGTTTCGACCGCGAAGTACTGCTGATCATCGATCAGAACAGTGATTTCGTTTTCCATCACGCGGACTTTAACTTTGTACCACTGCCCCACTGTGAAGTGTCGGTAGTCCGTTGTTTCATTCTCAGAAGCGTCATAGCTGTCGATGCAGGAAAGACCGCAGACACCGCCACCCCACCCGCCAAGAATCAAGCTGCAATCCTGTTCGTCGCCGACCGGGAATGTCAGGCCCAGAAAGAAGTCACCGCCTTCAACCTTTTTTGCTTCCAGTTCGACTTCGTAGTTCATCCGCTGCAAAGGCCAGTCGCGGTGAACGCCGGTCAGGTCGGCTCCATAGTCCAACGTAATCGCGCCGTCTTCGACGGTAATCTCACCCTCGCCGCCAAAGTTGGTGCGTTCCCAACCGTCGATGGTCTTGCCGTCGAACAGCGAAACCCAGGCCTGTTCTGTTGCGTTTGATTCAACGCCCTTTGCGGTTTCCTTCGGCAGAACGAATGACAACGCCGCCAGACTCACAAGGCTGACAAGCAACACGATTGACTCACCCAACTTCACGGCGGCGTTCTCCCTCAGGATTGCGATGGCGGAAGCACGATGACACGGCGTCCCTGAATGTTCAACCGTCCTTCTGCGAATAGCTGTATCGCTTCCGGGTAAGCCAGCTTCTCTTCTTCGAACACCAAAGCGGCCAGCATCTCAGGCGTCGCAGCGTCAGGAACATCAACCGTTCGTTGTAGGATGATTGGTCCGTGGTCGTACACATTGTCAGCGAAGTGAACTGTGCACCCGCTGACCTTCACCCCGCGGTCGATCGCCGATTCGTGGACTTTGTGCCCGTAGTATCCGCGTCCGCAAAACGCCGGGATGAGCGACGGATGGATGTTCATGACTCGTCCGGAAAACTCGTCAGGTATTTGAATCAGCGACAGGAACCCGGCCAGAACCACAAGGTCAGCGTCCGCCTGACGAATCGTGTCAAACAATGCGTTGCTGAAGTCTTCTACGCTCTGAAACTGACCGCGAGACACGATGGATGTTGGCAGATCCCGCTTGTTGGCTTTATCCACGCCACCGCAATCATTGCTGGCCAGCACCATGACCACTTCTGCATCCAGCGAACCTGCATCGATGCGGTCCTGCAGGTTCATGAGCGTTGTTCCACCGCCGGAAATCAACACTGCCAACTTCACGCGTTCCGCCATCATCGTCCCAATTTCACATGGTGTTCGACCCTAACCCTGGGCCTTGCCGCAGTGTGGTTCAATGAACTCACCAAACACGCGAATCGGAATCGTAACAAACGCTGCGCGATTTCTCGTGTGACTTGCGGTTCCACTGAGTCCACCAGCACACGTCAGCTAACTGGCCTGATACGTCAACGAGATCGCCGCTGCCGCAAAGCGAATGGGCCGCCAAGCAGAATTAGAAACAGCGACGACGGTTCCGGAACCGCACTGGTTGAGAACTGGACGCCCCAATCTTCAATCGGACCGCCTTCGGATCCCGCACCTGCCAGGAACACAAGAGTGACGTCGCCGTCTGGAGTCAGGGCATTGTTGCCGGCGACGGCCGTGAAGGTATCGATATCTGTGGCGATGGTGCCCGTCAGTGAAACAAAATCGATGCTTGTGAATCCATCAAAAGAAACATCATGCGTGTCCGAACTGTCACTTAAAACCGAACCCGACAGCCGGAACGCCTCACCAGGATCGAATTCCTCGTTCGCCCCGATTCCGAAAGTTTCACGCGTCGATCCGAAATCGATCGTTGATCCGGATCCGAAGATGTCGTCCCCAGTGGTGGCGTTGTCAAAGGTGATGCTGAAATCGAAGCTCTCCGTGAAAGCTCCATCCCCGTCGATGTCCACGTTGCTCAACCGATAGTTGACCGTGATCGCGCTCAGGCCTGAGGTGGGTGTTGTTCCCAAAATTGACAGGGAACCGCCAAGGCCATCCCCGCCTGGCAGGCCTTCCAATTCTCCGGCATCCGAATCAGCGTTCAGGTCTGAGACGGTAATTAGTCCCGCAAATGAACTTTGAACAAGAAAAAGCGTGGAGATTGCAGCAAAACAAGCAAAACGCATGGTCCAACACCGACAAGAGCCAAGTCTGTGAATTAAAGAACCGAGACTACCAAGGCAGCCTGGGCGACTCTATAGACCCGATCTTGAATTCAGCAGCACATGCGCGTTTGTTGTTGGCGCATGTGCACCCCTTGTTATCTAGAATACGATAAAGCTGTACGTTGGCTCCCAATCGCGATGTCAGTTTTGCCAACCACGCTGCTTACCCACTATAATCCCGATCGTGATCCCGGCGGGCCGACCGGCTGGATCACCCTAGATTTCCTGACTTGAGTCTCCTTCGGCTCCGGGCCGCATTTTGCGGCGACGCGTTCTCTTTAGAGCCGGTTTCCTAAGACAATATTGAGCACCCATGGTCCATCAGTCCATCCTTGAAACGGTTTCAGGTATCGATGCTGGAGAACTTGACGAGTGGTACGAATCACTCGACGACGTCCTGCACCGCTACGGTCCCGACAAACTCAAAGAACTGCTCATCCACCTGCAGGAACGCGCTTATCAGCGCGGCGTGCGGATTCCGTTCACGGCCAACACGCCGTACATCAATACGATCCACCACGAAGACCAGCCGCCATACCCTGGCAATCTGGAAATCGAACGCCGCATCAAGAGCATTGTCCGCTGGAACGCGATGGCGATGGTTCATGGAGCGAACAAAAAGACCGACGGCATCGGCGGTCACATTTCGACGTTCGCTTCGTCAGCAACCTTGTACGAAGTCGCGCAAAACCACTTCTTCAAAGCGCAAACAGCCGATCGTCCTGGCGACATCGTCTACTTCCAGGGTCACGCGTCTCCCGGTATGTACGCTCGAGCGTTCCTCGAAGGTCGGTTGACCGAAGAACATCTCCATAACTTCCGTCGAGAACTATCCGACGGTGTTGGTGGGTTGTCATCTTACCCACACCCTTGGCTGATGCCTGACTTCTGGCAGTTCCCGACTGTTTCCATGGGACTCGGACCACTGTGTGCGATTTACCATGCACGGTTCCTGCGATACATGAACCACCGCGGCCTGGTGGATACCGACCACCAAAAGGTTTGGTGCTTCATTGGTGACGGCGAAACCGACGAACCGGAAACTCTGGGAGCCATCAACCTGGCTGTCCGCGAAAAGCTGGACAACCTGATCTTCGTAGTGAACTGTAATCTCCAGCGCTTGGATGGTCCGGTTCGCGGTAACGGCAAGATTATCCAGGAACTCGAAACCGTGTTCCGCGGTTCTGGTTGGAACGTTCTCAAAGTCATTTGGGGTAATGACTGGGATCCGCTGTTGGACCAGGACGAGAACGGTAAACTGGTTAAGCGAATGGGTGAGACCGTTGATGGTCAGTACCAGAAGTACAGCGTCGAACCAGGTTCTTACATCCGCGACCACTTCTTCGCTGTTGATCCAGAGCTGACCGAAATGGTTGATGCAATGGACGACCAGACCTTGCGTAAATTGAAACGTGGCGGGCACGATCCGCAAAAGGTTTACGCAGCGTACAAGAACGCAGTCGACAACGTTGGTTCGCCAACCGTTATCCTGGCCAAGACGATTAAGGGTTACGGACTCGGCGAAGCTGGTGAAGGTCGCAATACGACCCATAACGAGAAGAAACTTGCTGACGATCAGTTGCACGAGTTCCGATCGCGGTTCGGAATTCCGATCAGCGACGAAGATCTCTACAAGACGCCGTTCTACAAGCCGGCTGACGACAGTCCGGAAATGAAATACCTGCGAGAACGTCGCGAGGCGCTTGGTGGTCACATTCCGGCACGCAAGCCGTGTACCGAACGCCTTGAGATTCCGGCACTAAGCGACAAGGCGTTCTCCCGGACGACAGACGGATCCAAAGAACGTTTGAACTCAACGACGGGTGAGTTCGGTGGACTGCTTCTAAGTCTTTGTCGAGACAAAGGGATTGGCGAACGGGTCGTTCCCATCATTCCCGACGAAGCTCGCACGTTTGGTATGGAAGGTCTGTTCAAGGCAATTGGGATCTACGCCAGCACCGGTCAATTGTACGAGCCCGCCGATAGTGACATCGGCAAGATGTACACGCCATACGTCGAAGCCAAAGACGGGCAGCTGCTCGAAGAAGGCATCAACGAAGCGGGAGCGATGGGCTCGTTCATCGCTGCGGGTTCAGCTTACGCGAACCTCGGCAAGAACATGATGCCGTTCTACATCTACTATTCGATGTTTGGCTTCCAGCGAGTTGGCGACCTGATTTGGTGTGCCGCCGATACCCGCTGCAAGGGGTTCCTGGTTGGTGGAACCTCGGGTCGAACGACACTTAACGGTGAAGGTCTGCAGCACGAAGACGGTCACAGCCATCTGATTGCGACCACGGTTCCAAACCTCTACGCCTACGATCCTTCATACGGCTACGAAGTTGCGACCATTGTCCAGGATGGCATGCGGCGCATGTACGGAGAAGGCGAAGAAGTCTTCTATTACATGAGCGTGTACAACGAAACTTATATTCAACCTGCGATGCCGGAAGGTGTCACCGATGGCATCATCAAAGGCATGTACAAGCTGAACTCAACCGATGGCGACAACAAACAGCGCCCTCAGTTGTTTGGCAGTGGACCTATCCTTCGTGAAGCATTGCGAGCTCAGGAGATCCTGGCAGAGAAGTTTGGCATCGGCTGTGATGTTTGGAGCGTCACCAGCTACAGCGAACTTCGCCGTGCGGCTCAGGCGGCCGAACGATGGAACCGCCTGAACCCAACCGAAACTCCGAGGCGTTCGTACCTGGAAGAAGCTCTGGACGGCATTGAGGGGCCGTTCGTTTCGACCAGCGACAACGTCCGGTTGGTTGCTGATCAGATCAGACAGTGGGTTCCAGGCGATTACTACGTTCTGGGAACCGATGGGTTTGGTCGCAGTGAAACGCGACCTGACCTTCGTCGTCACTTCGAAATCGACGCCGAATGTACCGCTATTACTGCCCTTAGCGGCCTGGCCAAATCAGGTGCGTTTGACAAGGCCAAGGTCGTTGAGGCAATCAAGACCCTTGGTGTCGACCCTGCCAAAATTGACGCTGTGATGGCGTAGTCGCGGTTTGCGTCTGTGGCGGCATTGTGCCGCCACACGTCGCGGAGGCGGTTGCCTTCGCATGGATACGCTTGAGGCGTCCAACGAGCCCAATTGTGGGCTCGCTTGAAACAGGACTTTGAGATGACAATAGAATTCAAGATGCCGACAGCAGGGCCGGATATCGACAGCGTCGATGTCGCTCAGGTTCTCGTTAGCGAAGGCGATACCATCAACGCCGGTGACCCGGTTGTTGAAGTTCAAATCGACAAAGCGGTCGCCGAAATCGAATGTCCGCACGGTGGCACGATTGAAAAAGTTCACGTGGCGGAAGGCGACACCATTAAAGTTGGTGCTGTCCTGGTGAGCGTTTCCGGCGAAGCCAGCGGAAACAGTCCAGCCGCTCCGGCCAAACCGGCTCCTGCGGCCGCAGCATCGCCAGCGGCACCCGCAACTCCTGCACCCGCATCAGAGCCGGCAGCAGCCGTTGGCGGATCGGCCGACTTCCTGCTTCCCAGCCCGGGTGAGAACCCGGCAGAGGTTGTTGAGGTGATGGTGAAGGAAGGCGACATGATCGAGGAGGACGACATCGTCTGCCTGGTTCAAACCGAAAAAGCCGTCGCCGAACTCGAAAGCCCATACACCGGCAAGATTACTAAGCTCAACATCAAAGAGTCGGACTTCGTCGAAGAAGGCCATGTGTTGATCACTGTTGAACTGACGGCTGCTCCAAAGGCAGCGGCGGCTTCCGCTGCGCAAGCGGCACCAACGAAACCTGCGGCAACGTCTGCACCAGCCGCGCGTGTTTCAACGGCTCCGTCAGCGCGTGACAATCGCCCACCGGCACCGGCCGGTCCAGCCACACGTCGGTTGGCCCGAAAAATGGGTGTTGATCTGCATGCGATCAATGGAACCGGTCCCGGCGGACGGATCACTCAGGAAGATCTGGAAGCTCACGTCAAACGCCGACTCGAAAGTGGCGGTGGAGGCGGTGTTGCGGCTCCACCATTGCCGGACTTCACCAAATGGGGCGAAGTCGAACGCCAGCCGATGAACGCCATTGCCAAAGCATCGGCGAAGAACCTGTCTGTCGCGTGGACCAATATTCCGCATGTCACTCAGCACGACATGGCCGACATTACAGAACTGGAAGCGGCTCGAAAACGGTACGTTAAGGCCAACCCGAAGCGGCCAAAAATCACGATGACCGCCATTATGATCAAGGCCGTCGTCAGTGCACTGAAGTCGTTTCCTAACTTCAACGCCAGTGTCGATCCGGACACGAACGAATTCATCCTAAAGCACTTCTACAACATCGGTGTTGCAGTCGATACACCGTACGGACTTGTGGTTCCCGTAATCCACAACTGCGATCAAAAGAACGTGCTCGACATCGCGGCTGAACTGACTGAGCTCGCTGGCAAAGCCCGAGAGCGACGTCTCACCATGGAAGCTATGACCGGTGCGACGTTCACGATTACGAACCTCGGCGGTATCGGCGGAACCGCATTCACACCGATCGTGAACTATCCGGAAGTCGCGATCCTCGGAATGTCTCGTGGTCGCAAGGAATTGCAACTCGAAGACGAACTGGTTGTCGAACGCATGATGCTGCCATTGTCGCTTTCGTACGATCACCGGATCGTTAACGGAGCCGACGCAGCACGGTTCATCGTGAAGCTGTCCAGCAGCCTCTCCAACTTCTTTGAACTCTTCTAGGTAACGCGAGCAGCACCCATTCTGGTCTTCTTTGCATTCGCACTGCTCTCGTAACGTAACGGCTTAAAAATATGTCTGAACCATTCGATCTTGTCGTCCTCGGTGGCGGTCCCGGCGGATATCCTGCGGCGCTTGAAGCTGCTCATAAGGGTTTGAAAGTCGCCCTCATCGACGAAGGGATCAAGCCGGGCGGCGTTTGCCTGCATCGCGGCTGTATTCCGTCAAAGGCGTTGCTACACGTCGCCAAACTCATCAACGAAACCGTTGATGCCGAAGACTGGGGCGTGACATTCGCTGAGCCGGATATCGACATCGACAAAGTACGCGGCTTCAAAGCTGGCGTGGTCGAAAAGCTGACTGGCGGCATTGAGGCACTGTGCAAGGGTCGCGGCGTCGAAGTCATCAAAGCTCGAGGGACATTGAAGAGTTCCAGCGCGATGGAACTCAAAGATGCTGACGGCAAAACCAGCGAGATTTCTTTCAAGAAGTGCATCGTGGCCGTTGGTTCGCTTCCCGCCATGCCGAAAATCTTCAACATCGGTGACGATCGAGTCATGGACTCGACCGGCGCACTGCTGCTGGAAGATGTTCCTCCTAAACTGCTGGTCATCGGCGGCGGGTACATCGGTCTGGAGATGGGAACCGTGTACGCCGCGCTTGGTTCAAGCGTGACGGTCGTGGAGATGGAACCGGGGCTGTTGATGGCGGCCGACCGCGATCTCGTCCGACCACTGGCGAACAGGTTGAAAGATCAGTTCGCTGCGATTCATCTCAACACCAAAGTCGAAAAGCTGGAAGCCACTGACGCCGGCATCGTGGCCACGCTGACTGGTGAAGGCGTTGAGTCTCCCCAGACATTCGATCGCGTTTTGGTTTCCGTCGGACGGTTCCCGAACAGCCGAAATATCGGCATTGAGAACACCAAGGCCGAACTCGACGAACGCGGTTTCATTAAGGTCAACAATAAGCAGCAGTCGGCCGACCCCGCCATCATGGCCGTGGGCGACATCGCTGGCGAACCAATGCTGGCTCACAAAGCGACACGCGAAGCGAAAGTGGCAGTGGAAGCTTTGGTTGGAGAGCCAGCTGAGTTCGACAATGTTGCGATTCCTGCAGTCGTCTTCACCGATCCGGAAATCGCCTGGTGCGGTATCACGGAAATGGAAGCCAAAGAACAGGGGCTGGAAGTCGTCGTATCGAAGTTCCCGTGGGGAGCGTCAGGCCGAGCCCGCACGTTAGACCGGACTGATGGTCTTACGAAGCTGATCTTCGATCCAAAAACTCAGCGAGTACTTGGAGTCGGAATCACCGGCCCGGGCGCTGGTGAGTTGATTGGCGAAGGTGTCATCGCTGTCGAAACCGCCGCGGTTGCCCGCGACCTGGCTGAGACAATTCACGCACACCCAACGCTATCAGAAACCATCATGGAAGCCGCAGAAGCCGGCTTCGGAGCAGCAACCCACATGGCAGTCCCACGACGACGCAAGTAGTCCGTTCCGGATGTCAAACAAGAACAAAGCCTCAGCCAAACGGCTGAGGCTTTTTCTACGCGCTGGAGTGACCGCTTGTAGGTTGGTTGGCGTTTATCGACGCACGCGCACAACAACGAAGATCTCGTTCTTGTCATCGCCTTCGACTGGCGGCAAACCAATCGCGGCAAGGCTTCCGACAACCGTCGGCTTGTCTATCGTCGACACGGCGGCAGCTTCAAGTACCTGAGCCCCCATGTCGTAGCGATCGACCTCGCCCGGGGCGACAGATCCTCTCGCCTCGTCTTTCGCGCCGACACCAGTCAGTGACGTCCGAATATCAAACGCGACATGATTGCCATTCGGTTTTGCTGTCGCTGCCCCCAGTACACGCCAGTCCGAAACCAGCTTCGGCTTGATCTCCATTACGATGCCGTAGTTGACCGATTGCGTGATGGGGCTGTGACCGATCGCACCAGTGCCGACGTTAGGGACACTTCCGACGACAAGCGGGCGTCGATATCCGGCTGTCACATGAGCCGTCCGCCCCGAACGCGTCTTCAGCGCCCCATGGTGTCCGCCGGAAGATTCGGTCAGCTCATTAAGATCACTGAGAGCCTGTGCGCTTGCCGCCGCGTCACTCCAGTTCACACTTAGAATTTCGCTAAGCCGTTTGCGTTCGCCCGGATTGAGCGGTAACCACCATGCGTCAACGGTGAGCGGCTGACCTCCGGCAACACTATCCGTCAACCCATTCAAGAACGCGCGGACTTGTTTGTGGTTGTCGTCATTTGTGCGGATCAGCAGCGAGCCGTTCATGGGAACAATGACGCCTTTGCCGCCGTTGTTCTTCCACGAATCGGGGGCAACGAACTCCTGCAGCAGATCGATCACTTGCTCTACGGTGTCTGAGTCAGCGTACTCGTAGCCGGTACTCTCACCGACGCCAAAGCTCATTCCGCCTCCACCTAAACCACCTCCCTGCGGCAACGCGACGGTTCCCACGTTAAACATTCCACCGCCACCGCCCATGCCACCAGAAGCAGCTACTGGCCACAGCGTTGACCTATTCGAGGAACTCGCTGGCAGTCTACCTGTGAATGGAAACGATGCCGTTGCTCCGGCGAGTTCATCCAGCCGGTAGAACCTTGTGATCAGAGGCGGTTCCTTGTCGGGTTTGGTGGGCTTGCCGGGCTGAGGCGTTGAGTCCTGGGCAAGAGACGTTCCCACACAACAACAGACCGCAAGGCAAACAGTTCTGAATCGCATTGATCACTCCGGGTGACAGCAGAATTCGATGTGCCAGCATGTGATAAACTGGCGTGAAACGAAGGGCCCTCAAAATGAAGGCCTTTTTCGATAAACGAATCCCGCACCCGGAGTTCAACGCAGCCGGCCTGGAAAACGAAATTTGGAAGGACACCGCAGGTTTCACTCGTTGGCAAATTCGAACTGCTGTGCCTCGCAGTCGGCTCGAACGTAAAGCGGGTGCCGTGGCTGTCCGTCCTTTGTGGTTCCAAGGCACACCAGCTTTGCCGGATCCAGAACGCGTCGCGCGGTGGCAACTCGATCAAATGGAACGAAAGCTCCCCACGCCGCCACAATCACATCGGCTCCGTTTGCTCGAGCCAGCGATTGGTTTCCGGACCTGCCACCGGTCGGATTCTCAAGAACCAGCAGGTCCCTGGGTTTAGTCGCTCGAATGGCGAACAGGTTGCGAACGACCAGTTTTGAGTAACCCCAGTCGCGAGCGAACCGTATGCAACGGCGAATGGTTGGGTCGTCAACGTGCGCATTGGCCGTGGACGGGTTCAGCATGACAAAGCAAACTGTTCGACCGTCGCCTCCAGCCCAACAGCGGGTCAGTGACCACCGATACCGGCCGCATTTCGACAGCCGGGCATCGCGCTTCACGTCGCCAGTTGAGCCACGCTTCAGTTCTTCACCCGGTAACCAACTCGCCGATGGCTTGGTGGAGTAGCCGGTTCGCTAGGTTTGGCTGTTGGTGCTGGCGTGGGGTCGGGTGTGGCAGTCACAGCTATCGCCGTTTCTTCGTCTTTGAGCCCTGTTGAGCAAACTGCGATCAGGCAACCAAGACCAAACCCTAGTACGCCCGCCAGGCCCAGTACTAACGATGGCCGCGGCCAGACTTTCTCGGTAAGCCGTGTCGGACCATCCAGAGGTCGGACGTCAATCGAAGCCAGCCCATTGTTGAGCTCACTTTCCGCCAGCCTCGCTTGCGACAGAGTTGTAACAAGCAACTGCTGGGTTTCTTCCATTCGCTTAATCTTCTGAGACAGTGTTTGCTCTTCGACCATAAACTGATCCATGGCCTTTGTAGTCTTGAGCAATTCGGTGTACTCACCACTCAGTTCTTTCTCCAGGCTTTTCGCAGCGACCAAACGCTGATTCATTGCCTCTGTAATCCGATCGTTGTGTCGCTTGAGTGACGTCTGCAACGCCCCGACTTTCTCTGAAGCGGACTGCGCATGCGGATGGTTCTCACCATAACGACGACGGGCGTCGCTAAGTTCGGCCTGGGCTGCCCGGAGTTCGTCCATGATGTGCGTGGTTTGCAGGTCTTCTGAGTAACTGTTGTCGCCGCCATCATCGCGTGTCGTCGATGTGAGCCGGAACCGAGAGCCGTCTGCACCGCGACCCACAGGGACCCGTCCCGTACGACGGGCAAGCTTGACTTGGTTGTCCAGGTCGATTCGCAGGTTTGTCGCTGAGGAAAGCTCGTTGGAGAGTTGTTCAAGTCGGGCCATTTCAATCCGGATTCCGTCACCATCGCTGCCAACCAATGGGCTGTTCTTACGCAATTCGACGAATCGAGCCTGAGCGGCTTCCAACTCTTCGCTGAGTTCGCGTTCTCGGTTCACAATGGCCTGAACCGATTCAGAACTCCGCTTTTGTTCGACATCTCGCACATAGCTTGTGTAAGTATCAACGATGGCACCCACCAGAGCTTCTGCTTTCGCCGGGTCCTTATCCCGAACGATCACGCTCATCACGTCCGTGTCGTCCCTGGGGCTGACGCGGACAGTCTCAAGGATCTCTTCCATGGGAACGTCAATTGGTCGCCCAATACGCTCCATCGCCTGAGACACAATCAGGGAACTCCCCATGATCTCGGCCTGTGTGGCCAGGAAATAGCGTTCTGTAGTGACAGGACGCAGATCCGTCGTGTTCTGGCTGCGAGCCACCATCAGCTTCGCCTGGGACTCGTACACGTCCTCTGCCACATTGATGTAGAAAGCTCCGGCACCGACGGCCAGCAGTGTGACCAGCAAAATAGTCCACTTACGGTTCCAGAGAGTTGAAAGATCCAGATTCTGCATGGGGTTTCCGCTGTCTTAAAGCATCTGTGAGGAATGGGTGGACAAATACGCTAATTTGGGAAAATCAGGTTGGGGTGATTGCAAAGGGTCGTTATATCAGAAAAGCTACCCATTTCCGCAGCAACTTTCCCAAAGAACCGAACATCCGGCATCTTCGATGAGATCTACCGCCCAAAACCTAAAGGCACAGATATTGGGCCACGATTCTGTTTCGCAACGTTCGACCTCTTACGATTCAGTTAAGCGCGCCTGTGATCTGTTGATCTGCTTCATCTGCTTACCTGTTGTAGCGGTGTTGGTGTGCATTGTGTCGGTCTTGGTTCTGATCTGCGACGGACGACCCATCTTCCTGGTTCAGCCTCGAACGGGGCGAGGCGGCAGACGCTTTCCGCTTTTCAAATTCAGAACGATGGTTCGAAATGCCCGTGAGCTAAGAGAGCAACTGCTGCATCTCAACGAACTCACGCTGCCGGATTTTAAGATTAGCGACGATCCCAGAATAACCAAGCTGGGGCGGATACTTCGCAAGACGAGCCTCGACGAACTACCCCAGATTATCAATGTGCTTCGAGGTGAGATGAGCTTAGTGGGACCAAGGCCAACGTCTTTCGACGAAAGTACGTACGCTCTTTGGCAGACCGAACGATTGGAAGTTTTGCCAGGCATTACCGGCCTGTGGCAGATTAACGGTCGTTCAGAAGTAGATTTTGACGAGCGAAGCAGGCTCGATATTCAATACGTCAACTCCAGAAGCTTGCTTCTGGACGCGACAATTCTTCTCAAGACTGTCCCAGCCGTTGTGTCACGGCGCGGAGCCAGTTGAAGAAGGCGTTCAACAATCCTTTAGATTTCCGGAGTAGGAACCTTGATTCAGGTCCGCTTCTGGCTTGCGACTTTTGCGCTGTGGCTTCTTGTCCTTAGCAACATTGACCGCATTGTCTCGCTTAACGAAATTACCACGTTTGCCAAGGTTGCTGCAGTGCTGTTTAGCGCTGCCACTTTCCTTATTGGATGGCCGACCCGGATTCCGCGATTCTGGCTGTTTGCGATCGCCATCGGAATCGCTCCCGCATCCCGTGTCGTCATGGGTATGGGACTGACCGGAACGGACTTCGCACTTGTTGTGGTCGAAGCCTGCATGATTGCCGTGACGCTGGGCATCGCTAATCAGATCTTGAGTTCGCTGGCAGTACTTCGCCAGGTCGCTGAAGAAGCCGTGACGATTCAGCTGGGAGCCGAGTTAATTACGCCCGGCCGTGGTGAAATAGGCATTCAGGAGGAGATGACGAGAGCACGTCGGTTCGATCGGCCTTTGACGATTGTGACAGTTTCCGCCCGAGGACAGCGGAAGCAGCAGGAGCTGGATGCCATCCTGTTGAAAGCACAGCGCGAAGTAATTGACCGATATGTGGAGGGGCGCCTGTATCGGTTGTTGCAACAGCAGGTACGAGAATGCGATATTGTGACCAGACAAAACGGTCAGTTCGTGCTGATGATGCCCGAAGCGGACCGCGAGTTTGCTCAGTCCATGATCGATCGGGTCCAGGAAGTGGCCACTGACGAAATTGGCCTGACCGTCAACGCAGGGATCGCGTCGTTCCCGAATGAAGAACGAACGTTGGTCGGGCTCATGGACCGCGCTTCAGCAGAGATGGATTCCAAGCTGCTTAGTTCGGCAAAACGAACAGCCAAGTAGCCGTCTCTGCACTGTAGACCGAACTCCTGACAACCTGGAGTTCGAGGTGACGCTATGCCAGAGATCCGTTTGAGCCACAATCATGAGTAGTCTTCTGGAAGGATTCGCAGGTAGCCAACTCGCTATCACGGCAGAGGATGCAGAGCCTCGTAGTACAGCAATGAAGCTCGCCTACGTTGTCAGCCGATTCCCGAAGCCGACAGAGACATTCATCCTGTCAGAACTGGAAGCCCTTCGAGCTCGAGACGTCCGCGTTGAGGTGTTCTCATTATTGAACCGCCAACACGTGGCCACTCGCGGCGGATCTTCGCTAAGGCAAAAGTGCAAGGACTTCCTACGTCCGCCTGAAGCAGAAGTGCCCCGCCACGAAGACGCCGCACGCTGGCAAAGTCGAGCCCACTATTCAGCGCTCCTGACAACAGAGGTTGTGCTCGCACAGTTTTGGTTCATGCTGCGACATCCGGTCCGGTATGCACGATCGCTGGTGTCTCTTGTTGCCCGGAACTGGGGTAGCCTGCGGTATCTGTTGGGCGGACTGATACTGTTTCCACGCATCGTCTTGATTGCCCGGCAAATGGAACGCATGCGGGTCACTCACATTCACGCGCACTTCGCGAACAACCCGGCGGCTGCCGCGTTCATTATTCATCGACTAACCGGCCTGCCCTACAGCTTCACCGCGCATGGTTCGGACCTGCACCGCGACCAGCACATGCTGAAACAAAAGATCCGCGATGCGGCCTTTGTTGTTTGCATTAGCGATTTCAACCGTGAGTGGGCGCTGCGGCACACCGACCGCGCGTTTACTCCGAAGATTGAAGTCGTGCACTGCGGAGTCGATACAGAACGATTCAGCCCGGTCTACGCCCCTCAGCCCAGCGGCGATGTGCCTAAGATTCTGCAAATCGGAACACTGCACGAAGTCAAAGGACAAAGCATCCTGCTGGAAGCTTGCGCGTTGCTTGCGAAGCAGGACGTCCACGTGGAATGCCACTTCGTCGGCGATGGGCCCGATCGCGAAATGCTTGAGGAACTCGCTGACCACTTCGACATCCGCGCGAACGTTTTCTTCCACGGATACTGCACGCCGCGCGAGGTGCGAGCTCACTTGTCACAGTGCGACATGCTGGCTTGTCCGAGCGTGGAGTCTTCAGACGGGCGTCGAGAAGGAATTCCTGTCGTCCTGATGGAAGCGATGGCGTCAGGCGTGCCTGTGATTGCCAGTAGCCTGTCGGGGATTCCCGAACTTGTGGACAACGAAACTGAAGGACTGCTGTTCCAGCCGGGTCATAGCCGTGAACTGGCAAGCGGAATTCGGTTCATGCTTGAGAACCCCGAAACGGCTCAGGCGTTTGCCGCTGCCGCCAGAGAAAAAGTCGTCGCCGAATTCGATCGCGACACCAACATCGAAGCGCTCATCGACTTGTTCGAACGGAGGAGCGCGGTGTGTTGATCCTCTTCTGGGCAAGCGTTGTCGTTTTGTGCTGGGTGACCATCGGCTACCCGGCGTTCGCTTTTGCGCGCGGTTGGGTTTTGGCTCGGAGTTACAAGACTGACGCTGCGACGCCCTCGGCGTCTGTCATCGTAGCGGCTTACAACGAAGCCGACGCGATTGGCGAGCGAATTGAGAACCTTCTGTCACTGGACTATCCGCAGGACTGCCTGCAGATTGTTGTAGCCTCCGATGGTTCGACTGATGGGACTGTTGAAATCGCGAAGACGTTTGAAGACCGCGGCGTGTTGGTTCTGAATCTGCCGCGGCAGGGGAAAATCCCCGCAGTCAATACGGCGATGCAGCACGTCACCGGCGACATTGTCGTGATGACGGATGCAAACAGTCACTTCCCGGCAGGAACCGTGCAAGCGCTGATTCGCCCGTTCGCAGACGAGACCGTTGGCGGTGTCGCAGGCAATCAGGTTTATTCAAACGACAAACACCTGGTCAGCGGCGACGGCGAACAGATCTATTGGAACCTTGATCGTCGGCTAAAGCAGGCGCTTAGTCGTTCATGGAGCGTCGTGTCGGCCACGGGGGCCGTATACGCGATACGACGTTCTTTGGTTCAGGTGATTCCGCCAGCCGTAACGGACGACTTCTTTACTTCGACGGGTGTGATCGCAGCTGGCAAGCGGTTGGTGTTCGCACCAGACGCGATCGCCATCGAACCCGTCGCCGAAAAGTCAACGGCCGAGTTCGCTCGAAAAGTCCGCGTGATGACTCGCGGCTTCCGCGCGTTGTGGGAACGGCGAGCGTTGTTCAATCCGTTTCGAACCGGACTGTATGCCGTCGATTTGTTAACCTACAAACTGTTGAAACGACTGATCGCTGTTCCTCTGCTGACGTTGTTCGTTAGCTCGGGCCTGCTGGCGGTTCACTCGCAAGTTTTCGGTGCTGTCTTTGCCGTGCAAGCCGTTGGCTACGCAGTGGCTTTGCTAGGGTATCTGCTGGCGGGAACTCGCCTTGGCCAAATGCGCCCGGTCGCGCTGGCGTCCTACGTGGGCATGGTTAACATCGCTGCTGTGTGGGCAATATTGAACTGCATGCGTGGTCGAAAGATCGACCGGTGGGAACCGCAGCGGTCTGAAGACGCCGTGCGTTCCGACGCGACACGCATGGAGGTGGCGCAGTAATGGTGACCGCTTCTCCGAACTCAGATAGTCCGGTCAAACGGTTCTTCGCTAGCGGCATCGGCATGGTGTTGTTGGCTCTGCTGGCTGCAGGAGCCGCGGTGCTGACTGCGCGATCTCCGAAGCTTGGCTTACCCGCGTTGGCGGCCATCCCAATGGCGGCTCTGCTGCTACGGCGTGCTGGCGCATCAACAGCACTGTTCGTGTTCATCCTGATTGTGAACATTCCAGCGGTCGCTTCAAACTTCCACGGCATTCCAAAGATCATCGCCGCAGGGTTTGTGGGACTTCTGGCGATACCAGTTTTTCGGCACGTTGTCATCGACGGAAAATCAATCCGGTTTCCTCGCATCGCCATTGTGATGGCTTTGTTTCAAGTACTGCAGTTCCTTGGAGTGCTGGTCGCCGTTCGCCCGGACGACGCTGCCATCGAGGCGGTCTTATCGTTACTGGAAGGATTCTTTGTCTTCCTGATGATTGTGAACGCCGTTCGGACGCGCGCCGAACTGCGTTGGGCTTTGGTTGGCGCGCTGGTGGGTAGTGGCTTCATGGGGGCAATCACAATCCACCAGTCTGCCACGGGTTCGTACCTGAACAACTACGGTGGCTTTGCCCAGATGGGGGATGCCGACATCGTGGAAGAACAGGTCGCTCTTGAGAGATCCGTTCGGCACGCGGGGCCGATTGGCGAGAAGAACCGGTTCGCTCATGTACTGCTGCTGTGCGCTCCGTTCGCTCTGTTGTTCTTCGGACCAGAGATGCGCCGCTGGCTACCGTTTGCCCTAATGCTTCTGGCGTCAACCATGATCGCGTTCGTACTGACGCGTTCGCGCGGCTGCGTGATCGGTCTGGGGGTCATGTGCATCGCGCTGGTTATTATCAGGCGCGTTCCGATACGCCATATTGTCCTGACCGTTGTCCTTATCGCTCCGGCGGTGGCGTTTGTCGGTGCTGACTATGTTGAACGAGTGGGTTCCATCGCGGAAGTTGCGATTAACGCGAGTTCTGGTTCCATCCGAAATTCGGACGCCGCGGTTCGTGGCCGACTGAACGAAATGGGTGCGGCGGTATTGGTGTACCTTGACCATCCAATCATGGGTGTCGGTCCGCAAATGTTTAAGTACCACTACCGTGAGTACGCCGGCATGATTGGCTTGCATATTCACAACACCGATCGGGCCGCTCATTGCATGTATCTGCAGGTGGCCGCGGAACACGGAACTATCGGTTTTGTTCTGTTCATGATGATCTGCTGGCAGACGTTCGTGGGCTTGTGGAACGCTGCCTGGCGGGTCGAAGATGCAAACCTCAAGTGGCTGCTGACAGCAATTCTGGTTGCATACATCGGGTACATGACCGGAGCCATTTTCCTAAGCTTTACGTTCATTCGCTACTTCTGGTTCCTGCTGGCGATCAGTTGGGTGGCCATCGATCTTGCGAAGCCTGCTGATGCGAAAGTGGCCTGATGTCGGCCCGCCTGCAATCGATTCACAACCTTCAGCAGCCGTGACAAGAGCATGAGCACGGCAACCAAGCCAGACGCAACGCGTGGTGACATTCGAGGTTCGAGTCTCCTGTTGGGCGGCCGACTGATCTCAAAGCTCGCGAACTTTGGAATACAGGTTCTGATTGTCCGCGAGCTGACTCGAGACAACTTTGGTGCGTTCGCGTATGCGATGGCATTGGTCGATATCGCACAGGTGGCCGTTGCCTTTGGAATGAACCGAGCGATGCCGCGGTTCTTGCCCATCTATCGGCAGAACGGACAAATGAACCGGTTCTACGGTGCCATGGTGCTATGCGCCTTGAGCATCGCCGCGCTAAGTGTGGTGTTGTTGAGCGGCGTTTGGTTGGCGGCTCCGACGTTAGGTGGCGGGCTGATTCGCAGCCATCTGGCGGTGTCCTGCCTTGTGGTGTTGGTGTGCCTGGCGCCGCTGCTTGCGATTGATGACGTTCTGATTTCGATACTCGCCACGTTCGGGGCGGCGAAAAAAATCTTCATGCGGAAGCATGTGGTAAACCCGGCACTCAAGCTCGGAGCCATCGGCGCGGTTATCGCAATGGGCGGAACGATTCAGCAACTGTGTTACGCGTACGTCATTGCCGTGTCGATTGGCGTCGTGATTTCGTTTTGGCTGCTGGGCAAAGTCGCGCGGGAAGAAGGTGTCTCGATTGCTGTGCACAAACAGGCGATTGAGTACCCGGTTCGCGAACTCATGTCGTTTGCGTTTCCGTTGCTGGTATCCAACTTTATTCTGATCGCAGTGGGCACGATGGACGCCATCATGTTGGAGCAGCTACGCAGTACCACTGAAGTTGCAGGGCTGCGAGCGGTTTACAAAATCGCGTTCCTGAATCAGCTTGTCGCATCCAGTTTCACCAGCCTGTACCTCCCAACCGCGTCGCGCGCGTTCGCGAGTCAGGATGGGAAGGCTTTGAACACGGGCTACTGGCAAACCGCTTCGTGGGTCGCCGTGCTGACCTTTCCGGTGTTCGCGTTGACGTGCATGGGCGCTGAATCGCTTGTCAACGCGGCCTACGGTCCGCGGTATGATGACGCTTCGATTCTGCTGACGATCCTGGCGATTGGGTTCTACGTGAACGCCATGTTTGGCTTCAACGCGTTGACAATCAAAGTCTATGGCCGCATACGGTACATCCTGGGCATCAACATTGTCGCCGGGCTGTTTGCAGTCGGAGCCAACCTGCTGCTCATCCCGCCATACGGAGCCAGAGGCGCAGCGCTGGGGACGCTCATGACCATGCTGCTGTTGTTCGCGATGAAGCACTACGGCCTTTGGCGGCATACTGATGTCGCCGCGTTCTCGCGAAAGCTGGTTCCGGTCTACGGAATGATCGTGTTGCTGTCAGCTGCCTTGTTCGCATTCAATTATTTTGTCGGCCCGCCGCTCTGGGCAAACGTCATCCTGACGGGTATCGCCACAATTGGCCTGCTGGCGTTCAGCCGGAAAGCGATGAAGATCGATTCCACATTTCCTGAACTCCGCCGCATTCCAATTCTCGGACCGATGTTTTCTCGGTAGCCTTTGAAGTTTGACGGTCGACTGACCGCTCATCTGTAGTGGGCGAGGCAACGAGTCCCGAAGCCAATGACGGAACGGAAAACGCGCGCGGAGCTATTGAACGAACCCTGAAACCAAAAAAAGCACGTATGCCGCTGGGCGACATACGTGCTTTCCGTCTTAGCTGAACAGCCAGATCGTCTACTGAGCACCTACTTCTTTGCCGGCATCGGCGCCAGCGCTTAGGAGTTCGCGGACTTTGGCTTCGATGGCTTTGGAGTTTGCTTGTCCTGAACCAACCTTGACTAGTTGGATGTTTCCGTCGCGGTCAATTACGACGGCGTGAGGAATGCCAGAGACGCCGAAGTTACTCTGCATCTCACTTCCGTCAGGCACAACAAGGCTGGGGTGACCCAGATCATGGCTTGCCAGGAAGTTCCTGATCGCCGTGTGCTCTGCATCGGGATCGCCTTTCTTGCCTCGAGGACCGCGAACAGCTTTCTTCTTTTCATCGTCCCACGAATAGTTGTAGTACCGAGTGACGCCGACAACCTGGAAGCCCTGGTCGCCGTACTCTTCCTGCAGGTGCTTCAAGTGCGGGAACGTGGCAATACAAGGACCACACCAGATGGCCCAGAAGTCAACAAGAACCACTTTGCCTTTGAGGTCAGGAGCCTGGCCATCTTCAGTCGCCCAGGCGGCAACATCAAACTTAGGCGCCGGCTTGCCAACCATGGCAAGCAGCTTGCGGGCGGGTTCGATTCGGCCTTCGTAACGCGACAGGCTTAATTTGGACCTGCGGAGGATCGGGCTGTAGGCCTCGTTCTCTTCTTCGAGGCTGGCCATTTCTGCTTTCAGTGACTCAATCATCTTCTCGGCGGCGTCGGGGTCGGATGAAACGTTTGCCGCAACCACTGAAGTACCGGCGGAAGCGAAATTTCGAACCATGTTGTTGTTGGTCTTCTTCATCGCCAGTTGTTTGGCAAGTTCCTGATGCTCCGCGAAGAGTGTGTTTTTCTCTTCACCAGACTTCATTAGAAACAGGTGGTATGTCGCCCACGCTGCCAGTTCGCCTGCGTCGTCACTCTTTTCTATCTCGTACTCTGCTTTTGCTGCGTCGTAGTCAGCTTGAAGAAGTGCGGCGGCGGCTTCGCTGTCAGTGGCTCGGAGAGCCATTGATTTGGTGTTGTGAACCTGCAGAAGCAATGTTCGGTCCTGCAGGGTGTCACCGTGTCCGGCGATGTATTTCTCAACTCGGTCGATAGTCGGCAGCACGTCTTTCTGACGTTCGGCTCGAGGGAGAAACAGACGAAGATTGGAAAGAGTCGAGTAGGCTGATCGTGGGTGCGCCTCGCTCTCAATCTGCCATTCCAGCAACTTTAAGTACTGTTCTGCTGCCGGTTTGTATTGCCGGGCTCGTCCGGCCGCTGATGCGTATCTGCCACGCATCATTTGCAGGCCCACATTGTCGGAATCGTCTTTGATTGCACTTTCAAGACACTCGGTTGCCTTGTCGAGTTCTCTCGTGACTACTGAAGTCGGTGTCGTCCGCGCTTGGAAGAACTGAGCGTAGTGTTCTGCGGCTCCCGCGGCGTTACCGGCTTCCGCC
>CAZAIB010000097.1:0-24668 GCA_964485095.1 uncultured Planctomycetaceae bacterium | reverse complement strand
GCCACCACCTGCTCGACGGAAAGAGTCGAAGACGACTGGGTGGCCTGTGGTTCCTATTCCGCCCACGCCGATGCCGCCTCGTCGCTGGGCAGTCTGGCGACCTCGACCCAGCCCTCCCTGCAACTGTTGCACAGAAGCTCCAAGCTGCTGCTCGGGACGAACAATCCCGAAGTAGTTCAGGCCTGCTCCACCGCCACGCAGCAGGTTGACGTATGGGCTTACAGTCTGGTTACCCAACGGTCGTTGGATCCGTTGTGTACCTGAACCGAATCCGAATTGGGCGTGGGCTGTAGAACAGACGCATAGAGCCAGAGCTGCCAGTGAAATTTGTTTAAGCATTATGAAGTTTCCGAACCAGATGTGTCTGAAACGAAGCGAGTTGTTGCCTTAGAATCCAATGCCGCCGCCCTGGGCACCAGCACCTGATTGCAGAGCACGAACGGTTGCGTTGCCCAGGATGGTGAAGCCGAAGATGCGTTCCCACGGAGCCGTAATCTTGGCGACCCATGTATCGAAGAGAATCAAGTCGTCTGCCTTGACGTAAAGCTTATCACCTGGCAGAAGCTGATAGTTAGTGTCTGTCGCTCCATCACGAACGATTTCGTTCCATCGAATCGGCAACCGTTGACCGATTCCGGTTCCGGCCGGGCTTGGTCGAGCGATCCAGATTTCACTTTTCGACGCGACTGTTGGCAGTCCGTTGATGTTCGCAATCGCATCGAGAACGGTTTCGTTTCCGGTGCATGGCAGCTTGATAACCTGCTCACCCGCACCACCACCGTCCGCGATGACGTAGTAGAACTTGCTGTTGTAAGCCAGGATGTCGATGGACACCTGTGGCCGATGAATGTGCCGCGACAGATGAGTTTGAACACGATGCTGAGCTTCTTCAATTGTCAGGCCTGTGACCAGTACTGACCCATAGATGCCCAGGCTCACGGTTCCGTCGGGACGAACAAGGTGTTGCCCGGAAATCATTTGCTTTGTGCGAGCGTTTACGAAGGTGATGTAAACTTTTGGAGACTTCAAGGTTCGTCTCAGGTGCTTGTCCATTCTGACGCGAGCTTCGTCCAGAGTCAGGCCTTCCATGAGAACCTTGCCGTACTCAGGTCCAAGATCGATATACCCGTCAACGCCGACGGTGTATCCGCCGTTGATGACTTTGAACAACTGTTCGACCTGTCCTTCGGTTGGGTCCACCGGGACAGTTTGACCGACTTGGACAATCAAGCTGTCGCCAGCCTGAAGACGCGAAGATGGTAGACGCAGGTTATCGACTGCCTCGATGAGCAGGATGTCGGGTGGTTCAATGACGTGACGTGGAAGTGTGGTCTTGTCAAGTTCACGAGGTAGGTTTGAAGGTCCGCGGTAGCCAGCTTGCTGAACTCCACCGCCACCGCCACCGCCAAAACCACCAGCACCAAAACCGCCGCCGCTAAGGCATCCGCGTCCGTTGCAACCGCCGTGACAACCTGGACCACAACTTGATCCGCTGCCAAAGCTGTTTGATGCCAGACCGGCTCCAAGGCCGCCGTGTGCTGGTGCGAAGCCGGGAGTCGGAGCGACACAGGTTGCACCGCCGGAAAGGCCAACGTCAGGAGCACATCCATCGCCCCATCCGTCATCAGTAAACAAGGGAGTGGTCACGACGGATCCGGTCGGCTGACTGTAAACCTCGTGCACGCCTCCGGCCGGTGGGCAACTGCCCGTGGCACAGCCTGGATCGCTGGCACCGGCGAACTCACTAAGGTTCCCCAGGCATCCCGGATCCGTGCAGCCAGGGTCGCCACATGAATGGCTGCCGCGTGGGTTACTGCGGAACATTCCCGGCCCCGCTGTGCAGCCTACGATGGCTACGGTTCCGAGCAGACACGCGCTTAGCAAAAGCGTTCTCTGAATCACTGTTTTCATCCCACTGCACCCCGCTTTTCAAACGCGAACCGTCCGCATCAGTTGCGGCACGGTACCTACATGTTCGATTCATCGGACTTCAACGGGCTTTTCTGTTAGGGAAGCTGTAGCGGTTATCCGTATTCGTTGGATCCAATCGAGCTGGTTCCGGTTACGTAGAATGCGGTAATAGTGGAGACTAGGTGAGTCAAATTGTGAGCTGGCTTTGCAATTGGCTGCTACAATCAACGAATTCGGTCAGAGGTGCTACATGCGTTGGTTTGCGAGTGTCGCGATTGTGTTGACGGCCTGCTTTCCCAAGCAGGATGTGCCGAAACAATCGCCAGGGGAAGTTTCGGCGAAAGGTGCCGGAGTCAGGCTGCAGTCGCAGGCTGCGCTCAGTCGGTTCAATGCGCTGGTGGGAGAATGGCGCGGGGTCGGGCAGCCGAAGCGAGGTTCGAACCGCGGTGCGTGGAGCGAGAAAGCAGCTTGGCGATGGGACTTCTCAAAGAAAAATTCGCCCGCACTGTACATGACTACCAGCAAGAGCAAGCTCGTCGAAAAGGCGTGGCTACGCTTTTACGAACCGGCGCAGCGGTACACCCTGGAAGTGCTGTTTGTGGGCAGCGAAAAGTCGGAGACGCTTCTTGAACGACCAGCCATGGCACCCGTGACAAAGGGCAAGGACAAGAATCAGGGTCAGGAAAAGGCCACGAAGTCTGTACCCGGAAAGATTGTGTTCGAACAACCGGGAGACAAAGACGCATACCGGGTGACCTTACAGCTGTTAAACAGCAAACGCGTAACGATGCTGGTCGAACGAGGTGGTAGCACTTTCCGCCGCGTTGGTGGCATCGGTTACACACGCAAGGGCCAGTCCATAGCCGGGCGTGGCGATGGTAAGCCGGTATGTATCGTCACGGGTGGAACCGGGACCATCAAAGTGACTCACAAAGGGAAGACCTATTACGTGTGCTGTTCTGGTTGCCAGCAAGCGTTCGAAGACGATCCCGAAGGTGTGATCGCAGACTACCTGGACTTGGTGAAACAGCAGAAAAAGGCAAAGGCCATCGGTGAAAAGGCCACCAAAGACAAGTAGCGGCCGGTTGTCTTTTGGCTGCGCTTTGCAGCGTTTACAGGAGCGAAACCGGAATTGACACAAAGTTCGTGTCAGACATAACTTAACGGCGTAAACAAAGGCCAATTGCGAATGGAGTCGCTCGTGGCAGACGAACAGAATATTGACGCTGGTGAACCGGTTCCGTTCATCAACCTTGGGGCTCAGTACGAAACCATCAAAGGCGAACTGCAGGAAGCAGTCATGCGCGTGATGGAGTCTCAGCAGTTTGTGTTGGGCGAAGAAGTGGCAGTCTTCGAAAAGGCCGTCGCCAAAGCCTGCGATTCGCGGTATGCGATCGGGTGTGCTTCAGGAACCGATGCGCTGATTCTTAGTCTGCAGGCGGCAGATATTGGTCCCGGCGATGAAGTGATTACATCACCGTTCACATTCTTCGCCACAGCCGGCGCGATACACCGGGTCGGCGCGACGCCTGTGTTTGTGGACATTGAACCGGATGGTTTCAATATCAACCCGGAACTTGTGGAAGCCGCCATAACACCGCGAACCAAAGCTATCGTTCCGGTTCACATCTTCGGTCAGTGCGCTGAGATGGAGCCGCTTTGGCGTTTAAGTGTTCGCCACAACCTGACGCTCATTGAAGATGCGTGCCAGGCCATTGGTTCTCAGTACCGAGGTCGCAAGGCGGGTGTGCTGGGTGCCATGGGGTGCTTTAGCTTCTTCCCAACGAAGAATCTTGGTGGCGCCGGTGACGGCGGACTGATTACTACTGATGACAAGCATCTGTGTGACCGGCTGCTTCGCTTGCGAGTGCATGGCGACGTTGGCGGTTACAAGCACGTCACCGTCGGTATGAACAGTCGGCTTGACGCTTTGCAGGCAGCGATTCTGGGCGTGAAGTTGCCCCACCTCCCATCATGGACGAAGGGCCGCCAGGAGAACGCTGAGAATTACAACGAGCTACTGGAACATCACGAGTTGTGTGATCTGATCCAGGCTCCACCAACACTGGAAGATCGAGTTCACATCTATAACCAGTACACGGTGCGGGTTACCGGTGGCAAAAGGGACGAAGTACTTCAAAAGCTCCGTGCTGCCGGGATGGGCTGTGCGATCTACTACCCGATTCCACTGCAGATGCAGGAGTGCTTCCAGCATCTGGGGTACAAGCCGGGCGACTTGCCCGAATCTGAACGGGCGGCCGCTGAAGTACTTGCTTTGCCGATTTTTCCTGAGTTGGAATTCGCACAGCAAGAACGGGTGGTTTGCGAACTCGCAAAGGCCATGGGGCGAGAGTCGGCACGCCCGACACTTTCGATGCCCTCTATTCTTCCCTTCGATCAGCGTTACGCGGCGTAGTCGGCGTTATCTGCCGGTTGGCTGGCCAGGTGTTGCGTGATGGGCTTACACCGCTCAGCGTGCGCTGTTTGGATTTGATCGAAACCGGGCCAAACGTGGTGTTGCTGCGTCAGTGAGTACCCGTCGCAAGATCGCGACGGCGGGGGATGGTTTGTGAGGGTCGGCGAAAGCTGACGTTCAACTAGCACCGCCTTCAGGATGAACCTGGAACAATCGAGTTGCCTGCGCGGTGGTTCGACGTAGCATTTGGTTCCACCCAGTTCCTCGGCATGACGCCTCCCCTCCCGTCCGAGTGCCCCTATGCGAGCCTTCCTTGTTCTGATTCTGTGTACCGCCGCGCCGGCTACTGTCATTGGGCAGGAAGGCGATCCGTCGGCATTGACGGAGGCTCAGCGGCAGCGCGTTGCGGTGACTCTGAACTACTGCCGTGCTTCGCTGTTGCGGATCAGGCGGTATCCTTCGAAGCGTGTTCTGGTTGAAGAACGCGAACGCATTTTGAACAACCTTGATCTCAACGCGATTCGCGACGAAGAGGTTGTGAACCTGTATTCGGCGGTGCTGGACGAGATCAATCAGACTCAGATTCTGGAGACAGAACGTCGGGTGATTAACGAGCGAACTCGGCGCAGCGTGCAGCGGAAACTTGGCGGCGATCTGTTCGTGATTGGTGCTCACATTGCGACGGGGCAACTCGGCAACGCTATTCAAAGCGGAACCAACAGTTGGTGGGACTATCGCAATGCGGAGATAGAACGCGATACGCAAGCGTGGGCTCTTGAGCGTTCTCGTGTCACCGGGATTGTTGATCGATCCAGCAAGTTTCTGGACGCCGCCTGGAAGCTTTCTCGACGAAACAACATCCCCGATCGTTGGTTGGTTCGAACCGACGATCTGATCCGCCTGCAAACCGCGATGCGTGAACCAAACCAGGAAGTGCGGCTGCGTGTTCTGAATCGCATGTCGCGGTTCATGGAGTGCTACCCTCCCTACTGGTACTACGTCGCGCGGACTCAGCAGCAGTTGGGTCAGTTGAAGGCGGCGGCTGGCACTTACCAGCGTTTGGCGAAACTGGGAGACGGACACTTTCGAAAAGACGACATGCTGGCGTCGGGGACGGCGAATCTGGCGATGATTCAGGAATTCTCAGGCGACAAGTCATCTCTGAAGACGGCGGAAAAGGCGCTTGAGTATTCAACCGAATCCTGGGAAGTGAATCTCAGCTGCGCGTGGGTTCTGAATCGTCATGAGCAGCATGCAGCAGCTGAGGATGCCATCCTGCGGAACCTTGATGTCGAACTGGAAGAGCAACAGAGTTCCATTGCGTTGGTTTCGCTGTATTACCACACGCAGGACGTCGCCAAACTCGCGAAGATTCTCGCTCAGGAACGCGTCGTGGCTCGTGTCCCAATTCCGGGTCTGTTGTTGTCATCAATTCTGTTGAAAGTCGATGAACTTCCCATGGCTGCCAGACGCCGGGTCGCAGCATCTTTTGGCGCGACGGTTGATCACCGGCATGGGCGTGACACTTTGGTTCTGCGGTCGTCTCCAGATTGGAAACTCGCCGACGCGCGGATTAGTCTCAAAATGGGCGATCGAGAACTTGCGGCTCCCCGAGTTGTCAGTACGCCGCGTGGAACCGAGGTGCGGTTCCAACCGGGCAGCAGCGCGGGTGAGGGAGATTTGGGGAACCTGACAGTCACATTGGATTACCCCGCAACCGCGCCCATCCGGTTGCACCTGGAACCGGTGGCCGCCGCCAGGATTCGGCCTCGGCTGGATCTGCTGCGGGTGAGCAACGACGTTGACGGGTTTCGAATTTCGTCCGTTGAAGTCGGGCAGAAACGTCTCAGCATGCTGCCAACGCCGGCTGTTCGGCAATAAGGCGGCAATAGAGTTCGTCGCGCGGTCACGGGGAGTGTAGACTTTGAAGTCCCGCCTCTTGAGTTTCTCACTGCTGCCATGATCGACCGCCCCGCACTCCTGATTTGTCTCATCGCCCTCCTTGCGCCCACCGGCTTCGCGCAGGATGTTCGAACGGGAGACAACGTCAAATCGCCGGTCGCCGTTCAGTCGTTCCTTAAGAAGCAGTGTTTCGATTGCCATGCGGGCGAGGGATCAGAAGCGGGTCTTGATATTGAATCGCTGCCCGCCAATTTGAGCGACGCGTCTGTGTTTGCAAAGTGGGTGCGGATTGCTGACCGCGTGCGGCTTGGTGAAATGCCGCCGCGTGATTCTTCCGAACTCACCAGGCCACAGCGAACACAGTTCGCGAAGACGGCAGGTAACTGGCTTCGAGATTACCAACGCAAAGAAAACCGAACCAAAGGCCGTGTTCGCGCGAAGCGACTTACGAACCTGCAGCTGGAACGCACTCTGCACGACTTGTTGGGTATCGATATTCCACTGGCGGCCGAGCTGCCTGACGAACCGCGGACCAATGGTTTTACGACGGTCGCTGATGGTCAACCGATGTCTCACTTCCAGTTGGAACGTCATCTGGGCCTGATCGATACTGCATTGGATGAAGCGTTTCGCAGAGTGGTCAATGGCGACGATGACAAGCTGAAAAAGTTCAGTCCCCGCCAATTGGTTCGACGAAATCCACGCCGCCGCACTCGTGAGCCGGAGATGTTGAACGGCGCGGCGGTAGTTTGGAAAGCAAAAACGACTTACTACGGACGGCTGCCGGCGACGACCGCAAGAGTCGATGGCTGGTACCGGTTTACGGTTAAGGCGTCCGCGTTGAATAAGCCCGACGATCGGGGCGTGTGGTGTTCGGTCCTGACTGGCCGATGTGTTTCCAGTGCACCGCTGTTGACGTGGGTGTCCGGGTTTGAAACGGCCAATGAGAAACAGGAATGGACTTTCGATGCGTGGTTGCCCAAAGGGCACATGTTGGAAATCCGTCCGGCGGATGCCACGCTGAAAAACGCGCGGTTCCAGGGCGGGCAGATTGGGGCTGGTGAGGGCGAACCGCAAAACGTGCCCGGCCTGGCAATCCATTCGATGACGCTGCAGAGAATACACAAGCATGGAGACAGCGATCAGGTGCGAATGCGACTGTTCGGAGACCTCAACGTTTCTGCTTCCGGTGGGCGTGATCGTCTGAAAGTCGAATCTGCGCGGCCGCGGGAAGACATTGAACGTTTGGTGCGCCGGTTCGCTTCTCGAGCGTTTCGGCGGCCTGTTCCCGACGCGGATTTGGCGCCGTTCGTGAAGCTGGCGCTGGATGTATTTGAGAATGAACGGTCGGTTCCAACCGCACTGCGAGCCGGCTACCGCGCCGTGTTGTGTTCCCCTCGGTTCTTGTATTTCAATGAGCTGCCTGGCCGGTTGGATGACCACGCTTTGGCGTCACGGCTGAGTTACTTTCTGTGGAACACGATGCCCGATGACCAGCTGCAAAAGCTGGCGGCAGCGGGGCGGCTGAGAAATAAAAACGTGCTGCACAAGCAGGTCGAACGCATGCTGGATGCGGATCGCGGGCAGGAGTTCATCAAGGACTTCGCACACGAGTGGTTGGAGCTGAGTGAGATTGACTTCACGCAACCGGACCCTCGGCGGCATCGTGACTTTGACATGGTTGTGCAGCAGTCGATGCTGGATGAGACGCACGCGTTCCTGCAGCGGATGCTGTCAGAGAATCTTAGTGTGACGAACCTCATCGATTCTGATTTCACATTTCTAAACAGCCGGCTGGCTCGGTTCTACGACATCGATGGTGTGGCTGGAGACGAACTAAGACGCGTTAAGTTGTTGCCGAGGCACCATCGTGGTGGCGTGTTGACGCAGGGCGCGGTTTTGAAAGTCACGGCGAACGGAACGACGACCTCACCGGTGGTGCGTGGCGTTTGGGTTGCTGAGCGGCTATTGGGGCAGCATATCCCGCCACCGCCCGAAGGTATCCCGGCAATCGAACCTGACATCCGCGGCGCGAAGACGATTCGTGAGATGTTGGCGAAGCACCGATCGGACGTCAGTTGTGCGTCGTGCCATCGCAAAATCGATCCGCCCGGGTTCGCTCTGGAGAACTTTGACCCGTCAGGAAAATGGCGTGACAAATACTACCACCGCAACTGGCAAAAACGACTGGCCATCAACCCCGCGTACGAACTGGCCGACGGCCGCTCGTTTAAGAATGTGGAAGACTTCCGAAAGCTTGTTGTCGCTAAGCCTTATCGTTTGGCTCACAACGTCGCTGAGAAACTTATTACCTACGGAACCGGGGCACCGGTTGGTTTTTCGGATCGGTATCAGGTGAGTGAAATTGTGAAGCAGACAGCGGAAGAGAACTATGGGTTTCGGTCGTTAGTGCACGCGGTTGTTGAGAGTCCGATTTTTCGGACGAAGTGATAGTTGCAACTCCGGGCCGAATCCGAATTGCGTCCAAATTAATCAGTCCGCACCGATGCAGTACAGGAACTTGTTGCTGCGCATGAACAGCTGGTTATTGCTGATGGCGGGGCTTCCGTTGAACTCTGAATCATCGTCGGCAAACTTGTTTTGTCCGACCAATGGGAAGTCGGGAGTTGCCTTCAGGATGAACGTTCCGGATCGTCGGCTGAGTGCGTAGATGTGGTCGCCTGAGAGAACCATCGATGCGAAGAACTTGATCCCACGACCGCCACGGACGCCGGGTGTTCGTCGCTTTTGAAGTTGCTTGCCGGTTTCTGCTTCAACGCAATACGCGATTCCGCTCTTGTCCAGCCAGTAGATGTGCTTGTCTTTCAGGACCGGGGTCGCGATGTAGCTTGTGTCTTTGCTGGTCCATAGCGTGTGTGAGTTGGTGACATCTCCACTACCGCCGCCCCGAACAGCCAGGCTGCCGACGCCGCGGAATCCGCCGTACATGTAGGCGATGTCGTCTTCAACAATCACCGCGCCGTTCATTTCGTTAAGTAGCGTGGTAGTGACGTACCACTTCTCTTTGCCAGTGTCCGGGTCGATTCCAAAGACTTTCTTAGGAGCAGGCACGATGAGTTCCATCTGCCCGTCAGCAGTCTTCAGCAGGTTGGGCGTGGAGTACACCAAAGTGGATTCCGTGTTGAAGTCCCAGTTAATGCTGCCGTCTTTTTTGTCGATCGAGTAGATACGTCCATTCTCTTCGACGGCGTTCAGAATCAGGTTCTCTTTGTAGAAGATCGGACTTGCGGCCGAGCCCCAACGGGTCTTGTTTGTTTTTGATTCGATCGCGCGTTGCCAGAGTTGGTTGCCGTCCAAGTCGAACGCAAACAGTCCTGGTTTGCCGAAGTAGACGAAAACGGACTTTCCGTCGGAGATTGGGGTGTTGGTCGCGTAGCCGTGTTGAGTGATGTAGCTCTTGTACGGATCTTCGTCGGTGTTCGGCTGGTTCTTGATGGACTTGGTCCACTGAATCTGGCCCGATGTCCGACTGACGCACAGCAGGTGCCGGGTCAAATCGCCGATCTTACCTTTCGAACCATCGCCATAGCCGGTGTAGCACGTGAGGAAGATCCGGTCGCCCACCACGATTGGTGACGATGCTCCCGGGCCGGGCAGGGGAGTTCGCCATTTGAGGTTCGTCTCTGAATCCCATTCTGTGGGAACGGTGCTGCTGGCGCTGGTTGCGTCTCCCTTGTCACCAAGGAAGCGAGACCAGTCTTCCGCGCTAGCCGGCACTGTTGCCGCACATAGGACGAGTAGTGTGAGACAGCGAAGCAGTGGGTTTGCGACGGACATGTTTGGAACTCGTGTTTGTTGGGTTCAGTGATCGTGGCGCGGTTGGTGTGCCCGGAATTTTGAGCCAGCGCCCCGCCGCGAAGCGTTGAGCGTTGGCAGAGAGTCACGGCCTGCGGGAAGTCCGACTCAAGCGAGTTGGCTAGTCGTCGCACCCGGGGCCTCGTAAGCCCCGGGCGCGATTTCCTGATCGACTATTTTAGTTCATTCAAGACGCTGATGATCTTCTGGACTGAAGGTCGGTCGTTGAATGTTGTGGCTCGCTTGGCGAACTGGATGACTCCTGCTTTATCAACGATAAACGTAGCAGGACGGTTGCTAAGTTCGGTGTGGATCCGCATCTGGAACGGCACACCATACGTGGCGCTGACCGTCAAAGATGGATCCATGAGAAGCGGGTAGTTCAAGTCTTCTGTTGACGCACCGACGTCTTTGAGTAGTGCCTTGGCGGCCCACGCTTCGTGTGGGTCGACGGCCAAAATCTGTGCGTTCGTACCTTTGAATTTTTCCAATGCGTTACGCAGCTGCCCGAGCTGCCCATGGCAGACGGGTCATGTATCGCCGTAGATGAAAAGCAGTACGACCGGTTGTTTGCCGCGGTAGTCGCTAAGCGAAATTTGTTTGCCGTCGATTGTCTTCAAGCGAAAGTCGGGAGCCTCGGAACCGACTTTGGCGGTGTCCATAAGCGACGGCTTCCAGTCCTTCATCGTCTTGATGACATCGTCACTGATCGCGTTGTTGCCGCGTTGGCTGGCGTAGTTAAGGTGTTTGCGAACGTCGCGATTGCGTTGTGGATCGGCAAGCTCCTTCCAGTCCATGCCCTTCGCTTTGCCGGACATTCCAATCGTGTCGGCGGCATACAACCGGACGGCTGCGTTCTTGTCTTTTGCCAAAGATTTCTGGATGCGATCCATATCCGCATGCGGCGCTAGGAAGCTAAGAGCCTGAGCAGCAAGGACGCGGGTTGGATCGTGATCGCTGTCCAGTGCAGTGGTGAGTGCAGGCACGGATGCTTTACCCATCAGAACCAGCGATCGCAGCGTTGTCATTCGCAGCTTCCAACCGGCTTCTCCGATCGGTCGCATGTACATCTTGCCGCGGAATCGCTTCGCCCACTTTTCGGCGTCCCACTTAGCTTTGAACTCAGCCAGAAGTTCTTCCGGCTTAGCGGCAGCCGCTTTGTCCTGGCTTGTCGGCGCCGGGCTGTTCCCGTTTGCGGCGGGGTCGCCTGCCGATGTCGACTGGCAGGTACTGAATGCAATCAGCACCGTAAGCCATAGGTAAAGTGAAGAGTGTTTCCGCACGCGGGTCTCCCTGGATCAAGGTCGCTGGTGATTCAGCCGGGTCTCAGCATCTCACCTTAATTATTGAATGGTCGTTCCACAACAACCCAAAGGTAGGCGACCGTACCGACTGTTTGTTGGCTAACACAACCTGTGACGGTGGCGTCCAATCGAAAAACCTCACCGAAGATGGCCGAGGCGGCAATCACCGTCTGATCATTCCGACAATGTCAAACGTGGTTCTGACTTCATTGTCGATGAACTCACCCGTCCCTGGCGCAGTAAGAGTGATTGGCAGGAACCGCATAGGCGGCAGACATTTCGGGGGCGCAGGTCATCGGTCCAGATTACGCTGAGTCGTCAACCAATCTGCTTTCCGCGAAAATTGCGTTTTCATTTCCACTGTATGGCCGCAAACTAGGGCGTTGCACGGTGGTCCATGCGATTTGGATGTGGTTGAATTATCGTACAGCCGAGTCCACCGAACGAATTACTTGCCAGAGATAGTGCCGAATGAAAAAATTGATCTCGACCGTTGGTTTGTTGCTGTTCGCGGCCATGAGCACGCTGTCCTTGCAGACTGCACACGAAGCGTCTGCGCAGGAAGGTGGTTCTCAGGACCAATCAGCTCCTGACGTCATCACGACTTTGACTGACGAGGAAGTTCAAAAACGCGACCGACTGCGGCCAAAGTATCTGCAGCCGGCCGAAGGTAAGTCGGAACCGATTTCGTTGCCGTTTGAACCACGGTCGGGTGAAAGCTTGGTTTTCATTGGCAACTCGCTTGCCGAACGAATGGAACACCACAACTTCTTCGAGGCATCCCTGCAGCAAACGTTTGCCGACAAGCAAATCACGTTTCGAAACATGGGATTCCCCGGGCACACTCCGGCGTTCCGCCCCGAAGCGGGCAGCAAGAACCCGTGGGCGTTCCCGGGAGCCGAGAAGTTCCACCCGGAACTTAAGACTCACCTGGGCCAGGGGCACTACCCGTCTCCTGACGAGTGGCTAACGATCGTCAAAGCCAGCACGATTGTCGCGTTCTTTGGTTTCAACGAATCATTCGATGGCCTGGAAGGCGTTGAGAACTTCAAGAACGAACTTGGCGCGTTTGTCGATCACACGCTGTCGCGATCGTACACGCGTGACGATGGCAAAGCACCGCGACTGGTTCTGGCAACTCCCATCGCGACCGAGAACCATCCAAAGTACTTTTTGCCCGAAGCCAAAGATCGAAACGCGGTTCTGGAAGCGTACGCGAAAGCAGTCAGTGAAGTTGCGAGCCAGAAGAACGTTGGGTTCCTTGACCTGTTTTCTCCAACGCAGCAGTGGTTCCATGATTCGGCCGAACCGCTGACGGTTAACGGAGTTCACCTGTCATCGGACGGTTACGAGAAGCTGGCTCCGGTCATCATGCAGGGGCTGTTCGGCAAAGGCGTTGCCGCGGCTGACGAAGATAGCTTGATCCGCAAAGCGCTGACTGACAAAGCGTGGTTCTGGCGGAACGACTACCGCATGCTAAACGGAGTTCACGTATACGGCCGCCGTTGGGCTCCCTACGGGAATTTCAACTATCCGGAAGAGATCGAAAAAATTCGGCAGATGACGGTTCTCCGTGACCGGAACATCTGGGCGATCGCTCAGGGCAAATCAAAAACGCTGAAAGTAGACGACTCTGTCACGCGTCCTTTGTCGCCCGTGACGACCAACTATCAGGTGAGTCGAAAGAACGGAACGACCAACTTCCTGAAGACAGAGAAGGCGGTCAAAGAGAAATTCACTTTGCCCGAAGGGTACGAGGTATCTCTGTTCGCCTCTGAGCAGCAGTTCCCGAATCTTGGCAACCCGTGCCAGATGCGGTTCGACAACAAAGGGCGGTTGTGGGTTTCGACTTTGCCCAGCTATCCGCACTACAAACCGGGTGACGCCAAGCCCAACGACATGCTGCTGATTTACGAAGATACCGACGGCGATGGTCGAGCCGACAAGGAAACCGTCTTCGCGCAGGGTTTGCATATGCCGATCGGTTTTGAGTTGGCTCCCGAGGGAGTTTACTTGTCGCAGGAACCGTTTCTGCTGCTGTTGAAAGACACCGATGGCGACGATCAGGCGGACAAGACTGAGTACCTGGTAGACGGGTTCGATCCGCATGACACTCACCACGCGATCTCTGCGTTCGATGTTGATCACGGCAACGGTATCTACATGTGTGAAGGCCGGTTCCTTCACTCGCAAGTGGAAACGCCGTGGGGGCCGCAGCGGATGACCGACGGTGGCACCTGGCGATTCGACCCGGCGTCGTGGAAGGTCGAACGCGTTATGCAGACCGACGTGTCAAACCCATGGGGTGTCACCCACGACGAGTACGGCCAGACCTTTGTGAACGATGCCTCCGGCGGGAATCACTACTGGATGCTGGGCTATTCGATGAAGATGCCACACGGTGGCGAAGTGCCAAAGGTGAGCAAGTTTAACTACGAACACCACTCGCGGCCGACATCGGGTTCTGAGTTCATTCATTCGCGACACTTCCCGGACGAAGTTCAGGGAGACTACATCTACACCAACTCCATCGGGTTCCTGGGAATCAAGCAGTTCAAGACTGTTGAGGACGGAGTTGAGATCAAGGGCAAGTTCCGTCAGGACATGATTCAATCGAGTGACGGAAACTTCCGTCCCTGCGACCTGGAACTCGCTCCGGACGGCAGCCTGTACTTTGTTGACTGGCACAACACGCTCATTGGCCACATGCAGCACAGCGCTCGTGATCCGCTGCGGACTTCTGAGTACGGACGGATTTACCGGATCACATATCCGTCACGCGATCTGGTAAAGGCTCCCGCGATTGCCGGCGCCAGCCTGGACGTTTTGTTTGAGAACATGAAGCTGCCGGAACTGAACGCGCGCAAGCGCTCGCATCGCGAGCTGCGAGGTCGTGACAAAGCGGAAGTGCTGGCGAAGGCCCATGCGTTTGCCGACGCGAATGCAAAGGACGAACGTCTTGTGCTGGAAGCGTTGTGGGCGACATGGGGCCAGCAGGCTCCTTCGGTCGATCTGCTGAAACGGTGTATGGCTGCCAAGGACCACCGCGTTCGATCTGCGGCGGTTCGAGTCGTCCGACACTGCCTTCACATTTTGGACAATCCTGAGTCGTACCTGAAAACCGCGGCTGCCGACAAACATCCACGCGTTCGCTTGGAAGCACTTTCGGCGGCATCGTGGATGGGTGACGAAGCCGCTGCCGAAGTACTGGTAACCGTCGCGACACAAAAGACAGATAAGTGGATTCGCAACGGACTGAACAGTGCGATGCTGACGCTGAAGCCCGAAGTCGAAACGCTAAGCTCAGCAAAGAAGTTCGCGCCAGATAGTCTTTCAATTGACTATGCGAAGTTGCTTAGCAGCAAGTTGCCAGGTGCAGCGAAGCCGAAGAACTACAAGACTAAGTCTGACAAGTTCAAGGACAACGACTTCAAGACT
Source organism: uncultured Planctomycetaceae bacterium (assembly GCA_964485095.1). Lineage (GTDB taxonomy): Bacteria > Planctomycetota > Planctomycetia > Planctomycetales > Planctomycetaceae > CAYNWT01. Next base: position 9,881 of record CAZAIB010000097.1, on the reverse strand, counting down.
GCTTACGCCCTGGGTGAGCGAGTCTTCTACGAAGAAGGTTCGTGCTACACCTGCCACCGTGACCACGGCGAAGGGATCACTCGAATCTATCCGCCTCTGGTTGGCAGCGAATGGGTGACCGGTGAAAAAGATCGGCTCATTAAACTCACGCTGCATGGGCTGTGGGGCAAGGTTCGTGTTCGAGGCGAAATTTTCGAACCGGCGGGCGGCGTGCCGCCAATGACGGCCGTCGGAAACTTTTTCTCAGATGCTGAAGTTGCCGGCGCGCTGACCTACGTGCGGAACAGCTGGGGCAATGACGCGTCGCGTATTTACCCGAACGATGTCAAGAAGGTTCGAAAAGAGACCCGGGACCGCAAGAAGTTCTATACACCGGAAGAACTTCTCGAAATGCATCCGTTCTCCGAAGGAAGTCGGCCGCCGATGATTGCCAGCAAGGTTGATGCGAAGCTGGTGGCGGCTCTTGCGGCAGAACCAATTGCGGATCTGGCGGCGGTCGCGATGAAAGACGGCGATGCCGTGCGTGGAGCAAAAGTGTTCTACGGCAAGAAGACCGCGTGTTCGACATGTCACGACGCGAAGGACGAGTATCAAATCGGTCCGAAGCTAACGACGGCTCGGAAGGAAGTGACGCCGGAGTTCGTCATTGAATCGATTTTGAAACCGTCGAAGTCAATCCTCGAAGGGTTCCAGTCCGTCAACGTGGTGACCGACGAAGGTAAGACGTTGTCCGGATTCCTGGTCAAGCAAACTGACGACTTCGTCAGTCTTAGCATCGCGACTGACAAAGGTAAGGTCCGGGAAATCCCAATGGACGAAGTCGACGACATGTCCAGGCTGAAAGTTTCAACGATGCCCGCCGACCTGGCCGGTCTTTGCGGAACCCGCCAGGGCTTCCTGGACGTGGCACGGTTCGTCATCGATATCAATCGTGGCGGCCCCGAGACTCTTAAGCAGCTCAAGAAGCAAGCCGGGATTAAGTAGGCCTGGTTGAGTAGCTTTTCACGGAATTGCGGCTGCGGTGTGTATTTGGCACCCGCGGCCGCTTTCTTTTTTCGCGTGTCGTTGCGGCCGGCATCTGTGTGACCTTGATTCCGCGTGGCTGGATCCGTTTGCGGTTCAGGATGTTGCCATCCGGAAACATGCTAAATCATTCGATACGGCGCGAGCCGCACTTTCTGATTGAGTCATGCAAATAGTTGGTACTTCCAGCTTCTCGCATTGGCCAACCTACCGTTGATTGTCAGTCGGTAGTCTAAGGGGCCTCCTTGAACTCCTGAGGTTGGGCCGGCTCCGGCTGACATCTTTCTCTCCTTTTGCATGTCGCCTTTGCAACGGGGCGAGGGGGCCGTGGTCGACATTGACGCAGGTTTCGCTCAAACTGATCTCTTGTGATTGATGTTTGATTATGGAGCCGCCAATGCGCGACGTTTGTTTTTTCCTGGCGATGTTTCTTCTCGCGCCCTTGGTTGCTCTGGCGCAGGATGGTTCGTATCCGGTCACGATTGACCTGGACGATCACGCCTATCGGCAGGTAGTCGTCGATCATGAGGCTGGTCAGTACCTCGGTCATCCCACGACATGTTTGCTGGAAGATGGCAAGACGATGTTGTGCGTCTATCCGAAAGGGCACGGTCGCGGCGCAATTGTTTACAAGCGAAGTACTGATGGCGGTCGGACGTGGAGCGATCGCTTGCCAACGCCGGCCAGCTGGGCGACGTCGAAAGAGGTTCCCACGTTGCACCGCGTGATTGGTCCGGATGGAACCAAACGCGTCATCATGTGGTCCGGTCTGTATCCGGCTCGATTGGCTGTCACGGAAGATGATGGTCAAAGTTGGAGCGAACTGAAACCGGTCGGCGATTGGGGCGGGATTGTCGTGATGGGTTTCGTGGAACCACTCAAGACAGGCCGCGGTCACTATCTGGCGATGTTTCATGACGATGGCCGGTTCTTCACCAAAGACGGCAAGAAGTCGCCGGCGTTTAAACTGTTCAAGACACTATCGACGGACGGCGGACTGACGTGGTCATTTCCGGAAGTCGTCTACGAATCCTCCGAGGTGCATTTGTGCGAACCGGGTTGTATTCGCTCACCAGACGGAAAACGGATGGCCGTGTTGCTAAGAGAAAACGCGCGCCGCAAAAACTCGCATGTGATTTTCTCTGATGACGAGGGCAAGACATGGACCAAGCCTCGCGAGGTACCGTTGGCTCTAACCGGCGATCGTCACACCGGTAAGTACGGTCCGGATGGGCGGTTGTTCATTAGCTTCCGATGTCGTTCGCCTAAACAACTCGCCGCCAATCGTCCGTTTGAAGGTGATTGGGTCGGTTGGGTTGGAACCTGGGACGACATCGTGAACGGCAAAGACGGCCAGTATTCGGTTAGACTGAAAGACAACAAGAAAGGCTACGACACGACCTACCCCGGCGTGGAGTTACTGCCAGACGGAACGTTCGTGGTCACCACCTACGGGCACTGGTCGAAACAAGAACCCGCCTACATTCTGAGCACTCGGTTCAAGCTTGAGGAATTGGATGCTATGGCAAAACGCAGCAAGAAGTAGTTGTCGGCAGTGCCAGGCCGAGCTCCCTGCGCCCTGATTGCCTGGTCCAGCTGCGGCTGACCAAGTGAAACTCATCTGTGAGTTGCCGTGTTGACGAATGTTCTGGTATCGAGGTGTCTTACCCACGGGACATGCAGGAGATTGGCATCTTTTCGCGTGTACCAGGGTTAAGTGGTCCACTAAAGTTGGCGCACGTCGCGACCCTTTGCGACTGTTCCTTCGCGTCCTAAGTTTTGAGAGTTCTACGATGACAACCGATCTATCGGCAGCGATTGCTGACAAGTCTGCGCTAGTGGGGATTATCGGCCTGGGCTATGTCGGCCTGCCGCTGATTGACGCTTTCACGCGGGCCGGCTTCCGGTGCCAGGGATTTGATGTCGACCAGACCAAAGTTGACGCGCTGAAGGCTGGCAAGAGCTACATCAAGCACATTGAATCAGAGAAGGTGGCGGGCTGGATTGAAAGCAAGCAGTTGGAACCGATTTCTGACATGAGCCGACTTGGCGAGTCAGACGTTCTGTTGATTTGCGTTCCGACTCCGCTCAACAAGAGCCGCGACCCCGACCTGACTTACGTTGAACTCACCGGCGAAGCGATTGCCAAGACACTGCGGCCGGAGCAGTTGGTGATTCTTGAAAGCACCACGTACCCCACGACGACGCGCGATGTGTTGCTGCCGATCCTGGAGGCTGGCGGCATGAAATGCGGCGAAGATTTCTACGTTGCGTACAGTCCGGAACGCGAAGATCCAGGCAACCCGGATTACTCAGCGGCCGGTATTCCCAAGGTGGTGGGCGGCGTTGGTGAAAAGAGTAAGGAACTTGCTTGTGCGTTGTACAAACACGCGATTGTTCAGGTGGTTCCTGTTTCGAATCCTGAGATCGCTGAAGCGGCCAAGATTCTGGAGAACACCTACCGCGCGGTGAACATTGCTTTGGTCAATGAACTGAAAATTCTGTTCGACCGCATGGGTATCGATATCTGGGAAGTGGTGGATGCCGCGAAGACGAAACCGTTTGGGTTTCAGGCGTTCTATCCCGGCCCGGGCCTGGGTGGTCACTGCATTCCGATTGATCCGTTCTACCTAAGTTGGCTGGCTAGACTTCAGGGGTTGAATACTCGGTTTATTGAACTCGCCGGCGAAGTGAATTCGCAGATGCCGAGGTACGTGATCAGCCGGTTGGCCGAGTTCCTCAACGACGCGGCAAAGCCGATCAAGGGCAGCAAGATTTGTTTGCTGGGCATGGCCTACAAGAAAGACGTTGACGATCCGCGCGAGAGTCCTTCGTTCGAGCTGATGGAACTGCTACTCGAACGCGGCGCGGTGGTGACTTACAACGATCCGCATATTCCATCGTTGCCGAAGATGCGGCACTACGATGTTCCTGCGATGGACAGCAGCGAGTTGACGCCGGAGTTTGTGGCGAGCCAGGACTGCATGCTGATTGCGACAGATCACACGGCGTACGACTACGAATTCATCGTTAAGAACGCGCAGATGGTTTTGGATACTCGGAACGCGACCAGTGAGGTTGCAGACGGACGCGAGAAGATTCGCAAGGCGTAAGGTTGGGGAGGCTTTAGGCGGTAGGGATTGGCCTGTAAGAGGTTGGCGAAACGTAGCCTGGGAAGCCCTCTCCCGCGGCTGAGACCGCGACCTCTCCCGCAAGCGGGAGAGGTGACATGCTCGGGTGTGACCGGGTTTGCAAGTCCGGGCGGGACTCGTGGCTACTTACTTCCTACCGCCTCACACCTACAGCCTCCCGCCTCATACCTCCTGCCTGCCCCCCAACTTCAGCATGACCATCGCAAGTGGCGGCAGCTGGATGGTGAGGCTTTGAGCGAACCCGTGGGCGGCGACTTCCTGACTCTCGACGGCTCCGAGATTGCCGATGTTGCTGCCGGCGTAGATGGCGGCGTCGGTGTTGAGAATCTCTGTGTAGGTGCCGGCTTTTGGAACGCCGACCCGGTAGTCTTCTCTGGGGACCGGAGTGAAGTTGGCGATACAGGCGACGGTGTTCTCACCCTTCGTACTGAGCCGCAGCCAGGCGAACACGCTGTTTTCTGAGTCGTCGCACTGGATCCAGCGGAAGCCGGCCGGTTCGAAGTCGCCGGTGTACATTGCGGGTTCCGACGTGCAGACCCGATTCAGATCGCCGATGAGACGATGAATGCCTTTGTGGTTCTCTGATTCCAGCAGTGGCCAGTCCAGCTGAGTGTCGTGATTCCACTCCAGCCACTGACCAATCTCTCCGCCCATGAACAGCAGGTTCTTGCCCGGCATCGCGAACTGGCTGGCATACAGCAGCCGCAGGTTCGCGAATTGCTGCCATTGGTCGCCCGGCATTTGCGAGAGCAACGAACGTTTTCCATGAACCACTTCGTCGTGAGAGAGCGGCAGCACGAAGTTTTCGTCCCAGGCGTAGACCATGCGGAACGAGAGATCGTTTTGGTGCCAGCTACGATGCATCGGATCGCGCTGCATGTATCGCAGTGTGTCGTTCATCCAGCCCATGTCCCACTTCATCGTGAAGCCAAGCCCGCCCGTGTAGACCGGCCGGGAGACGCCGCCCCACGCAGTTGATTCTTCCGCGATGGTGACCGTGCCGGGGAAATCGGCGTGCATCATCATGTTTAGCTGCTTGAGGAACTCGATGGCTTCCAGGTTCTCGCGGCCTCCAAACTTGTTGGGTAGCCACTCACCTTCTTTACGCGAGTAATCCAGGTACAGCATCGACGCGACGGCGTCCACGCGGATCCCGTCGATGTGGTACACGTCCGCCCAGAACCGCGCGCTGGATAGCAGGAAGCTGACGACTTCGTTGCGGCCGAAATTGAAGATCAGCGTGTTCCAATCCGGATGGTAGCCCTGTCGTGGATCGGCGTGTTCGAACAGGTGTGTTCCATCGAACTCCGCCAACCCATGCGCGTCGTTTGGGAAGTGGGCAGGGACCCAGTCGATGAGAACCGCCAGGTTGTTTTGATGGCAGTGATCGACGAAGTACATGAAGTCTTCGGGCGTACCGAAGCGACTGGTCGGCGCAAAGTAGCCGGTGGTTTGGTAGCCCCATGAACCATCGAACGGATGCTCTGTGATGGGCATCAGCTGCAGGTGCGTGTAACCAAGTCCGGTGACGTATTCGACAACCTGATGAGCCAGCTCGCGGTAGTTAAAGAACTCGCGACCATCAGTCGGACGCTTCCACGAACCCAGATGGAGTTCGTAGGTGCTCATCGGACTTTGCAGCGGATCCAGCTTGCGGCGGCTGTTGAGCCACGCTTCGTCGTTCCATTCGTATTGTTTCAGGTCATGAACAATAGACCCGGTTGCCGGGCGGTGTTCGGCTCTGAACGCACACGGATCTGCCTTCTGCAGAATGGTTCCGTCCGGCGTCTCGATGGCGTACTTGTACATGCTGCCGGGGCGCATGTTTTCTATGAAGCCGGTCCAATGCCCGCTGTCACTGCCTGTCAGCCGGTCCTGCCCGGGCGACCAGCCGTTCCCATCAGTAATGACTGAAACTGCCGTGGCGTTCGGAGCCCACACGGCGAATCGGACTCCCTTGACGCCACCTTGTTCGGCGACATGCGCGCCGAGGAATCGGTACATAGTGTGGGCGGTGGCCGCTTCGTCAAATGTCGAATTTGCAGGCATGTCTGAGGTGTCAATGCGCAGGTGTCGTTCGTTGACCGGTATTGTAGCGAGAACCCGTTGAGTCTGGTTGCTGGCGGTCGCTTTTGATGAATGGGACGTCGTCAGTCGGTCTGTCATGTGTGTTGTCTTTGTCGCTGGCTTGAGCGATCGCGGTGAGGAGAGTACGGGGAATGGGAGAGATCAGCAAACGCTGTTCCAGGTGATTGCTGTGCCCTCAAGAGCGAATCGGCAGGGCGGAGCGTCCAGGCAAGCGGCTCCGTTCGGGTTTGAGAGCCCGGCTCTCCCGGAAGAGAGAGTGAAGGTGGGAATGTCGCTGCCTAGCCTATGGGTTTTGGTTTTGGTCCGGCGGCATGACGACGTCGTATCGGTCGGCAAGGCTTTCGCTGACCTGCGATTCCAGTGTATCCAGCATGACGGCAATGTCGTGGCGGGTTTCGATGCAGCTTTGCAGAAGTTCTTCCTCGGCTGAGGAAGCCGTCTCATCGGTAGTCCTATGGGTGCGCGATGGCTTCTGAACGCTCCACTGGTCCTGGATTCGCTGAGTCTGCGCGGTGGCGGCTGCTTCGGCAAACTTGTGGGCTGAGATTCCCCCAGTCGGTTTACGATGGTTTTCCGGCAGCAGGTCCTGGCCGACTACCGGTTTGTCGAAACGTGGTTTGAGGCCGACGAAATCGTCGATGGGTTCGAACAGATGCGTCTCGGAATCTGCTTCCGGGGTCGAGACACCGTAGCGATCGAGGATCGGCGTTTCGGTGTACGGGACGGGAGCTTCAGGAAGGCCCTGACGGAAGGTCTCTTCTAACTCGTCGCCGCGGCTGGCTGCGACGATCGGTTCGTCGTCTTCTGCAAGGATATCTTCGTTTGCGATCGCATCTGACGGTGCATCGATAATCTCGATGATCTCATCGGTCGGAAGGGACCCGAACTCGACAGCTGCTGCGGAAGCTGGAACCTCTACTGGCTCGGGCGTTGGAACTGACGGTTCTTCAAATGTCTCTGTTGGAGTTGGCTGGTCGGACACTGGTTCGTCGTCCAGAGAACCAAACTCGACAACGCTGCCCGTTGGCTCGCTGGAACCGATCTCAATCCCAGAAGGAGCAGTTTGGGCGACCGGCTGTGGTGACGAAACGCTTTGGCTGGAAACGCCACTCAGCGATTGGTTCCAACTTAGCGGCAACTGAATAAGTGTGTCCAACGCCTGATCCACGACGTCAGCGGTAACGGTTCGCTGTTTGTTCGCCGCAGCCAGAAACAAACTCTGGTCGCAGAGTTGGTTGAGGCAGCGAGGGACTCCATCGGCGGCGGCCACAATTCTGGCAATCGCATCGGGTTCGAAAACCGTCCGGTTGCTAACTCCAGCGCGGGTTACCTGGTATTTGATGAAGTTCTCGGACTCGTCTCGCGTGAGTGTTTCGAGGTACGTTTGGCTACGGATTCGCTGGCTGAGAGCCTTCAGTTCCGGTTGCAGCAGGCGTTCTTCCAGTTCCGGGTTTCCGCAAAGTAGCGGGCGGACCAGCGGCTGGCCACGGTCGGCGAAGCTGGACAGCACGCGAATCTCTTCCAGCTGTTCGTTGTCCAGAAGGTGAGCCTCATCGACCAACAGGACAATGCCGCGAGAACGAACACGGATGTTGCGCACCGCTTCGATGAGTTCCAGTCGCATTTCCGAACTGGAGATGCCACCGTGTCGCCGCTTCACACGCTTACCAAGTCCAAAGTAGATCGCCTGCAAGAGACCCAGCGTTGATGAAGAACCGGGGCTGGGCAGAAACGAGATCGTGAATTCGTCTCGAAGCTCGTTCACCATCAATTGGCAGAACATCGTCTTGCCGACGCCAGTCGCGGCGGTCAGAACGGCGATACCCTGTCCGCCTCGAAGGCAGTACTCGGCAGATTCGAACGCGTCCCGTGCAGATTGGTTATCGACAAACAGTTCAACGTCCGGTCCCGCTGTGAAGGGGCGTCGGATGAATCCAAAGTGGTTCTCAAACATGTTCAAGCCTGCTGACTTCTGGGCAGTTCGCGTCGCCGCCTATGGTCCGCGCAAGCGCGGACGGGGGGCGTCTTGTTTCGATTTCATCGAACAGGCGGTCCTTGTACCTTGAGAGCGACCCGCACGATCGGCATGATCGCGCAGGCCCGAACAGGTTTCGCCCGAACTACATCACTGCCTTGCCTGTCTTGACCTGCGTCTCGACCGCTATCTGGTTGAGCTTTCGCTGGGCGAGTCAATCTCGGTGGCGCGTAAGTTCTGAAATACGATAAACTTGCGTCGACACAGACTTCTCCGGCAGATCCGAACTCGTCTGCGGAGTAGAATTAATGGTCGCCACGAAAAGAGGCGTTGAGATCCCTACACAACGGCCGGAGCCTATGACAGAAGCAACAATCTCGCTGGAGAGCCAGGAACAGATCCGGGCTCTGTTTGGTCCTCGGGATGAATACCTGCGCCTGGTGCAGGATTCGCTCGGAATCGATGTTGTGCTTCGAGGCGATCAGCTTCGGCTCATTGGTGATCGTGATCACGTGAACCAGGGGGCTCGGGTGCTGGATGAGATGTGTGAGATCATCCATCGCAAGCGAGATCTGCCGCAGACCGACGTCTACGAAGTCCTGGACCGAAACGGCATCGCGCGTCCCGGTTCCAACGGATCAAAGCGGACGAACCCGATTCAGCTGGATCAGCGCTCGAAGGAAATCGTGCCAAAGTCTGAGGGACAGGCCGATTACATTCGCGCGATTCGCGAGAAAGATGTTGTGTTTTGTGCGGGGCCGGCTGGTTCTGGAAAGACCTACCTGGCGGTCGCGATGGCCATCAATGCGCTGCGAACGGAGCGAGTTCGCCGGATTGTTTTGGTTCGTCCTGCGGTGGAAGCCGGTGAACGGCTGGGCTTTCTGCCCGGCGATATGCTGGCCAAAGTGAACCCGTTCCTGCGACCGTTGCTGGACGCGATGAACGATCTGCTGAGCTTTGAACAGGTCCAGCGGTATATGGACAACGACGTGATTGAGATCGTCCCGCTAGCCTTTATGCGCGGGCGTACACTAAACGACACGTTCATGATTCTGGATGAGGCGCAGAATACGACGGTTACGCAAATGAAGATGTTTCTAACCCGGATGGGGGAGGGCTCTAAGATTGTCGTGACCGGTGACGCGACCCAAGTAGACTTGGAAAAGCACGTAAAAAGCGGGCTTTCGGATGCGATTCGGCGTCTGAAAACGGTTGATGGTGTTGCCATCGCCTCGCTGACCGGCGAGGATATCGTCCGCCACAAGTTGGTCCGCGACATTGTCGATGCGTACGGTGAAACGGACTCTATGGGCAACGGTTCGCCCAGCGGTGCAAAGAATGCGGCACCGTCTCCGAATCGAGGCTAAATTAAGAACGAGACCCGTCCACTGCGAGACGCTAACAACGTCAGATTGAGCCAGTGGGTTTCTGTCCTGTCACACATACGAGGAGCGGCAAGCAGCTTGCTGGAGATTGATTTCTCGTGCGGCGAGCGGCGTGGTTTGCGAACCCGGCCTGGCATCAGGTCTTGTCGACCAGCTTATGTCCACAAAGCATGGCAGAAAGCCCCGGACGGGGCGTGGTGCGTCCCTCAAGACAGCCACGTTGTGGGACCGCACCAAGCTGGCTCTTCAGGACCGCAG
>CAZAIB010000096.1:0-25441 GCA_964485095.1 uncultured Planctomycetaceae bacterium | reverse complement strand
GCCCTGACTGTGGACTGTGTTGTCTTTGGTTTGGATGAGGACGATCTGAAGTTGCTGCTGATTCAAAGAGACCTTGAGCCATACGTTGGACAATGGGCGTTGCCTGGCGGTTTTGTACGGGTGGGTGAATCCACCGACGACGCCGCTCGACGCGAACTGGCAGAAGAAACGGGGCTCGAAAAGGTCTTTCTGGAGCAGCTCTACACATTTGGGTCGCCAGATCGTGACCCGCGAGAACACATCGTCAGCGTGGCTCACTATGCATTGGTCCGACTGTCGGACCATCGCGTTCAGGCCGCCACGGATGCTCGAAACGCCGCGTGGTTCGCGATTGACGACATCCCCAAGCTGGCATTTGACCATCCAAAGATCCTGAAGACAGCGCACGAACGGCTGCGAGGAAAAGTTCGGTATCAACCGATTGGTTTCGAACTATTGCCAGCGAAGTTCCCACTGCGATCGCTGCAGCATTTATACGAGGTCATTTTGGAACGGGATTTGGACAAACGAAACTTCCGAAAAAAAATCCTCAGCATGGATGTGCTGGAGGAGCTGGACGAAATCGAAACCGACGTCGCTCACAGAGCGGCCCGGCTGTATCGGTTCGACAAACGGAAGTACAACCGACTGGTGAAAGAGGGTTTCAACTTTGAGGTTTGACACGAAGAACGATCCATGAACAGCGCACTTATCCTTGTTGATATCCAAAACGACTTTCTGCCCGGCGGCGCATTGGCCGTTCCGGAAGGAGATCAGGTTGTGCCGGTGGCGAACCACATGATCGACCGGTTTGATTTGGTCGTGGCGACACAGGACTGGCATCCGGCCAATCACGGCAGCTTTGCCAGCCAGCACGATGGCTATGCCGTTGGCGACATGATTGAACTGCACGGCCTGCCCCAGATCATGTGGCCAGATCACTGCGTTCAGGATACGTCGGGAGCTGAGTTCGCCGACGCGTTGCGAATCGACGAATCCGTTCGAATCTTCCCCAAGGGAACCGATACAAAGATCGACAGCTACAGTGGTTTCTTTGACAACGGACATCGAAACGCGACAGGACTTGGCGATGCACTGCAGGCAGCTGGCGTGAAACACGTGTTCGTGCTGGGCCTGGCCACGGACTACTGCGTCAAGTTCACAGCATTGGACGCAAGGAAACTGGGTTTTGAAGTGACGCTTGTCGAAGACGGCTGCCGGGGTGTGAACCTAAAAGCGGGTGACGTTGACCGGGCGATTGAAGAAATGGAAGAAGCAGGGATCCGCGTCGTATCAAGCGAGTCTGTTGGAAAAGAAAAGACGAAAGATGTTTGAGAAGCACAAAAAAGTTATCAGCAAGTACATGAGTCTGGTTCTGCGGCACCAGCCGGAACTCATTGGATTGGAACTGGATGAAGCCGGCTGGGTGAACGTAGACGAACTTCTGTTCGCGATGAACCGAGCCGGCAGGCGCTGCAATCGTGAGCAAATGGAAGAAGTCGTTCGTGACAACGACAAACAACGGTTCCAGTTCAACGAGGACAAAAGCAGAATCCGGGCAACGCAGGGACATTCCCTGAGCGTTGAGCTGGGCTACAGCGCAAGCACGCCACCGGATGTACTTTGCCACGGCACGCCCACAAAGTTTGTCAAAGCGATTCAGCAGGAAGGGTTAACCAAACAAAAACGCCATCACGTGCATCTTCATTGTGATACGGAACTCGCAGCCAGTGTCGGGCAACGTCGCGGAAAGCCAGTCATTCTCACGATCGATGCGAAAGCGATGGCTGAGGCCGGTCACGAATTTTACGTCACGCCGAATGAGGTATGGCTGACGGATCACGTCCCACCGGAGTTCATCACATTCCCGGAGTAGCCACGATGCTAGTCGCCGAATCGACGACCGCCGCAACCAGTACCAAGACAGCCGATGCGGCCATTGGCTCCCTGCTGGGTACCGCCATTGGTGATGCCCTGGGACTGCCATATGAGAACCTCTCACCTCGCCGCGCTAGGAAACTGTTTGGCCCCCCGACCGCTATCGGTTTTTCTTCCGTTGGGGGTTTGTCTCAGACGACACAGAACATTCCTGCATCATCGCGCAAGCAGCGATCGCAGCTGGCGGAGACCCCGAACGGTTTGAACGCGAAGTAGCTCGCCGGCTGAAGTGGTGGTTCCTCAAACTCCCAGCCGGTATCGGCCGTGCGACAGCGCGATCGATGTTGAAGTTGTGGATGGGGTTCTCCTCTAAACGATGTGGCGTCTATTCAGCGGGTAACGGCCCGGTAATGCGAGCGCCAATCCTGGGCGCCTTGATTCTGGACAGCGCGACGATGATTGAGTTCGTCCGGCGTTCGTCACGAATTACGCACTCGGATGTGAAAGCAGAATACGGAGCGATGGCCGTTGCACTCGCTGCTCGCCAATCACGAACCAGTGATGCGATTGATGGCCGCGAGTTCCTTGAAGCCTTGGACAGACTCCTGCCTATCGACGAGCCAGCCGATGAACTTAGACAACTCCTGCAAACGGTTGTTGGGAGCATCGAGACTGGTGAAGGGACCCAGGAATTCGCTGCAAGAACCTTCAGCGAACGTGGGATTAGCGGCTATACCTATCACACGGTTCCCGCCGCTATTCACGCATGGCTGGCTTCGCCATACGATTTCGAACGGGCGGTAACCAACATCATCCAGTGCGGCGGCGACGCCGATTCCACTGCAGCGATCGTCGGTGGAATTATCGGCGCCCGAGTAGGCCGAGCCGGCATTCCGACCAGATGGCTGCGCGACCTAAAGGAGTGGCCGTGCTCGCACGCCTGTACTGCGGCAACTCGCTCGCAACATTGTATTCCTGATCGTTGTCCTTGTTCACGGCTTTCGCCGGCTCGCGCCTCCGTACTAGACGTTGCGATCAGGAAGCAACTTCCAGCACACCAGCTTCGATCATGCGAGTCGCCTTGCGTTCCAACTTGCAAACCAGGGATTGATGCTTATCGCTAAGCGCCTCACGGTCGAGTGGTTCTATTGCTCGCAAGGCAGCTTTGGGCCGGTCCTGATGCTGAATAAGAAGCGTTGCCAGACAGAGACGCTGACGGTCTGAGTTCGCCGGATATCGCGAAACGAAGAGGCTTAGACTTTGGGTCGCCTCTTTGTGTTTCTGCTGTCGCATTAGCAAACGGCAAAGCTGTTCTTCGTGACGACGCAGTGAAGCGCCCGGTACTGGAGCATGCCGGTTGAATCGCCGGTAAGCCACAGCGGCAGCTGGCAGGACCTGCGATGTGAGCGCTGCCACGAACTGCTCCTGAGTATCGTTTGGTGATTCAATGGTCGCTTGCCGCAGTTGTGGTTTGCGATCCGACCTTGCCTGAAGGTTCGGAGTACCTTGAACCGAACTCACGAAGGTCGCTCGCGGTTTCCCCTGGCCAGTAATCGTCAGGAGATCCCAGCCTTCGCAGTCAACACGATCCGTCTTGAGCATCCAGTAGCCGATGCCAGCACCGATTACCATTCCGATTAAGTGGCCCGACTCACTACCCATTCGCGCGGAACTCATCATGAAGCCGAGCACCTCAAACGCGACGTAGATTAGCCCCAGCACAAAGATGCGGACCTCAAACTGCACGACGTGGAAGTAGATGATCCAGACCATCGACACTTCGTTCTCCGGAGCCCAGAGAATGCAGATGCTGATCAGCCCGAAGATCACCAGAGACGCGCCGCCGGCTCCCACTGCACCTCCGGCGTACCCAAGCATGCAGGTCTGAATAACCAAGCCGCCAAGAACGCCACAGCCGAGATACAGCAGCAGGAAGTTTCGAGGCCCGACTTTGCCCTCAACGACCATCCCAAACACCCATAGGAAGATCATGTTCCCAATCAGATGGCCCGCGCCGAAGTGCACGAAGTTGTAAGTCAGCCATTGGACTGGCTGCCAACCCTCACCATAGGTCAGATAGAACCCGCCCCACCCGGTAGCGGTGCTGGACGCTCCCGCCAGAACGAAGGCCACGATGTTGGCCACAATCAAACCCACGGTCACGTAGGGACGGTAGTAAAGAGGAGCATCAGTACCGGTCGGGATCATTCCTGTCACGCTGTCAGTCTGGGGACGCCTGAGCAAATCAGAACGCAGAACCAGGGCGACTGGATCACTGCCCTTTCAAGAATCCGCCCTCCGATTCAATCGTCACAACCGACGCGACGAGGACCAGCCTCACTGTGGGCTCCCACAGACCCCGCATTTGTCTGAGTTTTGCGACAATCTGTGGCAAATCGGCAACCTAGGCTCTGCATGTTGGGTCAAGATTAAAGGTGGACAATCATGCAAATGTACCGTTGGGCGACATTTATCCTACTCAGCCTTACCACTGCCGCGAGCGCAGGTGTTCTGCGGGTCGATCTCGACAGCGCAAACGCTTCGAAGTTCACAGGCATCGGATCAGCTTCCGCGATCTACACCGATACGGTGCAGGTTGAGAACAGCCAAACCGGACTGTTGGAAGACTTCGAATTGGTCGTCAACATTAACGGTTCCGGAGCCATCACACTTAACACGACGGGCCTTGGCATCGTGGACTCAGCGGTCAACGATGGTGAGACGATCGATTTCGAGTTCACGTTGACCCCATCTGCGGGAACCATGTCAGGACTTGGGTCTTTTCAGTTTACGGAAATCGGGCACGGCGTCGCGAACTCCAACCTGTTTGCACCCAACCCCCATTTCGTTGCGGTCACCGACGGCGTTCGGGTTGAGATTCTGGACGACGGCGTGCCGGGCCCAACTGACATCGATCGACTTCAGGGCAATAGCCTGAGCGTTAGAGCCAGCGGTGCTCCATTCGCGGCAGGATCTGTTCAGGGAATTTCATCGATCAGCTTCGATGCCACATCGGTCCCTGAACCAACGTCACTTCTCCTGTGCGGCTTCTGCCTGGGCGGCCTCGCCATTCGGCGTCGCCAACGAGCGATCACAGCGAAGTAGCCAACACAAACGCGAGACGAGATAAGAAAGGCCGGTTCAGTTTCCTGAACCGGCCTTTTTTCAAACCAGCTAAACGAACAGCAATAGAGTGGTCGCTAAGCAGTTGCCATTTTCTCACGTGACTCCGCGACAGCCTTCGTTGAACCGGCCTGACCGCGGTTCATGAGCCACAGCAGAACCGGACTCGCTACGAAGATCGAACTGTAAGTACCAACGATCACACCCATGACCAGGCAGAACGCGAAGCCGTGGATACCCGAACCACCGATCGCGTACAGAATCGCAACTACGATGAATGTGGTCAGCGATGTCAGCAAGGTTCGTGACAGAGTCTGGTTCAGCGATCGGTTGACCATTTCCGGCGTGAGCAGTGGGTTCTTGCCGCGGACTTCTCGGATACGGTCGAACACGACAATCGTGTCATTCAATGAGTAACCCACGATGGTCAGGAAGGCCGCAATCATTGGCAGGTTAATCTTGAAGTCTTTCAGTAGTAGCAGGTCGCCAATACCGTTCCCGCTGAGGTAAGAACACAACGCAACCATTCCCAGAACGACCAGGACGTCGTGAACCAAAGCAGCAACCGCAGCCAGACCAAAGGTAATCCGCTGGAACCGGAACCAAATGTAGGCAACGATCGCGATTAGACTCACAATGATCGCAACCAGCGCTGACTGCTTCATCTCGCCCGCCACAGAACTGGCGAAGCTGTTGACTTCGTCAAAGTGTGGCTGGGTCGCCATCGTGCTCTTCATGGAGCCCAATGCCTGCGTCAGATCTTCTTCATCAATCTGAGGGTACGTCAGCAGTTCAATCTTTGCGAACTTGCGAACGCTGTTCAGTTTAGCGGCCATTCCAGACCCCTCTGTACCCGTAATCTCGATCAAGTTCTCTTTGTTGTCGCTGTAGGTACCGGGGGCAACCCGTTCAAGCGCTGCTGTGAAGTTGTCAAGCGCCGTGACAGCTGAGACTTCAGAACTAAAGCTCATAGCCGTCTTGAAGCCGCCAACTGTTGGATCGACGGTATCGTCGCCTGCTTCGGCTGTGACCAACGCTGGCGTGTCGCTTTCCATGGTAATCCGCAGCAACTCGATGCCTGCAGATGTCAACGCATCGTTCAATCGGTCCTGGATACGTCCGCCGTCTTTCGGTCCAACGCCATCTTTGGTTTCGTCGCGATCACGGGTCCGGAGTCGGAAGTAGTTGTTTGTTGCTTTCGCATCAGCACCCGTCACCAAGGTCAGCCCCTCAACAGTGATATCCGGCTTGAAGGCCTGCTTCCCGCCTTCTTCATTGATCAAAGCCGCGCGAATGTCATCAATCTTATGAGCGTTGACAGTCTGGAACGTCACCATCGTTCCACCAGTGAAGTCAATGTCGTAGTTATCGGTACCGCGTGTGATGAACGCAAAAAGTCCGACACCAATAACGACCGCCGAACACATCGCAGCGATGCCACGCTTGCCGATGAAATCCCAGTTGGTCTCGCCAACGATGCTGGTCATCTTCAGGCTCTTGATCCAGCGTTTGCGTTCGAACAAGTCAAACAGCAAACGGCCAAAGTACAGAGCCGTAAACATACTCATCAGGATTCCGATGATCAGTGTGACGGCAAAACCTTTCACCTGATCCGTACCAATCATGAACAGGATGGCGGCCGTAATAAGCGTGGTCACGTTCGCGTCAACAATGGTTGTGAACGCACGACCGAAACCGTTTTGAATTGCCATCCGAAGACTGGAACCGCGCGCCTGTTCTTCACGTATTCGTTCGAAGATCAAGACGTTCGCATCCACCGCCATACCGATGGTTAACACCAGACCCGCGATACCGGGCAAGGTGAAGGTAGCCTGAATAGCCACCATACATCCGAGTACCAACAACAGGTTCAAAGCCAAGCACAACACGGCCACAAAACCAGCAAAGCGGTAGTACAGCAACATAAAGATAACAACGGCGATCGAAGCGACCGCGATCGCTGTCATACCTTTTTCCTGCACGTCAGCGCCCAGCAACGGACTAATTGTCATCTCGTTGATCGGATCCGGCTTGATTGGTAGTTCCAAAGCACCCGCATTCAGAACCGAAGTCAGTTCGCGGATCTCAGCTTGTGTGAACGTACCACGAATGATGCCGTTGCCATCAATGGGTTCATCAATCGACGGTGCTGAGTGGATCTTGTTGTCCAGCAAAATGGCCAGTCTGCGGTTCGAACCATCAGCACGCGGCCGGTTGGCTCGAGTCATCTGTCCGAAGAAGTGAGAACCGGTTGAATCGAATACAAAACCCACAGCAGGTCGGCCAGTACCATCAACAGTTCCGTAGGCTCGATTCAGATACCTACCAGTAATCCGCTTGGTTTCCGGAGCCTGCATGACCAGGTATTCGCGAACCGTCTCACCGGGATTCTCCCCTGCGATATCGCGGCTGGCGTCATCTCGACCACCCCCAATGTCCTTGGACTCACCGTTGGCTTCACCCAGACCTCGCCAGACAGCGACAGTAGTCCCACTGGCATCGACGTACTTCTTATCCTCATCACGAAGCTTTTGAGCTTCTGAAATGACGGCTGCATGGTCGGTGTAGTTGGCCAACAGGCCGAACTCAAGGCTACCAAGCTTGGTGATCTTCTTCTTGAGGTCAGCAACAGCACCCGGGTCGGCACCAGGCACGATGATTTCAATCCGGTCAGATCCGACCTGGCGTACCGTAATTTCTTCGGTACCAGACAAGTTAATTCTACGACTCACGGCCGCGACCATTTGGTCCATTGCCTGAGCTGTAACTTCCTTTTCAGTCTTGTCGTCAATCTGGAACACCATGTTGGTTCCACCGGCAAGGTCGATACCACGACGCACGATGTCGTTGAACTCGGTTCCCTGAAAAGCGTGCCACACAAACGGTGCAACGCTGGCGAACAAAGCGAACAGGCAAGTGCTGATTCGCATGCCGTCGTCTTTGAGCTTCAGAACCGATGCCAACAAGTGCCCAAGCACGAATGGCAGGATTAAGACGGCGAGCACGAAGAGCAACTTCGGAACCACGCTGGCCGTTGGAGCCGCTTCGCCCACTTCAGCAGCCTTGTTTGCCGCATCAACGGCAACTTCAGCTGCCTTACCGGCGTTTTCGAGTGTTTGAATCCACGCGAACTGAAAAATGTTCATCGCTAGTCCCTGGTCTATATTCAATTCCACGACGGCCTGGCCGCCGGCGTCATGCTTCTAACTTTTCTTGTCCGCATCCTTTGGAGATTCGTAAAGCCCCTGGATCGCAGACTTACGGAACTTCATTCGTGTTCCGTCATCCACTTTGATTGTGATCAGGTCACCATCAGTCGATGGATCAGCGACGGTACCAATGATGCCGCCGATCGTGATGATCCGGTCGTTTTTCTTCAGAGCACTCAAAGTCTCTTGCTGCTTCTTACGCTCAGTGGCCATCGGCCGCATAAACAGCAGGTATCCCAGCACACCCACGACAATGATGGGCACGAACTGCATGAACGCAGCTCCGGGCGGAAGCTTTTCTTCCGCCGCAAGCAACAAGCACAAATTCAGGTCAATCATCGTCGGTACCGCAGTCGAACGCTGTTTGGTCGGGAAATCCCGCCCTGCACCTTCGGCCCGGCGTCTCGTTCGAGCGGCAACCAGCAGGGATAAATCTCTTCGAACGGGTCCCCCGTTCCGGCGGAACTTCAAATGAGAACCGCACTTCCGTCAAGCCCGTATACTAGACCTCGACGCCCCAACGGGCAAGCTGAGTGTCACGGAACTCAGTAGCCCGATTCTCAAGAATGGCGGCTCGCAGTTCCCGGACCACTCGCTGGTAGAAAGTGATGTTGTGCAGCGACAACAAAATGCCTCCCAGCATCTCTTTCGCCACAAACAGGTGTCTTAGGTAAGCTCGGCTAAAGGACCTACACGCCACACAGTCACACTCCGGATCCAATGGCCCCGAATCACGCTGGTGCACGGCGTTTCGCATCTTCACCCGCCCGCCGCTGGTAAACGCCATCGCGTTCCGGCCATTCCGAGTCGGCATCACACAGTCAAACAAATCGACACCTCTCAGGATGCCCTGAACCAGATCCTGCGGAGTTCCGACCCCCATCAAGTACCGCGGTTTCGTCTCGGGAAGCATCGGAGTCGTGAAATCCAGCGTCGAGTACATCTCTTTGGGTTCCTCGCCGACACTCAGACCTCCAATCGCGTAGCCCGGAAAATCCAGTGGCAGCAGGCCCTCGGCCGAACGCGATCGGAACTCCTCGCTGGTTCCTCCCTGCACGATTCCGAATAGAGCCTGTTGGTCCGCCGTGTGAGCATCACGGCAACGTTTGGCCCAGGCCGTTGTGCGATCGACTGCAGCCTGCATCTTCTCCGGAACCGCATCATGCGGCGGACACTCATCAAGACACATGATGACATCCGCACCAAGCTGGTTCTGAATCTCCATCGCCCGCTCAGGGCTGAGCTCAAACACGCTGCCATCGATGTGAGAACGAAACGTGACCGCGTGGTCAGTCATCTTGCTCATCTTTGCCAGGCTAAACACCTGAAAGCCGCCGCTGTCTGTCAGAATCGGACCGTCCCAATGCATGAACTCATGCAGCCCGCCCAGTTCCTGGACAATCTCCGCGCCCGGTCGCAACGCCAGGTGGTACGTGTTCGCCAGAACCTTCTGAGCACCGGTCGCTTTAATTTGATCGGGCGTAAGTCCCTTAACGGTCCCCAGTGTTCCCACCGGCATGAACGCTGGCGTCCGCACGACGCCGTGTGGAGTCTTCCACTCACCCGCGCGCGCGGAACTGTTGGTGTCGGTGTGCTGCAGGTTGAATTCAAAGTGTGACATGAAGCGGAACAAGCAAAGGAAAGGAACTTCGGCGCTGGTCTTCTACCGTTCTCGTTCAAAAATTCCCACTCGCCGCATCGTTAATCATGCCCACATACTGTAAAGCGATGGTGAAAATCAGATACACGACAAACACGGCCACCAGTGCCCACACTCCCCAACCAGCAGCTGCCGTCAGAGCTTGAAGGTTGCGTTGAGCCTCCTCTTCAAACTGCGGGCTAAGCCGATCAAGTGCTTCAGGAACCGTCCCGGATGTTTCAGCGACATGGACCGTCTGCACAAACTCCGGTGGAAACAGATTCGTGCAATCCAGCGAATCTGTCAGCGTTTCACCTTCACTCAGACGCTGCCAAACCAGGTCTTCGCAAACAATGAAGGCACCGTTGTCAGTCGCTCTGATACTCTGATGGATGCTGGGCTTAATCGGCATGCCCGACTGCTGCGTCAGAGCAAAAGCCCACGAGAACCTCGCAATCGCGAACGACCGCATGCATTTGCCGACCACAGGAATCTTCATCAACAGCGGATCCAGAAACTGCCGACCCGCCAGGTTCCGCATGATCAGCTTGTAGCCGACGAAGATCATGCCAATGGTTCCAAACGTAGACACGAACCACGTAATCGTGCCGCGGGTCCCGGACAGGCCAAAGATGTCGAACCGCAACGAGTTTTTTCCGTCGGCCGGGCCCTGCAGCATCCCCAGCACATAAATCAACAGGCCAATCACCAGGATAGCGGCCACCATCTGAAACACCGGCCAGATGATCGCGCCGATGAACTGTCGCTTCAGCCGAACGTTGGTCTCGTAGTGCTTAGCGAGGCTCTTGAACACTTCAGGCAATGAGCCTGTGTGTTCTCCTACCTGAACCAGATCAGTCATCAGGTTCGGGAACCGCTTGCCCTGCTCCCGCATGGACTCAGCAATCTCGCCACGACTCTTGATTGCATCCTGAACCTCAAGCATCCCGGCCTTGGCTCGCGGTTCAGACAACTTGTCCGCCGTCATCCGGATGGCGTTTTGAATATCCAATCCGGAGTGCAACATCGTCGCCAACGACCGACAGATGACCGCCAGTGCTTTCTGTGGAATCCGTGGCGAACGAAAACCGAGTCCACCAGATCCCAGTATCGGACGTGTTTCCGGTTCCCTTCGAGCCCGCGGCGCTGGCACCTTTGGACCGGATCCAGTTTTTTTTCGTCTTCGTTTCGGCAGATCTGGCATGTTCGCTCGGCTTGGGAAAAAACGCAAACTGCAACCCATTGCAGAGCCACATCTTATAGCAACTCGCCCGACAAGACTTGCCGGGCGAATTCATGTTGACCCGTTTTCCGGATCCCCATATGTTTCTGCCTCGCGTCAAACACGTAGGACGACGCGAAACGAACACAACTCACTGACACCTAAACCGCTGGCTTTTGTCTACCAGCAACTCATCAACCGAACACCAAATCGCCCCCCGGAAGCCGCTTGAGTCCTCCGCCCCCCTGGGACTCGCTGCTTCCGGGTTTTAACAAGAGCCCCACAAAACAAAGTGTTTTGTGGGGCTTGATTTGTTCCGAGCAGCGATCACCGGCCGCGTAATAAACTGCGCAAACTCTCGAGTCGTAACCAAGCACTTTCGAACAGGGCGTGTCGCTTTGAGAACTGTTTGTTGTTCTTGCGGTCCTCAACAAGGCCCGTTCTTGGAACTCTGCGGAACTCACCGCAACCGCACAAGCTGGGACAATGGCCCACCCACCAAGCCTGTATTCACCGCAGGTTGCCATTTGGCTGCACACTTGAATGGCATCAGAACCACCCACGTCTAGTACAAATGAATTATATACGGGCAAAAAACTCGAATTCTCGCACGGAGCAAGTGGCGTTCGCCTATGCCAACGGTAGTGGCAGCACGTAGAATACCGCCTTAGCCACCTGAGATTGAAGCCTTTTGGGATACCTCGGATGAACGCCCCGAGGTCTCTTGGCAGGAATCTCTCAGGTGGCTTTTTCTATGCGCCGACTCTGATCGCAGTTCGCGCAGCGATTTGGACAACGACTCCGATATCCCGTTCGACATCTCACATTTGATGTTCGACAAGTCGCCAGTAAGTCGCGGCAACCGGCTTTTGAAGCACGCAGCTAGGTTGGCCACTGAGCATTAGTCGGAAGCGTCACGAGCCCGGACTCAGTCACGGTCCAGCCGGCTTCACGATCCTTGTCCAGGTCGTAGCCAATCTCCGCACCTTCCGGCACGATCGTGTCCTTGTCGATAATCGCTCGACGCACGCGAGCGTGCCTGCCAATCGTGACTCCATCCAGCAGAATCGAATCTTCAACATGCGCATAACTGCTAACGCGCACCAATGGAGAAAGGATCGAACGCCGAACCGAACCACCTGACACCACGGTTCCCGGACACACAATGCTGTCCACAGCCTGTCCGATGCGAGGCGGCTTGCTATCGGTGTCGTTGAACACAAATTTCGCTGGCGGATTCGGACCATTGTAAGTCCGTATCGGCCACGCGGGGTTGTACAGATTGAGTTCGGGATCAACCGCAATCAAATCCATGTTGGCTTCGTAGTAAGCATCCAGCGTCCCCACATCACGCCAGTATTCCGCGTTCCCGTTCTCGTCAGCAAACGAAAACGCGCGGACAAGTCGGTCCCCAATGATGGAAGGAATGATGTTCTTGCCGAAGTCGCGAGCACTTCCGGATTCAGTCGCGTCGCGATCCAGTTCGTTAAACAGGAAGCCAGCTTTGAACACGTAGATCCCCATTGAAGCCAGGCACTTCGACGGATCATCAATCATGGGCTGAGGATTCTCAGGCTTCTCTTCAAACTTCACCACACGCCCGGTTTCATCGGCTTGCATCACACCAAATCGCGAAGCGTCTTCGGTGGGAACCGGAATACACGCGATGGTCGCATCCGCGTTACTCTCGATGTGTGCATTCACCATCCGAGAATAGTCCATGCGGTAAATGTGATCGCCCGACAAGATCACGACGTGCTCAGGCCGAGCGCGTTCGATGGTGTAGATGTTTTGGTAGACAGCGTCGGCCGTCCCCTGATACCAGTGTTCGCCAATCCGTTGTTCCGGCGGCAGAGTCGAAATGAATTCACCAAGTTCCGGACACAGGAACTGCCAACCCCGAGTGATATGCCGATCCAAACTGGCGGCTTTGTACTGCGTCAGAATCAGTACCCGGCGCATGCCACTGTTGAGACAGTTGGACAAGGTGAAGTCGATGATCCGGTACGCACCGCCAAACGGCACGGCCGGCTTGGTGCGGTCGCGCGTGAGCGGCTCAAGACGGGTCCCTTTTCCGCCAGCCAGAATTACGGCCAGAACGCCTCGCATGTGTTTCCTTACGTGGTTGCGTCGTAGATGGTGGCCACGCACGCATTATGACGATCTGCCAATCCGTAACAATGCCAGGCCCTCAGCCGTGCTCATCTCGCCCCCGTATTCAAGTAGAACCTGAACCAACCCGGGGGGTTGGGGTTGAGTCTGCCTCGCGACCAGAATACAAGTCGCCAAGTTGTGAAAGGCAGGGAATCGATACCAATCGCCCTGCCCTGACTTAACTTCAACACCAGACAGGATTCGCAGAATCAGCGGACTGAACTCAAGACCATTCCCACGCAGCCAGGCCGCTCATCCTGCCAATCCTGTCAAAGACACTTCTGACTGAAAGACAATTCAACGATGGCTACAGAACGCTCACTCATTCTCGTCAAACCTGACGGTGTCCAACGCCGACTTGTCGGTCGCCTGATTACTCGGATCGAAGACAAGGGATTGCAGATCGTTGGCCTCAAAATGTTGCAGGTCACTCCCGAACTGTCAGCTCAGCACTACGCAGAACACGTCGAGAAACCGTTCTACCCGATGCTGGAAGAATTCATCACCTCTGCACCAGTTGTTGCAATCTGTGTCGAAGGCCCGGAAGCCATTTCCGTCATGCGAACTCTAATGGGTCCGACCAACGGTCGCGAAGCGGCTCCCGGAACCATCCGCGGCGACTTCGGCGCCAGCCGCCAGATGAACCTCATGCACGGCAGCGACGGACCGGAAGCGGCAGAAAAAGAAATCAACGTGTACTTCAAGCCTGAAGAACTCGTGGGCTACGACTCATCACTCGGTTGCTGGACCTGCGCCGACGACGAAAAGTAGACCAGCCAGACTGGTTCAGAAAAAGACAAACGGTTGGTGAGGTTGAATCCTCACCAGCCGTTTTTTTATTGCTGCATGAACCGACCTGCTTCGACTCAGGCTTCCGCAGCCGCACGCATCTTTTCTAATCCGACCCGAGCGACCTCTTCCGGGTCCTGTTCCCAGTAATCGCGATTGAAGATCTCCAGCGACAAACATTTGTCGTAACCAATCGCACGCAGCTGATCGCAAAACAGCTTCAAATCAATCACACCATCACCCGGCATCACCCGATCCGGGTCGCGTTGAGTCGATGGTTCTGGTTCGGCGGGCGCGTCGTTGAAGTGAGAGATCGCGATCTGCGACGGAGCCAACTTGCTGATGGATTCAATCGGGCCACCGCCGACGTAGCAGTGAAACGGATCAACAACAGTCGTCGCGTCAGCGTGCCCGGACAGTTCAATGATTCGCAAAGCGGCTTCGATCGTTTTCAGATCCTGCGCGAATCCCAGGTATTCCATGACAGGCCGAACACCAAACTGCGTGATGCCAATATCCAGCAGCTCGGCGTAGTTCTTTGCCCCTTGTTCGTAGTCCAGGTTCGGATCGTGTGGTGGACCGCCGATGCAATGCACGGCTCCCACAGCGCCGGCTTGTTCCATCCGCCGTTTGCATTCGTCCAGGGCCTTCGTGCGTTCTTCACCGCTTGTATCGAACCAGCCTTTCAGGAAAATCGTTGTTGGAACCTGCAACCCGGCGTCGTCGAGTTCTTTCCGCAAATCTTCCAGCGTGCCTCCCTGTAGCAGATACAGGTCGATATCGTCGTGCCACAGTTCAATCGCCTTGTAGCCAACAGCGTTCGCAATGCGAATCTTTTCAGACAACGGCGCAGGTCTGATTGTGCTTGAGTTGAGACAGTAAATAAAATCGGACATTGTCTGGTTCTGAATTCCAGGATGGAGTGGCTGATGCAATTGACCACACAACGCGTTCCGCAACTAACCACCGCGCTTTTGTGCTGCATGATGGTCGGTTGTGGAGGCGAGAAGAACAAGTCGCCGGCCACTTCCCCACCGAAAGCCCAGCCGGCAGCCGCACCGACTCCCAATCCGCTGACCAAGTCTGCCAACTCCACCCCGGCCACGGCACCAGCCAGAACACAGCTACCTTCTCAGCCGGCAACCGGTTCACAGCGGGCTTTGCAGTCAAATGTTGTACAGCGCCGTTCTGATGACCGAGTCGTCCAGAACCCGGAACGCTTTAAGGCGTCAGGCATCAGGCGATACGAATCCAAACGGCTGATTCTCTACACCGATTTCGATCCGCAGATCGCTCAGACGCTGCCACCAATGGCGGATGTCCTGTTCGACCACCTCACGAAATTCTTTGGCCAACTGCCGGCGAACCGAGAAGGAACCGACTTCCAATCAACGGGCTACTTGATGGCCGATCCGAATCTATTCCGCAAACTCGGCCTACTAACCGACCGCGTTCCCGCGTTCGAAAACGGTCGCCACATGGGCTATGAGTTCTGGGTGAACGGCCAGAAGGAAAAATACTACAGCCGGCATTTGATGTTCCATGAATTCACCCACTGCTTCATGGCCTGCACCACCGGCACCGTGGACGCGCCACCCGCCTGGTACATGGAAGGCATGGCCGAGTACTTCGGAACACACCGTCTGAACAACGGCGCCGTCTCCTTTGGCGTCATGCCGGAAAACCTGGAAGACTACAAAGGCTTCGGGCGCATCGGCTTTCTCAACCGCGCCGTCCAACAAAAAGACACGAAGTCCACAAGAGACGTCATGAATCTCAGGCCCACCGAACAAGCGATCTACCCATGGTCATGGGCATTGTGCAAGTTCCTCGTCCATCAACCCGACATCACCTTCCGCGAGATCGGAACACACCTCACCCGGAACGGCTTCCAAACAAAACTCACGACAGCCCTTGGCAATAACAACATGCTGGAAGCGCGATGGACTGAGTTTCTGGACAAGCTATCCCCCGGCTACGACATCCCCCGCGCGGCAATCCAGCCAACGATGGGCGTGGCGCTTGGTGCCGGTGAATCCAAACAACTGAAGGTCGCCGCCGATCGCGGTTGGCAATCAACAGGCATCCTGCTGGGCCAGGGAAGCTATGAGATTAAAGCCAGTGGCCGGTTCCAGGTCAGCGATCAGGTGAAACCGTGGATCAGTGAACCGAACGGAGTCAGCATCAATTACATCAGAAACCAGCGGCTGGGTTGCCTGCTGGGAACCTGCTACGACCCGAACTCACCAACCTTTGCCAACAGCTTCAAAGTGGGAACCGGGACGACCGTCACTGATCGGAATGGAACGTTATTCCTGCGGATCAACGATGCAATGAACTCGCTGGCCAACAACAAAGGCGAAGTGAACGTAACGATTCGGCGACTGCAATAAAGAAAGAACTCAACCTCTCCGCCCCTGACTTCACGTCATGCTTTAACGGCTTTTGCACTACTCAACCCGACCAACGCACTTAACCAGTGCGACTGCCACAAGATTAACCGGCTATTCGGCAGCCGCTTCCTTGATATGAACGGTCGAATTGGCTTCGGGGTTCTCGACGGTTTGCACAACGCCCGATGGCCAGGTGACTTCAATCTTGTCGATCTCTGCCGACTTGTCCAATCCGAAGTACAGCGGATAGCTGCAGTGCGACATATATCCGGAATGGCCGTCGTGGACCTGCATCTGCACCTGCTCGCCTTTGAACAAACGCACCACGGCGCCCAGACCATCTCGGTTTGACTTCGTGCCCTCAAGTCGGACCTTAACAAACTTCAGGTCCGGATCGACGGACGCCAAATCGCTTATCAGGACCAGCGGCTTGGTGTTGAAGTCGTTGGTCACAACATCCAGGTCACCGTCGTCGTCCAGGTCGAAGATAATCGACGCTCGCGAACCGATGGCCGACCAAACCACGGTCTTGCCTTTCGGGACACGTCCTTCGCGTTCCAGCATCGAACGAATCAAATGGTCTTTATCTTCGCCGTCCATATCCAGTTCGAACCATGGAATCCCCGTGTCTCCGTTGGGGCGCGGTTCCACACCAAGAATGAACTCGCTGTCCAGGAACCTCTTGCCTTTGTTGTTCAGCAATACTGAGTTCCCCTGGTAGCGATACGGAAAGTTCATGCTGGAGGTCACAAACATGTCCTGGTATCCATCGGCATTCAGGTCGCCGACGCTGACTCCCCACGGCCAGTAAATCTCAGCGTTAACGTCATCAGAAACCTCAGCGTACTTACCTTCCTCGTTTTGGAAGAACGCGTTCCCCCAAATGCTTCTGCCTCTATTCTTCGTGTAGCTGTCAGGCCATGACATGAGCGACTTCTTCTTTTCGAACCGCGGATGAGCCGGCAGATCGGCCCCGCGTTCGGTGCTCATGTCCGAGTGCATGTCGGTGAGGTACAAGTCGATGTCGTTGTCGTTGTCGAAGTCAAACGCCTTGCCACCCATGGTTCCCCACGGCGTCATTCGAAATGTATCCGCCGCTTTGAACTCCTTGCCTTCTACATTCAGGTAGCAATGGTCTTCGCCCTGCATGTTGTAGACGTACAAATCGACCCAGCCGTCGGCGTTCACATCCATCGGTGTCGCATCGCCGGTCCAGCTACGATCCATTAAACCCGTCTTCTCTGACACGTCTTCGAACCGGCTTCCGTCGATATTGCGATACAGAACACTAAGCTCATTGCGTTCAGGCTTCACATGCCCGCCGAACGCATCCATGTACCCGACGTAGTATTTGTACTTCGGATCGCCCTGATCCGGAATTCCCACGCGGTGAGTTCCCATCGTGGCAACTTCGTCGCTCGAGTAGATCCCGACATTGCTCACAAACAAATCCAGCAAGCCGTCTTTGTCGTAATCAAAGAAGACCGCACCAGACGAATGCGCGACGTGATCGACTCCGGCGGCCTTTGAGATATCGGTAAACACGCCCGTGCCGTCATTCTGCAACAGCACGTTGCCGTCGCGAACCCCAGTAACGAACAAGTCCGGGTCGCCGTCGTTGTCGATATCCGCAAAGGACGCCGTGATCGACTTGTGCTGTGTCAAAGCCACGCCGGCTTCTTCCGTACCGTCTTTGAACGTCCCATCGCCCTGGTTCAACCAAAGCCCGTTCGCGCCGATCACACTTGTAAAGTACAAATCCAGACGGCCATCAGCGTTGACGTCAGCCACAATCACGCCGCTGCCGTGGTCGTAGTGAACCGGCTTGTAGGACTTCGCAGCGTCGTCCACAACTCGGTTCACAAAACGAATCTTGCTCTCGTCAGTGGCGTACTCAAACTTGAAATCGTGCCGCACATCAAAGAATCGCGTCGACTTCAATTGGTCTGCCTTGCGGTCAGACAACCACTCGGGAGCCATCACATCTTTCGGAATCTTGATACCTTCCCTGCCCAGGTTACTGACCAGCGCACAGAGTTCATCGATGTCAGATTCCGACTGCACAGTGAACAGGCCGCGGACCTTAGAGAATGCATCGACAACGATGAACGCTGGGCTGTGAGAAATCGGCATCTCCGAACCCAGATCTTCGGCAACAGGAAGCTTGAACCCATCCTTGCACAGATCCCAGATCTGTGTCTTGTCGCCAGTCAGGAACCGCCACAGTTTTTGGTCAGCGTTATTGTCTTCCGCGTATTTGTGCAGGACCTCCGGTGTGTCCACTTCCGGATCAACTGAGATGCTAACCAACCTGGTGTTGCCTGGCATTCGGCCGGCAACCAGACGTTCCTGAATCTTGTGCAGGTTCGAAGTCTGCTCAGGACACGTCGCTGTACACCGAGTGAAAATGAAATTCGCAATCCACACTTTGCCGTAAAGGTCCTGTGTCCCATACGCCCGGTCGTGCTGATCCGTCAGTTCGAACCACGGAATCTGCCCCAACACCGGCGCCAACTTTGGAGCAGCACTGGCCGGCGTTTTCTTATCCGGCGCTTCAGCAGGTGCTGGCTTGTTCCAAAGGCTCCACCCCACGACTGCCACCGCGATGAAGAGAATTGGCACCCACAGGTAGCGGGCCGACGAACCGGTTTCTGAATCACGCATCTCTTAGGTTTTTCCTCTGCCGAACCTGTCGGCTTCAAAACTCTGCTTGCACCACAAATTGAAATCGTCCGTAGCAAGGACGAACACACGAGCCAAAACGTCGTCGTGGAAAAAACTCCAGCCACACATCGGGTCAGTCATGACATCAAACTGCCCCGACCTGTCGGCGGTCAGCCTAACCGTCTGAGGCAATCCGGGTACCGCCATCGCTTTCTCTGAAAGTTCGGGGCTATCCCAAATGACCAGGTAATCGCTGCTTTCTAATGAAAGCTCAACGGCCACGCCTTGAGGCAAATGCAGCTCGTCGGCCACAGACACGTCGTCGTCGGTTCCCAGCACACCATCCCGGCCCGGGTAGCGGAAGTGCCAATGGAACCGTTCCACTCGCGCTTCAATGCAGACTGAATCCGACGGCTGGCTCGTCACATCGGAAGTCGGACCGAATGGACCCAGCACGTCCACACCAGCCGCAGCATTAAGCGAGGCAGTGTGGCTGGAGACAGCCCAAACACCAACCAACACAACAGCCGCGCACGCCAGGACCGCTTTCACCAAAGCTCCCATGGCGTTACCTCCCGGCAACCCAGTTGCTGGTCGGACACGCAACGACTGCCTGACAGAGGTACAGCAGACGCAGCTTCATACCAGTAATTCGGCAGGGTCTTGTTCATCAGGTCCGAGTTCAGATGTGGGTCTTACGATCGGCCGAGACTATAACGGTCAACAACCCCGTTAGACCGCGACCTTTTGTACCAATCTGCTAATTTCGCACATTGGAGCGTAAGACTTCGCACACCGGCGCTACCTGCGAGATGTGTTCTTCCACTGCCGATCGACTTGTGGAATCGAGGGAGCACGAATTCGTGACGCACGTGGCGTTCTATCGATCTCGAACCGGACTTCGTCCTCGTCCGCCGACTCGAACTCGTCTGCTTCGTAGTCATCGTCAGATTTCAGGTCGTCCAGACGCCAATCATCATCGTCGTCCTGAGGCTTCTTCTTCGAACTACCGCGACGTGGATACTCTTCAAGATTGAACGACTCTTCCGCAGGGCGATCGCCGTAGTCGTACAGCCGATCATTCTCACGCGGCCGCAGGTTCTTCGGATAGTTGCAACACTCACCATGCTTACCCAACGGCCCCAGCGATCCGTAAAGTTCTTCGTAGAACCGAATGCCGTGCACCTCCAGAATCGTTCCCGTTTGCTGTTCCAACTGCGCCAACTGAGAGTTGTACGTCGTGAGCGCCAGCGCTTCTGAACTCACGGCGTTGCCCCAGTCCGAAATCCCCTGCAGGACCACCTGAAACTCGGCCAAACCCACAGTGCTGGTCTTCTCCAATTGCTGCAGGTTCTCCAGCGAAGCTTCTCGCAGTTTGATGAACGCTTCGTACTGCTGGTAAGTCGAAGCCAGCGACCGCAGCGACTGCGCGATTTCGTGTGTTGCCGCGTGTTGCCCCTGCCGCAGGTTCGCTTTGTCACGCATCAAAATCAATTCGTTGCTCCGCAGGTTGGCTCGCGCTGCTCGCAAGCCAATCGGCACTGAGAAGTTCACACTCAGAGTGTAGTTCCCATTTCTTAAACCAGTACTTCGAGTCTGCCCAGTTGGGAATTGACCAGTCAGGCCGTTCCAGGTGTACGCGGCTCCGGCATTCAGCGTTGCCTGAGCCTGATTCTTCGCCAGAATGATTTGCTGATGGTCTGCGTCCAGAACCAGTTTTAGTTCGACAAGATCCGGACGATAAATTGTGGCCGTGTTAACCAGTTCTTCCCAGTTGAACTCAATGTCCTCTCGCGTCGGAGCAGTCACCGGAATCAGTCGAACGCCGTCGTTGGGTGGGAACCCAAGCACATTCTTTATCGCCGCTTCGGCGTCCAGTAGCGATGCCCGAGCGGTAATCAGGCTGACTCGAAAGTTCGCCAGCGCGACCTTTCGCTGCGCGATCTGCCCCGCATCACCAAACCCTGCCCGCTTCCGAGCCTCAGCGCGTTCGAACAAAAACAGCGCCTGTTCGACCTGGCGTTCTCGAGCCCACAAGTCGGTTCGAGCGAACACGAGGTTCCAGTATCCGTTGATGACACTTTGAACCAGGTTTTGGTACGAATCTTTGAACTGAAAGTACGACTGCTCAGTCTGAATGCGAGCCAGCACGATAGGCACCCGATTGGCGCACACTCCAGCTCCGCTCAAAAACGGCTGCGTGTAGCTAGCCGTCACGCCCGGTTGGTTCTGCGGGTTCAGTATGCCGCGTTGACCGGTCCGAGACCACGTGTCATTGAATGTCAGCGAACCGGTTCCACCAGTCAGATTCTGCTGCTGAACTCCGACATCAAAGACATTCGTATTCCCGGTAAAGCGATCAAAACCAACGCCGCCAGGGGTCGGACTGGCGGCGCTACTCCGGACATAACTGTTGTTCGCAGACAACACCGGATCAAATTGCGCAATGGCACCGTCGATGGCCGTGTGAGCAATAGCCGGATCGTAAATGGTCTGGCCTGTCGAAACCGCGGTCGAACCAGTGAGAACTCGAATGACCTCTGAATTCTTCAGAGCCGTCCGAATCGCATCGTCCAGCGTCAGTTGGAACTCAGTCGCATCCGGGTGCGGTATCGAAACCGTTGGTGGAGCGGTTGGAATCGGAGCCGGCAGATTCCGCAGGTCTTCGGGACTGCGGGAGCGGATCGTGTATTCTTCCGGCTTATTAAACGGCAGCACCTCGTCGTACGACTGGGCGGCCGCCGTCGCCGGCAGAAACAGGCCAAGAACGGCCAGGTATGGAATAACACGAAGACACATGTCGTGACTATTCGACACATCGCACCGGTGATGTTGTCTGAATCACCTACCAGTGTCGCAACTATTCCTCTGGTTCTGCTTCCTCGTACGAATGTAACGATTGTAGGGCCTTGTCAAAGTCGGTCGTGTCCATCTCAATCAGGCCATCGCGAAGCAGCAAAAGTCGCCGAGCGTTCCGGGCCACGTTGGGATCGTGCGTCACCAGAATCACGGTGATGTTTTTCTCTTTGTTAAGCCGCCTGAACAACGTGATGACTTCGCGGCTGGTTTTTGAGTCCAGGTTCCCCGTCGGTTCATCCGCCATCAGGATCGCCGGATCATTCACCAACGCCCGCGCGATGGCGACGCGTTGCTGCTGGCCGCCGGATAATTGAGCGGGGTGGTGATCCAGCCGATCGCCCAGGCCCACAAGGTCCAACAGTTCGGCCGCCTTCTTCTTTCGGTTCCTGGCGCTCGTACCCGGGGTATACAGCAACGGCAGTTCGACGTTCTCAACGGCCGAAGTACGCGAGAGCAGATTGAAACTTTGGAACACAAAACCAATCTTCGCATTGCGAATCCTCGCTCGAGCATTGCGATCTAGGTCCACGATTTCGGTTCCGTCCAGCAGATAGCTGCCTGACGTGGGTCGGTCCAAACAACCCAGCGTGTTCATGAGTGTCGACTTCCCCGACCCTGATGGCCCGATAAGCGTGACGTACTCACCGCGATCGATATTCACCGTCGCATCTCGCAGCGCGTGGACTTCAATCTCACCAAGATCGTACGTCTTGCGGATCTTCTTCAGTTCAATCAGTGCCACGTGGGCGAGCTCCAATGTTGCCGTTTTGCATCAACTTCGGATGGGAAATCTCCCAGACGTGAGATCGACCACCCTTCGACCCATTGTATTCGTATCCACCCGCGGTTTCTCTGGCAGCACTGCTTCTTTTCGCACTTCAGGCCGTTGCGAGTCGTTTCGACCGCGTTTCTAATTGGCTCAACCCAATTAACGCCCACACCGCGCCGGTGCCGGGCGGTTCCTAACATTGCTGAGTCCCATCAATGAACCAACTCCGCTCCGTTTCCCTTTCTGCGCTGGCTGTCTGCCTTTGTGCAAACATTTGCCAGGCTCAACTGGCCAAAAAGAACAAGAAGTACGACCAGCTGGATACCTTCCGTCAGCTGGAAGAAGTTCTGCCAACAGCCAACAGCTACCGCACCGCCTCCGGTGCCCCCGGCCACAAGTACTGGCAACAACGCGCGGACTATTCGATTGATGTCGAACTCGATGATGAGAAGCAGCGAATCATCGGTTCGGAAACCATCAAGTACAAAAACAATTCGCCGGACACCTTGCGATACCTGTGGGTTCAACTGGACCCAAACATCTTCGACAAGGACTCCGACACCCCCAAAATCGCAACCGCGCCAGCCATGGAAGGCATGTCGTTTGGGCAGCTGAAAAACATGATGGCTCGAACCGCGTTCGACGGCGGAGTGAAAATTACATCCGTTCGCAAAGGCGCCAACGGGCACCCGCTGAAACACACCATCGTCAAAACCATGATGCGCATCGACCTGACCCAACCGCTTCGCAGTGGTGAGACTGTCGAGTTCAGCATCGATTGGAATTACAACATCAACGACGCTCGTGTCATTCGCGGACGAACCGGATTCGAGTACTTCAAAGAAGACGACAACTATCTCTACGAACTGGCTCAGTGGTTCCCACGCATGGCCGCCTACAGTG
Source organism: uncultured Planctomycetaceae bacterium (assembly GCA_964485095.1). GTDB lineage: Bacteria > Planctomycetota > Planctomycetia > Planctomycetales > Planctomycetaceae > CAYNWT01. The sequence continues at coordinate 1,860 of CAZAIB010000096.1, read as the reverse complement.
ATGTCACAGGCTGGCAGCACAAGCAGTTCCTTGGCCGCGGTGAGTTCACTCTGGAGTTCGGCGACTACGTGGTTCGTATCACCGCACCGGACGATCACATCGTCACAGCTTCCGGCGTTCTGTTGAACTCAAAAGAAGTGCTCAGTGAAGCACAGCAGAAGCGGATGGAAGAAGCCAAAGACGCGAAGGAGCCGATGTTCATCGTGACTCCTGCAGAAGCCAAAGAGAACGAGAAGACTAAGCCAACCGGTAAGAAGACCTGGATCTTCAAAGCTGACAACGTTCGCGACTTTGCCTGGGCGAGTTCTCGTAAGTTCATCTGGGACGCAATGGGCTACGACCAGAACGGCAACAAGATTCTGGCCATGTCGTTTTACCCGAACGAAGGCGAGCCGCTTTGGAGCAAGTATTCAACGCACTCCATCGTTCACACCATGGAAGTCTACTCAAAGTACACGTTCGACTATCCCTACCCCGTCGCGATCTCAGTCAATGGACCGATTGGCGGCATGGAATACCCAATGATCTGCTTCAACGGTCCGCGTCCGGAAAAGGACGGAACCTACTCGAAGCGAACCAAGTACGGTCTGATTTCTGTCGTGATTCACGAAGTCGGACACAACTACTTCCCAATGATCGTCAACTCAGACGAACGCCAATGGACCTGGATGGACGAAGGCCTCAACACATTCCTGCAGTACCTTGCTGAACAGGAATGGGAAGACGGCTATCCGTCGCGACGCGGCGAACCGCAGGACATCGTTGGCTACATGGCCAGCCAGAATCAGGTTCCGATCATGACCAACTCAGAGTCCATTCTGCAGTTCGGTCCGAACGGCTACGCAAAGCCTGCAACAGCACTTAACGTTTTGCGAGAGACCATTCTGGGACGCGAACTGTTTGACTTCGCGTTCAAAGAGTACTCACGCCGCTGGATGTTCAAACGACCGATGCCAGCCGACTTCTTCCGAACCATGGAAGACGCTTCAGGCGTGGACCTGGACTGGTTCTGGCGCGGCTGGTTCTACACGACAGATCACTGCGACATCTCGCTGGAAGGCCTGAAGCTGTATCAGATCGATACTCAGGATCCTGATGTCGAGAAGACAATCCAACGCGAAGCTCGCGATGCTGAACCTGTCACCAATTCGAAGACGCGAAATGAATCGCTGGTCAAACGCGCCAACGTCTTCCCGGACCTCAAAGATTTCTACAACTCGTTTGATTCGCTGGACGTCACACAAGCCGATCGTGACGCCTACAAGCGGTACTTCGATTCGCTGGATGAGAATGAAAAGGCTTTGCTGAAAAGCCGAACCAACTTCTACGTGGTTGATCTGAAGAACGTCGGCGGACTCATCATGCCGATCTTCATGGAACTGGAATTTACTGACGGTTCGAAAGAAGAAATTCGAATCCCGGCTGAAATCTGGCGTCAGAACTCAGAAGAAGTTTCCAAGCTCATCACGACTGCCAAAGAAATCAAGACCATCACTCTTGACCCAAAGCTGGAAACCGCGGACTGCGATCTCAGCAACAACTACCTGCCTCGCAAAGTTGTGCCATCGCGTTTCAAGTTGTTTAAGGGCTCTCGCCGAGGCGGCTCAAACGACATGCGTCGCGCGAAAGACGCTGAAGAGAAGGCGAAGAAAGCCGCAGCGAAAAAGAAGGAGGCAGCGTAATGCGATTCCTGATACTCACCGCAGCGGTGGTCGCGGCCTGCTCTGCAACTGCCAACGCGGGGACGCCTCACCCATTTCACACCTCAATGGCGGAAGTGGAATACAACCCTCAGACCAAGCGGTTTGAAATTTCCCTGAAGCTGTACGCCGTCGATGCGGAAACCGCGTTGTCCAGGAT
>CAZAIB010000095.1:0-26151 GCA_964485095.1 uncultured Planctomycetaceae bacterium | reverse complement strand
GTTGTCGATCTCGGTGAGAACGAGGACTCAGCGACGATTTCTTACATTGGTGTAGATGGTCAGAACCTTGTCGATATTCAGCCGCCCAAGAGCTCGTCCAGTATGCTGGGCCTGCCCGATTTTGCAGGCTCGTTACCGCCCGCACAACGGGCGATGCTGGTGGAGACCAACCGGTTCGCTTTGCACACGCCGACGATGACTCTGGCCATAATTCATGACGACGAGCTCTCAACGTGGGATCTTCGAACCAGTAAACGGATGGGGACGCTGAAGCTGCGAAATGAATACTCCGTCGGTCCTCAGGAAAGTTGGAGCAAGGCACAGCACCTCCGGTTCTCGCATGATGGCAAACAGTTGGCGGTTTTTGGGGATGTGATCCGAATCGTGGATGTCGGTGAGATGGAAGTGGCGAGGAAGTTTGACTGGTTCCATGGCAAACGCTTCTCGTTGTCAACGTTGAGTGGCTACAGCAACGTGTGCTTTGCGAAAAGCGATACCCGGTTGGTCAGCTGCGCGTCTGAGGCTGGAGGTGTTAGAGGGGTTGATGTTTACCCTGTGGATGGTGGTTCTTACTCCGTGGTTCCGGGGCCCTCCTCACCGCAGCTGACTGCCGATGGAACCATTTACATGGTCGATCGCCCGATGGCCAATCTGCTGGATTGGAGCGCGCCGTCCGTGAGGTTGTATCGAGACGGGGTCGAGAAGAAATTTCCAATACCGCGCCTTGCGAAAATGAAGGTGACTGGTATTGGCAGTCCGTCGGCCGATGGGAACCGGTTCGTTTTGGGTGGGCCTTCCACGAAGTCGACAGACGGTGGTTCAAAGCTGATCTGCCTGGAAACTGAGACGGGCACGATGTCAGAACCGTACACGTTGGCAGGTCCGTTGGATGGTTTAAGTACGTCGCCGGACGGCGGGCTTGTGAGCGTCGTTGATCGTGGCGAGATTCGGTTTCTCAGCCTGCCGGGATTCGAAGTCATCCATACCATTCCACTGCTCAGCGATGAACTGACGGCTGAAAACTGGGCTGCCACGGCGCCGATGGTGGCGTGGTCCAGCGATTCCAAACGTGCCGCGGTGGTGTTCCAGCCTATGCAGCGGGACGCGAAGACCGGAGCGATGCTGGATGTGAGGAAGCAGGAGGTTGCGATCGTCGATGTCGAACAGGGAACCATCGTCGTCCGGCGCGAGTGTTCGCGGCGGGTGCTGGGAGGACTGTTTGTTGGTGGCGATAGCGAGATCGCTTTGTACTGCTCTCAGCAGGGCCACGCATTCCAGTTTTACTCTGCGACTGACCTGACCGACAAAGGCGAGTGGCAGCTCGGGCTGGTTGAGATTGGTGCGATGGCGGAAAGCAAAACAAGGCGTGTTCTGGCATGTGGAAATGTTGAGGGGCGGTTGATGTTTTGGGATTTGGTTCGTCGTGAACCGCTTGTTGAAGTGGATCTGTTTGATCATCGAATCGGCAACATGGAATTCGTTGGCGAACGCGAACCAACGCTGCGGCTAACCGCGGGCGGGAAAGTTATCGACCTTGATCTCGCTCGATCGACAGAATTGGTGGAGCGGCATCTTGAAGCGGCGAAGTGAGCCGCAGTTTTTTACGGCTACCTGAGTGCTGCGAAGACCGTGTCTTCAATCAGTCGCCACGAGTGGAGCAGGGTGAGGGCTTCGTAGTCGGGCCTGAAGAATCGGCGAAGGTTTTGCTCTGCCTGGTCTGAGAGTGTGTTGGCTGACGCTTTTGAGTTGTCCTTTTCTCTCTCTCCCGCAGTGACGCCGAACACGCGTTGGATGTCCGCGTTGAGGTTCTCTTGCATGAGCACCGCGGTGATTTGTTCGGGTTGGCATTGCTGCAGCAGTTCGGACAGGTAGAAGCTGATGTCTTCTCGCAGGTGGTGAATCTTTCGTATGTCGTTATGAGCCGCCTGGTTTGGGTTTCCGTCGTTGTCGTACAGGGCTTCGGCGAGCGTGTTGAGCGATTCGTACCGCCGCAGGACTTCCAGTTCGCCCTTGAAGCGGTCGTGTTGTGTTCCGTCGGTCACAACAAGTTTGTATCGCCAGTTGAATGCCGAAATCACGCGGCTGATGGGGCCTCGGGCGACGATGATGTAGGAGTGGTCTGCGTTGTAGATTGGCTTTTCGACGTGCACGATTTGGACGGGAAACGTGTCGGCGATTTGTTCAAGAGCCGTCCGCAGCGTGGATCCGCCGCACTTACCAATGTGGATGAGGACCGTGTTGGGTTGTGGTTCTGCGGGAGCGGCGGGAACGCGGAATATTTTGTTGGCGATGGCTGATGGAACGCAGGACTTGATTGCCTGTTTGATTTGCGTCCAACGGTTTGCAGCGGGTGAGTTCATTCCTGGTGTCAGCTGGCAGAGGCGTCGTCGGTTTTGCAGACTGCGAGTAACGGTGCGAACCAGCGAGCGTAGCCGCCTCCGCGGATGGTGCCAACAGCAACCACGGCAGCCATGTTGGGGAAGTCGTTTGATTTCCACTCACCACCGCTCAACCGGCAGTCGTCGATAAGGAACCCCTTGTCGCGTGATGCCAGCGGGGCAGTGGCTGTCCAGACAGCGTCCGCGTTCTTGTCCGGCTGGAACAGCAGCAGCTTTGTGGCGCCGGCTTCTGTGAGTCCGACCAGCCAGGCGTTGTCGATGGTAGTGGGCTTGTCGTCGGTCGCGAACCCAATGTCTGTGTAGGCGAACGCAACCTGACCGGTGCCGTTGTGCGCTGCGATAATCCGGGCCAGGCTGGCGGGAATCTTCTTGGTTGGAGCGTTCTCGGCAAAACCTTGCGTTGCGCGAGTGATGTAGGTGGCGTCGATTTTTTCACGCATCTCCGGAACGGTTCGGCGGAAGTAGGCGCCGGTCTCGGTGAGCAGGCGTTCGACGTTATCGTCGTACGACGAAGCGGAAACTGCGGTCTTGATTAGGTCGTCAAGGTAGGGATCGACTGCAGGGTCTGACGGGTCGAGATCGGGCGGTTCGAATTGATTCGCCGGCGTCGCCAGCAACTCGGACCGGGCGGCATTCGTCAGGCCGGTAAACAGTGACGACATTGCTAGTCGTTTTTCAGTCTGTGCATCGTTCAATCCAACCACGTTTGTGAGGAACGCGCGAATGGAACGGACGCAGTCTGAGGCGTGATCGGTAGCTGTTGAGGTTTGAACGGCGTTGTCGATCTTTAGCTTCATGTCGAACCGTTCTTCGAAGTCCGTTCGCCACTTCTCGACATCCTTGTCCGTTGCGCCGTGGACGAACGTGTTGAAGAACTTTTCCAACTGGGCTGCGATCTTCTCGCGTTCGTCGCGAGTCAGTAGTGCGGGATCGGCCAGTGTTAAGCCGGCTGCGCGGTGGTCGGCGACGCAGCGGTAAAGGTAAATGCGGTCGTATTCGTTTCGTAGCGGCAGAGCGGAAACTTGTTGGAGACCTTCTTTGAGGCTCTCGCGGGAAAGTGGGAACCGGCCCATGAGTTCGGTGAGTTCTGAACCGTAGACCCAGTTCGGATCGCGATGTCGGAAGTCGCCTCCGTAAATGTTGGCGACTTCAAATCCAACCACGCGAATCAAGTCGTGCAGCAACCCGATTGCCTGACGATCGACGAAGCTTTCGACAGCTTTCTGGCCCGCTCGCTTGCCGACTTCTGTTGCAACCACCCACGCCCCAAGTGTCAGCGGGTTGGCCCCCGCCATGAACCGTCCGGCGTAGACCGTGCGACTGAGATACGTAAGCCACGGAGCGGACGATTGGTAGCGACCGTACGCGACGACCGCCTTCTGGATGTACGAGTACATGCTGTTGAAGTTGTATTGCTTCACGTCCAGCGGCAGTTGTTCAACCAGAACCAACGCATGCAGGCACACTCGACCGGCCGCTCTGGCGACTTGTTCGAAACTGGTTTCGAGCAGCGGGTTGTCGCTGTCGGGTGCGTAGATTTTGGCGACGCGGGTGACAAGCTGGAACACGTCGTCGCGGATGAGCTGGACGTCGGCCTTGCCGTCTTTGGAGTACTCTTTGTTGCGGATCTTCTCGTAAGCGGCCTCGGCTTCTTCTTGCAGGAGTTCCAGAACCTGCTGATCCTGTTCGGTCAGCGTCTGGTTGTCTTCGAACGCAATCGGTTCGATGGCAGGCCTGGGATATTCGAACAGTTCCTGGTGCACGGCCAGACGTTCGCTAAGTGATCGCTCTTTGGCTTCGATGCGATTGACTTGTTCGTCCAGTTCACGGCGAATCGTGTCGCGCCAATCTTCGATACCGCTGCGTTCCTTTTCGAACGCAGCCTGCTCAGAAGCGAACTGTTGTTTGGCAGTGTCGAGTTCGGTGGCGTCGGTGTTCTCATCAGATCGCAGGAACGGGATTCCCGCCAGCGGCAGGAACGCGCCAATGCACAGTCCGATCTGCGCGGCTCCTGCGGGCCTGGCTGCCACAAATGTGACCACCAACGTCACAACCGCGCCGGCTACGGCGAGTAGGATTGGAGGAATGTTCCATTGCTTCATCTGGGCGTCCGTGTCAAAAAAGAAAGCAGGGACCGTTTGGTCCCTGCATGTTGCAAGTGTCGGGTGGGTTTACCAATCCCATGCAGCGGCGCGGATTCGTAGTATCTGGACTTGCTCGGGGGCAAGAAATTCATCCAGGCCGTCAGGCTTTAATCGTCTGCCGATGTTTCTGATAGCCCACTCGGTGCCACTGGCGATATCAGACTCATTGACTTCTTTGATCTGCTTGTCGGCCCAGGTTCTGAACTTGTCAGCCTGATCTTCGGTGAGATTCATTTCGATGGCAAACGCTGAGGTAATCATACTGATGCAGTTCAAACGGAGGCGTTCCTTCCGATAGCTCTCGTACCGTTTTCGTTGCTCTGCCGTGGTTACGGCCTCCAAGGCATCCTTCCAGATTTTCTGCCGCTCAAGATAGTCAAACCCTCCCGGTGTTCCTGATCCGCTACTGGAACTTTCCTCACGGACATTTACGCTGAGCTGGCTTGGCTTGACGTTCATGACAACCCTGTACGGAACCCTGTTGTTGGCCTGTGGTTGCCCAGCATCTTCAACGTCATCATCGCTTTCGGTTTCATCTTCGTCGGCACCTTTGGGAACTTTGAACCTGCGGCCGTTAATGCTGAAGTCGAGTTCTGTGAGGTTCCGTAGTACGAATCCGGCGAGTTTGTCGCTGTACTTCTCAAGCGTTCGTGTCGCGGCCCCTTTTGCAGCTAGTTGCAGTCGGCGGACAGACTTCTTGTCCAGATTAAGGTGCTGCTGCATGTCAGCAATCCTGATCTGCATGCCGTTGACCAGCAGCGTCTTGTATTCAGCAGTGACTTCATTGATGACGAGTTGCTGGAAGTCGCTGTTCTCTTCGGCTTCTTCGGTATCCTGCTGTGTTGGGGCGATGCACAGGGATGCAAGAATGATCGGTACTGAAACAAGTGTGGTGGGCATACTGGGAACCTCATTGCTTGTGAACGGCGGCCAGGTTGAGAAACGGCTAATTCACCGGATTGGATCAAGAAAGATCCACGGCGATGTCAAACAAACGCTTTCACATGGACCAGTAGACCACGTCGTCTGGGGCCCGGCAACGGTGCAGTGAAGGCTGGATTTGGTTCGAGATCTGTTCGTTTGCACTTGGTTTTATTGTTAATATGTGACTCCGTTTGTGATTTGGAAGAAGCGAGTCATGTTCAGAGCCTGTGCGATTTTAGTTCTTGTTGGTGGGTGTTGTCTTGCAGATGACGTCTGGCCCGAATGGCGCGGTCCGACGGGGCAGGGGCATTCGGCAGCGAAGAACTTGCCAGTCTCGTGGGGTGAGTCCAAGAATGTTGCCTGGAAGCTTGATCTGAAAGGGCGTGGCAATTCGACGCCTGTGATCGTGGACGGCAAAGTGTGGCTGACTACTTCGACTGACAAGCAGTCTTCCAAAGAAGAAGCTGCGCAGAGACGCGAAGGTTCGACGAATTCGATGCCGATGCGTGTGTCGGATTCCGTTAGCCTGCGAGTGCTTTGTGTGGACCTTGAGTCCGGTAAGCAATTGCACGACGTTGAGGTGCTGAATCAGAAGAACCCGCAGATGGTTCACATCGACAACACCTATGCGACTCCATCTCCAATTGCTGAAGACGGTCGTTTGTACTGTTACTTCGGGCCCAGTGGATTTGTTTGTCTGGATATGACCAGCTTGAGAGTCTTGTGGGAGAACCGCGACCTTGAAGTGGCTCATGAAAACGGAGCTGCCAGTTCGCCCGTGTTGTGGAAGAACTTATTGATTCTGCACTGCGACGGGATTGATCAGCAGTACGTGACGGCTTTGGACAAGGCGACCGGCAAGCCGGTTTGGAAGACTCAGCGGTCAGGAAAGAAACACAAGAATCCGCAGTTGCGGAAAGCATATGCGACGCCGCTGGTCGCGGCAGTCAACGGTCAGGATCAGGTCATTTCGCCGGGGGCGGACTGGTTGTACGGCTACGATCCGGCAACGGGCAAAGAACTTTGGCGTTTGAGTTACGGTGACCTTGGGTTTTCCAATTCGGCGCGGCCGGTGGTGGGGAATGGGTTGATTTACATTTGCACCGGCTACATGAAGTCGCGTTTGTTGGCGGTTCATGTTGATGAATCCAACACGCCAAAGATTGCGTGGGAGTACAGGAACCAGGTTCCTAACGTCGCCAGTCCGGTTCTGATTGAAGAGCGAATCTACTTCGCGTCGGACAAGGGAGTTGTCTCCGCTGTCAACGCGGTCACGGGTAAGAAGATATTCAGCGATCGGATCGGCGCGCGGTTTTGGTCGTCGCCTTTGTTCGCTGATGGTCGGCTGTACTTTTTCGATCGGACTGGGACGACCGTGGTCATGGAACCGGGTTCGAAGTCGAAGGTTCTTGCAAAGAACAAGCTGGACGGTCAGTTGTTCGCAACGGCCGCGCCGGTAGATGGATCATTAGTGCTGCGGACTGACAAGGCGCTGTACCGAATCGCACCGTGACAGGCGCCGCGTTCGGTTCCATTTGCTTAGATACCGCCGCCGCCGAATGTCGCCTGCTGGTATTCCCACGAGTGGTTGTCAGCAAGCAGTTCCCCGGCGGCCTCTGATGACAGCGGCGGCGAGTACAGGAAACCCTGGCCGAAGTCGCAGTGCAAGGAAGACAGCATGTTGTGCTGGTCTTCAGTTCCGATGCCCTCAGCGACGACATCGAAGCCAAAGCTCTCAGCGAGTCGGATGATCGTTCGAACGATGGCAAGGCTGTCGCCGCTTCCGGTCATTCGCGCGACAAACGATTGATCAATCTTCAGCGTGTCCAGTGGTAGCGAGTGCAGGCAGGCGAGCGACGAGTAGCCGGTTCCGAAATCATCGATGGCAATTTTGACGCCACGGTCTCTCAGTTCGCCCAGCAACTTCGCACCCTGTTCGGGGTCTTCCATGATTGTCCCTTCGGTGATCTCCAGTTTTAGATCGCCGGGTCGGATTCCGGGGCTGCCCAGAATTGTGGTGACATCACTAAGCAGATCGGTGTGGCGCATCTGGCGTCGTGAGACGTTGATCGCCATTTGCAGGTTCTGCTTGTGTGGGAATGCGAGCTTCCAGGCGACTAATTGAGCACTGGCCGTTTCCAAAACCCACTGACCGATTGGGACAATGAGCCCCGTTTCTTCAGCAATTGGAATGAATTCGGCGGGCGAAATTAGCCCCAGTTTTGGGTGTTGCCATCGAATGAGTGCTTCAAAACCAATCACTTCGGCACCAGGCAGACTGACAAGCGGCTGGTAGTTGAGCACAAACTCTTTGCGGTCCAGTGCGCGGCGTAGCTGGCTTTCCAGGCGTAGGCGGCAGGACACGTCTTCCTGCATCTCAGGATCGAACGTGCGGTAGCAGGACTTGCCCTGCGCTTTCGCTTTGTACATTGCGGTGTCGGCTTCTCGCAGCATGTCTTCAGCGCGTTGGCTGCGGTCTGAAGCCAGACTCATACCGATGCTGACTGTTACGAAAACTTCTTTGGCTCCGCCGCCTGGAGAGAAAGGAGATGCGAAGTTTTGCAGGAGCCGCTCGGCGATATGGTTGAGGTCAGCCGGGGACGCGATGTTGGTGACAAGGATGGCGAATTCATCGCCGCCCAGCCGTGCAACCAACGATTGGCTGGATCGGGTGGCACGTTCGAGCCGTCGGGCGACGGCCGTCAGCAGTCGATCGCCCGCGGCGTGGCCGAGTGTGTCGTTGATTAGCTTGAAGTTGTCGAGATCCAGGTACAGGACTGCAAACGACTGGCTTGGATCGGCGGTATAGTCGTTGAGTCGGGCCTGAACGCGTTCACACAGTAGAATTCGGTTCGGCAGGCCTGTGACGGCGTCGGCAAACTTGCCGTCGGTAATGTCCCGCATGGAACCGGCGATGCGATGAGCGTCGCCGCCCTCAGCTCGCACGGCCATTCCGCGACACAGCATCCATCGGTAGTTACCGTTGTTGTGTTTTATTCTTAGTTCGGCTTCGAAGTGCGGAGTCACTCCGCCCAGGTGTGCTTGAAGTTCGCTCTCAACGCAGGCTTTGTCATCCGGATGGATTCTTGAGAACCACTCTTCGGGCGCCGTTCCGATTCCTGATATGCCAAGCAGTCTATTCCAACGAGGCGAGTAGTAGACTTCGTTGGTCAGCAGGTTCCAGTCCCATAGTCCGTCGTTAGCACCCTCTGCCGCCAGTGAGTAGCGTTCCTCGCTCTCTTTGAGAGCCTGCTGTGATTTCATGAGCCGCATTTGCGTTGAAATGCGAGCGATGGTGACGCCAGCGTCAATTGGCTTGCTCAGGAAGTCGTTGGCTCCTTCGCTAAGAGCTCGAACAATGTGATCGCTGTTGTCGTCAGCGGTCACCATGATGATGGGTAGTTCGGCTTCGCTATTGGACCGGCGTAGTTCGGTGAGCACATCGAACCCGCTCATTCCGGGCATCACAATATCCAGTAAGACCAGATCAATTGATCTACCTTTGACGCATTCGAGTGCTTCATATCCGTCGGCCGCTTCGATCGCCAGGAACCCTTGCTGTCGCAGCAGGCGCGTGAGGATTGCGCGGTTGAGTCGATCGTCGTCGACTACCAGAACGGTTCCGCGGTCCGCCGGTGCTGACGCGAATTTCGGGTCTATGCAGTCGTGCGGTATTTGGGTCGCTGACATCAGTCCAGGCCATGCAGAGGCAGCTCCTGTGGCGAGGCTGCCCCGACAGCCTCTGGTCCCACCTCACTAGCCTAGCTCACGTAATCCGACGTTGGGTAAGGAATTCAACGTGCGTTGCCAAAACGCAACCTATGTTTTCGCAACACCACGAGCGAGAACCGCTCAGGTGAGCAGTTTGTTGCGAAGAACACTATGTCTAAAGCATCGTTCTACGGTTTGACCACAATTTGGTTTGGTCTGGTCGTCGCTGGTTTCGTCCACATGGCGAGCTATCAGTCGGCACCAGGGCAAAGCGCCACAGCTGCGCGCCGAATGCCGACGGTTGCGCAGATTAAACCGGTTGCCGGAGCCGGAACGATTGTCATGTTCATACATCCGAAGTGTCCGTGTACGCAGGCGAGTCTGTCTGAGTTGGAACGACTGGTTGGTCAGATTCCTGCGGAAACCCGGACCTATGTGGTGTGTGCCGTCCCGGCGGATGTCGGGGAAGACTGGCTGGATACTGCGCTGGTTTCTCGAGCGAAGTCACTAGCTGATGTTGTTGTTCTGAACGACACCGATGGCGAGATGCTGTCGGCGTTCGACGCCAAAACGTCTGGTGAGACGTTCGTCTATGGCGAGAACACTGAGCTGATCTTTCACGGCGGGATTACGCCGAGCCGCGGACACGAAGGAACCAATGCGGGAAGAGTTGCTGTTGCTGAATTGTTGGGTGGGCGAACGGAGAAGTCCTGCACGACGCCGATTTTTGGATGTCCCCTGGTTGCGTCTTTTAGGAAGTAAAGAATGAGTGCCTCTATTGCTGAACTCAACGAGTCGCGTCGAGCAAGACGCGCTGTTCTTCTAAAAGAGCAACACGACGCCGTTACTCATCGCGCGGACCAGATGTTTGCGATGCTCATGCTGGTGCAATGGGTGGCCGCGGTTGCATGTGCGGTTTTTCTGTCACCGTACACGTGGGCTGGAAGAGAATTTGCGGTTCATCAGCATGTGTGGATCGCCGTCTTTTTGGGTGGACTGCTGGCTGGTTTTCCGGTGCTTATGGTTCGCCTTTATCCTGGGGCGTCGTTGACCCGGCATGTGATTGCCGCAGCACAGATGCTGTTTTCTGCATTGTTGATCCATGTCATGGGCGGTCGTATTGAGGCTCATTTCCATGTCTTCGGTTCGCTGGCATTCATTGCGTTCTATCGCGATTGGCGCGTATTAGTGACCGCGACAGTTGTGACGGCGCTTGACCATGTTTTGCGCGGCGTTTGGTATCCGCAGTCTGTCTATGGAATTGCCAGCAGCAGCAGTTGGTTGTGGCTGGAACACTCAGCATGGGTCATTTTTGAAAACGTGTTCCTAATCATGGCATGCCACCGGGCTGTTCAGGAAATGCAGGGAATCGCCAGGAACACGGAAGAGCTGGAAAGGACGAACTCGACCGTTGAGCAGCAGGTACGTGAGCGAACAGAAGAGCTGGAACTATCTGTGCGAGCCGCTGAAGCAGCGAGCCGTGCGAAAGGTCAGTTCCTGGCGAATATGAGCCACGAGATTCGGACGCCGATGAACGGGATTATTGGCTTGACCGAGCTGTTGTTGCAGACGGAAATGACGGCAGAGCAACGGCGACAGCTTGAACTGGTTCAGGGATCAGCCGATTCACTGATGACGGTTCTTAACGATGTTCTGGACTTCTCAAAGATCGAAGCAGACAAGCTTAGTATTGAGCTGGAGCCATGCGAGCTGCGAGAGTTGGTTGGTGATTCGACTCAGCTGTTTGGGCTTCCCGCACACCAGAAAGGGCTGGAGCTGGCGTGTCGAATCACGCCAAACGTTCCTAAGGTTGTGCTGACTGACGGAGCCCGCTTGCGGCAGGTGCTTCTGAATCTGATTGGCAACTCACTGAAGTTCACAGAGGCCGGTGAGATAGCGGTGACTGTGGATGTCAAAGAACAGCGTGAAAGTTCGGTCATTCTTAGCTTCGCAGTGCAGGACACAGGAATTGGAATCGCGCAAAGTAAGCTGGAAGAAATCTTCGAACCGTTTGCTCAGGAAGACGGAACTACGACACGCCGGTTTGGCGGAACCGGACTGGGGCTTGCGATTGCTCGTCGGTTGGTTGGGATGCTTGGCGGGAGCGTGGGAGCCACCAGCGTAGTCGGGGAGGGAACTCGATTTGAGTTCACGATTGATTGCGAAGTTGCAGACGTTAAGCCAGACAGTTCAAGACACGACGTTGAGTTCGAACTTGAGGGCGTCAGAACGCTTGTCGTTGATGACAATGCAACCAACCGACTGATTTTGGACGAACTGCTGACGTCGTGGGGCATGAACTCAACAGTCGTAAGCGGCGCCGACGAAGCTCTTCGCGAGCTATACGACGCGTCTGTTCGGTGTGAACCATTCTCGCTGATCCTGCTGGATGCCCAGATGCCTGGTGTCGATGGTCTGCAACTCGCAGAAGAGATTGGCCGGTTAAGGAAGCGCAACCGCTGCGATGCCAAAGTCCTGATGTTAAGTTCGGCCGACAATCTAAGCGGTCCGGCGTTGTGCAAGCGGCTGGGGATTACTGAATACCTGGTGAAGCCGCTCAAGCAGTCGACGCTTCGGAAAGCGATATCGAATGCACTGGCCGGAAAGACGGCAGACGAATGTGCCATCGAAGGGGAACAGGCCGTTGAGACGAAAAAGTATCGCAGGCCGTCTCGGCCACTTCGCATCCTCCTGGCTGAAGACAACCTGGTGAATCAGCAATTGATGCTGCGGATCCTGCAAAGGGACAACGAGGATCATGATGTTGTCGTGGCGGAAACCGGACGCGAGGCGTTTCGCTTCTCGCAGCTAAATGAGTTCGACATCGTTTTGATGGATGTGCAAATGCCGGACATGGACGGGCTGGAAGCAACAGCAGCGATTCGTGAACACGAATCTGACGGCCAGCGGCTTCCAATTATCGCGTTGACCGCCCACGCGCTGGACGGTTACCGCAAGCGTTGCATGGACGCTGGTATGGACGGCTTCGTGACCAAGCCGGTTCAGGTTGAAGAACTGCTTAGCACCATGGTTGAGGTTCTGGGACCTGACCAGGTGGAATTGGCAGAACCCCCCATGACGGAGAAGACAGATTCTAAGTTGCCGGTTATCGATCGTGAGGGCCTGCTAAGCCGAATCGGCGGCGATGTCGACTTCCTGGATATGATGTCTGTCATGTTCAGAGAAGATTCTTCGAGGCACATCGAAGGTATACGGACGGCGCTGGCCAATGGGGATATGGATCAGCTGCGAAATACCGCGCATACGCTGAAAGGCACCACGGGTAATGTGAGTGCATCTCGTTCGGCTGAAGAGGCTCGGCAGTTGCAGGAAGCGGCGACCCGCGGTGATGCGAACGCATGTCAGCTGGCCGCCAAAGCCCTGGAACAGTCACTCAAAGCTGCCTACTCCGGACTGGATGAATTGGTCGCTGAGCTACAGGCAAGTACGGTTAGCTGAACGTGAGACCGGCTTCAGTGACTTCAAACGGGACGATCGCGTCGTCGCAAGCGCTGCCGCGGTGCTTGGCAACGTGCAGCGCGCGGGTGATGCGATCGTCGTGGCGTTGTTTGCCCATCAGGATGACGGTGTTGGCGTTCGACAGCAGATCCCCACTTTGGATCGGGCGTTCGATGAGCTGATCCAGCATCGTCTCGTGGGCTGTGTACAGCAGCAAGCTGGCGATTGATGTGTGATCGTACGCGTGCCTGTGCACCGCTTCGGCGTTGGTTCGGTAATGAACACGGAACAGATCTCTCGCGAGCCAGTCGTGTTCTTTCTTGAGTATTTGTTCGTAGATGTATTCGCATTGATCGATCTGGAACGAGTCGCTCATCCGATCGGTCGGTTCAATGCCATCGATGACACACCGGCGAACTCCATGCACGAAGTTGCCGTAAAAGAACCCAATCGTCCGGTCCAGTCGTCGGGCCAGATCTGCTTTGAACTCGCGACATTCGTCATGGTTCAGGTCGCTTAGTGTCACACGTCGGCCGCCGCGGCTGAAGATGTGCAAGTAGTCGCGTCTGGCTGTGTCGCGATTCCAGACGTGGTCGGGAATGAATGGAACGTCGCCGTCGAGCGGATTTAGGTTCCAGTCGCAGAGTCTGTTTGCGTAGTCGTTGTGGTTTTGCGAATCGCCGCGACTGGTGAGGTCGTACAGGATGCCACGTTCGCCTTCCTGCTGCAGTCCCTGGTTCGCGAACTGCAGGCCAAGTTGGGTCTTCCCAATACCCGTCGCGCCGAGCACAACGGTGAGAGTGCCGGGGATGAGTCCGCCGCCGAGAGCTTGGTCGAGTCGTGGGATGCCGGTGGTGTGTCGCATGAGGAGGGTGAAAGGGTGAAAGGGTGAAAGGGTGAAAGGGTGAAAGGGTGAAAGGGTGAAAGGGTGGGTTCGGAATCTATCTTTGGATGGTGGCTAGACCGTTAGTTTTCTGTCGCGGGCGATGACGCTCCAGGTGTCGGAGACTTTTCCGTTTTCAATGACGGTGACTTCTTTGTGGAGGGCTGTGGTGGGGCAGATGTGGGTTGGGATGGCCAGCAGTGTGGTGCCTGGTGAGAACTGTGAGGCCTGGGATGTTTCGAGGACCAGATGTTCTTCGTTTTGGAGAACCGCGACCGCGTCGGGTAGGTCAGGAAACATGATTCGGTGACCTTTTGGTGGGTCGGATGCAACCGCTTTGGTGCCGACGTCGAAGGTGACTCGGTTGGTCGTTGGGCGACTGATGACTCGGGTAAGAACCAGTGCGGCTGGCGTGAAGTTGAGGTCCGCATAGTTGCCGCCGTAGCCAGCATCCTGAAGCAGGCAGGTACCTGGGCTGCACTCGATGGTGGGGTCGTCTAGTCGGGCATACATCGGAAAGCTGGGTGTTCCGCCAGCCACGATGCGGGGGACGGGTAGGTTCTCTCCGACAAGTTTGTCGCGAAACGCTGTCACTCTGGCCCAAAGATCTGTGACCCCGGCCGCGCGTTCGTCTGCGGATGGCTGGTGATGGTGCCCGTCGTAACAGTGCAGGCCGTTTGCGGTGAGCCCTGGTGTCTCGCTGATTAGCCGGTACAGCGCCGCGGCATGGTCGTTCATGGCGATGCCGGTGCGGTGGAGGTCGGTGTCGATGTCAAGCAGCACATTGACGTCGGTTCCTGCTGCCACGCACGCCGCGCCAAGTTTTGCGATGGGTTGCGCGTGATCTGCGGTGACTGAGAACGCGACGTCCGGGTACTTCTGTCGGAAGTTGACAACACGAGCGATGTTGGGGCCGACCATGTTGTATGCGAGGAACACGTCTGTGGTCCCGGCCTGCACCAGCATTTCGGCTTCGGCAAACGTCGCGCACTTTTGTTTGGTGATGCTGGCGGCGGTGACCATGGCTGCGACTTCGACCATCTTGTGTGTCTTGCAATGCGGCCGTAGCCGCGCTGGATCGCCAACCATGTCGATGGTCTTGCGGATATTTTGTTCGACGATCTCTTTGAACAGCACGATGCTGGGCGAAAGGATGCCAGAGGTGTCTTCGATGTGGTAGGGGTTGGTCATTTCGTGGTCGGTCTACAGAAGTATTTTTGAACGAGTTCTTCAGGCGGTTCGGGAGTCATGCGTGTGAGCGCGTAGCCAATGACGAACGATGCCAGCAGTCCCACGACCGTGGGATCACGAAAAAGATGATGATTGCTTCACGTCGGGTGTTAAGAAAAGTCGAGTCGTAGGTGCGATGAACCATGTTCGTGTGTGCCTCCGCACTGCATACTACAGATGTGAATTTGGAAATCACAAACCGCCTCGTGAGCTGATCGCCGGCGTCCGGAACGTCCGGTGTGTCTGCGGGTGGATGGAACCGGTTCTCCTTCGCACCTTTCGCTACGAGATTAGATTCAGGAGAGAAATTCTTGGCACATGTAGAAACACCAACGGTTGGCTTCATCGGGGCAGGACGGATGGCGACCGCGCTCGCTAGCGGGTTGGTCAAATCCTTCACGGACGCGAGTTCGGTTACGGCCAGCGATCCCTCCGCGGCCGCCAGAGAACAGTTCTCGCAAGCTATCGGCTGTCCAACCTGCGAAGCCGGCGGCACATCGGCGGTGGATGCTGACATCGTCGTGCTGGCTGTGAAGCCCCAATATGTTGATGCTGTTGCCAGCCAGGTGACGGAGTTCAAACCGCATCAGTTGCTGGTCTCTGTTGTGGCCGGCTTCAGAGTACAACAGCTGCATGCGTTGTTTGGCGAGACGACTCGGATTGTTCGTGTTATGCCTAACACACCTGCGCTGATTGGTTCGGGAATGTCTGCTGTGGTGACTGGCGGAGATGCCGACCAGGCTGATGTGGAGCTTGTGAAAACGATGATGGCGACCGTTGGCGAAGTGGTCGCGGTTCCCGAATCTCAAATTGATGCGGTCACGGGGGTGTCAGGCAGTGGCCCGGCTTACGTCTATCAGTTCATAGAGGCGTTAAGTGATGGAGGTGTCCGCGTCGGTTTGCCTCGCGATGTGGCTACGAGACTGGCCGCACAAACGGTACTTGGCGCGGCCAGTATGGTTCTGGAAACAGGTCAGCATCCTGGGATGCTTAAAGACGCTGTGGCAAGTCCGGGTGGAACGACTATCGCAGGGATACACCAACTTGAACGCGGCGGAATGCGGGCGGCGGTAATGAACGCGGTGATTGCCGCGACGGAACGATCGGTTCAATTGGGAGAATCCTGACCGAACCAACAACAATCAAAACGACCGTTACAACCAGTCGGGGGCAGCAACCTGTTGATTTGACACCTCATTGTGGTGACCTAGGTTCTTGTGTCGCAATACGGCAACACTCGCGGGCATCTTGAAGGGCATGTGTTGACTACGCATTCAACAACCGAACCAGCAGCATGGCAGCAAACGCCAATGAACGAGTACATGAAAACATCTCATGTACTTGGCGAGTTGCTTGCGCTCGGAAATGCCGCTCAGTCAGCCGACGCAAGTGAAGCCGGCCAACTGCGACATATCGCTCGTCGACTGCTAAGCGTTCTGCACCATCGGGATCCGGCTACGGTCGAACATTCACGACGTGTTGCGATGATTTCGGTTGGCATTGCCGAAATGCTTGGCTGGACGGCTCGCCAGCGTTCGTTACTTGAAGTTGCTGCTTTGGTGCACGACATCGGCAAGATTGCCGTGCCGGATCATATCCTGTTGAAACCCGGCAAGCTGAGTTCGGCTGAGTACGACCTCATCGTCAAGTTTCACCGAGTCGCCGTCGCGATATTCCAGGCATGCCGAGCCGATCGAGAATTCATTCAGATGTTGTCTCAGATGTACGACCAGTACTGCGAGGCTGAAGATCAGGTCACGGGCGAGGTTCACCTTGGTTCTCGTATTCTTGCCGTGGCTGACGCATACGATTCACTAAGCACAAGCAAGAGCTTTCGACGCGGCCACTCACACGAAGAGGTGATGGGTATTCTGCACGAGCAATCGGGCACGCGTTTTGACGGCAACATTGTGCGAGCATTGACCCGCTGGTACGACCGTGAAGGCAAAGCACTACTGACGCTTGACGAGAATGCGATTTCGCAAACGCCCGGTGTGTTGACTCCTGAACAGTCGGCTGAGATTCGATTGTTTAGTTGTGTCTTTGTGTGTCTGAGCCTAATCGAATCGACCTACGACGGACTTTGTATCGTCGATCGTCATCAGAGTATTGTTGTGTGGAGCCCCGGAGCGGAGCAGTTGCTGCAGCGTCCGGCGGACCTGCTGTTGGGGCATCGGATGAGCAATCAGCTGATTCCTGCCAAACCGGTTGAAGATGCGTCGGCGACAGTGCAGATTGGATCGACCATCGCTGCAGTCCTGGCTGACGGTCAGATCCGACTGGACAAGCGGATGATGCAGAAAGCCGACGAGAGTTGGACTGAGATTGAGGTTCAAACAATTCCGGTCTGCGATCAGAACGGCATCTGCGGCGCGGCGGAGATTTATCACGACAAAACACACAGCGGCACGAAGTCTCACGAGTACCGCGAACTAAAAATGCAGGCTTCTCGCGATGCACTAACAGGCGTAGCCAATCGCGGACGTCTGGAATCGCAGCTCGAGAAGATGTTGGAAGAACTTAAGCAGACCGGAGGTTCGTTCCCGGTCAGTATCATCTTCCTGGATGTCGACCACTTTAAGAGTGTGAACGACAACTACGGGCACGCCGTTGGTGACCGCGTGCTGGTTGAACTGGCAAAGCTGCTACAGCACGAAACATATTCGGGCGAACTGGTTGGTCGATACGGCGGTGAAGAGTTTGTTCTCCTCTGCCCGGACACAGGTCTTGAAGATGCTGTTCGTCGAGCGGAACGGTTGCGGCAGGCAATTGCCGCTTCTGAGGTTGGTGGAATGGAAGACCGCCGAATCACATCGTCGTTTGGTGTGGGTGAGGTTCAACTGACCGACACCGTGCAGTCGGCATTCGATCGAGCTGACAAATGTCTTTACGAAGCCAAGGAGACAGGGCGAAACCGAGTTTGCTGGCCTGGTTATGACGAAGATGAAGAAGAGAAGCCAGACGAGGAAGAAGAAGCGAATCAGGGAACGTTCGAAAGAACACCGGATGGATTTGTCTACAACCACACGGTGACCGGTAACTTCTCTCCGGAAATTCTGCGTATCAAACTTGGTACGTTTGCGGATGAGAACTACGGCATCATGTTGGACTACGACGGCAAGTCGGCTCGCATCCAGTTCGGCCAAAAAGGGCTGCTTCCGTTTTGGGGAGCCGAAGATGACCGCAAACCTGTCACAGTCGAGTTGATTCTCCGTGAGATTCGCAGCACTGAACCGGATCGCAAGCGACCTTACAAGCCCGTCGAGGTGGAAATTACCATCACCTCTATCGGATGGGTTCGCAAGATGGCGACCTTCGAGGGTCGTTGCCGCGAACTGATGGCCGGCCTCCGCTGGATCCTGTCCGTCGAGTAAAGAACACGGCAACAGTTGTTTCGCAGGCGTGGCCTTTTGGTCTGGCTTTGATCGTGGTCGTTGGTCGATACAATCTGCCCATGACTACAAATACCAAACGCGTTTTGTTTCTGTGTACGGGGAATTCGTGTCGCAGCCAGATGGCCGAAGGTCTGCTGCGCGAGATTGGGCCGGATCGGTTTACGGCGCTGTCTGCGGGTTCGAAGCCAGCTGGCTATGTTCATCCGATGGCCGTGACCGCGATGAACGAGTTGCAGATCGACATCTCTGATCTCGTTAGCAAGTCGATTAATGAGTTCCTTCCGCCGACTGGAACGGCTCCTGATCTCATCATTAGTGTCTGTTCTGGAGCTGAGAAGGAATGCCCTTCTTTCCCCGGACCTGTGGAACGCCTGCACTGGCCCTTTGACGATCCGGCTCACGCGGAAGGAACTGACGAAGAGAAGATGGGTGTCTTCCGCCGGGTGCGTGACGAGATCAAGACGAAACTAGAAAGCCACTTTGGTCAAGCGGCCAGCGCATGACTCTTTCAGCGCTGCCGATAAGTTATTGCACCAACGTGCATGCGGGCCGAACCGTCGCGGAAGTCGATGCTGGTCTGGACGACTACACCACCAGGGTTCGAGAAGCGTCCGGGAAGCCTTTGGCCGCCGGTCTGTGGTTGGCGCGGTCCGCGGTTTCGGAGTTATTGGAATCAGACGATCTGCTGAAGCGATTCCATGATCGGCTTAACCAACGCGAACTGCCATGCTATACGTTGAACACATTTCCGTTCGGCGATTTCCACAGCGAACGAGTTAAGGAAAACGTCTACCTGCCGGACTGGACCACGGACGAACGTCGCGACTACACACTTGATTGCGCGAAGGTTCTGAGTGTGCTGTTGCCCGATGGAATGGAAGGCAGTCTGTCAACCTTGCCGCTTGGCGGTCGCATGAACCAGTGTTCGCAGAACTTCCACGAAGAATGTTACGAGCAACTGATTCAAACCGCTAAAGCTCTGTCCGTGCTGCACCAGGAAACAGGTCGGTGTATCCGACTGGCGGTTGAACCCGAACCTTGCTGTCACATTAGCTCGATCCCGCATCTTGCTGTTCCAATCTTCAACGATCTTCGTGACTACGCAGCCAGCAAGAACGCGCTTGACGAGGTGACGGAGTACATCGGTTTGTGCTTTGATGTTTGTCATCAGGCTGTTGAGTTCGAAGACATTGCTGAGTCGATTGGCTTGCTTGTCGAGAACGGCGTTCGCATCAACAAGCTGCACATCAGCAATGCGATTGAGCTAACAAACCCGGAAACGAATCGCGAAGGCCGGGAAGCGCTCGCGCGGTTTGTAGAACCGCGGTACTTGCACCAGACGTTCGCGAAGCATTCTTCCGGCGAGATCTTTAGTCGGTTCGACCTGGATACTAGGGATGTCCTGCGTGACGAAGCGGACTATTCCGAGTTCGATCGGGCGGAAGCGTGGCGGATTCACTACCACGTTCCGGTGAATGCCGAAGAACTGGGTCCGCTGCAGACCACTCGCACTGAGCTAAAACAGGCATTGGGTTTGGTGGCCGCGTTGGACTACGCCCCGCACCTGGAAATTGAGACTTACACGTGGGAGGTTTTGCCGGATGGAAAATCCGTCGATCTTGTGACGGGTTTGTGCCAGGAAATTGAAGCAACCGGCGAATTACTTAGTGAGATTCGCACCAACCAAGTGTCGAATGGAACCACCTAAGTCGTTTAAGCGGAGGGCCTTAGCTAAGTGTCAGACTGGTATTACGCGATCGATGGTCAGCAGCACGGTCCGGTCAGTGAGAAAGAACTCCACCGTCTGGCAGGCACCGGAGGTATCCAACCGACCGACCTATTGTGGCGAGATGGGTTCGTAGACTGGTCGGAAGCATCGACTGTGGCGGGCCTGTTTGCCGGCGGTGCGGGCCCGGTTCCGCCGCCGATCGACAAGCAATTTGCCGAGACTCACATCGAACCAGATTCTTCGAACCCCTATCGGGCCCCGTCGCCAGTGTTGCAGCCTGGCACCGCAAGAACGCCTGAGGCCCTGAAGATTCCGCTGCTGATTTCAACCGTGTCCAATTGCGTGTATGTCGCGTTGTGGACGGCCAGTTGCATAGGCGTCGTTCTGGCGATTCCGTTGGGTTTTCTGGCCTGGAACGAATACAAGCTGTACCAGGACGTCGACCGCATCCCCGACTACCAGTTTGGGGCAAGGGCGAAGAGTCTGTCTGTCTGGCAGATTGTCGTGGGTGTAGTGACTTTGAATGTCCCAAGCCTCGTTTGTGGAATACTGCTCATGATGAAGGGTGGGGAGTACGTGCGCCAAGGTATGGCGTCGCCTCGGTAATCCTGCCTGATCTTGTGCTGGGACCGGTTGTTCCGTGTAGAATTCAGGTGTGAGCACATCAAACAAAAACGACTCGAACAAGTATCCGTTGCGGCGACTAATCGCATGCCTTGTGATCTCAACGGGAGCTACGGCTGCTTTGGCTGCCGAAGAACCTGCCCCAGAGAAACCGGTGTCAGCAATCGACACCGTGATTTCGCAGTTGGAATCGCCGAGCTTCAAGAAGCGTCAGCAGGCAACGCGGCTTCTCTTGAAAATGGGTAGCCGCGCCATTGAGCCGTTGCTGAAACGCGTTCAAACGGGCCGGTTAGAGCTGGCGGTTCGGGCAGTATCAATTTTCGAAACCGCTTACATCGGCGATGATCCCGCCGCGAGAGCTGCGGCGGACAAAGCGCTGGAAGGCCTGGTGCTTTCCAAGCGGCAGGAACTCGCCGAACAGGCTCGAGGGGTTCTATCCAGAAACGTGGAAACAAGAGTCCGGATCGCGCTTACCAGGTTGGAGCAAGCTGGGGCCAGAGTCTATAACTTTGATCGCCTACCCAACGGCCTGCGTCCGGACGATCCTCTCGCTCGCCGTCAGGGCTTGTCCGGCGTAGAACCGCCATCCCTGGTGTTGGACGAACGATGGGCGGGTGGAGTCGAGGGACTAAAGTACGTCCGCCGACTGAAAGGTACCGGAGTTCAGATTTACCTGATCGACGGTGTGAAGATTCCGGAGAAGACGATCGTCGAACTGGAAGCTGTGTTCGACACGGCGACTATATCGCGGCGCGGTTCGGGTATGCTTGGGATCAAGAGTTCCAGAAACGCTCCTCGTTGTTTTGTTAGTGACGTCGTAGAAGGTCTGGCCGGTCAGGTCGCCGGGCTGGAAGCAGGTGACACGATCCTCGAACTCGATGGAAGGGGCGTGCGCGATTTCGATGATCTGGTCGATCAGCTGAGAAGCAAGAAAGCTGGTCAGACCATCAAGCTAAAAGTCGAACGCGATCTTTCGGGCAAAGTAGAAATCCTGGAAGCCACACTTGGCGAATGGCATCCACCGACCAACAAGCCGCCCGAGCTTCCTCGCGCCGAACCCGCAAAGAAGCCCGAACAAAAGCCATAAGCCCCGCGCAAGTCACCTCTCCCGCTTGCGGGAGAGGTCGCGGTCTCAGCCGCGGGAGAGGGCAGGCCGAAAAACAAAGAATCGCTCGCTTCCGTTCTGATTGCTCAACCTGCGCGCTCCCCTCACCCGGGCTTACAGCCCGACCTCTCCCCTAAAGAGGGGCGAGGTGGCTGGCGGTTCCGCTTTGTGCCTGCTTCCAACAAGCGATCATTCCGACTCTCCCGCAGGCGGGAGAGTGGCAGGGGTTGGCTGCGGGAACATACGCTTTTGCGGTGCGTTCCTGGTGGCCTCCCGGTATCATTTACGAACCGTTTTGCGAAGCAGTGATAGGCGAACAATGGCTAAGAAAACCTGGACGATTCTGGACGCGGACACCAACGAGTACATGTCGGGATCGATGGATCTAAAAGCGGACTCCGGCGACCTGATGGTCCGAAAGGTGACTCATCAGTGTGGCTTGTCGGCGGGGGTGGATACGCTTGAGGTTTCGAATGGTGACTTCAGTTTCACCATCATTCCGACTCGCGGCATGAGCATTCATAAGGCTCAGTACAAGGATGATTTCATCGGTTGGAACTCGCCAGTACGCGGCCCGGTCCATCCGGCGTACGTCGATGTTGGCGAACCCAGTGGTCTGGGCTGGTTGGATGGCTTTGACGAACTCCTGGTTCGGTGTGGATTGGAAAGCAACGGAGCTCCTGAACACGACACGGAAACAGGTCGCTTGCTGTATCCGCTGCACGGGCGGATTGGCAACAAACCGGCTCATAAGGTGACGGTTGAGATCGATGACGATGAAATTACGGTGACCGGTGTCGTGGAAGAGATTCGGTTCCACTTCCTGAAACTACAAATGACTTCAGTGGCTAAGCTGCGAAAAGGCGAACGTGGTTTCCGGATCAAGGACACCGTTGAGAACCTGTCGCAAAGCGATGCCGAAGTTCAGTTGCTGTATCACATGAACTTTGGAACGCCGTTGCTTGATGCCGGTGCCAGCGTTGTGGTTCCAGCGAAGACAGTGGTTCCTCGCAACGATCACGCAGCGGCGGGCATTGCCAATTGGGACAGCTACCAGGCCGCTCAGCCTGGCTACGAAGAACAGGTTTACTTCTTTGAACTGCTGGGTGATGACGACGGCAACACCAAAGCGATGCTCAAGAACGCTCACGGCACGCGCGGGGTTGCTTTGGGGTTCAACACGAAGCAGCTGCCAGTGTTCACGATGTGGAAGAACACAACGGCCGAAAGTGATGGCACGGTTACGGGCCTTGAACCAGGAACCAACTTCCCCAACCCGCGGAGCTACGAAGGCGAACAGGGCCGCGTGACAAAAATCGCAGGCGGCGCGAAAACTGATTTCGACTTTGCATTCGAGTACCTGGCGGATGCGAATGTGGTGACTGCTTCGGAAGCGGCGATTGGCAAGCTGCAGGCCTCAATGGCTCCCACTGTTCACAAGACACCACAAGATGGCTGGTGTGCGCCGTAATGTCGCCGGACTCTCCGAGTCCGTGCTTTGACCGAACACGACGAACCGAATACGGAGTATTCGGCGACTATGGCCGCGCTCACGTTCGCATTCTAAAAGACATCGACATGCAAGTTCAGAAGTTTGACACGAAGCAGCAGATGGGTTCCGCCGCCGCGACGTGGGGGGCCAACTTCATTCGTCGAGCGATCGCAGAACGTGGTGCGGCCAATATTATTGTGGCAACCGGTGCATCGCAGTTCGAGATGCTGGCCGCATTGACTGAGGAATCGGG
Organism: uncultured Planctomycetaceae bacterium; assembly: GCA_964485095.1. Taxonomy (GTDB): domain Bacteria; phylum Planctomycetota; class Planctomycetia; order Planctomycetales; family Planctomycetaceae; genus CAYNWT01. The sequence continues at coordinate 2,803 of CAZAIB010000095.1, read as the reverse complement.
CATCGCCTGGGACAAGGTGACAGCGTTCCATCTGGACGAATACGTTGGTTTGTCGATGAACCACCCGGCGTCGTTTCGCCTGTACCTGTGGCAGCGATTTGTGAGCAAGCTGCCATTGCCGCTGGCAGCGTTTCACTATCTGGATGCGGAATCGGATTGCGCGGCCGAGTGCCAGCGCGTTGGTGGCATTTTGAAGCAGCATCCAATCGATGTGGCGTTTGTTGGCATCGGTGAGAACGGCCACCTGGCGTTCAACGATCCGCCCGCAGACTTTGAAACGACCCAGCCGTATCTGGTCGTGGATCTGGACGATGCGTGCCGGCAGCAGCAGTTGGGCGAAGGCTGGTTCCCGACGTTTGACGATGTTCCTGCGAAGGCCATTTCCATGAGCGTTCAGCAGATTATGAAAAGTGCGGCGATTGCTTGCACGGTTCCTGATGAACGCAAAGCGGCTGCGGTCAAAGGTGCTGTGGAAGGTCCGGTGTCCGTGGATCTGCCAGCGTCTATTCTGCAACAGCACGCGAACACGACGTTGTTTGTCGACAAGCAGGCGGCATCGCAGCTGTCGTAGTTGGTTGGGTGAACAATCAGCTGGCCGGGTGTGTCTTCTTTCCGAAACAGGTTCCGACTGGAGCAAACGACGTCGCTCCACTAAAACCCGGCCTGTAGAGACTATTCACCGGAGAGACCATGTCTGCTGTTCGTACTCGTTTTGCTCCAAGTCCAACTGGTTACATGCACATTGGTGGCATGCGAACCGCCTTGTTTAACTGGCTATGGGCCAGGCATAACGGGGGGCAATTCATCCTGCGTATCGACGACACCGACGCCAAACGCAACATGGACGAAGCGCTCGGGCCGATTCTTGATGCGTTCAAGTGGCTGGGTTTGGACTGGGACGAAGGTCCGGAAGTTGGCGGCGACCATGGCCCATACTTTCAATCACAGCGCGGCGATTTGTATTCGGCCGCGCTCACGCAATTGCTGGAGTCGGGAGCCGTCTACCGCGACTTCGACGATCCAGAAGTCGTTCGCCAGGAACGCGAAGCGGCTGAGAAGGCGAAGGAAGTTTATCTAAACCCGCGCCGTTCGCTGGAATTGTCTGCGGATGAAATTGAACAGAAGATCGCAGCCGGCACGAACTTCGTCTACCGGCTGAAAGTTCCTCGCGATCAGAAGATCGCGATTGTTGATCACGTGCGTGGGGACGTTGAGTGGGACTGCGCGAAGATGAACGACCCTGCCGTCGCGCGGGGCGATGGTTCTCCGCTGTACAACTTCGCGACGGTTGTCGATGACAACGCCTTGCAGATCACGCACGTCATCCGTGCGGAGGAGCATCTTTCGAACGTGCCGCCGCAGTACCTGCTGTACAAGGCGCTTGGTTACGAGACCATGCCTGAGTTCGCCCACATTCCATTCGTCAGCGCGCCGGGTGGGAAGAAGAAGATGTCGAAGCGTGATGTCGATAAGTATCGCAAGAACCCGCAGTTCAAGAAAATGTTTGAGCTTGGGGATGCTGTGTTTCCGCGAATTGGTTTGGAAGTCGATGATGCCGTACTTAACCCGGTCATGGTCGCGTACTACGAAAAGATTGGTTACACGCCGGCTGGAGTCCTGAACGCGCTTGGTCGTTTGGGTTGGTCGCTGGACGACAAAACGGAGTTCTTCTCGCGTGACGAATTGGTTCGTGACTTCACGCTTGATCGTGTCGTCAAAGCAGCCGCTAGTTTGGATGCCGACAAGCTGATGAGCTATCAGGCGCATTGGATGGGAGAACTTCCCGCTGACGAGCGCGCTGCCGGTTGTGCTGGGTTCCTGTCAGCGGCCGGGTTGCTTCCGGATGAGCCAAACGCGGACGATCTGGCGCGCGTTGGCAAAGTCGTGACGGCTGCCGGTGATCGGATTCGTATATTCAGTGACATCCTGGACTTCGACGAGTTCTTCGTAGCCGACGCGGATATTGCGTTCGATGAGAAGGCGTTCAAGAAGCGGATTCTGAAGCCGGACAACGCCGTGGAACTACTGACAGTGTTCCGCGATGACCTGGCGGGATGCGACGATTTCACGGCACAGGGCACGGATACGTTGCTGCACCAGTTTGTGGAACAGCGAGAACTGAACATCGGGCAGATTATTCACGGACTTCGGGTCGCGGTGACGGGAAAAGCTAAGGGAGTGGGCATGTTTGATGCGATGGAGCTTATTGGCAAAGAGGGTTGCCTGGCTCGAATCGATAGAGCCCTACAGCAGGCCAGCGACGCGTAGATGAGATTGCGGGACCAGCTTCAAACTTCGAACAGTAGAACGGACTCATCATGGCAACGATTCTTGTAACGGGTGGAGCCGGGTTTCTTGGCAGCCATCTTTGCGATCGACTTATCGAACGCGGTGACGATGTCATTTGCCTGGACAACTTCTTCACGGGCAACAAGCGCAACATCCAGCACCTGATTGGGATCCCGCAGTTCGAACTGGTTCGACACGACGTTGTGTTTCCGTATTTCGTTGAGGTCGATCAGATTTACAATCTGGCGTGCCCCGCTTCTCCTGAGGCGTACCAGTACAACCCGATCAAGACCATTAAGACGTCCACAATTGGCACGGTCAATGTTCTGGGAATCGCCAAGCGTTGCAGGGCTCGCATTCTGCATGCGTCAACATCGGAAGTGTACGGCGACCCGGAACAGCATCCGCAGACGGAAGAATACTGGGGCAACGTGAACCCCATCGGCCCGCGCAGTTGCTACGACGAAGGCAAACGCATCGCCGAATCTTTGATGATGAACTACCACATCGCGCA
>CAZAIB010000094.1:0-26458 GCA_964485095.1 uncultured Planctomycetaceae bacterium | reverse complement strand
ATGGCACGTTCACGACGGCCGGTACAAAGCCGCGGCCTCAACACGAGCCCGGCAGGATTGCCACTTCGATGACCTGGCCACTGACCTTGTCTTTCACGGTGAACTCAGGTGACTTACCACAAGGAACCCAACCGTAATATTCTTCGCCGGCGTCGCCGTAGAACCAAACGGTGTCCGGACTGAACTGGACCTGACCCGCCACGCGAACAAACTCAAACTCGCCCTTCACCGGTCCGCCCCACTCGACCGACTGTGTAGCATTCTCAGCAAGGACGATTGGTTTCATGCGGCCTTGTCTGACGCCAACGCGTTGATTGCCCAGGCCAACTGTGCCGGACACGATTTCGTAAGTCCCGGCCGGAACGGTTACGGCTCCCTTTGCAGAAGCGACGTTGAACGAGTTCTTGCCGTCCTTTGATCGAACAATCGCAGCCAACAAAACAGCCTTCGCGTCAAACGATGTTGTCAGATCCAGCTTAGCGGTCTTGCCGGTAAACGCTGTCGTGGAAAGTTCGGTTCCATCCGCACTCATTTGGAACTGGCGGAGTTCTTTGCCAATGACAACTGTTTGCGAAAGAAAAGTCGCGTCGTCACCGGTTCCGACAACCATGGCGTCTTTGCCAATGTCATCGAACCGACCATTGCCGTTTTGATCGATCACGCGAACCGGAATCGGTCCGGCTTTGGTTTCAATACTTCCAATCATCGCGCCGCCCGGAGCCCATTCCCAACCAGCGGTATCTTTGCGAAGTCGAACCGCGTACTTCAGAGGCTTCCCGTCGGTGGTCTTCCCGCTAAGGATGACGCGTGATGTGGACACGTTTGTGTCGCGATCGACCATCGCCTTGATGGTTCGGTCAATCTCGCCGTCGCCGTCGGTATCGAACTGAAGTCGTTCGCCATCCAGCTTCACAGCGAACTTGTCGCCGCCCGCATGCTTAATGCGAATGCCGTCGTTGACTTTGAACCACTGCTCAGCCGGCAGGTTGGTCGACCAGTTTCGGTAACTGCGGTACCGCAGCGAGGAGGACACGTTGTCTGATCCGAAAGTCGGAGCAACAATCGCTGTCGCAAGTAAGAAGGCAAGAAGACGCATGGTTGTTCAACTCCGTGTTGAGCCGCGGTCTGGTGGGATTAGATACAGCCATTTAGGGTAGCAGATAAACAGGTGCTTATCTCTATCAATCGACGCAACGAACGGTTCAATTGCCGCTTTTTCGAGCTCAGAACTCAGTTTAGCAGCCATTTAGACGAGTTCGCCGAGTGATAGGGCCTCTGGGCGTCCCGGAATTGGAAGCCTTTTCCCATCCCAACGCCTCCAAGGTGAGCGAGCCATCCGGACCTCGGGGATTCGTGGCCTCATTCGCTACGGCTTCTTCCGCAACAGGTACCGTTTATAAACGAAGGTCCCGTCTTCAAAACTCTGGAACACGGTCGAACCTTTGATGCCAGCGAACTGCTTGAAGGTTCCCGACAACCAACTGCGAATGTTTTGACCGATGAGTTGTTGCTTGCGATCGCTGTCCAATTCCATCGCCTTTACTACGCCAGCTGTGATGGTTTCGTCTTCGACAATCGTCAGGCCGGATTCTTCAAGCTGCTGAACCAGAACCGGAATGTCCTCGGCCGCGCGAAAGTCTGTGAACAGGAAGTGCCCGCCCGGTCTCAGCACTCGATTGACCTGCGTCAGGAACTTCGGCATCGAGCCGTAGCAGTGTGACGATTCGACATTGATCACCGCGTCAAACGAACTGTCGTCAAACGGAAGAGATTCTGCATCGCCGTGGCAGAACCGAAGCTCGGGTACGTTGTGTCGTTGTTCGCAGAAGCTGACAGCCCTGGCCGAAAAGTCCACGCCTGTCATGGACTTCGGCCGGTGGTACCGAGCAACAAACGATGCGCCTCCGCCGCGCCCGCTGCCAATCTCAACGGCATCCAGTCCGTTAAGGTCAATCGCGACCGCATTGTCGTACAGTTGAATGCAAAACCGGTCGTCTTCGTCAGCCGGTTCCATCTCGCGGCGAACACCACCGTCCGGTTCGAAGCCGTAGTTCATGAACGACCACTCTGCGTTCTGATATCCGGCGATGTGTTGGTACCAGCGCTGCCATGTCCATCGACGAAACGACGGCAACTTTTCGGTAAGTGCAACCAGCAATTTAAGAAACATAACGGGGCTATAGCACATTCGCAGCGTGATGCAGAAGTCGCAGCCGGATAGTCGCCGGATTCTCCGAATCCGTGCTGAGACCGAACACGGAGTGTTCGGCGACTTTGGGTTGCCATGGGCAAGCCGTCATTTCCATCCGGAGTTTCACAGATCCGTTTCAGGTGTGACCGCGCACCTAAATCTGCGAAAATCTGAGTGAATCTGCGGATAGAAACTACATCTCCCAACCACTAAGAACCTGAGCCGAACTATCTTTGGGTCCGCAGCATGAACAATTCGGCCAAGAGTCCGCGCCCCGGCCGATCCCCGAGTTTCGGGTTCAAAACCCGCATATTCCCGGTTCACAAGTAACATTTCGTACGGAGACGGCCAGTCGTAGTGGGCAGTGGCTGGTTCGTGCGTCAAACTGTCGATAAGAAAAGACGTCCCGCCCACTGTCCCGCGTGTTTGTAGCCCGTGGCACCTCAACAAGACAACAATCCAAAACGTCGCCGTGCGGTGTTCGCAATTGTTCTCGCGATCATCGCCATCGTCGCGCTGCGTGTTCATGACATGAACCGACAAGCCGACCAGACGCCGGACTACGAAACTGCTCGACCGTTTCGTGGGACGTTTGTGCGGACTGTTCCCGTGGCCGGCGAGATTCGCAACTACAAGCCCATCGTCGTCCATAGCGATGTCCGCGCGTGGGAACGACCGCGCGTGATTGAGATGGTCGCGCCTGGAACGTTCGTCAAGAAGGGCGAACCGGTGATGATTCTGGACGCGTCTGAGTTTCGCAAGAAGTTGACGAAGCCGACACTGGCGGTCATCGCTGACAACGCTCGGTACGACAAGGCGCAAGCTGATGAGATCATTCAGGAAGGCACTAACGCTCGGCGCACGGAGGCGACTCGGTTCGACGCGGAAATGGCTCAGAGAGAATTGACGTCGTATAAGGAAGGTGACTACGTCAGCCAAAAGTTTCGCCTGGAAGGCAGCATCAAACGGCGCCGGCAATCGTACGAACAAACCCTGGCGGAGTTCCGCGAAGCCCAACGGCTGTCTCGGGTCGGTATCGTCAGCAACACGGCGGTAGCCGCGGCTCAGCGAGAACTTGAAAAGTCTGAAATTGATTTAGAACTCGCTCGTGGCGACGTGTCTTTGTTGGACCAGTTTCAACACCCGCGATCCCTGGCGCAACTGGGGATGGCGGCCGAAATCAGTCTTCTGGAAATCGACCGGACGCAGCTTCGCAATCAGTTGGACACATCCATCAAGAAGACGTGGACATTGTCGTTCGACAAATACCGAACTGGCTGGCAGCGTCAGGTTGACTATTGGCAGGGCTGCGTCGATGCGTGCATTGTGCGAGCGCCCAAAGATGGCCAGGTCATGTATCTCAACGAACACGATAAGATTATCGCGATCGGCGAGACCGTCCATTACAAGCAAGCGCTGTTCACTGTCTCAGAACGAACGCGACTGTCTATGGCAGGCCGCGTGAGCGACCGACACTTCTTCTCACTCCGGCGCACTCAGGAAGCCATTATCAAAGTTCCCGCGCTGGCCGATCGACAGTTCTCAGGCAAGCTGACATGGATGGGAACCATTCCCACGGTGTTCACTCGGCTCGCTCCGGAATCCAAGCACCACAAGATTGAGATTCTGCTGGACGGTCGCGGCAAAACAATTTCAAACCTGTACCCAGGAATGACCGCCACCGCTGAACTTATTGTGGACTCCCGCGAAGATGTCTTGATGGTTCCAACCGGAGCCGTGATCCAGCACAAAGGCGAATACGTTTCGGTCGTGCAGACACCAACCGGTATCTCGCGCCGGGTGATCCAGGTGGGGGCCACAGACGACGCTTACACCGAAGTCACCGCCGGCCTGGAACTCACTGACGATGTGGTTGTCGGCTTGCCCGAAACGCTACGCGAACTTGTCAGCGAAAGCGTCAGGTAACGGCATTGGCCTGCCTGGTTGAGCCGTTAGCTTCTCCGCCTCCGACTTTACGTCGGAGGTTTAACGGCTTCTGCACTACAGCGCACTGCTGACCGGTTCGTAGTGCAAAAGCCGTTAAACCACCGCTGTAAAATCGGTGGCGAATCTTCAAGGCTATGTGCAAGAAAGTGAACAGACCGTCATGGATGCCTACCGGACAATCGAACCTATATAGTTCACCGGTCTGAACCTGGACCAAATCAGAAATTGGTTAGACAGCCTCGAACGTTTTCTCGATCACTGGAGTGAACCATTACCACTCAGGAAAACCGCATGCTCACACCCAATCGCCGCGCCGGTTTTACGCTCATTGAAGTGCTGGTCGTCATTGCCATCATCAGCGTGCTTGTCGCGCTGTTGCTACCCGCCGTCCAGTCCGCGCGTGAGGCGGCTCGGCGGACGCAGTGCAAGAATAACCTCCGGCAAATTGGCACGGCCATTCACAATGGTGGAGTCAAAACGTTCCGAGGAATGCTGGGCGAACTTGAGCAGGAACAGACGGACCAAAGTCCCGGTACTGTGCTGAGTGTTTTTCGGTGCCCATCCGACATCGGATCTGACCGTGTTCCGAATCCTACCGATCCAGCGCAGCAGTATGGGCGTTCTAACTTTGCTGGTGTACTGGGTGACGGAAGCTCGGATGGCTTTTACAGAAGTCGCATCAGCCTTAGCGATGTTCTGGATGGTCTGTCAAACACGTTTGCGGTTGGCGAACAGAACTCCGTTGCGACCGACCCGCAGAGATCGTGGTGGTTAATGCCCACGGCCAGTTGCCGGAACTCGGCCAACTCACTGGACGCGGCCGGACTGACAAACCCCGACGACTTTGGCAGTCAGCATGTTGGCGGAGCTCAGTTTCTATTTGCGGATGGATCGGTCCACTTCATCGCGGACACCATCGACCTGGGCACCTACCACGCGTTGTCTACCATCCAGGGCAGCGAACCAATTCTCAGCGCCTTCGACTAACTAACCGTCCAACGTCGCACCAGGCGGGTTAGCGCGTCGTCCATCAGCATAAACCTTTGTGAGCGATTGGGCGCTAGCCCTCGGCGGATCAGATCTACAACGTGCTACCACCGTTCAAGATGCAACGGCCGTGTGCCGAACATTTCCACTGTTCTCCGCCAGTGCGTGGTGTTAGCGATTGTTCAGTATGAATAACAAAGACGCACCGCCCGGTTCTCTCGACCTCCCCGACGGTCGGCTATCGTTGGTTCCCAACTTCCTGCCAGCCGCACACGCTTTGGAATTCGTCCAATACCTCAGGCATCAGGTCACCTGGAACCACGAAATCTACTACGGCAAACCGACACGTCGTGGAACTGCATGGTTTGCCGATGAAGGCGTTGAGTATCGCTACTCAGGACAGTCGATGGTCGCTGACGGCTGGACTCCGCAGCTCGAAGCGGTTCGAAATGCCGTGCAGGAACACTGCGGCTGCGAGTTCAACAGCGTTCTATTGAACCACTACCCGGACGGCCGCGCCCAAATGGGATGGCACTCCGATGACGAACCCGAACTCGGTCAGAACCCAAGCATCGCGTCGCTCTCGTTTGGAGCCGCTCGAACGTTCAAGCTTCGGCACAAGCAGACCCGCGAAACCCGTGAGTGTCTGTTGGAAGACAACAGTCTGCTATTGATGACTGGCGAACTGCAGCATCACTGGCAACACACGCTGCCGCGACGTAGCGAAAAAGTAGGCGAACGATTCAATCTCACATTCCGCTACACAATCCCCGGTTTCTGGCAGCAACAGAAATCGTAGGCGAGAGCCAGCGACTCGCGGGCGATACAACCGCAGTCGATCACAACCTGTCGCGGTGCCAAAACAAAAACAGCCCGCTCTGAAAAAGAACGGGCTGCGTGTCCGGTGAGTCTACGACCTGCCACTGGAGCAGACAGGTCGCAAACCCGTTAGGTTTTGTTGATAGCTAGAGTATGGGCGGCGAGAATCTTCGCCCCGATCTGCGTCGACCCACCGCCGAAGTGAGCCCGCGTTTCGCTCGATCGACGGCTTCCACAATCGCCGCCATTAAGTTCTCGGCCTGAGCGGTCGCGACGATGGTGCCCTGGCCATTAACGGACAAGACGACTCGGCATTCCTGATCGATAGCATCGTCAGAGTTTGCCACAGACACGTCAACGCGACTGATGCGATTCGTAAACCGCTGCGTTGCCTTTTCGACTCGTTCGGTGACGAAATTCCGCACTCGCTTTGAGACGGTTCGACCTTTTGAGGAAATGTGTACGTTCATGGCGTTCCCTTTCAATTCGTTCTGAGGGTGCCGCACGTTCGCGGCTCATCTAAATTCTAGCGCGCGAAAAAGCGATTCCTTCGAAAACATGGTGAGAAACTTTTGAGACCAGAATTGTCCAAAAGTTTTGCTTGACGCTGTTGCTGTTTGACGTTCGCACAGTTGAATTCCTTACGAGTCTTGCCTTGGAATTGGTGTTGAGTTTCGAACCAACTTCCGCCGAAACACGCGAGCATTACCACCCAACGCAGGAAGCGGTGCAGCGGTTCAACAGAATTCAGAAACTTTCTTTCGTTCCTGAAAACGCAATCAACACAGCGGTCAAGAATCTCTGGTGCTGGTCACTTGACCAACTGAAAAAGCATTGCCAAAGTGCTCGCCATGAACACTCAACAATGCTTTGTAATCGTGTCTGACAACGGCGAGTCGTGGCCATTAAACGGCGCCGATGGAAACGCAGACGATAAGAACGAAACACTTCCGCGGCTCATCGAAGACGGTTGGAACGTAATCAACGTGACCACTGGTTCGGGCTCAAAAGACGACACGTCGTATTGGCTTGTCCTGCTGACGAAGTAACAGCCGCAGTGCAAACTCACCGCACCAGCGCAGCGGTCTACTGCTTCTGTTCTTTCAAACAACTCGGATCCAGTTCGGTCGCTTTGCCCACCGCGTCAACGGGGTGCGTGAACAGGTACTTCCAAACATCTTCGTGCATGTACTTGCCGGTCTTCTTGCCTTTGTACGCCCGACTGCCTGGCTGCACGCTGCTGTGAGCTCTCCGTGCATCGCCACCGACATCAAAGTCGGTAATGAGCCGCCGCGTATTGCCGAAGGGAGCCGCCATCTTGTCGACATTGACGATGGGACCAAACTTGTGCATGCCAAGCAGTTCCCACGAACGGCAGTAGTGGTCACCCACCCAACCACCATCCAACACATGCGAGAACCCAAAGTATCGGTTCTCCGGTGTCTTCGAAGGCAACGATTGCCAGGACTGATACTGATCGCGCGGTCCGCAGAACGCGACAACGCGGCTAACTTTCTGGTACTTCGCGAACCGAGCCGACGTTGTTGAGCCGTGTGAGGCGCCAGCCATGATGACGTCCTCCCACCGCAGGCCGGTGCCATCTTTCGTGAGGAAGAACCCCCAGCCGCCCTGCGGGTTCTCCTTGTCCAGCCATTTCACAAACTGAAACGCGCGTTCCATCATGCCGTCGGGTTTTGGAATATCGACCTCATCGCTGAAGTCCTGACCGGTTGCCGCTTCCAGTCGAATGTTGCCGCGGCAGTGTTCTCCGACTGGCTTGTCTTTGCAGCAAATGGAGAACCATTTGTTGGCGTAGTGAACTCGAATGGCATGGAGGCCGTACGAGTTCACTCGATCAAACAACCCCTTGTTGTGGCTCATCATCCAGATGACCAACTTACCCTTGGGAGCCACCCGCGTATCGACGGAAGCGTCCTGCACATCCGCCGGTTTCCCTTTCTTGTCCTCAATCAGAAACCCGATCTCCGGATGCGCCTTCACCCGCGAATCAATTTCGCTGGCCCGCGCCTTCAGCTTGTAGTGCTGCGGCTTCGGATCGTTGAAGCGAAGTTTCGACTGCCCGTAGGTCACTGAGCAGCACGACAGGGCGAGTGCCAGGATGAACGCAGGTGCTTTTTGCATTGAAGTTTCTCTATTCAACATTGTCTTGTCGCTTGGGTGCCCTGCCAGTCATCACGCTGATCGTATACTGGGTTCTGGTTGACCCGTCTGTCCGATGTTTTGACGGGGGGCACTCAGGGTGTTCATGATAGCAGCCGTCAGACCCATTCGCCGCAGCCAGAGACTAAACCATGAACCTGAAACCAGCAGCAGTTTTCATTCTTGCATTTATGGCGATCTCAGCGTCACCACAAGACGCCCCCGATGTTGGACCGAAAGGTAAGAACCTGGCGATTCTAGCCGAACCGAAGTTCCGTGATCTGTTCAATGGCAAAGATCTAACCGGTTGGGTCAATGTCAACACAGACAAAGATACCTGGTCGGTTCGAGATGGCATGATCGTCTGCACCGGGCTGCCGATCGGCGTGATGCGAACCGATCGGCAGTATGAGAACTTCATTCTGGAGATTGAATGGCGACATATGGAACCCGGTGGTAACTCCGGCGTGTTCCTGTGGTCGGATGCAAAGCCTGAAGGGAACCGGCTGCCTCGCGGAATGGAAGTCCAGATGTTGGAACTCGATTGGGTTCGCCAACACCGCAAGAAGGATGGTTCCTATCCTCCGGTCGCGTACGTGCAGGGTGAGTTATTCGGTGCCGGCGGGATGACCGCTACGCCCGCCAACCCACGAGGCAACCGTAGTAAGTCGCTCGAACACCGCTGCAAGGGTGTTGGTCAGTGGAACAAGTACACGGTCGTTGCTGTGGACGGGACGGTGAAGCTGGCGATCAACGGCAAGTTTGTGAACAGCATCAGTAACGCATCTGAGAAGAAGGGCTACATCTGTTTGGAATCAGAAGGCAAAGAAATCCACATGCGAAACATTCGCATCATGGAATTGCCCGGCGGCATGGCTGATGAGAAGACAACTCAGCCGCTGCTCAAGAATCCCTGAGGAATTCAGAAGCCGTTCGCGCGATGTTGTTCAGGGGATGACCGGCTACTTTTCTGGTTGTCTCTGACATACAACTCGCCCCATGAGCGCGCGGCAACTGACAACTGGTTCCATTCCCGGACATGTGCGCGCGATTGCGATGCCTGCCAGTCTTGGGCTGATCTTTCACACGATGTACAACGTCGTCGATTCGTTCTATGCCGGACGGATTTCGACCGAAGCGCTCGCAGCGATGAGTGTCGGGTTCCCTGTGTTCCTGCTCATTGTCGCCACTGGGAGCGGACTCGCGCGGGGTGCATCAGCGTTGATTGCTAACGCGATTGGCGAAGGCAACCACAAAGAACAGCAGCGATACGTCGCTCAGGCACTATCGCTGGCGCTGCTGACCGCGGGAGCACTCACAGCAGTCGGTTTTATCTTTGGCAGGCGGTTGTTCGAGTCACTTGGTGCGGATGGTGAGTACTTGCGGCTCGCCCTGCAGTACATGCAGCCGATCTTTGCCGGCGCGGTGTTCTTTGTGCTGTCTAGTCTCAGCAACGCTGTGCTTGTCGCGAGTGGTGACAGCAAGACGTTCAGCAAGGTGCTGATTGCCGGGTTCTTCCTGAACCTGATTCTGGACCCGTGGTTTCTGCACGGCGGGTACGGTTTGCCGGCGATGGGGATTGCGGGGATCGCATGGGCTACTGTGCTCATTCAGGCGCTGGGCGCGTCGTATCTCCTGAGCGTCGTGGTCAGCCGCGGGCTGCTGGATCTGAGAACGCGAGAGAACGGACAAGCGGGGACTGTTTCCTTCGCGACACTGATTCCAAATTTCCAGATGTACGGCAAAATCCTGAAACAAGCGGTACCGGCGACGTTCAACATCCTGTCCGTGGCACTTGGGTTCTTCGCGATCAACTACTTCATCAAGTCGTATGGAAAGCCGACGGTTGCAGCGTTTGGCGTGACAACTCGAATCGAACAGATCGCGCTCATGCCGACGTTTGGCATCTCGTCAGCCATCATGGCTCTGGTTGGTCAAAACAATGGAGCCAAGGACTTCGCACGCGTGCGAGAGTCGATGCGTGTTGGTGTGATCGCCGGAATAGCCTTGTCGGTTACCAGTTCTATCATCATCTTCTGCGCAGCGCGGCCGCTCATGTGGCTGTTTACCAAGGATCCGGAAGTCATCGAGATTGGCGTGCGCTACGTGCACATCATGATGCCCATACTCTGGTCGTACGTAATGACCGCCGCGCACGTGGCTTTTCTGCAAGCGACGAAACGGCCGATGTACGGATTCTTCGAATCGCCGTTGCGTAGGGTTCTGTTACCAGCTCCATTGATGTGGTTGGTCGTGCATCAGTTGAACCATGGAGTCGAGAGCGTCTGGTACGTTGTTGCTATCGCGAACGTTGCGATGACAGCAGCGACCGTGATCTACGCGCGGTGGGTGATGTCGCAGCTGAATTAGCCGCTCGCACGAATTCCATCGAGAAGCTGCCGCGCTTGATCCTGCGAATCTGCACTGGCTGAGAGGTGGCAAATCGTGGAACCATCATCTTCGAACGCACTCAGCACCAGGACTCGTCCACCAATCGCTGCCTCAGCGGTCGAGATCAGTTGATCCAGCGAACCAGCAAACCTGCAGCTCGCCGAATAGATGCCTTCCGTCCATCCTTCATCCGCGGCGAACATGCGGGACGCCATCAGGAACGGTGTGATGCCCGTCAAACGCGGATTGACATCGACCAGAAACAACCCGCCGTCGCTGTCCTTGAGTATGTCGATTCCAATGACACCAAACACGTTTTGACTATGCAGGTACCGAGCAGCCGCCTCAACAATCGGCCGCAGGCTCTCAAACAGTTCGTCCTGCAACTGCGCTGAGAACGTCCCGCCGCACCACTTCGCTTCTTCTGTGAAATGTTGTTCGGTCAGACCCAGCCACAACGGTTCCCCGTCGCGGCGCAGGTAGAACTGAACACCGTAGTCGCCGACGATGTTTTCAACGATCGAATTCACCACCAACGTCGCATCCGGCCAATGGCTGAGCAGTTCGGACTGCATCTCGGCTTCATCAGCCGCGCTACGAATGACGAAGTTTCCCAGGCCAGCGTATCCGTGACTCAACTTCACAATGCACGGCGGAGTCACCGCGGCCAACACGTCAGCCTGCGGGCAGTCGATCTTTTCAATTACCTCTTTTGAATGCACTGCGTAGTTGACTTCCGGATCAACCACTTGCTGATTAGCTGGAATCGATTCGTGTGGAAACAGCGTGATGTACTGCCCGGTCTCATCGAACGCGTTCCAGGTCGGGCAGCCATCGTCACCAAACACACGAACCCAGTGGTCCAGCAACGCCTGTGGCGGCGCGACCTGTGATGTGACCGGTATGTCGCGTCCCCACGCACACATGAGGTGGTGTGGGCCAAGTACCTTCAGCAGTTCGGCGCGTGGCGGCGGGAACGGGTCATGAATGATGTACCAATCGGGATTCTGCCACCGCGTTTCGTGCGTGTTGGACGACGGATACTCCGGAAGCAAAATCGCGTCGGGCGCATCCTGTGCGTAGAGCTCCGAAAGGAACCGAACGTCCGGCCGCTTGCTAAGCTCCACGCTACTTCGTCTTTCGCCACATGCTGAGCTGAGAAATTCCGTATTGGTACTTCCGCCGCGTCTCACGAATGACAAACGGCACATCGATTGGGTCCGCAGCCAGAGTGAACTCAGGTGCGAGAATGGCTGCGATGCCGTCGATGGTCGTGAAGTTTTCACCGGTTTCGGCTTTGAACCCACCCAACCACTTATCGCGCGGTGTGTGTTCTTCCAGCCATGTATACGGTGAAGCCAACGCAAGCAGGCCACCAGCGTTCATTCGTTCTTTGATAGTCCGCAGGAACGCGCCCGGATCGTACAGACGGTCCAATAGGTTGCCAGCAAACACGACGTCGTAGTCGGAATACTTCGCGTCCAGGTTGCATGCATCGCCTTGCATGAACCGGATTCGATCTTTGACTTCAACGTAGCCGGGGAAGTCCTCCAGTCGGACCTCGCGCAGTGACTGCAGTTCGCCTTCGTCTGTGACTGAGTACCGTTGCTTGCCAACATTTTGCAGGTTGGTTGGCGCTTCGATTAAACGGACTGAGAAGTCCACCGCATCCACATGATCAAACTGTTTGGCCAACTCGAAAGCAGAACGAGCCGTCGCGCATCCGATGTCCAATGCTCGCGACGTGTCTCCCGTGACGTGCTTTGAAATATGTTCGACGCACGCGACCGGGAAGTTGGGTGTGTCAAGGTGCGATTCGCCGTAGTGGAATTCAATGTACCGCGAGACCATCTGATCGGTTTCGTAGACGTTGACTTCCGGTTCGGGAATTGGTTCTGCCTGCACGTACCGCAAGCCGGAGTGCTGGAAGAAGTGCCGCCTGAACGCATACCGCGCGTCTTTGATGGCGTAGTTGCCGGTTGAGATCCAGCATCCGCCTTTGAACAAGTGGTGCTTGCCATCAAATGTCGGTGCTGAAAAGTCATCGTATGTTGGGTGAACTTCGAACCCATCGAACCCGTCGATCGGTGTTTCGGTCCACTGCCAGACGTTACCGATGATATCGTGGAATCCATCATGAAATTCATGACGATCGACAGGACAGGGTGACATCTCGCATTCAAGATTAATGTTGCCAGGCGCCGTGTCCCAGAACGGCTGGTCGGTGTTAAGCGAGTTACGCAACTGATGCCATTCCGCTTCGGTCGGCATCCGCACGTGCTGGCCGCTGACTTCTGACTTCCAGTTGCAGAACGCCTTGGCTTCCAGGTAGTTGATCTCAGCCGGCCAGTTCCACGGCATGTCCACGACACGCAGCATTGATCGATACTGATACGTGTCGCCGTCCTTCACCCAAAAGACAGGATGAGCCGCCTTGCGGAACGAAGCCCAGTGCCAACCTTCGGTCGTCCAGTATTTCTCAGTGGCGTAGCCGTCGGCTTCGACAAATTCGAGGAACTCCTGATTGGAGACCAGGTATTTGGACGCCTTAAACGAATCAACATCTTGTTGGAAGTAGCCGTACTCGTTGTCCCACCCGTACAACTCGTTGGTCTTCGATTTTCCCAACTCAAGCGTTCCACCGGCGACTTCGATGAGTTCGTTCGTGGGAGCCGGTCCCTGCTGTTCGCACAGGCGCCCCCAGACAGCGTGGTCCTGAACATGTTCCAGCGGCAACTCACGAATAAGAACGGACGACGTTTCCAGGTGGATGCGTTCGTGTTCGATCCCCATCAGGATGATCCACATTGGACTTTCCCAATTGATGGGCATTGAGAAGTCACATTCGCGGATGAACTTGTCGACCACTGCCCTGGTCTTATCGCGATAGACTTTGACTTCGGCGGGAGTTGGCCAGTCGTAGTTCTTATCGTTTAGATCGTCCCACGACATTTCATCGACACCGATCGCCAGGTTCGATTCGATCTTCGGATCGATCCGTTCGTCAATCAGGTTCGCGACGTTCAGCTTGTTGATGAAGAAGACGGCCGTGTGGCCGTAATAGAAGATCAGCGGGTGCCGCAGCATGTTGCCGCGAGCGTAGTAACCTTCGTCTCCATCAAGACACTCAAACAGGCTCTCGTACAGCGTGAATGAATCGTGGAAGTAGTCCAGAATTTCCTGCCGCTTCGACTCCGGATCGCCTTCGTTGAGGATCGGTGTCTTGGTTACCAGCTTCAGCGGTCCGTCAGAAGGAGCCCCGGGAGTGACTGTTGAACTCTCATGCTGCGACATTAACTAGATCCGCGAACCAGGAAACGGTGAACTGTGATTGAAGACCAGGAATGACTGGTGTCCAGTCACTGATTCTGTGAGATGCAGGTAGCCCGTCAACCCAACACTATCACAAAGCGCTTGGTGGGTGCCCAATTTCACGCCGGTGACGTGGTCTGGTAAGAAATGACGGTCTTTCCTGCATCTGGTGAAGCTGTCGCGAACACGACACTTGGAGATTTCGCCGACAGGCTGCACAGTCAGTTCTAGGCTGCTGGCCTTGTGGATTTCTAAGCGCTGTGCGCGCTGGCGACCTACCTACGCAGCGCGAGCCGCAAGTTGTTCTTTGCGATCCTTGGACCAGCGTTTGACTTCGGCCTCGCGTTTTAGCGCAGCCGAGTGCGATTCCAATTCTTCCGAGTACACCATCGTGACTGGTAATCGCGAACGCGTGTACTTGGCTCCCTTGCCCGAATTGTGCTTCGCGAACCTGGCTTCCAGATCGACACAGATGCCGGAATACAAACTGCCATCGCCGCAGCGGGCGAGATAGAAGTACCAGGGTTTTGCAGTGTTTGTGCTCACGTCAGTCATATCGGTTCACGACGGCCCGGTTCTCAGCTATTTCCTCGGGAAGCGTTTTGATCATCAGTGCTTGAGTTGTTGTAGAACCAGCTACCGCCCAGCAGCCCCAGCGAGGGCGGAATACCCAGACATAGGATGATTAGGGGCCCTTCGATTTCCAGGCGCGTGCGGGCAGATGCCCGCAGAAGCGAACTTATATCGGTAGATAGCAGTGTGAGTGTCACGCCGACCACGCATCCCAGGCCGAATCCAGTGGCGAGCACTGTCCATCGCGACAATGACGGCGGCCTGGCATCCTCGGCAACTTGATGCTCGTACGGATTGGCATCCTGCCCGGAGTCGTGAGGTTGGCTGGCGTTCACGCTCGAATTGCATCAACGTTTGTGTGTTCGCGATCGTCCGGCCCCATCCGATCTTTCACGCCCATGCCGTCCAGCATCGTGTTGTAGACATCGATACCTTCCTTGCCGACGTCCATGATCTGGCCCGTCTTGAACCGTCCGTTGGCTCCGGTGATGGCGTGGAAGATCCCCGAGAGTTCCCGCTTCACATCGTTGTGACGCCCGTCGCCGGATTCCGTGGAGATGGTGATCATTGAGTTCTCAAGAATCGTGCGGCCGTTCGCTTCCATCGATTCTTTGCCATCCAGTCGGCTGAGGAAGTACGCCACTTCCCGCATCTTCATGTGAGCGTGCGCGCGGAGCTGTTCGTTCTTCTTTTTCTCGTTGAACTTGTGCCAGAACTCGTGACTGCAACCTTTGTCGCCGGACGCGTTGAGGTCCTTCGCATCGTTGAACGAGTAGATCAACCGTCCGTCGTACTTGTAGTCTCCGGTCACACGCAAACGTTCGCCCGCAGCCAGGAATGTCAGGGCTCCAAAGCGAGCTCGATCCAATTGAATGGCCAACGCGTACAAGTCCGCCATCAATCGCCATTCGGCAGTGAGTTCATCAAGAGTGATATCGATGCCCTGGCCACCCGGATCGGCTTCACCACCGTGAGCCAACAACGATCGCGGTGGCACTTCGGGCGCGTTCGGGTCGCGTTCTCGCATCTCATACGCGCGCTGTTCGAATTCGCGGATGCGGTCGAGGTGATCTTTCACGCGTGATTTTGAAGCCGAACCCAGCGGCGAGTTCGCTCCTGTGTAGAACTTGTACTGTCCGACGACCGAATCCAACACGCTGCGACGCAGGCGTTCTCGCTTGGCATTCGTGTTGCCACCCATTTCGATGGTTCCGAACACCCGGTCAAACAAATCTCGCGGGCGTTCCTGCATGCTGGCCGCAACGGTTCCGTCTTCGGTGTAGCTGTGAACGTAGCGACCAACTCGGCTGCGGCGGAAAAAGGTTCCAGCCACCATTGTTGGCACCATCCCGACTGGCAGGCCCTTCGGATAGTGAGCCTTCTTCACCACCTGATCGATAGACGGCCCACCGCTCTTGGCTTCACCTTCCGGCGGTTCCGCCGTAAACGCACCGGTCGCTCCATCGAAATGAGCGTTAATGCCGGATTCATCGCAGCGAACCTGATCGACGTTCCGCATGATCAGCAACTTGTCCGACAGCGGCTTCAGCGGTTCCATCACGCCATCGAACCCCTCAGTCTGCAACGGAGCCGGAATGCCGAGCCCAAAGAACACGTTGAACGCCCGGACCGGCACGTCGGCCGTCGGAGTACACGCTGACGCCGTCGAAAGCATCATCTCCTCAAGCAGCGGCAACCCAATCGTCGCGCCGCCGATAGACTTGAGCAGTGTTCGTCGGTTGAGAATTTGCCGTTTCATTTTGAGTCTCGTGTTCGCGCTGCTTGTTGTCACTGGCCGGTACTCACCGGGTGTTCAACTCTTGAAGAGATCGCCAATCAATACGGACCAACCGGGCAGCAATTCGGGAGAATCAAGAATCTCGCCAGCATCGCGGATCTGGATATCGTCTGGGCCGCGGTAAACAGTTACATGTCGTTGCTGCGGGTCGATGACCCACACAGTGTGCGTTCCTGAGTTCAGCCATTGCAGCGACTTCGCCTCGACATCTGAGAATGAATCATTTGGCGAGACCACTTCCACTGCGAGGTCAGGAGCACCGGGCCAAAAGCCTGCGACCTCACCAACCGCCGTGGATCTCGCCTGAGAGACGAACGCAAAGTCCGGTGCTCGCACTGTGTCCGGGTCTTCTTCGATGAGGAATCCGGTTTCGGCCGTAAACGTTAGTCCGAGTTCATTCTCTTCGACAAACTGCGCCACGCGCCAGCCTAGTCGCATGGCGATTCGGCCATGTTGGTTTCCTGCCGGCGACACTGATCTCAGTTCTCCTCTAATTAATTCATAGCGTCGCTCGCCCCGCGGCATCGCCGCCAGATCCTGAGCGGTTGTTTGCGATGATGCAGTACTCATTGCCCTACCCCCGTCATCTGAATCAGATCACTGTTCATGATTGCTGTCATCAACGCCTGATAAGTCCCACCGTTCTTCATGGCTTCCGCATGGATGTTGCCCACAACTTTCGCGTCACCGGCACCAAGCGGTCGGCCGACGGCAAACTGCGTGACCTTCCATGTTATCGACTCTTTGACGCGTTCGCTTTGCGCCAACAGGTCCATCAGTTGTTTTGATGTCTTGTACTGAATCGCCGTCGCTTGCCCCGGAAATAGCAGGTTTCCGTCTGAACGCAGGTCATTGCCGTGTTCGTCTCGATCGTGGAACGCACCCAGGCCGTCATATTTTTCCAGTCCGAACGCCAGCGGTTCGAACTTCGAATGGCAGCCGCCGCAGCTGGCGTTTGTGATGCGCCCCATAGCGATCGATCGTTTCGTCAGCCCTGGTTCGGTTGGAACCGGAGTTGTATCAACGCATGGCGGCGGATCTTTGACGACGCCGCGTAACAACTCGTGCATCACAAACAGCCCGCGAGTCACCATGGACGCTTCGTCGCCACCGACAGTCAGAACGCTGCCCTGAGTCAACAGGCCGCCGCGCTGCGGGTTTTCAGAAACGTCGTACCGAGCCAGCCCGTCGCCTTTCGCTTTCATGCCGTAGTGCTTCGCCAATTCGGGTGTGGCGTACGTGACCGGAGCGTTTAGTAACTCGGCCAGTGGCTTCTTCTGTTTCCATACGACGTCTTCGAAAAATGCGACCGTCTCAGATCGCATGTCTGCCGCGAGTTTTGCGTTCCAGGTCGGGAACTTCTTCGCATTA
The DNA here is from genome assembly GCA_964485095.1 of uncultured Planctomycetaceae bacterium. GTDB lineage: Bacteria > Planctomycetota > Planctomycetia > Planctomycetales > Planctomycetaceae > CAYNWT01. The sequence continues at coordinate 8,909 of CAZAIB010000094.1, read as the reverse complement.
GGTCGTAGGTTCTTTAAGCGGCCGAGGTTTAGCCATTCTGAAATGAACCGCTTCGAATGCGCGATCGCGCGGGGGTCGGACAGCATGCGCTTGGTTTGTTCGCGAACGCCCTCGGGGCCAAGGTTGCCCTGTTCGGCGGCTTTCATTAGCTGTTTGTCTGGCGGACCGCCCCACAGCGTGTAGCTCATGCGTGAAGCGAGTTCGTAGCTGCTCACGTAGTTCGAGCCGCCGTCGGTCGGCTGATCTTCGATTCGGTAAATAAACCGCGGCGACTGCAGCATCGCTTCGATGACGTAGCCCAGCGATTCATCAACGGTTCCGCCCGACGCCGCGACCGTGGTTGTGATGCCGCGCAGTGATGCGAGTTCCAAATTATCCAGCGGCCCTCGCAGTAGCCACTTGCCGATACGTCCAATTAATGGACGCATGACCGGGTCCGTAAAGTTGCGGCGTTTGCCAAACTCGTTGACGAACTTCGGCACATCCATGCGGCTTACAATCACTTCGGCCAGCCTGGCGTACGCCTGGACGTGCGACAAATCGACGTTCAGGTTGTAAGCCGTATTGCTGAACCCGTCGGCTCGCAAGTCGGCGGGCAGCATTTCGGTCGCTTCCTTTGTGATGTCAACGCCGACAGCCACTCGGACTGTTTCGATATATTCGGGAACCGTCAACCGGCGAACATACTGCTGCGTGCCGCCACCCGAGTGGGCGTAGACGGCTGGGTCGATCACGTCCAGCGACCATGTGGCTCCATCATCAATCCACTTTCGCAGCAGCGTCTTTTCGTCGTTGGTCAGCGGCGTGCGTTCGTGCGGCATGTCGTCAGATTCCACAGATTCCCAAAGCGGGCTGTCTGCCGACTTCCCGGCAACAAGTGCGATCCCGCTCTCGCCACCTTTGAACGCTGGTTCTTTGTGAGAGAGAACCAAACCGCCCTGATGCGTGCTCGCGTCGTGACACTCCAGGCAATGCTTCGACAGCAGCGGAGCGATCTTGCGTTCGAAGTGCTGAGCCTTCGGGTCGACCTTTGCGATCGTTCGAACGGCCGATTCAGCGCCCGGGCCGGCTTTGAAATTCTTCGCAACATCTTTTGGTCCAAGGCTACGATTGTAGATCGCGACCATGTGGTATGTGCCCAGCCACTGCCGGTCGCCTGTCATTTCGTTGCCAAGTCCCAGAACGGCCGCGTCATCCCAATTAGACGTAGCCCCATCGACTGTGCTTTGAGCGTTGTGTTTTCCGTCGAGGTAAATGTGAACCTTGCCGGTGCGGTCGCGGGTATAGACAACGTGCGTCAGTTTCGTTTTCAAGCTGCCCGGCAACGACGCCACCGACGGTATCCCATTAGTGGTCGTCTTCGTGGTCCGCAACCGAACATCAAACCGGTTGCCGTCCTGTCCCAACGTGAAATTGCGTTCGTTGGAATTCTTCGACAACGTCACAATCCGGGCGGGGCCGCTTTGATTTGCCTTGGCAGGTTCGACCCATGCTTCGATGGACACTGCGCGCGATCGCTTCAGCAATTGGCTTAGCTTCGTAGTCGCGCCGGCAGTTCGGATGGTTGTCGAACCGATTGTCGTCAGCTTGCCCGCCGATCGGCGAACCGCCTTCATGTCGGCGATCTTTAGGTCAAGTCCCGAACCACTGCGGTCCTTCACAACCGGCCCGCTTTCCGAGGCGAAGTCAAAGAACGCGATCACCCCGCGGCTGTCCCGTGTACCCGACCAGTCTGACTTCGCTTTGTCGGGCATCGGCGGCGGAGTTTTCGCCAGCTTAGCGGGTTCGATCTTCACACCCGGCCCGGCTTCGAAGTTGCGTGTCACGTCGTTCGTTCCGAGGCTGCGGTTGTAAATCGCGACCAGGTAGTACGTCCCACGCCAGTTGCGAGAGCCACCGACTTCGTTACCCAAAGCCAACCGGAAGTTGGCGTTCCAGTTCGAAAAGTCGCCTTCGACCCGGCCACTCGACACACGCTTCCCGTTGACGTAAAAGTGAGCCTCACCACTTCGGTTCCGAGTGTAAACAACGTGTGTTGGCTGCGTCTTCAAACTCCCGGCCGGTGACGAAACACTGGGCAGACCATTGTCGCTGGTCTTGTTGGTTCGCAGTCGCAGATCGAACGCGTTCTTCTCTTGTCCCAGCGTGAAGTTCCGTTGGACGGAATTCTCAGACAGCGTCACGATTCGAGCTGGCCCTTTCTGGTTGGTGTTGCCGGGACGAACCCAGGCCTCGATGGTAATTTCGCGAGACGTCTTGATCGCGTTCATCAATTTGGCCGCCGGCTTCTCAGCGCGAATGATGGTGTCGCCGATGATCTCCAGCGACCCGTTGGCTCGTCGCACTCTGCTGAGGTTCGCAATCTTCAGATCAGAACCAGATCCGGATCGATCGGTGACAATCTCGCCGCTGGTAGACGCGAAGTCGTACAACGCGATCACGCCGCGGTTCGATCGTTCCGCCTGTGCGTTGTTCTGAGCGAACGCCGTCGTGGCGAGCAGTACCAACAGCGAAGCAGGAGCAGCAAATGTTGCCGAATGTCGTTTTGCGAGTGTTCCGTTCATCAGTTGATTGTCCCTTCAGCACGGTGGCTCGGCAATGCCGCAGTCCGCAGAGTCCGCCTAATCAGAACAATAGTCAGTATCTGCGAGCGGTCGGCACCTTTCGTTCAACCGTCAAAAACCGTGCGAGACGCAGGGCCGATAAACACAGTGAACCACTGTGGAAGCGGTCTGCGCATGCGATTCGGAATGGCAATTCTTGGGACACTGCTTCTCGCCACAACGGCGGGCTGCCGGACTGCGCCCCCACAGATTGCAAATCCAGAACGCGCATCCGCCGGCTTGGTTCGCACCGCGCCACGCACCGGGGAGTCGGCGCGGACGGCGCAAGCAGACGTCCGCCAGGTTGCTCATCAGGCTCAGTCCGATTGGGAGCCGGTTGCACCTACGTTCGGTCAGAAACCGGCTGCTGATGCAAATCCCAAACAAGAACCCGACGAGGAACCCGACGAGGAACCCGAGGCACCAGAAGAAGACCCTGATGCTCAGGACGAAGAGCTCGACAAAGAACCCGACGACGACACCGCGATGCCGCTTGACCAACTGGTTGACGATCCGTTGGAACCGAACACACTGCTCGAAGACACATTAAGTCTCGCGGACTTCGAAACACTTGCCGTTCACAACAGTCCCATCGTGCAGCACGCGGCGGCCCGCGTCACCGTCGCTCAGGGACAGCATCTGCAGGCGGGGCTCTATCCAAACCCGATCATTGGGTACCACGGCGTTAACATTGGCAACAACAACACGTCCGGGCGGCAAGCCGGTTTCATCCAGCAACGCTTCGTCACCGGCGGCAAACTGCAACTGGATCAGGACATTGAATGCCGCGAAGTTCAGGTTCAGGAACAGCGACTCATTGCAGCTCGCCAACGTGTTTTGACAGACGTCCGCAGTCGCTTCTACGAAGCCATCGTCGCACAACGTCGCGAAGAACTTACCGAGCAGCTGGTCCAGATCGCCAGCGAACTCGCGACATCTACCGACAAACTACTGGAAGCAGAACAGGCCAGCGAGAACACGTTCCTTCAGGCAGAGATCGAAGTCGAACAAGCAAGTATCCTCAACGACAACGCTTCCAACGCCACATTGGAAGCCTGGCGCCAACTGACCGCGGTTGCCGGAGAACCAGACCTGCCGCTGACGAAACTGGCGGGCGCCATCGACGGCACATTTGTTGAAGTGAATCTGGAAGAACTCACCAACCTGGTTCTCGATGCTCATCCCCTCGTGGCTGCAGCCAGGGCCCGCGTTGACAAAGCCTCCGTCACCATCGAACGAGCCCACCGTGAGAACATCCCCGACATCGAATTCCTTGCCGACGCCGCTCGAACCAACCAGACCGGCTTCAACACCGCACAAGCTCGACTCGCCATCGAGATTCCACTGTGGGACAAGAACCAGGGCAACATTCTTTCCGCCGAGGGCGAAGAAGCCGCCGCCCGCGCCGAAGTCAGACGTGTTGAGCTGGAACTACAACAGCGACTGGCCGTCGTGTTCCGCCAGTACTCCAACGCCCTGCATCAGGCCAAACGCTACAGGGACCGCATCTTGCCCAAGGCCGAACGCTCACTGGAACTGGTTCTCAACGGCTACGACAACGGCCAGGTCGAATACCTGACACTACTCAATTCACAGCAGAAGTTCGTCGAAGTGAATCTGGCATACACAGACTCACTGGAACAACTGCAAAAGGCCGCGGCGTTGCTGGAAGGCCAGTTGCTGACGGATAGTCTGGCCGCGGACTAATTTCGGCAGATGGGTGGCCATGCCGACAGCACAGGCCCAGCAGCACCGGTCTGCCACTCAGTCAGTTCGGCTTTCTTTCCGAATACCGATTCGGATTGCTCGACGCGTCCCCCAGGCTTATCATTGAGCCATGTCAAAGGTCGCAACAATCCTACTGGTCGCCATCGGGATCATCGCGTGTCCGGTACTCTGCCGGTCGGGCGAGTGCTGTGGTGGTGCGACCGAACTTTCGGCTGAGTGCGCAACGTGCTGCTGCTGCGATTCGGCCGACTGTGACCGCGATCATGCTCCACGGCTTCCCGGTCAGTGTGACAAGCAGTGTCTGTGTTCCGGCGCCGTGGCCCCGGACTTAACTGTGAAGGTGGAACCGCCCATGGTGAGTTCCGTCGAACCGGTTCCAGCTTCCTCGCCTGTTGCGGATGGTTACCTGGACTGTGTTCCCTCCGCCGAGACGTTGGCCGGCTCCAGCTATGGTAGTTGTCTGAACGTACGCCTGCTGGTCTAAACGAACGCGCGCACTCTGCCGTTTTTGTGCTCGCTTGTTCGCATCTTTGATTCAGCTACATGTTCTTTCGTCCGCTCCCCTGGGAGTACGCAATTCGAAATCTGTTCCGTCGCCCGCTGCGTACGTTGTTGACGTTCCTGGGGCTGACGACGGTGGTGCTGCTGGTGTTTGTTGTCATCGGCTTCATTCGCGGACTGGAGAGTTCGCTGGATGTGACGGGAGACAAGCAGACCGCGCTTGTGTTCTCGCTGGGCATGGGTGAGAACCTGGAGTACTCGTCGATCCCAATGCGAACCGCCGATCTTGTCGGCGCCAGTGTTCCTGGAATTCAATCGCGATACGACCAGAAGTATGTGTCCCCTGAACTGTATCTGGGAACCGAAGTTCGCGTCGCAGGTCACGAACCGTCCATGGGTCTGGTGCGCGGGATGACGCGTTCGATTTTGTTTGTTCGGAAACAGGTGGAACTCGAAAGCGGGCATTGGCCGGAAACCGGCGAGGTGATTGTGGGGCGCATGGTGGCTGCGAAGCTGGGTGTGAACTCAAGCGAACTTGGCAACGGCACCACAATTGACTTCGAAGGGCGTTCATGGAAAGTCAGCGGTGTGTTCTCCGCCGGCGGTTCGGCGTTCGAATCAGAAGCGTGGTGCCGGCTGGACGAACTGCAACAGGCAATGAAACGGCAGGACCTCAGCATTGTCGCGCTGACACTGGCCGCCGACGGCGACTTCGCGGATGTGGATTTGTTTTGCAAAGAACGGTTGGATCTGGAACTGCAAACGATTCCAGAACCAGAATACTACGCATCGCTGCAGCGTGATTACGGGCCGGTTCGGTGGCTGGCGTGGCTGGTCGTTCTGCTGGTTTCCGGAGCGGGCGTGTTTGCGGGGCTCAACACAATGTACGGCTCGGTCGTGGGCCGAATCTCAGAACTCTCAATGCTACGCACCGTCGGTTTTGTGCGTCGAGCTATCATCGTCAGTCTCATTCAGGAAGGCGTGCTGCTTGCTGCGGCCGCAAGTTTGCTGGCAGCATTCCTGGCACTGGTACTGGTCAACGGCGCCGCAGTCCGGTTCACCATGGGCGCGTTCGCACTGCGAGTGGACAGCGTCGCGATCCTGATAGGCTGCGCCGTTGGTCTGTCGCTAGGCGTGGTCGGAGCGATCCCGCCAGCAATCAAAGCACTCAGAATCCCAGTCGTCGATGGACTCAAAGCAGTATGACAAAGTCGCCGAACACTCCGTGTTCGGTCCCAAAAACATTCAAACTAGAAGAGGCAGTAAATACTGCAGCAACTCGCTTCCCGGGTGGTCGGGGTTGGAGCGAGGAATGAGTGAAACCCCGGTGATTCCAGGGTTTCCTTCACAGGCCACCCAGCTGTCTTCTTCTGAACCTCGAAACGTTCGATCAATTCAATCAATAACCAAAGGAGCTCATATGAAAAATCTAATCCCACTCGCCGCACTGCTGATGTTCTCAGGCTGCGGCGATTCAACTGACGTGGCTGCACCTGACTCGGCAACCAGCACCCCAACGGTCGATGCTTCGGCGTTTCTTCTGGACGCAGAACCAGACGGCGCGATGGGCGTGGTCAAGGTTCGAACCGAATCCAAAGACGGCGACGAAATCGTCATCGTCGGTCGGATTGGCGGCAACAAGAATCCATGGATCGATGGTCGTGCGGCGTTCTCGATCGTTGATATGGCCGCGAAGCCGTGCAACGCAATTCCTGGCGACAAATGCCCGGTTCCATGGGACTACTGCTGCGAAGATGACCTCGCCAGCAAGACAACGCTCGTCAAGTTTAACGATGAGAACGGGAAGCTGGTGGCCGCCGGAGCGAAGGATCTGTTCGGACTGAAGGAACTGGACACCGTCGTCATTTCCGGAAAAGCCAAAGTCGACGACGCCGGAAACGTGACCGTGATGGCCGAAGGCATGTTTGTCCGAACAGACACAGAGAGCGAATAAAGGACCGCCATGGCAAACGACGTTGACCTAAGAGAACTCGCGATCGATCGCGGTTCAGAGAGCACACAGCTTAAGCGAAAGCGTTCGCTGATCTCGCGGTATGTTCTGCCTGCGCTGTTGCTGCTTGGGTTTATCGCGTTAACTGGCTGGGCCGCTCGGGATTACGTGTTCCCTCCGAGGTCGGTGACCGTGGTGCCGGTGTTCTCAACCACCAGTGAAGTCCGGCAGGAAGGCGCGGCGTTGTTTCAGGCGGCGGGGTGGATTGAACCGCGGCCAACTCCGATTCGCGTCGCTGCACTCGCGCCAGGTGTTGTGGAAGAACTACTGGTTGTCGAGGATCAGGAACTCCGCAAAGGCGATCCCATTGCGGAACTGGTCAAAGACGACGCCGCACTGGCGCATAAGCGGGCACTGGCCGATGTAGCTTTGCGAGAAGCACAAATGGACGAAGTCAAAGCCGACATCGCAGCTGCGAAAACGCGGTTCGAACAACCGGTGCACCTTGAAGCCGCATTGGGTGAAGCGGAGGCGTCGCTGGCGAAAATCGAAACTGACTTTCAAAACCTGCCGTTTCAACTGAAAAGTTCCGAAGCAGATTTCGCGGCACTGAATCGTGACTACCGAGGCAAACTTTCCTCGCGCGGAGTTGTTGCTGGTTCGAGCATCGATATCGCGCGAGGTAAAGCGGAAGCCGCTGAAGCGAAAGTTAAGGAGCTGCAGAACCGCAAACAAACGCTTGAAAAAGAACGCACCGCGTTGTCCCAGCGGCGGGATGCGTTGAAGAAGCAGTTGAGTCTTCTGGCTGACGAAACCAAGGCTCTTGATACGGCTCAGGCACGACTAAAACAATGCGCCGCGCGGTTGGAACAGGCGAAGGTCGTGGTGGCTGAAGCTCAGTTAGAACTCGATCGCATGACCATCCGCGCGCCGGTGGATGGTCGGGTGTATCACTTGCTGGGGCATCCGGGTTCACGGATTGGTAGCGGGATGACTCAGATGGAAGGCCATGACGGCAGCACGATTGTCACGATGTACCAGCCCGAAATGCTACAGGTGCGCGTGGATGTTCGGTTCGAAGATCTACCGAAGGTTCAGCTTAGACAACCGGTTGCGATTAATAATGCCTCGACGTCTGGCGAGGTGATCGGCGAAGTCTTGTTTGTGAGTTCTGAAGCGGACATTCAAAAGAACACGCTGCAGGTCAAAGTCGGCATTACCAATCCGCCCGCGCTGTTCCGTCCGGAGATGCTGGTGGATGTGACGTTTCGAGCACCAAAGCGCGTAGGCGACAGCAAAGAGACGGAAACGGAACTGCGCATGTTTGTTCCCGAATCGTTGGTGATGCGCGGCGACGATGGAACCTCAGTCTGGGTGGCCGATCAATCGACGGGAACCGCAACCCGCATTGCGATCGAAACGGGTGCCGCGGGAGACAACGGCACCATTGAAGTGACCAGCGGACTAACTGTGGCCAGTCGGCTTATCGTCAGCGGTCGCGACGGGATCCAGGCTGGTGACCGCATCCGTGTGACGGGTGAAGAGCCAGTAGCGAGTTCAAGATAGCAGGCAATCGAAAACAAATGGCACTCATTGAAGTTAACAACGTAACTCGGCGGTACACGAAAGGTGGTGAGACCATCACTCCGCTTGACGCGGTGACGTTATCGATTGCGCAGGGCGAATTTATCTCGCTGATGGGAGCCAGCGGAACCGGTAAGTCGACGCTGTTGAACCTGATTGCCAGTATCGATCGTCCTGATGCGGGGACGATTGTGATTGATGGAACCGACATCACCAAACTCTCGCGTTCTAAACTCGCCAAATGGCGTGCGGCCAATATGGGTTACATTTTCCAGACGCACAATCTGGTTCCGGTTCTCACGGCTTACGAGAATGTCGAACTCCCGCTATTGCTGTTGCCGATGTCTCGATCCGAACGCAACAAGCGGATTCGCATCGCGTTGGAAGCCGTTGATTTGCTGGACCGGATTGATCATTACCCGCGACAGTTGTCCGGCGGTCAGGAACAACGTGTCGGCATCGCGAGAGCCATTGTGACTCACCCGCGCGTCGTGGTTGCGGACGAACCGACCGGTGATCTGGACCCCACGACGTCAGATCAG
>CAZAIB010000093.1:0-26645 GCA_964485095.1 uncultured Planctomycetaceae bacterium | reverse complement strand
TAGCCACGCTTTGGTTCCGGTCGATACGGCTGTCGGACACTGGGAGAAATGCTTCCCGGCCGATCGGTCTGTGGTTGCAACTGTGAAGGCGACCGATGCCGGAGTGGCCAAAGAGGTTCTGGAGACCCTGAGAGGCCGCGGGCTGCGGTGCGATTCGCTGGCGGATATCGCTCGACGTATTCGGAGCGCTGTGCTGATGGTTTCAGCTGTGATTACTGCTATCGCCGCTGGTGCGTTTTTTATTGCGGCTCTGGGGATGGCCAACACGATGATCATGAACGTGCTGGAGCGACGGCGGGAAATTGGGATTCTGAAGTCCATCGGCGCGAGGGATCGGGATGTATTGAGAATGTTTCTGGTGGAAGGCTTGCTGGTGGGGTTGTTGGGCGGTGTGGTCGGCCTGGTGTTGGGGCTGACTGTGATGCATCTTAGTGAGGGCTATCTGCAGAGTTTTCTGGAGAGCCGATTGGATGAGCCGTTTGAAGGAGCGTTGTTTGTCCAGCCGGTTTGGTTGCTGGTCGCTACTCCCATCATTGCTGGCTTGGTAACGACGATCGCCAGTCTGGTTCCCGCTCGCCGCGCGGCGAAGCTGGATCCGGTTGAGACGCTTAGGGCTTTGTAGGTGCAGGCGTGTCTGCAGCGGTTCGCAGTGCGAGCAGCGCGTAGGTTGCCATGGCGATGTTGCCTAACAGCATGATGCCCACAAACCATCCCGCGCGGCGGCTGATGGTTCTCTCTCGATAGAAGACCCACACGTAAAACATGACGAAGCCGAAGTAGGCGTCAGCCAGCGTTGCCTGGAACCACACGTCTCGCATGAGCGGACCGTTGTCCAGGACGCTGCGGACAAGTGAAGCTCGAACGGTCACGGCCAGCATTCCGATGAGGATCGCCATGAATAGTCCGGCGAGCAGTCGGTGGTGTGATGCGGGAATCTGTGGAGTGGTCTTCATTTGGTCTTCGTGCTGGTTGAGTTTGATTGTTGTTTGATAGTACCCGCCAACAAACCGGGTGCAGTACAGTACTGTACGGGTGAATATTGTGAACTGTGCCGGTTGTGCGGTTCATGGCGGCAGCTGGCTTTGCAAATGGGCTCAGGTTGTTATCCTGTTGATGACGCTATCGAACTGAGTACAGCGTAAAGATTGTGCAGTTCGTGGTGTGGGCTGGAACTCGCAACAAGGATGATGCTCGAAGCAAAGGAGATCGCGATGCTGGTGCTGTCCAGAAAACCCGGCGAACGAATCATGATCGGAGACGATGTCACCGTGACGGTTGTTCGAATTGGTCCGAACAACGTTCGGATTGGAATTGAGGCTCCGCGGACGATGAACATCGTTCGGGAGGAATTGCAGACAAACGGGGTTCGCTCAGAAGGCGAACTCACCGGATCGGTTGCCAAAGCTTCATAGCGGCAACGACAGATCACAGCCTCGGCGACCCCGAGGCTTTTTTTACGCGCTGAGTTTCGCTTTTTCGGATTGCTTGTTCTGGTCAGGATGCGACCGGTAGACTCGGAATCAACACTTGCTCAGGAGCTAGAGCCACATGAAATCACTGCTTGCTGTATTCGTTGTTGCGTTTGCTGTCGTTCCCTCGGATGCCGGTCACAAGGTCATTTTGCAGGGCAAAGATCGGCTGGTGATTCTTGACGAAGTCGGCAAGGTGGCGTGGGAGAAAAAGTGGGGCGGCATCCATGACATCCACGTGCTTGAGAATGGGCACATCATGGTCCAGAAGATGCCCAACAAGATCGTGGAGATTGATCCGAAGAGCGGCGACGTTGTTTGGGAATACGATGCGTCAAAGATGAACGGGAACAAAGGGCGGAAAATCGAAGTGCATGCGTTCCAACCGCTCAAGGACGGAAAGCTAATGATTGCCGAGTCCGGTAGTTCGCGAATCATTGAGATCAATCGCGACGGCAAGCTGCTCAAGGAAATCAAGCTGGTCGTCAACAAGCCGCATCCGCACATGGACACACGGCTCGCGCGGAAGCTGGGGAATGGGAACTACCTGGTCTGTCACGAAGGAGACGGTGCGGTTCGGGAATACAACTCGGAAGGTCACCTGGTTTGGGACTTTCCAGTGCCGATGTTTGGCAAGAAGGCAAAGGGCGGGCATGGGCCTGAGTCGTTTGGGAACAAATGCTTCTCAGCTGTTCGGCTGCGGAATGGGCACACATTGATTGCGACAGGCAACGGGCATTCGGTGATTGAAGTCGATCATCAAAAGCAAGTTGTGTGGAAGGTCACGCAGGACGAGCTGCCCGGTATCAGGTTGGCGTGGGTGACGACTCTTGAGGTTTTGCCCAGCGGGAACTACGTCATTGGTAACTGTCATGCCGGGCCGGGGCAGCCATTGCTGGTCGAAATCGAGCCTAAAACCAAGAAGGTTGTTTGGAAGCTGGATCGGTTCGACGATTTTGGCAACTCCGTGTCAAACAGTCAGATACTCGGCAAGAAGCCTTCTTTGAGGTAGAACTCCTCCTCACAACTTAAAAAGGCGGCGGCAATGGAAGACGGAGCGACCAGCGGTGCGTGACTACAAATCAGAGAGTCTTTCCCACGACCCGATTCACGGGTACATCGCGTTCACTTCACGAAGTGGGCTCGCCGAGGGCGAAGTGTCCGAGCAGGACATTATCGATCATCCGTGGGTTCAGAGGCTGCGGCAAATCCATCAACTGCAGACGGCGTGGTTTGTCTTCCCGTCTGCAGAACACATGCGCTTCCAGCATGTACTTGGTGTCATGCACCTTGCGTCTCGTGCGGTGGAGGCCTGGTACGGTTCGTTGGCCGAATCTTGTGCGAACGTTCCATCGCGCGGTTATGTCGAGAGCCTCATGCGCATGGCGGGGTTGTTGCATGATGTTGGACATGGTCCGTTCGGGCACTTCTTTGACGAGCACTTTCTCTCGCAGTTTGGAATCACGCACGAAGACATCGGCGCGACGATTATTGAGGACGAGCTTGGCGAGTTGCTGCGAGGGATCCGGCGGAACCCGAATGGTGTGCTGCAGCCGTTGGAGGAACTGGAACCGCGGCAGATCGCGTTCCTGATCCGCCGGCCAACGGGTGCGGAAAGTGACGAGGGGCACCCTGACTGGTTGCTAAAGCTGCGTTCTCTTTTCAGCGGCATCTACACCGTGGACAACATGGACTTCGTGTTACGCGATGCTTACATGTCGGGGTACAGCACGCGCGCGTTTGATGTGGATCGTTTGCTGCACTACACGTTCTTTACGGCTCGCGGGCTGACTATTCATCCGCGTGGGTTGCCGACCTTGATTCACTTCGTGGAAACGCGAGCCAATTTGTTCCGCACGATTTACTTTCATCGCACTGTGCGGGCGATTGATCTGGCGATGGAGTCGCAGTTCGCTGAGACGATGAAGCATCTGATTCCCGGGAACCCACTGGAGCACCTGGACGCCTATTTGGGGCTTACGGAATCATCTTTTCTTGTCGATGTGCAGCGGTGGGCCAGCGGGGCTGATGCTGATCGAAAGCGGCTTGGGCAGGCCTGGCAGCGGGTCATTCACCGTGACGGTGGCTGGAAAATGGCCTGTGAACGCACAATAAACTTCCATTCCAGTAGTGCTGAGAATACGAGTATCTTTACGGAGCCTGAACTTGTTGAACGTAAGGTTCGTGAGAAGCTTTCGGACGGAGTCCGAGACGTTGAGATGCGGATCGATGTCGCCAGGCACTATCACCGTCCCAGTGGGTCTCGCCCATCAGGAATTCAAAACTTTGTTTTGGACGCAGCGGTGGGGCCACAGGAATTGAATGCTGACGAGCTGTTCAGAGGCTTGCCTACCAGCTTCCTGATCTTCCGCATCTACACGAAAGATCACGAGCACGACGGCGAATTGAACCGCGCGTTGGCGGCGGTTGTCGGAGCGGCTGCCGACAGCAAAACGAATATGTAAAGGAGTACTTTCGATGAAGTTGTCGTTCATTGTCGCCATGGTTGGTGTGTGTCTAACCCCTGCCCTCTCATCGGCTCAGGCTGTCAAGCTGCAGTTGAAGTACACGCCCGGCGAGAAGTTTGTTGTGGCGACCGAAGAGACGATGGAACAGAAACTATCTTTGCCCGCGTTGGGGCAAGACACTGATACCCGGCTTAGTCTTTCTAAGTCGGTGCTGGTGACCACCGGTCAGCCTTCAGAGAAGGGCGAGATTGCTCGCACGCATACCGTCCAGAACGTAAAGAACGACATGCTCATGCCGGGTGGAATTCGCGTTCGCTTTGATTCCGCCAAGCCTGGCGAAACAAAAGCCCCACCTTTCCCCGGTGGAGCTGAAATGGTTGACGCCATGCAGACTTCTGCGAAGGCGAAACGAGTCTACAACTACGACAGCGCGCGGAAGCTGATTTCGGCGAAGGTCGTGGGCGTTGATGTGAAGAAGCTACCCATGGGAATGCAGGCTCAGTTCGAACCGAAGCTGCTTCTCAAGACGCGCTTGGAACAGCTTAAGGTTCTGCCGACCAAAGAGGTAAGCCCTGGCGAGTCATGGATGGTGAACTCAGAGATGGCAATCGGTGCCGGTCAGGTAATCAAGATAAAGTCGAAGTTCACATACAAGGGGCCTGCGACTCGGGCTGACAAGCAGTACGACTACATTGAATCTGAAGTGCAGGACATCACTCTGGAAATGTCCGGCAGCGGCCCGGGCGGTTTGCGGATCACCGAATCTAATGTGAAACCGGTTAATTCAACCGGAAAGATTTGGTTCGATCGTACCGCTGGTCGTATCGCGGCGTCAGAGTCTCGGATGCAAATGAAGGGAACGCTGACGATGAGCGTCAACGATAGACCAACCGATGGCAAGATTGATTTCATCGTTACGTCAAAGGCCGAAGTCAAACCGGCAAAGTAGTATCATGTAACGGACGCAGAACCAGCACCGTACGTTTCTACGTCGGTGCTTTTCTTGTTTTGCCATAGATTCGCCAGGCCCGAACCGGGGGACGGGTACGGTTGCTTCCATTGAAAGCGCCGCCGACATTGCCATCGGATGCCAACTGTCCTGGTTGGTTCGCAAAGTTGGACGAATTGGTCTGTTAGCGGGAAGAAACTGAACCAAATCGTTGTCTTCTCGTTGTCGGACCAGATGTTTCGCTCATTGTGCTCGTACGGAACGCTTTCTGGGACAGGTTGCTGGCTGTTGGGCGGGCGGCTGACGAGAATGGGAATATTGGCGTTCAAACGGAAATCAAAATGCGTTCGGTTCGTATCACAATTGGAATCCTGCTGTGGGGCGGCTTGCTGGTTGCGGGAGCCTGGTCTGTTGACCGAGGGCTGAAGCAACAGGGACACAGTCGCGAACAGATTCAGGAAGATGTGACCGCATTGGTGACGTCGCCCCGGCAGCTCGTGTCTGTCTCGTCGCCACGGCCGCTGCGGTTTGTTGTTGGGGATCCGGTCTTCGCAGACAACCAGGGAGTTGTGTCGCAGATCGGGGAAGTGGCGGCCGTCTATCCTGACGACCCGATGAAACCCGCTCGGTCTGCCTTCTGCAATCGCGCCCAGATTGTGGTCTACGACGAGTTTGATTCAGGCGAGCTGGTTCTCACTCATTACACGTCGCCTGATTCTTTGGCGGCGACGATCGCCACGATGTTGCCGAAGTCGAAGCGGGATGCGATTGCTCGGGAGGTCCAGAAATCGATTGAGCTGAACCGAGCGGAAATTGTCGCGGCGCTGAAGCCGATCATGGAGAAGAGCATTCGCGAGTCGGTCAAAGTCCTGGAACAGGAACTCGCCGTGGCGCTGCGGCGGCATCGAGAAGATTTGACGAAGCTTGGTGCGAAGTACCAACGGGATCTTGTGAAAACGGAAGTGGTTCCTTTGGTTCGCGAGGAACTGATTCCGATCGTTCGCAAACACGCGCAGCCGGTGGCGGAGGATATTGGGCAGAAGCTTTGGGATAAGGTCTCGCTGTGGCGGTTCGGATGGCGGTACTTGTACGACAAGTCGCCGCTGCCGGAACGCGAACGGGTGAAGACTGAATGGAAGCGGTTCGTTAACAAAGAAGTGCTTCCGGAAATGGAATCGCGATCGGACGAGATCGTTAAGGTTGTGCAGCGCATTCTTTCTGATGCGGCAAAGAACCCCAAAGTTCGGGCCGCGGTACGCAAGAATCTGTCGGCGATTATTGAGGATCCTGAAGTGCATCGGATTGTTTGGCAGGTGCTTCGTGAAGTGATGGTCGACAGTCCGCGTGTTCGAGAGGTACTGGAAAAAACCTGGCGGAGCCTGGAGGCTCAGGCCGCGTTTCGATTGGCGTCTGATCGTTTTGAACCAGCGGCCGTCAGGATTGGCGAGTTGATGTTTGGAACACCCGAAGGCGGTATCACTCCTGAGTTCGCTGCTGTCCTGCGGCGTCAGATCCTGAACAAGGATCAGCGTTGGTTGGTTCTTTCCGAACGTAAACCGGGCGACCCGGAATCTGCGGACGATGGTTCGTTGACGGTTGTTTCAGGTGGAGAGAACTCAGCATACCCTGGGCGGATTCGAGGTGCCGAATGACTGTCGAATCCGATTCTGAACCGTCGCAGGTTGCTGTTTCAACAAGCGGTATGTCTGTGAGTTTAATTGATCTGACGATCAGCGTTGGCAATCGGGTTTTGCTTGAGAGCGCCAATGTCCACTTTGAACCCGGCCGCGTGTCACTGATCGTTGGTTGTAGTGGTGCTGGGAAGTCTGTTTTGCTGCGGACGTTGGCCGGTCTGATTCCGAAGTCGGACCCGGTCGTCAAAGTGAAGGGCAAAGTTGCCTGCACCAGCGAGGATCATGTCAGTAAGCCGAATAAGGACCCGATTGGGATCGTGTTCCAAAACTTCGCGCTATTCGACGAATTCTCTGCGTTGGACAACGTGCGGTTTGCGGAATCGCATCGTTCGCCAGGGCGAGAAGATGCGACGGCCACACAGTTACTGGATGCGTTGGAGGTTCCGCGTTCAACGCCAACCAGTGCGCTAAGTGGTGGTCAGAAACAACGGCTCGCTATCGCGAGAACTCTGGCCTTTGCGCCGGATGTGATTCTGTATGACGAACCAACTTCCGGACTCGATGCCATTACTGCGCATCGGGTCGCGAGGATGATTGGCGAGACGCATGACCGGTTCCCAAAAACGTCCATCATTGTGACTCACGATTATGAGTCGCTGCCTGGAATTGCCGACGACATTTTCCTGTTCGATCCGAATTCCAGATCGCTGACGAAAGTTCCGCCGGATCAGTGGACCAATCTGCCACAACTGCTGCAGGCGCCGCCGATTCAGAAGGGTGAATCGAAACCGGTTTCTCGACTTCAGCGGTTCGCGAAGTCCTGCCAGGCCGGTTTGGGTGACTTCTTTGACCTGACGACTCGAGCGGCGGTCGCTGTGGTGAAGTCGCCGTTGTCGGTGTTGCCTTTGTGGCGGAGTCCCAAGTGGGGTTTGCGTTACTTGTTGCACTACTTGCGGTTGGTGGCCGGTCCGTCGGCGTGGGCGTATGTGGTTGTGGCGGGCATGATTATTGGCTTCGTGGCGACGTACTTTACGTTTAAGTTTTTGCCGTACGCCAGCTACACCGAACCGCTGTTGATTGAGAACCTGCTGCATTCGATGGGCTTCGCGCTGTACCGAATTTTGGTTCCCGTGATGACAACAATTCTTATCGCGGCGAGGTCGGGGGCCGCGGTTGCATCGGATGTGGGCGGCAAGTCGTACGGGAACCAACTGGCCGCGATGCGAACGCTCGGCGCGAATCCGCAGCGGTATTTGCTTTCGACGGTGCTGTTGGCGTTTCTGATTGGAACGCCCATTCTGCTTGGTATCTCCTACGTGGTGGCAACGTTGACCAGTCTGCTGGCGTTTATCGCGTCGCACCCCGATGAAGGTTCTATCTTCTGGGACATGCACTATCACCGCGAACTCCGGATTCCCGGGCAGTTTCTGTATGCCGGTACAAGCTGGTTGATTTCCAAGACTCTGATTTGTGCGTTTGGAACGGCAATGGTCTGTTACCACCGGGGTGTGCAGCCGAAGCGGTCGACTCGCGATGTCTCCGAAGGAATTACATCGGCGATCCTGTGGTCGACGCTTTGGGTTCTGGCTGTACAGTTTGTGTTCTCGTTTATTGAGTTCGAATAGAACGCGGCTGGCAACAACCGATGTTGCAAAACGGATTCTTCTGTCTGTGTTGTTTACCTTCTTCAGTTGCGTGGCCCATGCTTGTACAGAAACTGTTTGACGGACCGCTGGATGTGGTTGGAGATGTGCACGGTGAGTTTCAGGCTTTGAAGGCTCTGATTGCTGCTCTTGGCTACTCCGAAGATGGAACCCACAAAGACGGCCGCAGGTTAGTTTTTGTCGGAGACCTGACTGATCGTGGGCCGGACAGTCCTGGTGTTGTCCGGTTTGTGGACCAGTTGCTGGAAGCGGGGCTGGCGCAGTGTGTTCTGGGGAACCACGATCTCAACATCCTGTCCGACCTGCGGAAGTACGACAACGGGTGGTTCTTCGGAGAGAAGTTTGTTTTCGAGGAGCACGAGATTCCCCAGCAGTTAGCCGACGATGATGTCCGCGAACAGGTTCTGCGACTGTTTCGCAAATTGCCGGTTGCTCTTGAACGCGACGACTTGCGAATCGTCCATGCGTATTGGGATCAGCCAAGCGTCGATTCGATCCGCGGAGAATCTGACGCTGTCGCGCTGTTTGAAGTCCATAAGGCGCGCATCAAGGCTTACAATCAAACGAATGCGGACTGGGATCAACACGACAGGGATTTGAATCAGCAACACATGAACCCGGTTCGGCTTTTGACTTCCGGGCCGGAGCAGAGAGTGCGAACGCCATTCGTGGCGAGTGGGAAGACTCGGTACTTAGACCGTGTGAAGTGGTGGGAAGACGAAGATGCAGCAGGGCCGCTGACTATTTTCGGTCACTACTCGTTGCCATATGAGTACCCGCGTGTTGGGTCTGCGATCTGCTGTGACTATGCAGTGGCGCGGCGGTGGAGAGAGCGAATACGGCCTGACTTTGTTGAGCCGTATTCGGGTCGCCTGGGGGCGATTCGGGTTCCGGAGATGACTGTGGTTTTTGATGACGGGAGTGAGGAACGGCTGGCCGTGTGAGCTTGTTGAAGCCGCGGCAGCTGGTTCGGTGAGCGCGTAAAAAAAGCCGGCGGAGAGGTTCCGCCAGCTTTGTAGTCAGGCCGTCAGCCTATGCGTTCTTTCTCTTCTTCTTGAGAACTTTTGTCTTGCCAGGAATCGGACTTGCGTAAGTCATATCTTCACGAGGCATGACAGGTGGTTCGTCGTCGAAGCTGGTGAACTGGTCGATTGGCGAGATGACCAGGCTGCGAGCCAGGGCGTCGTTCATCTTAATGGCTTTGCCTGAGTAGGTTGCCATGCGGCCAAGGATCGATGTCATGGTGCTCATCGCACCGTACTCACCTTCGTTTGGCAGCTTGCCGGCTCGCAGATCAGCAAACAGGTCGTGGTGTTCCTGCTGGTGGCCACCAGGTTCCGGGTTTGCTTTCTTGTCGAACTTCCACTGGCCGCCAGGGCCATTGATAATCTGGCCGCTGATGTTGGCGGTTCCCTTGGTGCCATGAGCCCATTCGGAAACGCTGTTCTTACAGCCTTTGATGTGGCGGCACTGGCTGATCATTTTCGAACCGTCAGCGTAGGTGAATTCAACCATGTGGTGGTCGAAAATTTCACCGTGTTCTTTGCCGGTTCGTACTTCACGGCCACCCATGCCTTCGGCTTCAACAGGGAAACCCTGCTTCAGCCAATTGATGACGTCCAGGTTGTGGATGTGCTGTTCGGTGATGTGATCACCACACAGCCAGTTGAAGTAGTACCAGTTACGCATCTGGTATTCCATTTCCGTCTGCTCAGGCTTGCGTGGTCGTGTCCAGACTCCGCCGCCATTCCAGTAGGCTCGAGCAAGAATGATGTCGCCGATGGCGCCGTCGTGGAGACGCTTGATCGTTTCTTTGTAGCGTGTCTCGTGACGACGCTGCAGGCCGACCTGGACAAGCAGGTTCTTCTTCTTGGCTTCACGGGTCGCATCAAGAACACGCTGAACACCGGCGGCATCAACGGCTACCGGCTTCTCCATGAAGACGTGCTTGCCAGCATTGACAGCTGCTTCGAAGTGCAGTGGTCGGAAGCCTGGAGGTGTGGCGAGGATGATGATGTCCAGGTCTTGTTCGAGAACCTTCTTGTAGGCATCGAACCCGACGAACTGACGATCTTCAGGAACATCAACCTTGTCGCTGTGTTCTTCGATGAGGGATTTGCGTGAGCGGTCGAGGTTGTCGGCAAATGCATCTGCCATTGCGACCAGTGACGTTTCACCCTCAGTGTTCATGGCCTGCTTTGCAGCACCGGTTCCACGACCGCCACAGCCGATCAGGCCGATCTTGATCGTTTCGTCACTGCTGCTCCAGGCAGCTTTTGTCACGCTGGCGGCGTTCAACGCAGATGCGCCGGCTACTGCCAGCGTTGAATTCTTGAGGAAGTTACGACGATTCTCAGTCATCAGATTCTCCGGGCGTTGGCGTGTAGGTAGGAGAGCCAAAAAGGCTCGTACATGTTCCCGGTTCAGATGCGTACAATAAACGCGTCACTCGGGATGGAATGAAATGGGCATCGGAACAACTCTCATTGCCGGACTGCTGGTGGGCACCAGTTTGGTTCAGTCGTCAACTCCATCGGCCTCGACGCAGCGATTTCGCTATGCCGAGATGCATATGGGTGTGCCGTTCCGCATTTCAGTATACGCCTCTGACGATGTCGTCGCAAACAAAGCTGTGGCAGAGGCTTACAAGCGAATCGCTGAACTGAACAAGGTCTTCAGCGATTACGACAAAGACAGCGAAATTGCTCGGCTAAGACAGCAGCCGGCCGGGCGTCCGATCCCAATCTCGGCAGATCTGGAGGGGCTGCTCATCAGGTCGCAGAGAATCTCTGAGCAGACTGATGGAGCGTTCGATGTGACGGTCGGTCCACTTGTGCGTCTTTGGCGGCGAGCTCGCCGGCGCAAGCAGATGCCGGAAAAGGAGCTTTTAGCGAAGGCTTTGAAGTCATCCGGGTTCCAGCGGTTCCAGTTGAAGAAGGATCGATCGGTCGTGATGGAGTCCGAGGGGATGCGGTTGGATTTTGGAGCCATCGCGAAGGGCTACGCGTGTGATGAGGCACTACGGATTCTTCGGTCCCACGGCATCACGTCGGCGTTGGTTGATGGCGGCGGTGATATTGCCGTGAGTGAACCGCCGCCTGGCAAGCTCGGGTGGCGCGTTCAGATTGAACCTGATGCGACCGACAAGACATCCCGGTCGTTGCTGTTAAAGAACCAGGCTGTCGCGACTTCGGGCGATCGCTATCGGTTCGTTGAAATCGATGGCAAACGGTATTCGCACATTGTGGATCCGCGGACCGGCGTGGGACTGACATCGCGGTTGACTGTGACCGTGATTGCTAAGAACGCGGCCGACGCTGATGCGTACGCGTCGGCCGTCAGTGTGTTGGGAACCGCTGAGGGGGTGAAGTTTGTTGAATCGAAAGTCGGCGTCGAGTGCCAGGTTCTGGATTACTCGAAGAAGCAGCGCGGCAGCAAAGCGTCCACCGGTTTTCGGTTCGCTAAGCCCGCAGCTGCCGCTGGCCCCTGAATCGGCGACTTCCTTGCGGAATCTGGAACGTAGCGCAGAATGTTCCAAACAAATGCAGTGAACAGGCGAATCACCTGCTTACCCCACTGAACCAACGCTGACTTTGGAGCGAGCTTGACTGACGCGGTCGTCGAAATCGAAGGCATTACCAAGACCTACGATAATCTCGTGGCCGTCAATGGTGTTAGTCTGGAGGTCAAGCGAGGCCAGACGCTGGGGCTGATTGGTCCCAACGGAGCCGGCAAGACGACTCTGCTTCGCATTATTTGTTCTCTGGCCAAGCCGGACAGGGGCGACATTCGAATCAATGGCCAGTCGGTCTGCGAGAACCCCCGTGCGGTGCGGAAGTTGTTGGGGTTCATGCCGGCGGAATTCGGCAGCCCTCGCAATCAGGACATTGGCGAATACCTGGCGTACTTCAGTTGCTTGTACGGCATCGCCAGAAAAGAACGCGCGGCGCGGATTAGTGAAGTGTGTGAGCTGACTGATTTGGTTGGCCGCGAGACGGTGATGGTTAAGGGACTCTCGACCGGAAACAAACAGCGGCTGCTGTTGGCGAAGACGTTGTTGCACGACCCCGAGTTATTGATTCTGGACGAACCGGCAAGCGGTTTGGATCCTCGAGCGAGAACCGAACTCCGGGCGATTATTCGAGCGCTGGCGTCGATGGGTAAGACCATCATCATTAGTTCGCACATCCTGCCCGACATCGAAGAGATCAGTGACCAGATTGGAATTCTGGAAGCGGGGCGTTTGGTTCTGGACGGCAACCTTGGTTCTCTTCGCGATCACTACGGTCCTTCGCGGCGGGTCATCAAGGTTCGTGTTCCGCCTGAAGACAAACAGCGGGCCAAAGGAATTCTGTCTGCGCTGGAACCGGTGAATGCGGTCGATGAACGCGATCAGTTCCTGGTGATCGACACCGAAGAACAGGATGGCAACTTTGTTCTCAAGGCGCTGCTTGAACACGACATGCGGATTGTTGAATTCGCTGAGGACGCGCCGAACCTGGAAGAAATCTTCATGCGATCGACTGTGGGGAAGGTGACATGAAGGCAGTGCGCGGGATGTTTGCGGCGCTGGGTGACAGTCCTACTTACGAGCGGGATCGGGCGAACCTGGTTTCCGGTTTTACAATCGGTACGGCCGGCTTGCTGCTGAACGGAGCCGTATTGTGTTTCGTTTTGCCGTTGCTGATGGATCCCGACGATCCCAGTTTTCGAAACATCACTGAGAGTATCGGTTTCGGTCAGACGTTGGCTCTCATTCTATTGGGTGGGGCAACGATATTCGCGACGCTGTTGATTCCACTGCGGTTGGTGTCTGTGTTTTGGGGGCCGCGGATTGGTCGGTACTTTGACCAGATTGTGTTGAGCGGCATTTCGCCGATGCGATTCATCATTGGTAAGGCCATGTCGCAGAACCTGTTTCTGGGGCTCATTCTGTTTCTGCTTCTGCCGTATCTCGTGCTTAGCATCACGCTGGGCGGCGTGGACTGGTGGTTCTTTCTGACCGGTGTGTTTTTGGTTTGGCTGTACTGCATGGCGCTGGCCACGGTCACACTGTGGGTGTCGCTGTATATCAACGAACTCATGGCTGCGGGCCTGGTCATTATTGGTGCGGCGATTTTGCTGGTGCTGGGCAGCACGCCGGTCCCGTTCTTTCAGCCATTTTGTCTGACTCCCATGCCGGTTCTGTTGCATCCGGTTTACGAATCGATGGAAATCGGCCGTGTTGCGCGGATGGGTAGTTTCAATGTGACTTTCGCGTCGTGCACGGTGGGGATTTCGGCCGTCCTGGGCATCGCGTTGTTTGGAATCTACCTTGGTCCGTTGTTTGGAATCATTCGCGATAACAGTACGTTCGGCGAGGTTGTGCGGGCCGGTGATAGCAAGAGAAAGCGTCGGTTCCGACTGCGGCATCACATCCAACGACCGTCTGAACTCGCGTTCTTCTATGAGAATCGCAGCCCGGCGTTTCGAGGCAGCGACGGCATTTTGCGTTGGGGTTTGGGGTTCGGAACACTAGCCGGTTTGCTGTTACTGGTGCATGCCGGTTCGTATGGCTTCTTTGCGTTCGTCATGACGATGGGTGGCGGCAGAGGTGTGGCGGAAGTGATCCACGGCTTCAACCTGGCAGCGCACGGAGTCGCGATGTTTTTGGCCATTGGTCTGTTCGCGCACGCAAAGAACACGATGTACCAGCGCACGCCTTTCTTGTTTGGTTGGAAGTGCGAGGTGGCAAAGCTGGATACATGGTGCTTCTTCCTGTTGGCCGCACTATCCACCGGCCTGGCACTGGCGGTTCCGATGTTGATGGAGGCTTTGCTGTTTGAACCGAGGGGAAAGACCGTGTTCCCGTTGGTTAGTTGGAGTAGCTACAGGCCGGCAATTAATCTCGCTCGCCTACAACTTGAAGGAACGCTGATTCTGACGCTGGCTGGAACCGTGATCTACGTCGGCCATCGGTACTTGTGTCAACGGACATGGCTGAGGTTCGTTGCGTTCTTCTCAGCAAGCGGCGCGTATCTGCTGTTCATCTGCATGGCTCCGATGTTTCTGATGATGATGAGCATGGAGATGAGAGAGTTCCGGGACGTCGAGTGGTTGGCGGAGTGGGGACCGAAGATCGCTGTTGTGTCACCGTTTGTGATGTTCGGGAAACTGTTTAGTGAACTGCCACGGGATTTTCCTGAAGGTGTTTCCACGGTGCCTTTTTACGTCGTGCACGGTGGGCTGCTGTTGATGGGGATGTTGATGACCCGGCGATCTGGCTGGAGTCTGCGTGCTTCGTACATGGTTGCTGACAAGGCCGAACCCGCGTCAGTTAAACCGACCAAACCTGTGGTCCCAGCGATAGCAGTGGAGGCGGAAAAGTAATGCGAATGCTAGTCCTGCTGATTTGTCTGTCGGTGACTTCGTGTCCTGCAATTGCGACTATGCAGGCGGTTCCGCCCGGCCAACCGATTGCTGGCGCCGATGATGACGCGGGGAATCTTGACTCACCCGGCCTGATTATCGAGGCGACTGCCGGATGGGATGGTACCGTCGATCGGGAAGTGGCTGTGCCGATTTCCTTATTGCTAAGCAACGTGACATCTGCCGTTATCGAAGGCGACCTTGTTCTTACCGATCCGAGCAAAGGAACCGAGGTGCTGCTCGGCGAGATTGTGCTGGCACCTCAATCAACACGCAGGTTTGGTGCAGTTCGAGATCTCAGTGAATGGTTCCAGTGCGTTATTACGTTGCGTAGCCGAAACGGTGATGGTCTGTGGCGGCGGGAATTGTCTGTCAACACCGGCCACAGTTACGAGGTGAATGAGAACTTCGCACTGCTGGTCGATGATAGTGGTCGGCGACTGATGACTAAGAAAACAGGTGCGCTGACCGCGGCGATGTTGGGCAGTCTTTCCGCGAGGCCAGTGGTCGCTGGCGAAGCCGGGCGACCGGTTAGGAATCTAAACGTGAAGACCTGGCAGTTGCCGGATCATCCTGGTCCACTGCTTCCGGTGCATGCGATTATCTTTCCTGAAGCGGCGCCGGTGAAGGAAATCAATAAGAAGCAATGGCAGGCTTTGGCGAGGTGGGTTTGCCAGGGTGGAACCGTGTTCGTCCATAAAGATTCGCCTGATGTTATTCAGCAGCTAACGGACGCGTCACCTCTAACGTTCAACATGAGCGACGCTGACGATACATTCACGATTCGCAGAATGGGCATTGGTTCGATTCGAGAATTCCAACAGCCACTGTTTGCTTCCGAGGGGGCAGAGACGCGTCAGGCGATCAATGACCAGGTTGCACTATTGGGTGCACCATCGATTCGTGACTTCCTTGCTACGACCACCGTGCGCCAGTCTTCCGGTCAGACCGAGGCGCAACTGAACCGTCTTTACATTGCAGGCTTCTTCGGAATCTACACACTTCTGTCGGGCTTGTTCGCCCTCATGATGTTTCGGTTCAGTAAACGCAAAATTGGCATCTATATCCTGACTGTCGTTGGTGCGGCTTGTGTTATGGCGGCCGTTCTGGGTGGTCTGCTGCGAGCAAGTCGTGGTGATCTGCGGTGGGTCAGTGTTACCGAAGCCGGAGCGGGTGGGCTGATTCAGGTGTCGCGGATTGAAGTCCGGTCGGCTGGCGGTCGTACGGATGCGGTGGGAATCAAAGGGCCAGCCTGCGACCTGCAGTACACCGGGCGGGTTGAGGACTCATACGAGTACTACGGCTACTACGGATGGGAATCGACTCGCCGCACGCTGACGCCGTTCACGTTTCAATCGAGTCTGCAGGGGCCGGAGGTTCCTGATTCATACAACATTCGAGTCGGGATGACTCCGTGGGGCCGAAGGCGGCTTGAAGGTGTTGGCTTTAGGAAGGAGCCCAATCGGCTTGGGTTCAAATTGGCGTATGAGAAAAATGCACGCGACGTGGAATCGCTGACGC
Organism: uncultured Planctomycetaceae bacterium; assembly: GCA_964485095.1. GTDB lineage: Bacteria > Planctomycetota > Planctomycetia > Planctomycetales > Planctomycetaceae > CAYNWT01. The sequence continues at coordinate 10,532 of CAZAIB010000093.1, read as the reverse complement.
CGCGCGGTAAGTTTACGGCGGACATTTCGAATCCAACGTCGTTGCAATTCAGCGAGGCATGGTTGGTTATCGGAGTCACTCGTCGGGGTGTGGAAGACGAAGACCTTGTTGGCTACCAATCGTGGGACCAGTTCGGGCGGCCTCTCCCTGTCGGTGACAATGACGGGCTCATGGATTTGTATCAGAGTCAACGCATTACTCCACCAGCGACAGGTTCCGAGATTCAGGAGGAGTTCGATGCTTCGTTCAGAGAGTTGGACCGCTATGGAAATGACGTAGGTGCAACCGAAGGAAGGTTCACGATGCCACGGCTCGGGCGAGTTGGGACAGCGAAGGCCTGGATTGTTGGCACGTTGATTCGTTCACCAGTTCTCCAGATTGACACGAAGCACACCGAGTTTGTTCCGCAGGACGAGTTCCACGTTTTTGTCCAGGAAATTCTGCCCGAGGACATGGCTGCTGCGGAGTTGTTTCTCGGGCCAGAGTTGGAGTCGCCGGATGAGGAACCAGACGCCAAATCGCCAGACGGGCCGTCTGGTACACCGTGATGGCCGGCTAACTGTGCGTCAGACCACGAACCGGCGGGCTTTCATAGGCTGGCACGTCGTTCTTCTGGCCGGTGCGCTGCTGTGTGCTGGCATGTGTTGACCGCGTGGGTTCAGGCGGGTACAAGAATCAAACTATGAAACACACCGGTCTTCAGCTTCCCGCTATTCTGCATAACATCGGCGGGGTGTCCTGAGGTCGTTCGCTTAGTCGAAATTTCAGACCCTGAGACCCCAAAGGTTTCGGGGTTTTTTTGTTCCGACTGTTTCCACTTGTTTTGTTTGTGACCGCATAAGGCTGGGAGCTTCAGCAATGTCTGACCACATCGTCATCTTTGACACCACACTTCGGGACGGCGAACAGTCGCCCGGCTGCAGCATGAACACCGTCGAGAAACTGGAAGTGGCTCGCGCGTTGGTGGAACTTGGTGTGGATGTGATTGAAGCCGGGTTCCCCATTGCTTCACCTGGTGACTTTGAAGCGGTGCAATTGGTCGCTAAGGAACTCGGTGACCGAGCAACAATTTGCGGACTGGCCCGTTCGCTGGACAAAGACATCGACCGAGCGTGGGGAGCGCTGAAAGATTGTGCGAACCCCCGCATCCACGTGTTCCTGGCAACCAGCGCGATTCACCGCGAACACAAACTGAACATGGACAAGAGCCAGATTATCGATCGCGCTGTTGAGTCGGTGAAGCGAGCCAAAGGTTACTGCGCCGACATTGAGTTCTCGCCCGAAGATGCGGCTCGAACAGAACTCGACTTCCTGTGCGAAGTTGTTGAAAAGACCATCGAGGCCGGAGCAACAACGGTCAACATTCCGGACACGGTCGGTTACGCGACGCCCCGGCAATATTTCGAGTGCATCAGCTATCTCAAGAAAAACGTGCCCAACATCGAACAGGCGGTGATTAGTTCGCACTGTCACGACGACCTTGGCCTGGCTGTCGCCAACAGCCTGGCGGCCATTGAAGCGGGTGCTCGGCAGGTTGAATGCACAATCAACGGCCTGGGCGAACGCGCGGGCAACGCGGCTCTTGAAGAAGTTGTCATGGCCCTGCGAACTCGCAAAGACTTCTACGGGATCGACACACAGATCAACAGTAAGCGGCTGTACCCGATCAGCCATTTGGTTTCGCGGATTACTGGTATGCAGGTGCAACGGAACAAGGCCATTGTCGGTCAGAACGCGTTCGCTCATGAAGCCGGCATTCACCAGCACGGTATTCTGAAGAACCGAGCGACCTACGAGATCATGTGCAAAGAAGATGTCGGCTACGTCGGCACCAACCTGGTGCTTGGGAAGCACAGCGGTCGGCATGCGTTTAAGGACCGAGTCGAAGAGCTTGGGTTCCAATTGGACGAGGACGCTTTGCAGCAGGTGTTTACCGAGTTCATCGCTCTGGCTGACAAGAAGAAAGAGATCTACGACGCCGACATTGTCGCGTTGATTGACGAAGGCCTGGACGCTGGTACCGAACGGTGGACGCTGGAGAGTTTCCACGCCTCGTCCGGCAGTGGCATGGTTCCGACCGCGACTTTGGGGCTTAAGTGCGTGGATGACCCGATGATCCACGAAGCGGCTATCGGGAAAGGCACGATGGACGCCGTGTTCAACGCGATCAACCGCATTACGAGCATCGAAGCGAAGTTGGAAGACTTCCAGGTTCGCAGCGTGACGCAGGATCAGGACGCCTTGGCCGATGTGCAAATTAAATTGGTTGTGAACGGGCGAACCTACTACGGCAAGTCAATCAGCACCGACACGATTGAAGCCAGTGTGCGAGCGTGGCTAAAAGCGTTGAATAAGGCGGATTCCGAACTACGATCGGGCGATGTGAATAAGTTCCGTCCGGAGGATGAAGTTGGAAAAGGCGTCTGATGAAGCGTCGACGTGGCAATCGAAAGCGATGCTGGTGTTCATGCCGGTCGCTGCGATTGCCATTGCGCTGGCCTGTTATTGGAAGCTGACTCAAAAGCCGGTCGAACGCGACCTGTCCAACCTTCCTCGCGATATGCGAGCCAGCCCAACGTTTGAGTTGGCTGACGAGAACTCCCAGCGTGTCAGGTTGGACCGGTATCTGCACCGGCATCCGATTCTTCTGGTCTTCTTCGATCCACAAAAAGGAGCGTCTGCCAACCCGTGGCTCAAGGCGCTCAACGCCAGTTACGATTCAATCGAAGCGTCCGGAACCATTGTGGTGGGCGTCAGCACCGCGTTGCCTCAACAAAATCGCGCTTCGGAGTTTGCTTTGCCTCTGCTGACGGAAGTCGATCCGGCTCGTCCTGTTCACAAGCAGTGGGGCGCAATGGATGATGCTGGCAATGTGATTCCCTCCGTGTTTTACATCAACCGGGGCCGCGAGGTTGAGTGGGAAGGCAATCACCCGAAGGCGCTGGAAAACCCTGCCGCTGTTGTGCGTGCCATCCTGCAGGGCCGCAATCCGGAAGACGTGCTATGACCGATACTGATCCCCTGCCGCGCGGAAGAACCATCTCTGGTTCGATGGTCGTTCTGGCGATGTTTGTGTTCGCTATGTGCGGCGTGGCAGTCCTGCAGATCTACTGGAACCGGCACCTCGAACCCTTCATGGAACTGCAGACGGCGCTGGCCGAACGGTTCGACGATGAGAAGGGTAAGTCCAGCCCACGCGTTGACGGTGGTCAACGCAAGATGTCCAAAAACACGCCTCGCATTCTGCGTGTCGTGATGCGGATCCCCTTCGACCCGGAAGACGACGAGAACGGGGCTGCGATACGCGAGCGAATCCATGCGGTCGCCGATGTGGCTGTGAAGCATGTGAAGCTACATCAGGACTACGACATTCTGACCACGCACTTCTACATGGAAATTCCCGGCGGGACGGTTCGGCAGGAAACCTTCGAAACTCCTGTCGAAGAGCTGGCAACCGGTGCAGACGGCAGCGTTTCTCCGTAGTCGTCCCAGTCTCTGATGTTTTCAGAACCTCGCGGGCGGCATACCAGTCGGCAAAGAAAAAGGGGCGAGGATCAAAGATCCTCGCCCCCGGCGTTTTAACCGCAGCAGTTTTTACAACGTGCTGACGACTAGTTACTTTCGAACGTGCCCTTACGGAACTGTCGGAAGTTCAGAAGAGGTGCGTTCCAAACTTCGAACGCACTGATTTCGCAAACACCGTCTGTGTAGCCAATGTCGCGTGCTCGAGCGTCTTCATCGACACCAGGATCACCCACAGGGAAACCCGGGTTCAGGAAGCCATCGCCGTTAAGGTCGTTCAAGACCTTAACGCTACCGTCAGCCATCAGGACATTGGCCTGTGCGGTGTGAACCGCGAACCAGTCCCGTGTATCCTGGAGAACCATCAGACCGGCGGCAGCACCGGTACCGCTTGGTGCAGCATAGACACTTTGGGCTGTACCAAGGGTGGTTCCGTTACCAACCAGTTCACCGGTCTTGGGGAAACCGCTGGGGATGATTGATAGGATTTCTGATCGGCTGAAGGTGCTTGAACCGTCAAAGGTCTCAACAACACCATTCGAATTAACAACTGCCGGACCGTCGTTGAACGTTTCAGCAAGTCGAGAACCAACATTTAGATCATCACCCAACGTGTGGCTGAGGATGGCTTCGTTGGTGTCACCAGGTGCAGCATCGGCCAACAGTGGGATGTTGCTTTGAGGTACGTCCGAGTTGCCGAGCATTGACTGAGTCAGTGGGCCCAGCGAACCGGTCAGGTCTTTGCATTCATCGGCAAGGACTTCCGGGTTCTCAGTGTTTGTTGGAGGAGTTTGGATTAGCAAACCGCCGCGAACCATGAACCAGCTACTGGCGTAGTTGGTATTGATGCCTTCACGAACCGCGTCAGAAACGAGGGCGACACGATCTGCCGTAGAAGCAGCCAGCAACTGGTTGCCGAGAGCGCCAACGCCAACGCGGTTTGCAGGAAGAACGCTACCGTCAGATGTCGGGGTTCCACCGATCATGTCGTTCAGTTTTTCTGAACCACGAAGTGGGTTACTTGGGCAACGCATTTCGTTTGGCAGGCCACCTTTGACCTTAATGACGTCAGCAACCCAGCCAAACGTGTCCGGGCTACCATCTCGGCGGAAGTCGAAAGCACCTGTGCAAAGTCGGCCCAGTCGGTCTGTTGTTGAGAAGCTGTGCAACGCTATACCGACCTGACGAAGGTTGTTTTTACATTGAACACTTCGAGCGGCTTCGCGAGCAGACTGGATGGCTGGCAAAATCAGTGCCAATAGAATGGCGATGATTGTGATGACAACAAGTAGTTCAATAAGAGTGAAGCCACGACGCGTTTGCGGCTTCGAAGAGAGGGTTTTCATTTGTGTTCCTAAGAATTGTGTAAGTACGTGGCGAAAAAATTCAGAACTGCGATGTCGAGTTTTCTGTCGGTGTCTCGACCGTGCACCGGAGCTTCCTGTCCGAACGCGACTTATGGCTTCTCCCTTTTTGGTGTTCTGGTTTTCCGAACAATCCTGTTCTCCATTGGCTGGCTTCCGCCTTGAGGCCAGCCCCGAGAGTGCCCTTGAGCACTTTCTGTCGGCAGATTTAAGGACCGCAAAGTGAAGGGGCGGTTAAGACCGAGTGAAGACTTCAGATCCCAACGATTTGGTCGTCATGCAGCCGGAAATTGCGGGGATTGAACAGCTTTTCAGGTTTCGCGTGGCGTTGACGAGAACCGAACACTCTGGCAAGTTGATTGCTTCGCTTTGGAACGGTTCGGGCGCACAGGTCCATCGTTAAACAGCCAATGGAGACGCACAATGAGTTCTGATGCCTGGATTCAGCGTGCGACGACAGTCGAAACGGAAAGTGAATCGATTCGTTGCATTGACAATGCCGAAGCGGCGGCAACCAGTGCCTGTGAGTTAAACAGCATCCTCCAATCAATGCTCGATCATGAGATCGGGACTAAGGCTCAGCTTCAGCGCATTGTTGAGAAAACGGTTGCGGCCTCGTGCGAAGAACACAGCGTTTGGGGGTTCCGGAACGCAGCGACTGCACTGCTGATTCACGACGATCCTTCTGGTGCTCGCCAGGTACTGGAACAAGGGGTGAAGACGTTTACGCAGCCCGATCTCGCCGAAAGTACGGGAGGAAATCTCGGGTGCAATTTGGGATTGCTGGCCGAAGGGTTTGTCGAAATTCTGGATGACCGACAAGCGGCGATTGATTGCTTAGAGATCCTTCGCCGGCGAGCTACCGAACAGCAGAATGTCGGCGACCTGTGTGAGGTTGCTGGCCGATACTCCTCGTGCATCGGCGACACCGCCACCGCTCGCCAGATTCTGAATTTTGCGGAACAGATTGAGACCACTGATCGAGTTGCTTGGACCCTGGCGGACGGCTGGTTTGCCATGGGAGATGTCGATCGCGCAGAACAAACACTACGGCAGGTTCTGGAGAGCTGTGCTTCGACAGACGAAGCAATCTACATCGCTTCGGCCTTTCATTCGCATGGAAATCCAGACGGCGTCCGCGATTGCATAGATGTCGCAAAGGCTCAAGCAACCGACGTGGCAGATTGGCTAAGTATCGCGCAGCACTGTCACGAGTTCGAGATGACGGCCGATACTAGAAGAGCACTGAAGGCTGCCACCGAGCTTGCAGATGAAAACTCAATGGTCACCGTTGCGCGTGGCTATCGCCTATGGCTGGCTGACTACAGGACCGCTGACAGGTTGGCTCCCCGAGGCTTCCGTCCGGCCGAGATGGCAGAACCAAGGCAGCAGGTGCCGGGAATGACTGGTTCTGCAAACGCCCTGTTTGATTTCTTAAGAAAGCAACTCTCAGACAAACAGGTCCAGACAATTGCTGAGGCCGACTACGGCTCAGACTCCAAGCAGCATCGCGCGGCGATTCTGGATATCCGCGATTCCGGTCGTGTGCCATCGGAACTACCGTGGGAACCGCGAGAAGTGTTCGAGCTGACTCGGTGGGGATGTGGGCCGGACGTCGATCATGCCTCACAGGCGTTTTGTGTAAGTGTCTTATTGCTTTGCGAAGACCATGATGATGACAACGTACCCGCGCTTGTCGGTAGTTGTCTGAACGTGGGGGATGAAGCAGCAGTGTTGGCCGGACAGTTCCTGGTATGGCTATTTGAGGCCAGCGACGTGGATGACCCTCGCATCTTTTGTTTGCTTGGACTTGGACTAATTCTCGCCGCACAAGATCCAGTGAATCCACTGCTTACACAGATGGGAAGTCTCATAGAGGACTATGCTGCTGACGAAGAGAACTTTGACGGCGGTGGAATGCCAACAATCTTCAACTTCTGCACCAGTCGGGAGCGATGGGCTGCATTGATAAACCAGTACTGGCGACAAAACGCCGGGCAGAATCCCGAACTCGGCAAGCTGGCAGATCTCTGCGGGTTGGGGTGATGGGGCTCCTTCTCGAAGGAACGCTGTTGCCTTGTCATACAGCGAACTCCTGTAGATCCCTTGTTTTCTAGCTCTTTTCGCGAAAAGTGATTGACGTACGACGTTTTTGTCGTACGATAATAATGTCGTGCGTTAATTGCGAGGATCGAATATGGCCATCCAAGTTGCACCAGAAAACGTCATTGGGCGAGACAAGCTCATAGCCCTGATTTGGAAGAAGCTGGCGAAGAAGTCAATCAGGTTCACTGCTGAACGTCGAGTTGGCAAGACAACTGTCATGACCAAAATGGCGGCCGAGCCGAAGCCGGGGTTCGAAGTTCTGTTTATGGAACTTGAAGGCATCGATTCTCCCGAGCGGTTCGTTGAGTTGGTTTTGAACCGTGTGAAGCCGCTGTTGTCGAAATCAGATGCCGCAAAGGGATGGTGGAATACTTTCCGTGACGCAATCGGCGGAACCGAAGTCGCGGGTGTTTTGAAGCTGCCCGGCGTCAGCAAGATTGGTTGGCAAGCGATGCTTGCAAAGACACTGGAAGCTGTGTGCGAACACCAGGCCGACAAGACGATCGTCTTTCTGATGGACGAACTGCCCTACATGCTTCAGAAGATTGCATCGATTGGCGCAGGCGGTGAACAGAAAACGCTTGCGCTCACATTGCTCGATACATTGCGTTCTATTCGGCAGCAGTACAAGAACGTCCGAATGGTATTTGCTGGTTCGGTTGGGTTGCACCACGTCGTGACGGACCTGAAACAGTCCACGCTGGCGAGTGAGCCGTTGAACGACATGCCCTTTGTGGAGATCAGGGCTCTTAGTGAACCTGACGCACTTGTCCTTACGGCCAGACTGTTGAAGGACGAGGGCGTCCAGTTGGGGTCGGCAGACTGTGGCTCGATTCAACAAAGGATTGCCCTCTTAACAGACTGTGTGCCGTTCTACATCGAACAAGTCTGTTCGAGATTGGGCGAACTGGATGGTCCAATCGACATCAACACTGTGAATCAGACAATGCTCCGACAACTCACAAGCGACCATGACCCCTGGGAGATGGAGCATTTTCGTGAGCGACTCCGCACGTACTACGGCGGCACCATCGAAGGCACGGCTCGAACCACACTTCGAGACGAGGACATTGCCAGAGCAATCCTCGACCATCTGTCACTTGCGGAAGAGTCGCAGTCAATCGACCAGGTTTGGGCGGCAGTCAAAGGGCAGTTCCAGATTACCGATCGGAATCACATCGTCGCGATGCTGAGGTCGCTCGCTTTAGACCATTACCTGATCAGCGACACTCAGAAGCGATACTCGTTTCGGTTCGCTCTGATCCGGGATTGGTGGAAGATGGCACAGGGGCTGGAAGCATGAGCGGTCGCCCTGCGATTTCGGCATACACGCCCAGCAACACCGATCCTGAAGTCTTAAAGCGAATCTTCGTCCAGCGGGAGAAACTGCTTGAGCGAATTGTCGATCGCTTGTCACGCAGTATGACGACTGGCGACAAGCACCATATTCTTCTTGTTGGCCCTCGAGGCAGCGGCAAAACACACTTGGTTAGCCTTGCCGCCTGGGACCTGCAGCAACGAGAACAACTTAGCGACGCCATGCGAATAGCGTGGCTGGGAGAAGACGACTCGTTTACAGGCCTCGTCCATTTGGCGTTCGGTATCGCCAGCCAATTGGCGACCGAGTACCCCGACGAGTTCCCAAGTGACTTCAAGACACCGGTACGCGGATTGTCCCAGGACGATGCCGCTTTGTCGGTACTCAATTCCGTCGTTGAACAACTTCAGGATCGTAGTCTGATCCTGATTACGGAGAACATGGACCAAACCTTTCGCAGCTTGGGCGACTCCGGGCAAAAAAAGTGGCGAGCGTTCCTGCAGGAGACCAGAAAAATCGCCACGCTGGCGACGGCTCAGCAGTTGTTCGCGGGCGTTTCTGATCGCAAAAAGGCCTTCTTCGGATTCTTCGACATTCAGCACATGGAGCCACTGTCCGTTGAAGAAGCTGCCGAGCTGATCGCCCGAATCAGCATAGAACAGTCAAAGCCCGAACTCGCAAGCTACCTGAACTCTGCAGAGGGTCGATTCCGTATTCGCGCTTTGCACTATCTGGCTGGTGGCAACCACCGGATGTATGTTTTGCTGGCCGAGTTTCTGACAAAGGAATCACTTGCGGATCTGGTCGTTGCGTTTGAGAACCTAGCCCACGACATGACACCGTATTTTCAGGAACGTGTGCGGTCTCTGCCCGATCAACAGCGACAGTTGGTGCAGTGCCTGTGTGACGTGGAAGGGGGGTTGACTGTCAAGCAAATCGCAGGCGAGACATTCATTGAAGAACGCACATGTTCAAAACAGCTGGGCAACCTGAAGGCGAAAGGCTACGTCTGTTCTGAGAAAAGGGGCAAGGAGTCTTACTACGACATGGCTGAACCGCTCATGCGGCTGTGCCTTGAAGTAAAGAACCAGCGTGGTCGCCCGCTTCGGATGGTCGCCAGATTTCTGCGGGCGTGGTTTCCGACTGCGTTACTTGAAGAAATCAAAGCCAGTTCTGGCCGACCTGGTGAGTACTGTGCAGCTGCGCTGGAGTCAGGAGAATCAGTTGGGTCGGCAGTTGCCGCCAAACTTGTGTCGGAAATCAAGGACAGCATCGAGGAGGGGGAGTTTACAGTGGCAAAGAAACTCACCCGAGAACTTCATTTTGCGAACGAGTCCCTGGCGAGAATTTTCGCAATTGTGCTCGCTGGAATCGACACAATGCAGGGCGATTTTGAGAGCTCAATTCAGTCGTTGACCACGGTTATTGAGTCGCCCAATACACCCGTTCAAGAAAAAGCCATGGCACGGCTCAGCCGAGGCGTTGCGTATGGTCGGCTGGGTCACGTCGATCAGGAATTGGACGACTACTCGGCAGTTATCAACATGGCCGATGTGCCCATTGACCAGAAGGCTATGGCACTCGTTAACCGGAGCGTCGCGTACGGTCAGCAGGGCGACGTTGGCCGGGCATTCTCGGACTACTCGGCGGTTATCAACATGTCCGATGCGCCCGTTGACCAGAAAGCCATCGCGATCTTCAGTCGAGGCGTGCATAGTTGGCGTGCTGGACAGTTCAAAGACAGCGCTGCGGACTTTGAAGCCGTACTGGCGGTCCCTGCAATATCGCCAGAACAACGCACGAACGCGTTGTTCGCAGTGGTTGTACCGATGGTCCACTATCGCGGCCACGATGAAATCGAAGCGGCGTTGGCGACGGCATTCCAAGAAGGAGATTCGCAAGCGAGTGGATACGGGGGCACACCACACGACCTGCTATGGATGGTCCTGCAGCGCAGCCCGTCCGAATGGGAAAGCTACGTTTCTGCAATTGCTCCCTTGTACATCGAACACCGTGTCGGTGAGAAGTTGGGCCAGGGCGTCACCAGGTCAATCCAAAATCTTGACGAAGGTGGGTTTTCCGAATCGCAGATCGACATGTGGAACGACGCCTGGCAACAAGCCGGTGAAGGCTGTGAAGACCTTGAGATTCCACTACGCTGCCTCGACGCCGCCGTTGAGGTCATGAAATCCAGTCCGCCAACGGATCGACCGTTGTTTCAA
>CAZAIB010000092.1:0-26953 GCA_964485095.1 uncultured Planctomycetaceae bacterium | reverse complement strand
TGATCGCACCGGGGTTTCCTTCGCGGGCTCAGTCCAACCCCGGCCACCCAAAATAATCAGACCCAGCGTGCGCTACGCGACGCTGGGCTTTGCTGAGGAACCGCGTTGCGGTTCGTTGTTTTCCGGTTGGTCATGGCATACGGATGGCGACTGGCAGTCGATCCGGGGACTCGTGGCCGCGCCCACTACGGTCGCTACCGCCGTTTAGAACGCCGCCCGCTCCGCGCGACTCGAATTTTGCTGGTTGGCTTTCGCTTCCGAATCCACTTCACCCACGGGAGGAATTCCTCCGCCTCAACCAACGATTCAATCGTGTTGAAACGGCGTTCGAGTTCTTTCTCGCTGAAAATGGCGTGTATCTGTTTGTGACAGGCCGCACAGATGAGCACCGTTTCCTGACCTTTGCGGCTCTTGGGCACCAAATGATGTTTGGTGAGTTCGCGACGGTGGTACTCGTGGAGACAGATGGGACAATGCAGCTTCGGCGGTTCGAAAGAACATTCGGGCCATTGTGGTCGGTCTGCTTGCATCGCTGTTGAACTCAGCTCTACGATTGAGGCGAAACTGATCAGGGTGCGCGCCCTGTCGCTCACTGGATTGGCTTTACTGATGTCTGACAACCTGACCTTCATGATGGGCAAGTTCGAGGCGACGTTCCCGACGGACCGTCAGTACTCAGACAACCATCTGTGGCTCCAAAAGCATGACGACGTCTACCGCGTCGGCCTCACGGCATACTCAGTCCGCCTGCTTCAGGATGTGTACTTCCTTGATTGGACAGTCGACGCGGGGGTTCAGGTTCGCCGAAAACAGGAAATCGGAGAAGTTGAAAGCTCGAAGGCTTTGTCCAGTTTGTACGCGCCGGTGGAAGGATTTCTGCTGGAATTTAACGAAGAACTGCTGGACGACCCCAGCGCCATTAACACCGACAGTTACGGTTCAGGCTGGTTGTACAGCATGCGAACCGAATCGCCACTTCTGACTGCCGAAGAATATTTACAGGAACTCGACAAGAGTTGGGAACACGCTCAGCGTACAATCAAAGGTCAAATCAACTAAGAAGCGTTCCGCTTCACCGGTATCCGGTGGGTGGGTTCGCTTTGAGTAGTTGGCCGTTGGGCCGGTTGGACGCCTTCAGAGATGTTGGAAGAATATGGCAGCTAAGAAAATTACCGTCGTTATTTCTCAGGGACAAAGCAAGAACCCCGTGAAGCGCGAGTTGGAGGAAACTCTGGCAACCGAATTGATCATGGACGATCAAATCGATGTGTCGTTGGTTCCGCACCTCTACGACATGGCACACGACCATACCGGCATGCTGTTCCTGCGTTCGGTGCCCGGCGATGTCGTGGTGCTCAGCTGGCTCTACCCTCGCGCCGCCAGGTGGACGCTGGATCGCGCCGGAGTGAAAGGGCTGGAAGGTCTCTCGCTGCTGAAGTCCGATGACGAGGATGAAGAAGACGAACCAGAAGAACAGCCGGAACTCAACGGCATCGGCCCGCTTGAGGTTCCAAAGCGGAAGCTGTACTGCCTGGACCTGCAGATCTCACCCGATCCGAAAGTCTACCTGGACGAGATCCGCCGCATTGCGAATGAGAATTCGGTTCAAACCGTAGACCTGATGAGCTGGATTCAGGGCAACCCGCAGGAAGAACAACTCAAGCGTTACCTGGAACCAGAAAAGCTGCTGCCATCAAAAGCGGCTGAGACGTCTGAGGCAGAACTACCAGAGAAGACGAAGCGTCGTTGGTACCCAGTCATCGACTACGAACGCTGCACCAACTGCATGGAGTGCATCGACTTTTGTTTGTTCGGTGTTTACGGCGTCGATCAACTGGACCGCATTTTGGTCGAAGAACAGGACAACTGTAAGAAGGGTTGCCCCGCTTGCAGCCGAGTGTGTCCCGAGAACGCGATTGTGTTCCCACAACACAAGTCACCCGCCATCGCTGGAGCCGCCGGTGAAGTCGCCGGCCTGAAGATCGACCTTTCAAAGCTCTTCGGCGGTGACGATGGAGCCTCCCCGTTGGACATGGCTATCCTGGAACGCGACAAGGAATTGGTCGCTGACGGCCGTGAAGCAGTCGGAGCCGCGGTCGGTCTACCCAAACGCCAGGCCAACGGCTCCGATGCACCTCGCGATGCAATGGACGATCTGATCGACGGCTTGGACGACCTGGACCTGTAAGGCCAACCTGCAACCCAGGCAGCAGCTGTTCCGCGAACCACCAGCGCATAAAAAAACGCCGGCTTAAACCGGCGTTACATCTGTTTCACTGAAGTTCGAAAGAACTAGTCCATCGTCACCAGTGGGCTGATCTTGCGAACTTTCTCCATGATCTCAGCCTTGGTGCTGTCGCTCTTAGCGGCTGCGTACTTGGCTCGCAGCTTTTGCAGTTTCACCCGGCGAGTTCGTCGGCGTGCAATCTCACGTGATCGTTCAACGCGTCCCATGGCAGCAAGTAACCCTTAAAGTCAATGTTTGAACCGCACCAACGTGCGGAACTCAGATCGAGCATTGTATCAGCGACCGAACATCGGTCAACCGGGGGTTTTGGCGTGAAAAGACTCGATTCGGGCGAATGAGGCGGCTCAACCCAGCCTGCCGAACCGGCCTCCCACCTCATCCAGTGCAACTATCCGTCGACCCACCCCTCATCACTCCAGCCCCTGGCCCGGTTGTAGGCCAGGATCAAATCGTCCAATTTTTGCCGAGTCAACACAGCTCCCTCGCTGGCGCCGTCGCCGAGGGCCTGATCTAGGAACCTGGCTGGCAACGTGTCTTCAGCCGGAGTCCAACCCTGCTGGATGTTGTATCGCTTCTTCTGATCGACAATCGAGTTCGCAATTCGAACCAAGTCCGAGCCGGAGTGTTGAGCGCCCGTCGTGAGATGCAGCATCTCAGCCATCGCTGCCATCCGGTCTTCGAACACGCCGCGCAGAAACTTGCACAGGATCAGTGAGTCCATGATCGTTGCTTCGTTTTCAGTATCGATCACGAGTTGAACATCAGCTGCTTTTGCGTCGAACCGGTCCGACTGATCGGAGAAGTCAACCTGGTAAGCTCCTGATCGATTGTGGTCGGCTCCGCGCGTGTTGACGGCGAAGCCCAATCCCATCATCTGCAGCGCGCGGGGTTCGTAGCCGGGCAGTTCCAGGCCTTTCACATGAGCGGCAAAGGCCTGGCTGCCCTGCCCGATCTGTTCTGCAGCGGCGCGGGTTCCCAGTGCCAGCAAATCTCCCAGGCCGGTTCTGGTCGAGATGGATTGCAAAGCGGACAATAGGTCAGCTCCATTTCCGAACCGCAGCGACTGGGGGATGAGTCCGCGTTCGCTGCACTCCATCGCAAACGCGACCGTGACTCCCGCGCTGATGGTGTCCATTCCGTGGTCATCGCAAAAGGCGGACGCTTTGAGCACGACTTCCGGATCTGAGACGCCGCACAATGGCCCCAGAGCAAACAGGTTCTCGTACTCCATTCGAACCGGCCGGCCCTCAGCCGTCTCAAAGATGTGTTCGCAACCAATCGTGCACGCCGCACAGGACGAACGGGTTCGCTTGCCTTCCGGTACAAGAACTTCCGGGGCCAGGTTGTGGGCGCCGTCAAATGTGCCGGCCTGGAAATTTCGCGTGGGCAGCGTGCCCAGCCGATTAAACGTGACCAGGTTGTCGACGGTTCCCAGTTCACGGTACTTGGCGGTCGCTTGCCCCAGTGACCTGCGAGAAAGTGCTTTGCTGTACGCCGTGAGCGCTTCAGGCTTTGCGAACTGTGTTATGCGATCGCCGCGGACACAGACAGCCTTGAGCTTCTTCGAACCCATGACAGCGCCCAGGCCACCTCGACCAGCGTGCCGACCGTCGTGAGAGATCGATGCATAGCGCACTCCGCGTTCGCCCGCTGGTCCGATCACGGCCGATCGAAACCCGCGCGGCAGGCGTGAGCGTAGTTGCTGTTCGCACGCGGGGATGGTGAGCCCCCAGAGGTCGGCCGCCGGTTCGAACGCAACCGAATCGGGTTCGATACGCAGCAGTGTTGGCTGAGCACTCTGCCCCGTGATGACAATCGCATCGACGCCTGTTTTCTTGCCGGCGATCGCGAAGTGGGACGACGCCAGTGAGTCGTTAAGCCGGTTGGTCAGCGGCGATTTGGCCACGACTCCAAACTTTGCGGACGTGGTCAGCGGACTGCCCACAAGCGGGCTGAAGACGAAAATCAGCGGTGCCTCAGCATGCAGCGCGTCGATTTGGCCGGGGGTTTCCTGCGTGAGAATCCATGTGGCCAGTCCGGTGCCGCCAACGAACTGCCAAAGCACTTCCTCCGGGATCTGCACCGTTTGAAACGACTGAGTCGAGACATCGACACGCAGGTATCGACCGTGGTATCCAAAGAGTTCGGACACGTTAGTGGCCGCCCACGTCGGCGGACAAAAGTTGCACAGTGTCTCCATCGTGCAGTGGCATCGTGGGTTGAACCGAATCGAAGCGCGAGTTCACTCCGACCAGGAAACCGGTCCTCAATGTCTTGCCGTCGAAGCAATGTTGTTGAATCTCCGGAAAGCGATCGGCAACGGTGCGGAGAGCGTCATCCAACGTGTCCGCATCGGTATCGATGGTGTCGCACGCCGCATATTGACGCGGCATTCCCATGAACTCGATCCGAACACTCACAGCAGCGCCCCAAAGCCTTTAAGCTGTATCTCTTCGCGACTTCCGTAGGGTTCCGCATAGGCGGTTCCAATGGTCCAGCCCCAATAGCGGGCTCGGTCACGCACGTCGTCCAGCAACGTCGGGTGCTGCTTCGGTCGCCCGGCAATGACCTGACTTTCGTAGGCTTCGACCGCCTGCATTTTTTGGTCGATCGTGTCGCTGATGTCGACTACGAACGCGGGCTTTGGGTGGATCCGCAGGTGGATGCTCCAGTAGTAGTAGATCTGCGGCGGATGGAACCGCTGACCCGCCATATCGGTTCTGGACAGCTTCGACCAGAACCGCGACGCATCAGCCAACGCGCTGGCAGCGACATGGTCCGGATGAGCATCTTCCCAATACGGAGCCAGAATGATGTTCGGACGCGTCAGCCGAAAAACTTCCGCTAGCGCGCGGCGAGCGTCGAGGGTGGCTTCAAGCTGGCGGTTGGGAAGTCCCAGGTTGTGCCGCCAGGTGAGGTCCATAATGTCGGTCGCAGCGGCAGTCTCAGCGGCTCGTTTTTCAGGCGAACCGTGTGGTGTTGGTTCGCCGTTGGTCAGTTCCACCACACCGACACGCAGTCCTTCTTTGCGGCTGCGGCAAATGGTTCCGCCAACGCTAATTTCCGCGTCGTCCGGATGCGGCGCGACGACAAGTATGTCGAGTGGTTCCTGGTCGTAGTTCACTTTTTGTTCTCTTGAGTTCAGAACTTTGATCGTAGCACGGATGGCCACCGATGTCGCTGTGCGATGTGGCTTCGGCTAACCTACGCGGATGGATATTGAATCGCTTGATGAGTGGGGGCCACGGCTGGCGGCATGGGCCTCCGACTACCTGACAAACCTTCGAGACCACCCCGTGCGAGCTCAAACCGCGCCGGGCGACATTGCCTGCCAAATCCCCGACACGCCGCCGGTGGATACGGAAGACTTCGCGACGATCTTTGGTGAGTTCGAAGACATTGTGATGCCGGGGATGACGCACTGGCAGCATCCGCGGTTCTTCGCGTACTTCACGGCGAACTCAAGCCCGCCGTCGATTCTTGCCGAGTGGCTTACCGCAACGCTAGCCGCACAGTGCATGCTTTGGCAAACTTCGCCCGCGGCCACTGAGCTTGAAACCCGCATGCTGGATTGGCTTCGGCAGATGGTTGGCCTGCCCGGGGAGTTTGAGGGGGTCATTCAGGATTCAGCATCCAGCGCCACACTCGCAGCAATTCTGCACGCGCGCGAGCGGGCTCTTGAGTTTCGGGGGAACGCGGAGGGGTTGGCCGGTTTACCAGCCTGCCGCGTGTACTGTTCGGACCAGGTGCATTCTTCCATCGACAAGGCGTGTTGGGTTGCGGGAGTCGGGCAGCGGAACCTGATCAAGCTGCCGACAGTTGGTTCGCGAAGCGGACTGGATCCGGCCGCGCTGGAAGTCGCGATCAAGGAAGACCTGGCAGCTGGACTACTTCCGTGCGCGGTGGTGGTGTGCATCGGCGGGACCAGCGTTGGCGCGTGCGACGATATCGCCGCCATTTGCGATGTGGCTGAAAAGTACAACGTCTACGTGCACGTTGACGCGGCGTGGGCCGGCAGCGCGATGATTTGCCCGGAATTCAGAGACCTGATGGCTGGTTCAGAACGCGCTGATAGTTTTGTGTTCAATCCGCACAAATGGCTGTTCACGAACTTCGACTGTTCGGCTCACTTTGTGAAAGATCCGGAATCGTTTGTGAAGACGTTGGCGATTCGGCCGACCTATCTGAAGACGCAAGGGCATGACCGCATCACGAACTATTCTGAGTGGTCGATACCGCTGGGACGCCGGTTCAGAGCGTTGAAGCTTTGGTTTGTGATTCGCAGCTACGGTGTTGCCGCGATGCAGCAGAAGGTTCGGGAGCACGTGCAGTGGGCATCAGACATTGCCGAACACCTGCGGGCAGAACCGGACTTCGAGATCACTTCAGAACCCGTGCTGTCTCTGTTTTCGTTTCGCTATTGCCCCGAGGGTTGCGAAGATGCGGACGAAACGAACCGCCGACTGGTCGATCGAATTAACGATGACGGCCGGATTTACCTGACGCAAACGACCCACGCGGGGCAGTATGTGATTCGGTTCCAGGTCGGGCAGACCTATACGACGGCAGCGGATGTTGAGACCGCGTTCGACGTCATCACCGAACTCGCGCGGGCGGAGTAAAAGTCGGTAAGTCCTCTTTCGTCGCTGGCGCGACGAGCTGACTGAGGGCCTCAGTCAGCTACATTGATTTACAGTCGCTAACCAACTGGTCCGAGTTCTTTCCGCTTAGAAAGCGAACAGGACTTCGTCTGCTTCTTTTCGGTTCTGGAAGAACACATCTGCCAGTTCAGGGAAGTCTGGACTTTCTGACGCGATGTCGCGTTCTTCGCCGAGCCCAAGGATCCCGAACATAATGTTGCCGCGATCAGCTTCGTCGTAGAGATCGTCGAAGCCAAGCACGTGGCCAAGTTCGTGAGCGGCAACTTGCACCGGGTCGTACCCGAAGTTATCCGCGCCGATTCTCCAGCCATTACCGGCCGCGTTGGTATCCAGAATGATGGAAGTCCCAAACGCTCCACCAAGTTGTGTCCCGGCAAGATCATTGATACTGAAGTTAACCGACCTAAGGAGTGTCAGTTGTTCCTGGGTGATGCCTGCGGCAACCCATTCCGCAATCGCGTCATCGACGGCACCTGCCAGTTGGGCCTGCGTGAGCTGACTGTCGGTCCGTTGCCCAAGGCTTGGAGCCAACAGTGGAGCGCTGACGACCACGGTCACGGTAGCGGTTTCGATTCGCGTCAGGTCTTCGGTGAAGACGCTTCCCGAACGGTTCCCGTTATCGTCGTCGCGCGGCGAAGTAACAAACAGCGCGGTATTGGACGCCGCCACTGTTTGACCGAAGTAGTCGCCGTTTGCCGAGTCGTAGGAATCGACAACGCGAGACAAGTCCCAATCATCGGCCGCACTGTGGGCGTAGACTCGACCAGCGTTCTGGCTGACGTTTTGATCAAGCCGCGCCCCGGCATAAAGCGTCGTATCGTTCAGCGCGACGGAGAAACCGTATTGATTCGCCAGGCCGCCGTCGGGGGCGGATGTCTGTGTGACCAGACCCCAGTTGTCTGTCCCGCCTTCATTGCGTTCGTAAACATAGACTTCACCTGTACGCTGACGTCCGTTACGAATCGGCTTGCCGACGACAACAACGCCGTTGTTAATATCAACTGATTGGCCGAACCAGTCAAAGTTAACGGCGTCATCGGCGACGAAGTGCCTGACGATCCCGAACGAGTTTGCACCGCCCAGATTTCTATCGAACAGATAGGCCGAACCAGAATCGATTCTCTGCTCGTTCGACTTTCGGGCTCCGACAAGGAACAGATCGCCATCGATGGCAACGTCGTATCCAAACTGGTCGCCCTGCATCAAAGTCGATGGAAGAAGCTGAGTCGTCAGGTTCCAATTTCCAGCGGCGTCCTGATCGTAGACGAACGCACTTCCAGAGTTCCGTCCCTCGTTGTCATCCAGTCGCGCGCCAACCAGAAGTGTGCCGTTGTCGATACCGAGTGAGTATCCGAATTGGTCTTTCGAACCACCGTTGGCATCAGTGAGTTTCGTGACCAGACCGTAGTTATTGGCACCGCCGAGATTCCGTTCAAAGATATAAACGGCGCCCGAGTTGAATGCCTCATCGTCATCCATGGTCGAGCCCACAACCAACGTGCTGCCGTCAATAGCAACGGAGAATCCGAACGCGTCACCCTGATCGGCATCCGGAGCAGTAACCTCAGCAATCTTGCTCCAACCGCCGTCTGACCGCCGTTCGTAAATGTATGCGACACCCGCGTTAGGAGCCTCCAGGTCCACCTTCGGCACTCCAATGACGGCCAGGTCGCCGTCAATTGCAATGGCGTGGCCAAACTCATCGGCGATACCCGCGTCGAGATTGTTTAGCTTCTCGGTTCCCCGAACAATCGAGTACTCAAACGAATCAACTCCGACGAATCCCGGATCCGGCGTGTATTCCAGACGTCCGTTCCGAACCTGCTCGACGGTGCCGTTGTCGGCTGAGCCAACGGACAGAATTCGAACTTCCGGCGACGGTGCGTCGTTGGTTAGGACGTCAAACACGAGAGACGTATCACGAGTTGCCTGCACGGAGTCATCGACGGCGACCAGCGGTGGTTCATCACTGATGTTAGAGACCTGAACAGCCTGAACTGGCAAGCTGTCAAAAGCGTTGTCTGAACGGGATTCCTCGATAGCGACGAAGACATCGAAAGGCCCATTGCTGTCCGTGATCGCATCATCAAGACCGGTCACAGTCACAGTTTGCGGCACACTCCAGTTGGCTGACGTGAATGTCAGCAGAGCAGGCGAGACGGACAGTTCATCCGGGGCATTGGTGCTTGTAAAGAACACAATGCCCGTCTCTGGCTGCCGATCAAGAATCACCTGGAACGTATCACTGGTGCCCGTTTCACTGACAACTGTCGAATTGTTCGATTCTGCCAGGGAAAAACCGGCCACATCATCGTTGGTCGTTGTGACCTGAACCGACGAGTCAACAAGTCCGGCGAATGCGCTGTCTGACAGCCCGTCGATGACCTGAACCTGCACAATTGAAGTCGCTGTGCCATCGACTGTTGGATCATCAACTCCGATGACTGTTACGACCTGTGGCGTGTCCCAGTTAGCGGGAGTGAAAGTCAGCGTCGGAAGATCCACATCGGCTTCGGTCGGATCTGTCGTGCTGACGGCGAGGACAACATCCTGCGTCGGTGCCGCGTCAAGAACAACGGAGAAATCGTCTGTGGTGCCAGTTTCGCTGACCGCCGTGGTTCCGCCCGATTGCGTAACCGTGAACGACGCCACTTCGTTGTCGACCGTCGTGACATCGACTCCCGCTTCCTGCCCGCCAAACGCCGCATCTGACTGAGCCGAATCAACCCGCAGCACCACTGGTGTTACCTGATTGCCGTCAACCGGCATGTCATCGACGCCGAAGACAGTAACGGTCTGTGGTGTATTCCAAAGCACAGGATCGAACGTCAGAGTCGCCGGCGAAACAGTGGCTTCAGTGGTATCAAAGCTTGTCACATCAATCACAACAGGAGACAGCGGGCGTGCAGCCAATCGCACCGTGAATGAATCTGTCGTCAGCAGTTCACTGACAGTCGTGCTACCTCCGGATTCGGTGACCACAATGTCCGGTGTGTCATTGTCTGTCGTCGCAACTGAAAGCAGAGTTGCGATTCCGTCGTAGGCATCGGCTGAAACAACATCAACAACAGCAATATCGATTTGCGTGCTTTGAGTTCCATCCAGCAGTACATCGTCCACACCTGTGAGGGTGACTGTTTGCGGAGTGCTCCAGTTGCTCGCTGTAAATGTGAGGAATGTTGGAGACGCTGTCACTTCTCCACCGTCTCGACTAACGGAAGAAACGACAACATCGCCCAGAGGCTGGGCATCAAGCACGATATCAATCGTGTCACTGGTACCTGATTCATCGACGACTGTTCCACCATTGGTCTGGAGAACCGAGATACTGGCGTCGTTATCAACGACGGTTACCGTCGCCAAGGCTGTGAGGCCGTGAAACTGCACGTGCGATGAAGCGTCCAACACGGAAAACGCGACCTGAACAGGTTCATCACCGTCGGCGATCACATCGTCTACGGCCGCGACAGTCACATCCTGTGGAATGTCCCAATTGGCCGGTGTGAAGGTCAAAACAGTCGGTGCCGCAGTCAACTGCGTTCCATCAGAAACATCGACTTCAAGAACGACATCATCAAGCGGCTTCGCGTTGAGCGTGACACCAATTGTGTCATCAGTCGCCCCTTCAGTTACTGAACTTGTCCCACCACTTTCCGTCAGCACAATGCCGGCGATGTCGTCATCTTCGTTCACAACGGTAAGTGTTTGCTCCAACGCATCGAACGCATCGTTGGTCAACGCATCAATGGTCCTCAGCGTCAGCGATACAGATTGCTGACCATCGACGACAGCATCATCAACACCAAGAATGGTGACGGTTCGAGTCACGTTCCAGTTTGTACTCGTGAACGTCAGCGTCGCTAAATCGGTACTGATCTCATCCGGCGAATTGGTTACCAGTTCGACCGTCACATCTGAAGTGGGCTGTGCATCAAGTACGATGTCGAAGGTGTCAGTATTGCCATCTTCGCTGACAACATTTGTTCCATCTGATTCTTCGATGGTCCATGTCGGCGCTTCGTTGTCTTCCGTAATCACATCAAACGGCTGAACCAGCCCGTCAAACAGGTTCTGCGACAGGTTGTCGATAACGGTAATCAACATTGACGTAGTCTGGTCACCATCAAGAGTCACGTCGTCAACGCCAATCACGTTGACCTGCTGCGGTGTGTTCCAGTTCGCTGGGGTAAACGTGTAACGAAGTGCCGGGGTGAGGACTTCCGTCAGATCGCCACTGGCAACCTGCACCACAACCGTACTTAGCGGTTGAGCTGCAAGACTAATGTCTACGCTGTCAGTCGTACCGTTCTCTCTGACTCTCGTATCGACACCAGTCGGCGTGACAACAATACCCGCGGTTTCATCATCCACTGTGCTTACAAAGGTCTGAGTGACAGCACCCGCGAAAGCCGCATGAGACTGTCCGGCGACGCTACGAACCACAACGGTGGTATTCTGCGTCCCATCAACAACGAAATCGTCTACCCCCGTAACCGTAGCCGTTTGCGGCTGATTCCAGTTGAGTGTCGTGAATGTCAGATTCGTGGCCTGAGCGGACACTTCACCCAAGTCAGTCGGCGTGAGTTCAACAACAACATCACCCAGCGGCGCGGCTTGAAGAGAAATGGCAACAGTATCGCTGCCACCACCTTCAGTCACCTCAGTGATTCCGCTTGTCGGATTGACAATAATCACGGCGTCTTCATCACGGTTTGTCACATCACTGACCGCAGCCGTACCAATGAATGCAGGATCGGAACCCATCGGGACGACAGTTGCAACAAGCGATACTGTCTGGTCACCATCGGCAAGATCATCAGCGATACCGGTAACGGTTGCTGCCTGTGAAATGTCCCAGTTGTCAGGAGTAAACGTCAGCTGCGCTGGCCCGACACCAACTTCTCCCGCGTCCGTGGTCGTTAGCGAAATAACAACATCGGTCAGAGGTTCGACAGCCAGCGACACACCGACCTGGTCAGTGGTTCCGGATTCCGAAACGTTGCTGAACCCATCGGTGGGTGTAAGAACTATGTTTGCGACATCGTCATCCAGAGTCGTAACCGGGACATCTCTTTCAACACCTTGGAACCCAATAAACGACTGGGCATCAACGACCTGCAGCGTGATGTTGGAGAATCGGTTTCCGTCCAGAATGAAGTCATCGACCCCAGTGACTGTCACTGTTTGCAGCGTGTTCCAATCGGCTGGCGAAATGGTAATCAGACCCGGCGATGCGATCGCTTCGGTCGGATCGCTGCTGCTGATCGCAACCACAACATCGGACAGCGGTCTCGACGCCAGGTTGAAGTCAAACGAATCAGTGGTTCCAGATTCACCAACCACGGTCGCGCCACCGGACGCTGAAATCTGGAATGCCGCAACGTCATCGTCTGTCGTCACCACAGTGACATCACCAGACAGGCCCAGGAAGGCTGCATCTGAGCCCGGCGTCACTTCCAGCTCAATGAGCGAACCAACCGGGCCATCCAAATCCATGTCATCCTGGCCGGTTACTGTTACGACCTGAGGCACGTCCCAGTTCGCATTCGTGAACGTGAGCCGGTTTATTGAAACACTAACTTCCGATGGATCGACGACAGTCAGATCGAAGACAACATCAGTCAGTGGCTGACTGCTTAGCGCGACATCAAACGTATCCGCCGTGCCAGATTCGTCGACCGTGGTGTCGCCGCCGGTTTCGGTGATCACGAAGTCGGGAAAATCGTCATCAATAATCTCAAGCGTGTTCACCGCGCTGCTGAGACTGATTGTCTCAGCAACGATTTGCACGGTCATGTCGCCTTCAACCGTCTGGTCATCAACGGCTGTGATAAAGAAGCTTGCGAAATTCTGGCCGGCAGGGATTGTCACGGTTGGCGGAAACGAAACCTGAGTCGGATCGTCGCTACTGAGATTAACTGTCAGCGGAGTCGCAGTGCTGCCGGTCCGACTGATGTTGGCAACCGTATTGCCCCCCTCGTCGATAGAACGAACACCAATTCCGATTTGGAGATTGTCGACAGCCGTCAGTTCGACCTGCCCCTCAATCGAGAACCGATGCACCGGGTCATCGGAATCGTTTGAGTCGATGACGATTTCGCCCCCGAAATAGCCCGCAAATGTGCTGTCCAGAGACACTATAAGTTCCGATGTGGCTCCTGGAGCAATTGTATCCGGGAGCGTCTGACTCACTCGAAATCCTTGCGGAACCGACACATCGTTGATCCGCAGATCATTGGAGCCGACGTTCTCTACGAAGAACGAAAGTTCCGGCTCAGTGCCGCCTTCCGTTGTGGTTCCGAAGTCGAACGGTGTGTAGCGGTTGTTGACAACAATCGTGCCGGTCGCATCAGCAACCAACATCTCCGGGGCTCCACCGGGCCGCACCTCGAATCCATCTTCGCCAATCTTCTCGCCGTTCACCAGGAAGTCGACTCGCCACTGTCCGATTTCCGGACTGTCTTCAAGAATCTGGTTGGCCACTCGCTCAGAAGTCACCTCATCCTGGGTAATAGTGAATGCTGATCGGGTCCATTCCAGCCCACTCGGACGGAATACCACGTACTCCAATACGTCATTCTGTTTCAGAGAAGTAAACTGACCATAGAAAAATATGTCTTGTCCGCTGTCCAGGCTGAAGACCGGCGTCCGCCCCGGGCCTTCTTCGATATCACTCGCTGGAGCGTAGCTTGTGACCCTGGACGAACGAATTCGAACCACATCCCCTGAATAGTCCGGGGTGTCCTGGAGGTACGTGGCCACGTCCAGTACCGGTTCCACAGGAAGGCCATTGTGTTCCACACCAAAGCCCAGGTGCGGTTCATCAGAAGCACCGGAACTTCCGACGCGGCCGATCCGTTCCCCCTGCGCAACCGTGTCGCCGACGGCTACCTCAACCGAATCCCGGCGCAGGTTTCGGTAAATGCTGCGGTAGCCATTCCCGTGATCGATGACGACAAAGTTCGACTCAGGCTCAGGAGTGATGATGGCCGTTTGCCGATCGAATTCACCGTCGTTGACCGCCACGACTGTTCCCGCAGCGGCGGCGAGAACATCAACACCGGCATCCTGATCCTCAAAGTGAGGAACCCCAATTTGCCAGGCGTCGTTCCCGTCCGTCGAGTAGATACCGCCAGCGAAGTCAGAAACCCCGGCAGTAGGATCGATATCGATGTAGTCGGTGATGAAAGAATCCTGCTGGATTTCTCCCTCAACCGGAAACGCAAACTGAACCGGCGGCGCCGCAGCAAAGGTGGACACCGTAAACGTCGTGCTGTTATCGGTCTCATTGTCTTCAGCGATATCGTCGTCCGCGTCCAGGATGACTTCGATCGTGTGGGTGCCTGGAGTCGCGTACCAGCCTCTGGTCGCCAGGAAGAAGCTGCCCGAGTTCCCTCCTCCAGTGCCCTGGTTCGTCACCGTATCCAGCACAACGCCGTCAACTCTGAACTCCACTCGATAGTCAGCCAAAGCCTGATCGTCGGTTACATAATCGACCCGAACATTCACCTGTTCGCCCAGAATCGCATTCGACAACGGCGTGGCGTCGTCCCCCTGAACCAGGCTGGCTCCGGTCAAAGCCAGATTGGTCAGCAAAGCGCGGTCTTCAAGAGCTTCTGTAGTGCATGGCGCAGGAAGCGCGCGGCGGGAATTCCGCTTAGCTCGTCTCAACATGTCAGGCCTCGGGGGTAGAGCCGGATGGTTACCAGGAGAGGAAGTGCACGCTGAGCGTGAACTCCAATACTCTGGTATACGGTTGATTTTAGGGAAATTCAAGCAGAGAGGATTACACAACCTGGGGAACACCGAAGTGGTTTTTCCCAGGGAATTCACTTGCTTTCAACACCCACCCCCGGCAGTTCGTCGCAGATTCAGAAGAGCGTTCCGACCGTGAACCGACGGCGTCCCCGGGCTGACCGGAAACCAGAAACTGGCTCCCAATAGAACAATGCAGCCGCGTGACTCGAAAATGGACCGAGCCGTCATCACCCTTTGCCGGCCCCACAAGCCATCCGAAAACACTCGAACCCAATCTTCACTCGACGTGTCCTCCCAAAAACGATAGGCTCCGTACCCCACGGGCTCGTGGCGGAACTGGCAGACGCGCCGGATTTAGGATCCGGTGTCCATAGGACGTGCAGGTTCGATTCCTGTCGAGCCCACTAAGCCACCTTCATCAAAGGTGGCTTTTTTCATGCGCGGTGCGATATGGATGAGAACACAATCTTTCACGAAGCTGGACACGCGTTCGCAGCCGTAATGGTGGGAGCACGCGTGATCTCGGTCACGATCGAACCTGACAACGACGACGGCCCCGCGCGATACGGGGATACTCAGATTGCGTGGGAACGGCAGAAGTTCTCAGATCGTGAATTCGCTGAGAAGCTGGTTTTGGTCGCACTGGCCGGACCCGTCGCCGAAATGGTCATGACGGGCGATCCGTACCACCCCGCGTCGCTGCCGGAATGGTCGGGCGATTGGCACCAGGCGATGGAGGCCGCGGCGCAATTGTTTTTTGATCGGCAGCAACAGGTTCGGTTCTTAGAACGCGTCGCCGTCGATATCCATCAGGTCCTCAGCCGTGACGACGTCTGGCCGTTCATCGGCGCGATCGTGGACGAACTTGCCGCTCACGAAACGCTGGAAGGCGAGACAGTTCACGAAATCACCGAAGAGTGGCTACGGCTCCACCGGATGTGAATTGCGAACAACACGACCCATCCCGGACGATCGACTTGTTACCAACACGTAGCATGTTAGAAGTCCTTGCGTGAAACGTAGAAGCAACCGAAAGCCAGAAGCACAACAACAAACGCTACGTTCTTGAACAGCGGTTCCCAGACATCGAAGGTCACTCGATCCTCCCGAAGGTTCGCAACCTGCCGTGCGAATGGACCGCCTCCGTTGTCCACAATCGATTCTGACCGTCGGCCAGTCATGATGTACTGCACGAAGTTGTCGACTTCAGATGGCTGAGGCAGAACCGTATAGATCGGACTCAGAAGCCACCTGTAGACATTTCGCAGATTGTCTGCCGGGACCGTGTTTTCCTCAATCGGTGTACTGGTTCCGACGGTGTACCGAGCGATGTCCTGCCAACCATCGGCAACGTACATTTCGCCTTCGTCGTTGAACGCGATAGCAGACGCGTAGCCGTCTTCCGGCGGCAGCCAATCCATCTTCTGCCCGGTCTTCCCGTCGAACATCCATATCGCCCCGTCGTGCGTCAGTACGGCTGATACCGAACCATCCGGGCTACTGGCACACACACGCGGCAGGATGCCTTCTTCAAACTGATCGGTCAGCTTGTCTTCCAAACTATCGGATTCCAGCACTCGGATGCTGCCATCACCGAAAGACATCGTGACGTAGTCGCCACCCACTGAGAACACAGCGTCTTCTTCCGATTCGAAGTCGCGCGTTTCTCCAAGCGAGTACTTTCCATCAATCACATCAAGCCGGTACAGCTTGCCAGCGCTATAGGTGAAAATGCTGTCGGTTTGAGGGTGAATGTCTGACGTGAATTCTGACGCCAGCTCTGGCAGGTTGTCCCCGGATAGTTCTTCAAACGCATTCTTGCTTGATGTCGGCATAATGCCGCCGGTGACCTTGTCCCAAAACGCTTTGGTCTTCCTGTCGCCCTCAGATAGCCCGTTAAACAAATACACGCCGCGCCGACCCGGCAGGACCACTCTTCCTTTCGAATCGATCAGAACACGTGGCACAGCGTCAGGAGTCTCGCCGTCGTCCCGACGTTCCCACTCGTTTAACGGCGAACCGGTAACCACATTCGCGCGTGAGACACCTCCAAACATGGACGGTTTTTGCTCAACTGCAACCAACCGATCCTGCGCCTTGTCGTAGCTCGGTCGGAACCGGGTTCCGGCAAACAGAAAGCGTTGTGCAATTGGAGGAACACCCTTGAGGTCACGCGCAAAAATCGCGTTCCAAGCGCCGATCTGGAAGTCGTACTGAAGAACTTCGCGGCGACCATTCACAGCAAACAACCGCTCGCCCGCCGGAACAATTTCAGTGACCCGCGCAGGTTTGACGGTGAGCTCGTCCAGCAATCCCTTGACCAGCCCGACAATCGAAACGATTGCCCAGAAAATAGCCACAACCACCAGACCAACAATCGCGTTCCGCCAAATAAGCGATGTGGTCGCAACGACCGAGTAGTAAACAGAAAACAGGAACACGTACAGCGGAATACACCACAGGATTTCCTGCTTCCAGATTCCGAATCGCAGCCCGAGAAGTAACCAAACACCGCCAACCAGCACCGTGGCATACAGCAATGTAAACGTGCACGCCCCCACAAACTTCGTGAGGAACAAGAAAGAGCGATTCACAGGCTTGCTTAGCAGCAATGCGATCTCGCCGGGTTCAAATGTTCGCGGCACAATGGACGCTGTAACCAGCAGGGATGCTGCAATACCAAAGAACCCAACGAACCACGAAACGCCAAGTGTGACTTGCGACAGCACAATCGGTTCCAACTCAGCACGGGTGCCTGACAGCGGACCAATCATGACGTTGCCCGCGTAGGTCAGCGAGACTTGCTGGGAGTCTCGGATGCGAATCTCACCAGGAAACGTTGCCGCCAACAATCGCAGGTTACGCGACGCCAAAGCGCCGCCACTTAGCGCTGCGTTCTCAAGCTCACTGGCCAGTGCGTCTTCTGCTTCGAACTCAGACCATGCTTCTGATTTGTAGAAGTCGTCTTGCTTAAGAAGCGTGTTCAAAACGCTGACAACCCGTCGGCCACCATTTGCCCGTCGACCGGGCGGGCCTCTTCGCGTGGGAGCCGGATCAAGCATCTCCTGGATTCTGGCCTGATCGTCACTTTCGAGAAGTGACCAGATATGACCAGCCGGAGTGTCAGCCTGATTCTTGTTCTCAACCAACTTCTTGACGAACACCTCGGCATTAACCAACTCACGTGGCCGCAGTTCCGTGGCCTCTTCGCTGAGCAACGACAAAGGCGCGAGTGCGAGCAGGATCAGAGCGATGCCAACAAGCGCGAGCCACAGAACCCATGACGACATGGCTTCTCGGAATGAATCTTTGATAACTGCAAGGTAGGCTCTCATTTCGACGGCTCCACAACTTGCAGGAACGCTTCCTCCAGAGTCAGCTCAGGACGGTGCAACGATTCGATGCTGATGCCGTTTTGTCGCACTTTGTCGACAAACTCATCGACACCCGACTGGTCCATCTGTCCAAGCTCCACCTTGAAGTACTCTGAATCCAGCTGAACAAATTCCGATGACTTGAATCCTGCCAGAGTCTGCTCGACCTTCGTCTTGTTACCCCGGAGTTCTGCAATCAGCGGTGTCTCGGAGATCGCCTTCTTCAGTTCCGGAACCTTCCCGGTAAGACGAACGCTTCCCTTCACCAGAATCGCCACGCTTTCGCAAACCAGTTCCAACTCCTGCAGCAAGTGGCTGTTAAGGAACACGCTGTGACCTTCTGAAGCCAGCCGCTTCAGCACTTCACGGATCTCTTTGCGACCGACCGGGTCCACGCCGTCTGTCGGTTCATCCAGAATGATGACTTCCGGGTTGTGGAGCATCGCCTGAGCCAACCCAAGTCGTTGCTGCATGCCTTTCGAATAGCCCGTAACAGATTCCTTCTCGCGACCTCTCAGCCCCACGATCTCCAGCAGCTCGGGCCGCCGCTTCTTGATTTGGGACATCGGCATGCCGCTTAGGCTGCCATAGTATTCGAGAGCAGTGTTACCGTTGAGATGCCGCGGGATGCGGTGGTTCTCAGGCAGATACCCAATCCGGCGGCGCGATTGTCGAGAACCAGCCTGCATTCCCAAAACGGACGCCTGGCCGCTGGAACGTTTGACAATCCCCAGCAGAATTTTGATGAGCGTTGTCTTACCGGCTCCGTTGGGACCCAGCAGGCCGAATATCTGCCCCTTGGGCACGTCCAGCGTAACGCCTTGAAGCGCGTCGATTCTCTTTCGACGAAACAGACCTGCTTTGTAGGTCTTCTTCAGGTCGCGGACACTAATTACTGCGTCAGAGTCGCTCACTTGTTCCTCTTCTTGCGTGAAACCGTATTCACCAGGAAAAGAAACGTAACCGCTGACGCCACGAACTGCGAGTGCTGGCGCTAACTGAGCCAACCTTGCCGACGGTGGCGCCACACAAGGAACCAGCTAAGCGTCTTAGAACAAGTCAACCTGGGCAAGACGTTAGCCCTTGCTGGCTCCGGTTCGGCGAGCCGTACGCTCTAGCTGTTCCAGTTGCCCGGATATGCTTGGCCGCTGAACAGGCACCTGACGCGGCTGTATCCGTTGCTGCACCGGTCGATGCTGAATGCGTTGTTGCTGGATGCGTTGTTGCACCGGTCGGACAGCCCGCTGGATAGGTTTCAGGAAGCCTGTTTGCCTCACTGGTCGGCCGACCATTTCGCCGCCACCGTCATCATCATCGTCTGGATCGGGCAGACCTGGTCCGTCTTCGTCATCCAGATCGTCCAGTTCGTCCAGATCTGAATCGTCCTCTTCTTTTGCCGGTTCCGGCAGGCCAGTTGTCGCCATATCAGGAACCTGTCGAGGCACCGGAGCAGACAGTGGAACAGTCCGTGGGTTTGGCTGCGTAATCTCAATTGGTTCAGACGACTTCAGCTTCGTATCTTTTGCGTAAGTTCGTGCCCATGCTCGTCGCAAAGCATCATCGTAGGCACTCGGACACCAGACACTCTCAGACATATGGACTCGGTTCTCTTCGAGAACACTGCCCTTACGAAAACTAAGCTCAACCAAAGACTTGTTGTACTCGATCAAGCTCTGGTAGTAACCAACCTGAGCTTCACGCAATCGGATGTGAGCCTGCAAAACACGGTTTAAAGTGTTCGTTCCGTCGACTCCCTCCGTAGCCTTATCCTTCAGTGCAATGGTGGCCTCTTCAAGAGTTCGTCTGGCCGCGGCAACCCGTTCTCGGTTCGAGGCAATGCTGACCTGCCAACGATCGACACCCTTCACGGCCGAGTGCAACTCGTGCGTCACTTCCATTTCCTGAGCCGCCAGAACCGCCCGGGCTTTACGAACGCGGAATTCGTAGTTTCGAACCTGAGTCTGAGCCGTCCGCAGACCCAACGGGAATGCCAACTGGAAACCAAGGCTCCAACTGCTGGTCAGGTTATTCGCGAAAGACTCGTAGAAGCTGTCGTTGATGAACCCACCGCCAGGCGCGTCACCGTCTCCGAACAGGCGGTCACCGAACCCGTTGACCTGATACTGAGAGACGAAGTCAAGACGAGGCCTGACAAGGTTCTTGGCAGCCTTAAGTTGCAACTCAAGGCTGCGAACATTCCATCTTTGTGAACGAATCTCAGGACGCCGCGCGAGGGCTTCCGCAACTGTGTTCTGCCAGTCAGGGAGGAACATTGCTGTTGTCGGCTTGTCAATTGGGCGAATGATGCTGTCACCACGCGGTGGTAGTCCCAGCAAACGACGCAAGCGAGATTCGTTGTCGTTGATGTCAGCCAGCGAGTTCTGCACTCGGGCGATTGATTCGTGGTACGTCGTTAGCGACTGAGCGATCTGTTCTGCCGTTGCGTCCAGACGATCCCGCAGGTTGTCGTAGTAGCTCAGGGCCTTCGCAGCTGCGACGGATTCCGCATGAAAAATCTTGTAAAACAAATGCAGGTCCCAGTATCGGTTCTCGACGTCGCGAACCATAGACGCCACAGACCCCTGGAAGTCAGCCAACGCAATGTCGGTGTTAATTCGAGAAATCACGACTCCCTGAGACACGCCGGAAACACCTGTCAGGTTGCCTCCGATGGGACCAGCGATCCGAGTGAATTCTGAACCGGCACCTGCCAGCAAAGGCTGTTGATAGGTGGCTTGCAGGCTACCGTTGTATGAAGAAGCAAACGCACGTGATCGGGGCAGCCCGGTGAGAGGGTCGATGCCCGCGAGTATGTTGTTTCCGTCGTAGTTAATGTTGTGGGACAGCGAGAATGTGCCGGAGTTCGCCAGCTGTTTCTGGAGCTGCGTTTGGACCTGAGCAGTCTCGGTGACGAAAATCGAACCGGCTCCAAGGCTCAGGTTCGCGTTGTTCTGAATCTGTTCTGTGCGACCCCAGGTTCCTGTGGTCGTGAGCTGAGCATCGAAGTCAGCAAGAGCCGCTTCAACACCGCGGTTACCAAACAGAATGCCGGACTCAATAATCCCAATATCGTATGCGGTTCGCACACCGTTGGGGTTCGCGAACAATGGGTTACCGGGCGAGCCGAATGAACCGTCGTCCTTGATTATCGCTCCGTTCTCCAACGCAAGCTTCACGGCTTCCGCCAGAGTCATGTCCCAGTAATCGTCTTCGCTGGGATCAAAAATCAAACGCGGCGGCCGAGCAAAGTCGGCATTCGGGCGGCGGTTAGTACGCTCAGTCGGGTAGGCAATCTCAGTGACAACGTCACGGTAGTGGTCCAGCGGCTTGTTGCCCTTACTCAGGTACGCAATCTTGGCCACAGCGGGAGTTTGTTGGCACCCGACGAACGTCGAGCAGCCCATGGCCCCGCAAAGCAGCACAACAATTGCCTTTTTCAAACGAAGGTGCATTCAGCCTGTCCAATGCATTAGCGCACGGTGTGTGGAATGTCTCTACAACCGCTACGATCGTTATCGTCAGGCTAAGCGGTAGACTTTCACCATTCTGCGCCATATGACAAATGGCCTTTCATTCATGTGCCACGCGGCAGCTATTGCCGGTCTGCGCGTTCCAACATTCGAATTAGCTTCATATGGACACCACTCCCCCGTTCTTACGCCTTCACCCTGACGACGACGTTCTCATCGCCCGGCAGAACTCGCCGGAAGGAACCGAAGTCAGTGACACCGGTGGATGCTTCAGCACCGATCGAGCAATCCGGTTCGGACACAAACTTGCCGCGAGGGCAATCAAAACCGGCGACGCGGTGCGAAAGTTTGGCCAGATCATCGGGTTCGCCACACAGGACATCGCGGCTGGTCAGTGGGTTCACACACACAACCTTGGTATGGGTACGCTGTCGCACAACTACCAATACGCAACGGACTTACCCGACCCACCAACTCCCGTTGAGGGACGCACGTTTCAGGGCTTCCGCCGAGCAGACGGTCGAGCCGCAACGCGGAACTACGTTGGCATCATTAGCACCGTTAACTGTTCAGCGACAGCGTCGAAGTACGTCGCCGCAGAATTGGCGAACACCGTTCTTGACGATTACCCCAACATCGATGGCATCGTTCCGCTGGTTCACAAAGGCGGCTGCGCGATGTCTTACGCGGGCGATGACCACCGCCAGCTGGCTCGAACACTGGCCGGGTTCGCCCAACACCCAAACATCGGCGCCTACTTAATACTGGGCCTTGGCTGCGAGACGTCACAGGCTTCGTTTCTTGTGGACGAACACAACCTGGTACAGCTGGACTTCCCCGGAGCCACAAGGAACGCGGTTCCTCTCACCATGAACATCCAGGACTACGGCGGCGTCCGAAAAACCGTCGACCGCGCCGTGGGAGCGTTGAAGGAACTGCTGCCTGAAGCAAACAAGGTCAACCGTGTTCCCATCCCCGTCAGTGAATTGATTGTCGGAACCGAATGCGGGGGCAGCGACGGCTACAGCGGCATCACGGCAAATCCTGCCGTGGGAGTTGCCAGCGACTTGCTGGTTGCTCATGGAGCGACATCGATCCTGGCGGAAGTCCCGGAAGCCTACGGAGCCGAACACACGCTCACGCGCCGGGCCATCTCGCGAGAGGTGGGCGAGAAGCTTGTCGAACGCATTCGCTGGTGGGAAAAGTACGCAGCGATGTTCGGAGCAGAAATCGATAACAACCCATCGGTCGGGAACAAAGAAGGCGGACTCACCACCATCTACGAAAAGTCACTGGGAGCCATCGCCAAAGGCGGAACCACGGCTCTGCGAGCCGTCTACGAATACGCCGAAGCGGTCACCGAAAAGGGCTTCGTCATCATGGACACCCCGGGTTACGACCCAGCCTCCGTCACCGGCATGGTCGCCGGCGGCGCGCACATCATCGTGTTTACGACGGGACGCGGCAGCTGCTTTGGCTGCAAGCCCTCACCCACCATCAAAGTGGCAACCAACTCGCCGATGTTCAAACGCATGGAAGACGACATGGACATCAACGCCGGAGTCGTCATTGAAGGCCAAACGCTGGAATCCGTCGGCGAAGAGATCTTCGAAAAAATCATCGCCGTGGCCAGCGGCGAAGCTACCAAAAGCGAAGCCCAGGGAATCGGAGACGAAGAATTCTGCCCGTGGGTCAGCGGCCCGGTTCTCTGAAATAGAACCGTAAGCTCAACCGCAGCATTGCCGCCGCCTACTCTGCCCCGGACAATTCGTACTTCTTCAACTTGCTGTAGAACGTACTTCGCGGGAGCCCCAACTGCCGAGCCGCCTCAGCTTTGTTCCCACCGGTCGATCGAAGAGCCGCCGCCAACATCTCACGCTCCGCAGCATCCCGCGCGGCCCGCGACGCGGTTCCAGGCAGTGCTCGTGGAGGCGGCAGATCAGAATCCGGAGCTGGCAGGAACCTCTCCGGAGCCGATGTCACACGCACCTCAGATTCACCGCTCAACATTTCCGCCGGCAAATCTCGCATTGAAATACTGTCACCGTCCGTCAGCACCACAGCGCGTTCGATTGTGTTCTCGAGTTCGCGAATGTTGCCCGGCCACGGATGCCGCTCCAACACAGCCAGCGCTTCCGGTTCTATCCGCTTGATTTCTTTCCCGCTGCGTTCGGCCGCGCGATTGATGAAGTGGAATACCAACTCAATAAGGTCATCACGACGATCACGCAGCGGCGGCAGGTTGATGCGAATGACATTCAACCGGTAATACAAATCCTCCCGGAACCGCCCCTCAGCAATCAGCTTCTCCAGGTCACGATTCGTGGCCGTCACCACACGCACGTCAACTTTGACAGTCCTGGAACCCCCAACAGGCTCAAAGCAACGCTCCTGCAAAACCCGTAGCAGCTTGACCTGTGTCTCCGGGGAAATGTCGCCGATCTCGTCCAGGAACAGCGTTCCACCATTCGCCGCTTCGAACCGACCAATCTTGTCCTTGTCCGCGCCGGTAAACGCGCCTTTCGTATGTCCAAACAGTTCGCTCTCCAGCAAACTCTCAGACAAAGCCGCGCAGTGCACGCTGACCATCGGGCCATCTTTGCGGGGACTATTTCGGTGGATCGTCCGAGCCAGCAGTTCCTTTCCGGTTCCACTCTCACCACGAATCAGAACCGTGGAACTGGACGGCGCGACCTTACGAACCGTGGCCAGAACGGCCTGGATGGCTTTGCCACCACCCTTGATTTCTTCGCGGTCCAGGTCGGTCATCCCAATCTTCGGCAACCCCTTAGCCTGAGACGAACTATTGAGTTCTGCCTTAAGAATCATTAACTGCCGCTGCTGTTCGGCAATGCGATCGACCTTCGCCTGCAACTCTTCATTAAGCCGCGCGAGTTCCTGGTTCGTGGTCGCACTGTTCAAAGCAATGGTCGTAATCTGCGCGATGGCACGCAGGAAAGTCAGGTCTTCGGCTGTGTACTGGGTACCACGGCTTTTGGGCCCGAGTACCACCAGGCCAACGGTGTTGCCATCGGTTTCAACAGGGTAGACCAGTTCTGCCTTCAGGTCGTGCATGAAACCCTGCACGGGTGACATGGCCTC
This sequence comes from uncultured Planctomycetaceae bacterium, assembly GCA_964485095.1. Lineage (GTDB taxonomy): Bacteria > Planctomycetota > Planctomycetia > Planctomycetales > Planctomycetaceae > CAYNWT01. The sequence continues at coordinate 2,340 of CAZAIB010000092.1, read as the reverse complement.
GCGGCTTGTCGACACAATCCGCTGCGTTGGACTGTCCGGCAAACCGGCCAGTGTTTCGGGATCAGTAATTTCAATCGCAGCGTGGTCGTAGTTCTCAACCGCGACCAATCGCAAACCAGGTTCGCCCTGTTGCCGGAAATAAATCGCGGCGCTTTCTGTCTGCAACGCATCGCGACACGTGGCCAGCATCATTTGAGCCAACGATTCCGGATCAGCCAGACGCCCGGCCGCTCGGTTCATTCGCTGAAGAGCCTTATCCAGCTGGTACTTTTCGCTGAAGAACCGACGATCGATCACTTCCTGGATACGGTCTCGGAACCACAGCAACAGCAGGATGCCCAGCATGAGCACCACGAAGCTCACAAACAGAGGCACACCTGTCAGGTTCTCACTAAACATCTGCACGGCCACACCGCCGACCGCGACAAACATCGCGAACGCCGCCATCACGCCAGCGGTCACGCCGTAGTACAGCTTGCCCTTGCCAACCACTTCGTCTACCAGCATCAGCTTGTGACGAACCATGCCGTTCACATAAGCCAGCATGAACACCAGACTGGCCAGAAACATCGGTAAGCGAATGCGACCAAACGCAAAGCCGACGCGATCTTCCAACGCCACTTTCAGGACGAAAGTCATCGGAACCGCAGCCAACAACGCAGCCAGCAGGATGCCGCGAACCTGTTTCCGTTCCAGCGGGTTGCGAGTGCTAACAAACGTGTATCCAAGAACCACAACAGTGATCGCGAAATACAATCCAGCCAGGCCAATGGCCACAAAGGCCACGTTGCGCAGAACCGCCAGCAGGCTCACAACATTCGTTAGCTGCTCATCCGACGCCTCACTACCATTCACCCAGTACGCGGCCAGGTAAGTCAGAACCAGAGCCAGCGTCACCAGAGCCGGCGGTACGTGCAGCAATGCGCGGCTGAGAATCGGCCAGCGGGCAAGGAAGTATTTCTCTCGCGGATAGACCAGAAAAAAGTGCAACGTGACCGCTGGCAGCATGCCACCACAAATCAGGAACGGCACGTTCAGCCACGGGTTCCCCGCAATTACCCACCAGTGAAACCCACCAACAAACGCCCCCAGTGACAAACTGCACATCGCACAAAACAGTCGAGTTGGCGCGTCGTAAGGTCGGTTCCAAAACGCGATCGCTCCGAAAATCAAGACGCCCAGCTGCAGCATGAACCAAACGGTCGTGAGTCCAATTTCGAACTCCGGCAGCGTCTCCTGAGGCACATAAGACAAAGCTGGCGCTTGGCCGTCCTGAATGAAAACGATCTCGACCTGCCGTTTTCCCCCTTCGATCTCAACGATCCCTGGCCAGTCCTGAGCCATCTCCATGGGGTCGGTGTTGGCAGGAGCAGAGCCACCCGCCGGCACTTGAGCATCCCGCAGTTCGGCCAACCGAATACTGAAGTCCAGGAACGTCCTGGTCTTCTTCCGGTTAATCATGCACAGGATGTCACCCTTCCGCGGCCAGATGAGCGACTTGGTATTCGTCGATTGTTGGACAACAACTCCCACCCGCCCGTCAGCACGGGAAGTGATGAGTTCAATATCCGTGCCTTGTTGGTTCTCAGGTTGGACCTTTTGGAATGCCGATGCTGGATCTGAAAGCAGCGCGCGATATCCCAGATCGGGGCAAGTCGCAACATAGCCCAGAACCAAAACGGCGTACCCGACAATAAGTCCCGCCGGGATGCCGAACAGCCAGCGTAGCCACAGCGGCGCCGGTTTGAGACCGTCTGAGATGTCGTTATACATGGTGACATAGTCACTAAGCACCTGTCGAAAATCAACTCTCGGCGCCGAATTTCGGCGCCTATCGCGCGCCGAAACTGCGCCGATCCGCGCCCACGGCTCACAGAATGCCTAGGTTTCTATAAAATTCAGCGACTTAAAAGTTTTGGCGCGCCATGTGCATATCAGATCTTCTACCCAGCTAGGATCCTTGGGATTCCTCGGTGGTGCGACCAAAAGATCTGCAGCCCGACCCACACTGCATTTCCTACAAGTTCCCCAAACTAGGTCCACCAACATACCGAGCTTCCAAGGATCCTTTCTTGCGCGCTGTGGTATCTGAATCGCCCCTACTGCCGGCAAACCAGCCGGATTGGGGCCTCCTAGCTTGGCCTCGCTGGCTTGAGAAGTCACAACCGTTCAACCACCTACTGCTTGCTTTACTGCTGCGGCTGTGTCCTTAACCCTCCAACCGCGGACAAGCAAGCATCCGCCCCCGTGCCACGCTCGAGCCACGGCAATGAAAAATGACAATTGACCGATAACAAATGACAAATTCCCCCACCCCAGTATCCTAGCCAAATGCAACAC
>CAZAIB010000091.1:0-27040 GCA_964485095.1 uncultured Planctomycetaceae bacterium | reverse complement strand
TTCGCGGTTGTTCTCATCGTCAAACTTCGGACAAACCTCGACAAACACTTCGCCGGCTGTCACGTTCAACCTCCGCAACGATTCGATTTTCGCAGTCGTGTTCTCATTCATAAACAGAACAGAACCGTCCGGCAGGCTTAACCGACGACGTTCGCGTTCTTTGGTTGTGATCAGGTCTCCGATCGCTGCCTTCACAATTTGTTTTGCCTGAGGCAGAACGTCCTGTGCAGCGGCGGTGATATGGTTGTCTTTCCAAACACCCTTCACAACTTCGGCAATGGAAATTGGTGTGTCAGGATCGGCTGGCAACAACTTCGGCCGTGATGTCACGATCAGAACCGTCAGCAGACACACGGCAGATACAACCAACGCGGCGACGGAACCGCGGTTCAGTCCATTGCCACTGTTCGGTCGATTCGGGTTCGGCATCCTCATCACAATCTCCTTCGAAGATCCTGGCTGTGCCGTGCGAGGTTGATAATCTCGAGGCAAGCGGACAGTACGATCAGACGGATGAGCAGGATTTGTCTGGTTCAAAATTGACGCAACGGCTGCGTCTGACATGGGGACCGTGGTGGCATCGTTGAGCAGTTGTTCGATGTCCGCGTCCGACATGTCCGATAGCGCAGCGGGGGCCAGGGACTCGGCGAGTGCCCGGCGAAGGTTTTCGTTGTTGTTTGGTTCTTTAGTGGTCATTGGTCTGTAGGTCAGGCTGTGCCTGACACCTGTGTCGTCAGAAATGTAGACGCCCAAGGCCCTTCGGACGTGAGCGTGTATTTTGGATGTAGTGGACGAGGCAACGAGTCCCCCATTCGCGGCTACTAACCCTCAGGACTCGTCGCCTCGTCCACTACGTTTGTCGTTCAGGTACTTCATGTCCTCGTGCTTTGAGTTCTTTCTTAATCTTGTCCATCGCCCGCTTTCGATAAACGCGAACCGTTGAAGCGGGAATCTTGAGTTCTTCTCCCAGGGTCGCACTGCACGCGGTTCCATCACGTGTCGCCGCATCAGCCATCACGATGGAACGTTGAACGTCAGATAACCCGGCCACAATCTCTCGCAGCTCCATCTGCACCGCCGACGGCGCTTTCGGCGCCACTTCTTCATCGCGTTGCGAAGTGTCTCGCGAACAGGCTCCTATCAGAGCCAACTCGCCAGTCACTTCCATCAATCGCGCCTTATGCCAACCATGCCGCAACACATCACGCGCGGCGTTCTCGACAATGCGGAACAGCCAAACCTTCAACGACGCCTTGTTCGCGTCGAATTTCGCTCGATTGGTCCACATCCGGAACAGGCCGATGGACAGTACATCTTCGATGTCCTGACTCCGAAGCACATGCTGATATCGCTGCCCGAGCACCGCCAGAATCGGCGGCCCGAACGCGCGCAGGACGTCCTCAAGAACCTGCTCATCGTCCTGAAGCAGCCTCTGCGCGAGATCGAGTTGTTCGGTCACCGGCATCAAATAGTCGTGTTTCTAAGTCGCACGGCCTGTTTCCACCCTATCTACGCACCCGCGTTACACCAACCAACGCCCCGTGGGATCGGGGTACTGATTGGATGTGGTATGGACTGGCGACAGTTCCAGCGACGAATACGAAAGAAGGGAATCCAAAGCAGAACGCAAAATAGCGAGCCGCGTTTGTAGTGGACGAGGCAACGAGTCCTTTGAGCGGTCTCCAGCACCGAGGACTCGCGGCATCGCCCACTACGATTTGATTCCCAGAGCCACTTCGGTTCATCACCCTCAGATCAAATCCACTAAACGAAGTGCTCTCGATAAATCCGCGCCAGCTCACGACTGCCGGTTCCATTCACCGCCTCCTGAATACGATCCCGGACAGCTTCGTCGAAACGAACGGGAGCCAACGCCTGGATCGCGATTTCTGAATCAGTGTCGCCCGATTCAATCAAGCCGACCAGATAGTCAACCGCGATCGGCAAACGAGAGATTCCGATGCTCATTAGCAACGAGTGACGAACATCCGGGTGCAGTTCTTTGGCCGCTTCAATCAACAGGGTAACCGCCAGTTCCTGACGCGATTCGCCCAGAACCAATCCCGCTTCAATCGCCAGGTCCAGGTTGTCGTTCTTTAGGAACTGTGAAACGAACTCCAACGACTTCGAATCACGAAACGACATCAGCCCGCCCAGGCAGGCTCCGATCACTTCGCTGCGCGCGTCGCCGCTTAGCACTTTCATTCGCAGAACCGGGGCCGCCGCCATGAGCCCCGTGGAACCAATCGCCCGCGCGGCGTGCTCGCGAGCGATGTAGGTGCTGTCGTGCAACAGATCGACCAGCGCAAACAGCAGCTCGTTCTGTGACGCCAGCGGAACCTTGATGAGCCCATACGCGCACGCACCACGAACATGCGGCGCGGTGTCTTCGTATCCGTCCGGCGCGCCGTAGGCTGGTTCCATCTGCACGTACTTCATGCCAGCGAGATAAAATTCCGGATCATCAAATGCCTGCTTGTTGAGCGCTTCAACAAGTGGAACCTTCGCGCGGCAGTTCTTGTCGGTGCAATCTTTGCCGGGCTTCGCCGGGTCGTGGAGGAACCGTTGGTAGGCGGCGAGAAGTTCTTCGCGGCAATCGCCCGGTTCCAGTCCGACCACCGCCTTTGCGGCCATTTCGACGACCAAATTCGATTTGTCAGCCAGTGCTTTTTGGACGGCTTCCAACAGATCATCGCCCGTGAGTTCGTCACAGGCGTGTTTGAACTGGTACATTCGATCTTCGACGGTGCTTCGTTTTGCTGCCATAGTTCAATGATACCTGCCACTGGTTCTCACTTCGCGTTACTATCTGCGTGTAACCAAATCCGAAGGATTCTGACGTGAACAAGTTCTCGCTGCTCTGCCTCGCCTGTCTCGCAACCACAACAGCCTTCGCACAAAGCAAGGTTGAGATTCCTGACGTCCCTGACGCGATTACCAGTTTTGGAGCTGCAACGACCAACGCAGGCCACGTTTACATTTATGGCGGCCACAAAGGCGGCGCTCACAAGTACAACATCGAAGGGCAGTCCAACGCGTTCCTGAGACTCGACACCAAAAAGTCGGGCAGCAAGTGGGAGAACCTGCCAACCGGTCCAAAGCTACAGGGACTTGCGTTGGTTACAGATGGAACGCGGCTGTTCCGAGTCGGCGGCTTTACCGCTTTGAACAAGGGTGATGAAAAGGCCAAATTGAAATCACAGGCTTCGTTCGCCATGTTCGACCCGAAAACCAACAAGTGGACCGATCTGGCTCCAATGCCAACGCCGCGATCATCGTTCGACGCGGTCGTTCATAAGAACCACCTCTTTGTGATTGGCGGCTGGAATATGCAGCCGGAAGATTCGACCTGGGCGACGACCGCTTTGGTCGCCGATTTGAAAGCGTCGCCGATCACTTGGAAGGAACTACCTAAGCCTCCGTTCCAAAAACGAGCGTTATCGGTTGCCGCGGTTGGCGATTCGATTTACGCGATCGGCGGCATGCAGGAAAAGGGCGGCCCGACCAAGGCCGTTTCCATGTTCAACACAAAGACCAGCAAATGGTCGGAAGGACCCGAACTCCCGGGCGAAAGCGGCATGGCTGGTTTCGGTTCTTCTTCGTTCGCGATCGGGAACCAACTGTTTGCAAGCACCTACGAAGGCAAGCTGTTGGAACTTTCCGCAGATGGCAAACAGTGGAAGACGCTTAAGACGTTCGAAGAAGGCCGCTTCTTCCACCGTATGATTCCGATGAACAAGTCGGCCCTGCTGATGATTTCCGGAGCCAACATGGAAATCGGAAAGTACTCCGACGTCATCGTGGTTCCAGTCACGAACAAACAAACGGCAAGCGTTCGTTAGGTGCAGCAAGTCGTGGACGACGGACTGCCCACTGCGTGAGCGACAGGGCGCTAGCCCTCGGCAAAACCGCTCAGAACCGAACTATCGCGCACTGACGTTCAACGTCACCAACCAGCTTAGGACTGCAGAAACATTCGGCAACACTGCCGTTGTCTGGCAAACGGTAGTAGGGTGTTGCAGATCTGATCCGCCGAGGGCTAGCGCCCTATCGCTCACGAAGGTTGGTTCGCCAGCAAACGATCCAATACTTCCTGCAGAACCGCAACATCTGACGCTGGCCGTTCTTGGCTCTGTGGATGCGTATCGTCACAATCAATCCAGCCGCGCAGTTTCATGAACTGTGCGGCTGTGTGTTTGTAGCCGGGCCCCGGGTTTCGGAACGCGAAGAACCCAAGGTACTGCAGCTGGTCATTCAGTTCGTAAAACCGCGCGTCCTGCTGTTCCCACCACGCGTCGCGCTTGGCGAATAAGTCGGGAGCGAACGTGCTTAGACCCAGCAGGTAATCGCTGCCGTACATGATCATGTCGATACCGAAATCGTTGCCGGTGAAGACACGGAAGTCGGGCCGCTTTTCGTTTCGCAGTCGCAGGCGTTGCCATTCCGGTTCGCGGTGAAACGAAGAATGTTTGGCTCCAACACACTGCGGGATACTCATTAAGCCTGCGTACGTTTCGATGTCGTAGACAGCACCAAACGGGGCAAGATCCTTGGTGAGTTCAAATCCAATGAACGCATCACAGTGTTTCGCGAGGGCTTCGTAAGAACCCACAATCGCGGGGCCGTCCTGTTGCACGAGACCATACGACTGGAAGATAACCGGCGTGCCGCCAAATTCCTGGATCATCGCCATCTGACGAGCGTATTCATCCAAGTTGAACGCCGCGTCTGGTTCGTCTTTGCAAAACGCACCCGCAACAAACTCACCACCCGTTCCCGCGACTTCTCTGGTAATCCGCAACACTTCCCGTCGCGTTGTGTCGTCAATCAAATGGCCAAAACCAGTGTCCATGTTGACGGCGGGAACCAGTCCATGTTCGACCGTTCGATTCACGTGCGCGGATAGCGCGGCGTAGTCAATTTGGCCATCAGCCTGAAACGGAAGCAGGATCGCAGAGATCCCTTTTGGTTTGCGACCCGGTGTTAGCAGATCGTGTGGCATATTCATTGCATCTCGTCCGACCACAGCTCGCGAATGCGCTGTAGTTTTCTTTCTACCGTTCTTGTCGTGGTTCCAAGTTTCTCAGCAATTTCGTCGTTGGTGTAACCTTCCATCTTGAACCTCGCAACCTGCTGCAACACTTCGTCCGCTAGTCTTTCGATTTGCCTGCGAGATTCTTCGGCAAGCTGAACGATAAAGTCGGGAGTATTTGACGCGCCTGCGAACCGATCAAACCCGGCCGCCTCGGATGAATCCGGCCCCTGAAAAATTGATTCGCCTCGCACGTTACCGCCGCCACGTTTTTTGGCTCTTTGTTTTTCAACGACGTTAATCGCCTTCCGAGCCGTCATCACAACCAGCAGGCGCCACAGATTTTCTCGGCTACTAAGTTCGGGATAACGACCGTTGGAAATGCCATCAAACAAGTTCCGCATCACACTCTGTGCGACATCTTCTTCGTCAGCGACGCGGCGATACGCGGGGCTCATCCTGCGTTTGGCGAGATTGGAAATCTGTTCGAAATAGTGAGCGTAAATGTTCTCAGCAGCTTCGTTGTCACCATCGATTAGCTGGTTCAACCAGATCGTAACATCACCGTCGACACTGATATCGGGTTCGTCGTAACAGCTTTCACTAATCAGGAACCGCAGCACCGGGCCTCCGGCGCTGAATTCCAGCATCAGGCCATCAGTAATTGTGATGGCAGGAACAATCTCGCCGTTGAGATAGGTTCCGTTTTGACCGGGGCACGAACACTGCCAGTCTGAACCATCAAACTTAACCATGGCATGCGCGCGGGAGACTCGCGTATGTTCCAGGCGGATATCACTATCGCGTCCGCGACCGATCACGATGGTGGCATTGCCTTCGAACCGCCACTCATGTTCGGTTTGCGTACTGTCTTGAGGCACAAGCACAGCACGCAGACGCGGGGACGAGGTGGGAAGTTCTGACATAGTTCACATTCGCGGCAAAACGGAACATCTGGCACATTGTCTGTCGGACTTTGTCTGTGGTTCCGGCGGAAACTCCAGCGACACTTAGAATGGTAACGCTTTCAAACAGAGATCGTCAGCGACGTTGATAGCTAAGTCTGAGGACAGATGAACTATGGGTGCAGCGGACTTGTGTGGGCCGCATGTGGAGCCTGGTTCTCTGTCCCCTCTTGAGAGTCGGGCTTTCTGATGCGACGATGGGCTGCGTTCACGCAGATTCTGCCGAAGTGTCTTCTGATTAACAGTGAGCTCCTGGTCAACCAGACAACCGCGTTAATCTGGGGCGTACCAGGAACCGCGAATCTCGAATCGTCTCACCGGACGCTGAGTTTAGTTCGATACTTATTGGTAATGCTGGCGGTTGGGAAACCGGTAGCAGTCATTCTCAGGCAGGCGACTGCGTTCCACCGCAACCCCATTCAGAGACGCCGGATTCTCCCCATTTGACTTGGAGTAAGTTTCGGGGATAGTCTCCGCAAAGGTGCATTTGGAACAAAGCCGGTGTGGAGCCACAGATGGCTCACCAAAACGCGGTTTGGAATCGCGTTCCGTCCGGCATGCACGCGTGGCCAGCGTAGTTCATCAGATTGATCCAAGAGCGGAGTTCACGCACTATGTGTGGAATTGTTGGTTATGTTGGTTTCCGTAACGCACCCGATTTCCTGATCGAGGGGCTGCACCGCCTGGAGTACCGCGGCTACGACAGCGCTGGTATCGCGGTTCATACGGATACAGGAATTCAGATTCGCAAGAAGGCTGGTCGAGTTGGCCAGTTGGAAGCAGCGGTCGAACAGTCACCCATTGGTGGCATCGTTGGCATCGGGCACACTCGCTGGGCGACCCACGGCGAAACCACCGACATCAACTCGCACCCTCACTTCGGTGGCAACGGCGATGTCGCTCTGGTTCACAACGGCGTGATTGAGAACTATCTCTCACTGCGTAACCAGTTGCAGGAACTCGGGTACGTGTTCCACTCACAAACAGACACCGAAGTCGTTTCACACCTTGTTGCTCATCACACTGAGGAACAATTGAAACTTGGGGCCGATCCCAACGATCCGCAAACGTACGCCAAAGCCGTTCGAGCCACGACAGAACGCCTCAAAGGCACCTATGGTCTGGCTGTGCTGTTTAACAAACTGCCCGGTCTACTGATTGCCTCTCGCGCTGGCAGTCCGCTTGTTATCGGTGTCGGCGACGGTGAGTTCTTCCTTGCCAGCGATGCCAGTCCTCTGGTCGGTTACACCAAAGACGTCGTGTATCTGAAAGAACACGAACTCGTCGTGCTAACCAAAGATGAAATGCAGGTTTCGCACCGTGACAACGGCAGCGTGGCTCCTTCGGTTCAAACGCTCGACCAGGTTGCTGGTGATGTTGAACTGGGTGAGTTCGAACACTACATGCTGAAGGAAATCTACGAACAGCCACAGGCAATCGAAAACGCACTGCGTGGTCGGTTCGATGAAGACGAAGCGACTGCTCGGCTGGACGGACTGAACCTGACGCCACAACAGTTGCGGCGCATCAACCGCGTGGTCTTCACCGCGTGTGGAACCAGTTGGCACGCCGGACTTGTGGGCGAGTATTTGCTGGAAGAGTTCGCTCGAATCCCAACCGAAGTCGAATACGCCAGCGAACTTCGATACCGTAACCCGCCGCTGGATCACAACACGCTGGTCTTTGCCATCACCCAAAGTGGTGAGACCGCTGATACCCTGGCCGCGCTGCGTGAGTGCAAACGAAAAGGCCACGCGTCACTGGCGATCTGCAACGTTGTCGGTTCCACTATCGCCCGGGAAACCGACGGCGGTCTGTACCTGCACGCTGGACCGGAGATCGGCGTCGCATCGACCAAGGCGTTCACGTCACAGGTCACCGTGCTGACTCTGCTGGCATTGTACTTCGGACGCATGCGGCACCTGTCGGTTCCAGCTGGCGAACGCATCATTGGGCACCTGAAAGAGATGCCAAACACAATGCGCCGCGCTTTGGAGTGTCACAACGAGGTGAAACGGATCGCGGCCAAGTACGCTGAGTTCGATAACTTCCTGTACCTCGGTCGGTTGTACAACTTCCCGGTCGCTTTGGAGGGGGCGCTCAAGCTGAAGGAAATCAGTTACGTGCACGCCGAAGGCTACCCGGCGGCAGAGATGAAACACGGCCCAATCGCGTTGGTCGATGAACGCACGCCGAGTATCTTCGTGGTTCCTCGCGGCCAGATTTACCCGAAGGTCATGAGCAACCTGGAAGAGGTTCGTGCTCGCAAGGGTCCGGTCATCGCCATTGCGTGCGAAGGCGACACGAAGATCGCAAAAATGGCGGACGACGTCATCTTTGTGCCGGATGTCGAAGAGTACCTGCAGCCGCTGGTCACATCAGTGCCACTGCAGCTTCTGTCCTACCACATCGCGCTGCACCGCGGTTGCAATGTCGACCGACCAAGAAATCTCGCCAAGAGCGTGACTGTGGAATAGGTTCGGCTTTCGAACCGCACCGGCAGGCTTAACTGCCTGCCGGAACCATTTTGGCGCCGCTTACCGACGCCGACAAAATTCCGTGGTTCATGTGTTCTCGAAGCAGATCTTCGATGGCGATCGGTTTCGAATACAGGTAGCCCTGACCCCAGTGGCAGCCGGACGACTTCAACAAGTCGTGCTGCAGTTGAGTCTCGATGCCCTCGGCCACGATCTTCAGATCCAACGCGCGTCCCATATCGATGACAGCGTTGATGAGCGGCATGGTGCTTGAATCTGTCTCGGCAACAAACGATCGATCCAGCTTCAGCACGTCGACCGGGAACTGCTTCAGATACTTCAGCGACGAATGACCGGCTCCGAAGTCATCCAAAGCCACGCGAACACCGGTGTCCTTGACTTCCCGGAACACCCGAGAAGCGTGTTCGAAATCAGCGAACAAAACGCTCTCAGTAATTTCCAGCGTAAGCAGGCGCGGATCCAGACCGCTTTCGGCAAGAGCCGAACGGATGAGTTCGCCGAAGTCTTCACGCTGTACCTGGATCGACGAGATATTGACGTTTACCGAAATCTCTTCGCCCGTCACAGTCGCAAAGTCGGCGGCATCCTGACACGCTCGGAACAAAACCTGACGCCCAAGTTCAACAATCGCGCCGCTGGCTTCGGCGATTTCGATAAAGTGATACGGACTTAGCAATCCACGCGTCGGGTGTTCCCATCGAGCCAGTGCTTCGATGCCGCGGATGCTCTTGTCGAACATGTTAACGATGGGCTGGTAGTGGTTCACGATTTCACATCGCGTGAGCCCAATGGCCAGTTCATCCCGAACCGACATCTGCTCGCAAAGGTCTGTGTACATGTTGCTTTGGAAAACCACGACCTTGTCATCCACCGACTCTTTGGCCCGGTACATCGCGATATCCGCGTTTCGGAAGAGCGTCTCGGCAGTTGGTGAGGTGGTCGATGTCGCCACGCCGACACTGGCTTTCACAGACCAGCGACGTGTTGCACCGGCCTGAGCAGCGTCTTCCGGAGCCTGCTGCAACGAGGCCAGGACCTTGTTCGCCACGAGCTCTGCATCTTCGATACGGCAAATCGATGGCAACAGAACTCCAAACTCATCGCCGCCAAGCCGAGCCACGACGTCCGAGACTCGAGTTGCCTGCTTCAAGTCCTGAGCGACCTGCACCAGAAGCTTGTCGCCAGCCTGGTGCCCCTGGTGATCGTTGATACTTTTGAAATCGTCCAGGTCAATAAACAGGATCGCAACTTCACCATTGCCGCTTAGAGCTTCAGCTACACGGCGTTCAAACAGAGTCCGGTTCGGCAAGTCGGTCAATGGATCGTGAAGAGCCTGATGTCGAAGTTGGTTTTGCAGCCGTTGCTTTTCGGTAACATCCTGAGCCAGTAGCAATAAGTCGTTGTTCAGCGTCAGTGCGATTCGCGATTCAAAGCAGGATCCGCTTTCGTCCAGGGTAAACGAGAACGGAACAACCTTCGCGCCGTGATTCAGGTCGTACGCAATCGATTGCCAGTTCGCCGCGCACTTCGGAATCAGCTCGCCCACGCTGCGGCCGACAATGGCTTCCAATGGAATCGGGAATTGTTCAGGCCGGGTCGCTCGCACTTCCAGGATCTCTCCAAACTGAGTCATCCGTATCAGCAGATCGCCGGCCGCGTTCAAGTCGTGTGCGAGTGACTCTTCGGCTCGCGACAGCCGATCCTTCTCGTCAGCAGCACTGCGAAGTTCGGTGAGCACCTCTTCAAGGTCCTGCAACTGCGTGTTCTGCGCCGCGCGCAGGAAGATGTTCTCTAAGGTTGCGTCGTGTGGAGCGATGTCGTGGATACGCAGGTTGTGTTTCTCAAGTTCTTCCATGGACTCCAGCCATGGCGAACCGAGAAAAACGATGTTGTCAGCGGCCCTGACGAATTGACCCCGCAGACAGACATCCCGGCCGTTCATCTGAAGAAATACAAGCTTATTAAGCTGTTCCGCGATGACTTCAAAATGAAGCTCAAACCCCGCGCGAGCGATATGGAAGAAGTCGGCCAACTGTTTGCCAGCGACAATCCTATCGTTCATTCGCGCCAGCGACGGACCAACATGGACAATCGCAGAGTCGTGGTCGATCGCGATCCGGAACGGAAATATGTCATCCCGGTGTGCGAAATCAGCGGAAGTGTTTGCTTGCATCGCTCACTATTCCGAAGTGGGGTCCGATTGCGATGTGGGCAGAACGTGACCACACATGCAGAAATTTGCTGTGGTCTGTCGCCGGTCGGGCTCTGGGACGACACACCTAAGAAGTGTGCGTGGCGTTTAGGCAACATGGGCCATCAATTCGGACAACTGGCCAAACCCGGTGAAACGGTTGTATGAGTTGGCCCAAATAAATTGGGTTCAGCCTGTGCTTATCGCTATGCGCGACGGCAGAATCGGGCCAATCGGTCAGGCCAGAATGTCATGAACCACTTCGCCACTGACGTCTGTCAGGCGGAAATCACGACCCTGAAAGCGGTAGGTAAGCCGCGTGTGATCGATGCCAAACAGATGCAGCATCGTGGCGTGCAAATCATGCACATGCACCTTGTTCTCGACCGCCTCGTAACCAAGTTCGTCCGTCGCACCCCAGTTGAATCCGGGCTTAATACCGCCACCAGCCATCCAGCATGAAAAACCCATGATGTGATGATCGCGGCCGGAACCCTGAGCCATCGGAGTGCGTCCGAACTCACCGCCCCAGATAACCAACGTGTCATCCAGCATCCCACGCTGCTTCAAATCTCTCACCAGCGCCGCGCTGCCTTGATCGACCAACTTCGCCGTAACCTTCGCACCATTCTTGATTCCGCCGTGATGATCCCAACCGCGGTGATACAACTGAATAAACCGCACGCCGCGTTCTGCCAGTCGCCGAGCCAGCAGGCAGTTCGAACCGAACGAACCATCCGCGCCTTTGGTGCCGTACATGTCCAACACATGTTTCGGTTCTTGCGAAATGTCCATCAGCTCGGGAACCGAAGTCTGCATCCTGAACGCCAGTTCGTACTGCGCGATGCGGGTTGCGATTTCAGGATCGTTATACGTTTCGTTGCCAATCCGGTTCAGCGCCTGCGTCGCGCGGATGACTTCCAGTTGGTTGTCCAGGTCTACGCCTTTGGGAGACTTCACGTACAAAACCGGATCGCCCTGCGAACGAAATTCCACACCCTGAAACCGGCTTGGCAAGAACCCACTATGCCACTGCCGCGCGGCGATGGGTTGTGACTGCCCGCCACCGACTGACGTTAGCACCACATAACCAGGCAAGTCTTCGCACTCGCTTCCCAAACCGTACAGCAGCCACGAACCCATTGACGGTCGGCCAGGAATGGACGTCCCAGTGTTCATCAACGTATGCGCCGGATCGTGATTAATCTGTTCGGTCTGCAGCGAACGAACGATGCAAATGTCGTCGGCGATCGATCCAATGTTCGGCAGGATCGTATTGATCATCTGCCCGGACTCGCCGTACTTCTTAAACGGGTGCTGAGGCCCAAGACACTTCAGCTTATTCGCCTGCCCCTGTAGCTGCGCGATTTGCTTGCCTTCGGTGTAAGACTTCGGCATAGGCTTGCCGTCCATCTCAGCAAGCTTTGGCTTGTAGTCCAGCGTCTCCAGATGCGACGGTCCGCCAGCCATACACAGGTGAATCACCCGCTTAATCTTCTGCGGCCCCTGAAACGACCGCGCAACGCCATCCCACCTGGGAACCGCCACATCGTCCTGCGCAAGCAGTTGTTGGTTCAACATCGAACCCAGTGCCAACGCGCCAACTCCATAGGAACCGCGCTGCAAAAACGTTCGACGGCAAAGCTGACTGGCAAGCGGATTGGCCATGGTTATCTCACACCTCTTTGAACCTGCGAATCATGATACCGCGAACTCAGCCATGAGGCACGACAGATCACCAATCTGCTATCTCTCGCGCGCGGGAGAGGAATCGATAGAGGTTGCGCCCTGGCCGCTCGAACTGCACCGCCAGTCTCGCGTACACTGAGAGAAGTACGTACGAACGATCTTCGTGGAGGCAACATGCTTGCTGTCGTGATGTGTGCTGTACAGGTCGTGGATTTAGGGCCGACTGAAACAATCCGGAAGTCGACATCCTTCAAAGACCTGGTGTCCGTTACTCGTGATGCGGAGTACGAACCAGACGAAGCCACGATCGACTCATTGCTTCAGCTTATAGAATCGCTTGACGGTCATATTGGTCCCTACGTCTTCCGCGAGAATCTCCAGGAGGCTATGGAAAGTGCCAAGTCAATTGGTGAAGAACAATACTGGCTTGAGGATTGTCACAAGCAGGCAGTCGCCGCATTCTTAATCGCAAGGTCTAAGGCTGGGCGCGCAAGACTGCTGGAGCTCTGTCACGAACAGGTCGGCTCCAAAACAGCGTTTGCGGCTTTGGGTACTTTGCCCGTTGATACTCGATTGCAAACGGCGATGCTCAAGTGCGTGTCCAATCAGGAACTTCCGCTTGAGGCTCGCGTCCTCGCTGCGGGCCTGATGTGCAGGCAGGACAAACTGTCGAACCGGGAACTTGCTGCCATGGGCCAACTGACCGCTGCGACGGCTGCAGCTGCGGCAGACAACACGGCACAGATTGAAGACGACAGGCCCGGACACGTTGTGCCCCAAATGAAAGAATGGCATCTACTGTTCAGTATGATCCAACTTGGGGAAGCGGTTGGTAACATCCCTTCTGAGGCGATTGATAAAGAACTCAACGGTATCGAACTACCGAAAGGCCTTCTGCCACCTTTGCGATGTCGCCTGGTTCTTACGTCGCCGTGGGGACGGAACTGGATCAGAAGCTGTTTGCAACAAGACACAACGGTGTCTTACTACACCCCTCTTGGCGTCAATTATTGGCGATTGCGCGTTGAAGCCATGCGGGCAATTGCCGAATTGCCACCCGTCTACGGGAAGGGGTTGGTTCGGGATATGGTGACAGTACTTCGAAACCGTAACTCCCCTGAGACACCTCGGTATGTTTCTGAGTTGGAGGACATTTTGTTCCTCCGAGCTGTGCTGAAAAGCGAGTTCCATCTGACGCCCGCGGACACAAAGTCGGCGAAGTTTATTCTTGGAAAACTATCGCTTCACCGATCTTCAGAAACCCCATTGGGGGCCCTGCGTGAATTCGGCTTCTCTCTCTGGAAATTCGATCGAGCTGCTGGATGGCTTGAATTCGCGCGGCTCCCGAAAAGTTTACAAGCTCGACTTTCCGCCAATGCGACGGCTATGGCTTCAGCCATGGTGCTGTGTGCTGAAGCTGGTGTGTTGTTCGAAATTGGCGCCGATCAGGCGAACCTCCTGACGAAGGCAAAAAGTCGCAAGCACTGGAGTCGGCGACTGACCGCTGTGGCGAACCTTGCACACCTGCCGACGGAAACCACGTTCGGCATTGACCACGACGGTCTGCCACCAGCGATCCGTTCCCACAGAATGCTCCGCGGTGTCCGTCATGCTCAGGCTCCAGACAGGTCCCCGTGGTCGGAGAGCTACAATATCCACAGGCAAGCCGGAGTCTGGCAAAGCTTCTACGGATACAGAGCCGCGGAAATCGCCGTGGATGGAACCGTTTCGCCAACCCCGCCTGTTGGCTGGCCACTTGTGCCATGAGCCTGGCGTGCGACTTGTCTATGACGGGTCCGATGCGTTCTACTTCGCCATTCACATTCATTGACCAGACGGTGCCCCATGGATCGCCAAAGACTTCTTGATCGCTTTCTCCAGTACGTGCAAATCGACACCACAGCCGTGGAAGACAGCGGCCGGTACCCCAGCAGTCCTGGACAACTGGAAATGGGAAAGCTGCTGGTCGAACAAATGCTGGCTATGGGCATCACTGATGCGGCTCAGGATGAATTCGGAATCGTCATGGGAACCGTTCCCGGCAATGTCGATGGCGCGCCGGTTGTCGCGTTTAACTCGCACGTTGATACATCGCCGGAGACCACCGGCAAGGGCGTTAAGCCAAATGTGATCGACAACTTCGATGGCAATGACATCACACTGTCGGGTGATCCGACGAAAATCATCACTGCGGCATCGTGTTCTGAACTGCCCGATGCCAAAGGCAAGACCATCATCACAACAGATGGAACCACACTGCTGGGCGGAGATGATAAAGCCGGTGTCGCCATCATCATGGAGCTGGCAAACCATCTATTGGAGAACCCGGACATTCCGCGCGGCGACGTGCGTCTGTTGTTTACGTGCGATGAAGAAATTGGTCACGGTGTTGATCACGTTGACATCGAAAAGGTCAATGCCACTGTGTGCTACAACTTCGACAGTGGCGAACAGGACAAAGTCGATAGCGAGACGTTCTCGGCGGATATGGCTCTCATCACGTTCCGCGGCGTTAACATCCACCCGGCGATCGCCAAAGACAAGATGGTCAACGCCATGCGAGCCGCAGGACATTTCCTGGCACGTATGCCGGCCGACCTTTCGCCCGAACGAACCGACGGCCGCGACGGGTTCCTGCACCCGTACGTTTTGGAAGGCGGCGTCGCGGATGTGACACTGAAGGTTCTGATCCGCGACTTCGATTCCGCAAAGCTGGCAGAACACGCGGACGTGCTAACCCAACTCGCGACCGAAGTTCAGAACGACTGCCCCGGCACGACAATCGACATCGAGATCATCCGCCAGTACCGCAACATGGCCGACGGCTTGGTAAACGAACCCCGCGCCGTCGCGCTGGCAATGAAGGCTCACGAAGTACTGGGCCGTACACCCGAAATGACAATCGTTCGCGGCGGAACCGATGGGTCTCGACTAACAGAACTCGGGCTACCAACACCAAACCTGTCGTCCGGCCAGCACAACATCCACTCACCTCTGGAATGGGCGTGTCTGGATGAAATGTACGCGGCCTGCGAAGTGGGCGTTGAGATCGTGAAGCTGTGGAGCGATGAGACCGAGAAGTAGTTGCGTTGGAAACGACAGAGCAAATGGTTCCATACTCATGCGTTTCTCATTCTCCTGACAGGCAAGCAATTGAAGCACTTACTTTGGAGCCTCGTCGTTGCGGCACCCACGTTTGCAGCTGACAAACCAAACGTCGTCATCATCTTTGTTGACGACATGGGCTACGGTGATCCTGGCTGTTTCAATCCGAACTCGAAAATTCCCACGCCCAATATCGATCGTCTTGCGCGGGGCGGGATGCGGTTTACTGATGCTCATGCGCCGGGGCCGTTGTGTCATTTGTCCCGGTACGGATTGATGACGGGGCGGTATCCGTTTCGAACAGACGTTGGCCGGTGGAGCAGGCACGCGATCATTAAACCGAACCAGATGACGATTGCGTCGATGATGAATTCGCAGGGCTATCACACAGCGATGGTCGGCAAGTGGCATCTTGGGTTCGAAGAGAACGGCTACGACAACCCACTTCCTGGCGGCCCGGTCGATTGCGGGTTCGAAAGCTACTTCGGCATCCGTGCGTCGACCGATATTCCGCCTTACTTTTACATTCGAGGCAACCGAGCAGTCAGTCCACCAACCAACAGTATCGAAGCGCGCAATAGTGAGGGTTGGTCGCCGATTCAGGGTGAGTTCTGGCGCAAGGGTGGCATCGCGCCCGGTCTGGAACTCAAGGATGTGTTGCCGAAGTTCACGGCGGAAGCTGTTGATGTGATCCGCAAGCATCATCAAACGGATAGTCAGCGTCCGCTGATGTTGCACCTGGCTTATCCGGCTCCGCACACGCCATGGTTGCCGGCCGAAGAATACATCGGGAAGAGCAAAGCCAGCATGTACGGTGACTTTGTTGTGATGGTCGACGACATGATCGGTCGTGTTCTGAAGTCACTGGATGAAACCGGAATGAGTGACGAAACACTGGTCGTTTTCACGTCGGACAATGGCCCGGTTTGGTATGACGAAGACACGAAGCGGTTCGACCACGATTCCTCCGGCGGCCTGCGGGGAATGAAGGCTGATGCCTGGGAAGGCGGGCACCGGATGCCGTTTGTTGTTCGCTGGCCGGGCAAAGTGAAAGCGGGTTCCACGACAGGTCAGACGATTTGCTTTACCGATTTGATGTCAACGTTCGCCGCCATAGTCGACTACCAACTTCCGCGTGATGCGGGGCCGGATAGTTTTAACTTCCTGCCTGTTCTCGTAGGCGAACAGCCAGAAGACGAACCAATTCGCGATCATCTGGTCATGAAGTCGGGCGGTGGGAAGATGGTAATTCGCTCAGGCAATTGGAAGCTCATCGACTCACTCGGGTCCGGTGGCTTCTCGAAGCCGCGGCGGATCAAATCAGGGCCAAACGACCCCAAAGGTCAGCTATACAATCTCGCCAACGATCCAGCCGAACAGGTTAACCTGTACGCCCGGCATCCAGATCGAGTTGCAAAACTGGAAGCGAAATTGAAAGCCAGCGTTGCGGCCGAGCACACTCGGCCATGATGCGCCTCTTACCTCCGCCTGGCCTTTTCAACCTGCGACCTGCCGTTACCATCATCGGCGGCGTTCACACAACCAACAGCTACGAGACAGACGATGACTGAAGAATACCCGGAGAAGACCTGCACGATTGACCGCCTGGTCACTCACGAAAAACTTGTCGCGGCCACTCTGGCTGGAACCAAGACCGAACAACGCCGTGCTGGTGTCTATGGCTATCCAGGTGAGTCGTTCGAACTGGAAGGCACCGAGTTCAAGATCACAGGGCTCCGTACTGAGAAGTTCTCTGAGATGACTGAAGAGGACGCAAAGCGTGAAGGCTACCCGAGCCTGGAAATGTACAAGGGTCTGATTATGCGAATGCACAAGGGCATGGAAATCAGTGACGAGATGCCCGTGTGGGTTCACGAATTCGCGAAGGCCTAAGGCGTTGGCGAGGTTGAGCCGGAATCTGATTGGTTCCGGCAGGCTGCGGGTTACTTCCGTTTGGCCAGAATTTCTTTGATGAGCCGAAGTGCCTCTTGCTTCGCGGTTTCCGGAGGCGTGGATTCATCTTCGTCGCCGATGCTTCCAGCGCCACCGCCGTAGCCAGCGGGCGGCCCACCGCGGCCACCACCTAACCCACGTCCACGGGACTCCGCGAAACCCTTCAGGTTTTCCTTTTCGATTTGCTGTCGGAGATCGGTAACCAACGCGACAAGCTTGCCGTTGACTTCAGCGTGCTTGTGAACGATGCGTAACGCGTACATCACGTGGTGGGCTACATGCCAATCGACTCTATCGCACCCGCTTCATGATGGACTCGCATGCCCTTCTGTTCGCCAAGCCTCACAACTACGGAAACTGCGGTCTAGCAAGCCAATACGCGTGTAGTTTTGGTTCCAAGGTCACGATGCAAGTGAGACGATTTTTCGCCAGTCGCACGGTGGCCTCCGCAGCCCAGTCATTCTTGTTGTCGCCATCCATGCGCTCAAGAATGGGGCTCATCGGGGGCAGAGACTTAACTGACCTTTCCGCCGCCTGTTTTCCGCGACGAGTGCGGATTCGATATGTACGTTTATGATCTAGCATGAACTGGATCACTTTATTAAGGAGTCTTGGACCCGGTTTATCAGATGGCACGCCGACCATGCTGGCGAGATCTATTCGCGCTTTGAATAAGACTGGCGCTCTCGTCTCTTCCTCCACGAGGATACTTCTTGGGGTAGGCGTTTGGACGGAAGTTGACACCATTCCGAGATTTAGCATCGTCTCTAAGCGCTGAATGACGCCTTCGAAGCCAAAGTTAGTACGGAGCAACTTCGCACTCGCCGAAAAGCGGCTCGGGACTTCCGGCGATCCGTCAAGCCGAATACTTCCGAAACCAACTGGCTCACCGTCCAATTCCGGATACACGATAGCTCCACCCAACCGAATCTCGCCAGACTCGACCAAAGCCTTGCCAACCGCTCGAACGTTTGGATCGAGGACTTCAATGTGGTCCAGCGTCGAACTAAGGGGCTGTTGCAAGTCTTTGGGAATTCGAGCATTGACAAAAAGGGAGGCAACTTGATCATCTGAGTCTTCGACACGCATCCCCCTACGAGGTCTGATTGCCGAAAATATCTTGGATAGTTCACTACGATCACGTGCCTCAAGGCTCATTTCTAATCGAAAACTGCCAAGCTCACCTGTGTGAGAAACGGAGACCTCAAAACGCTGCACGTCACGGATGACCGAACGTACTAACTTGAGCCAAGCGTCCGAGGCCCGACGCCTGTCACGGTAGTCCGCGTCACTTTCGGTGTCACGTTGTTGCAATGCAACGTTCGTCAAACCTTGGATCGCACCTATAAGCCTCATTCGTCTACTCGACGAACCAGACCGTGGTTTGAACAACAAGTAGTAATCGCGATTTTTTAGATGGGGCAATGCATCGGCAACTGAATCTGGACTCCACGCAACCTGCCGGTAATAGCCCGGAAACTGGCTTGTTATCGAAAGAATGCATGTGCCACTCTTAGATCGAGCGAAGCCGAACGTGGAACTACCCCCAGCTGTTCCGCGCCGCAGAGTGCCCTGCTTAAACTTCTCTTCCGTACTTGTCGCAGGAAAGGTCAGGCGTCCTCCGTCGGGTTCCAGCTCGATGTATTCAGCCTTGGGATAGAGGCCCTGCAATCGCCTCACCGCTGATTGAAAGGTGCTCTCCCCTGAAACAGAATAGAAGGGCAGGGAGATCAATCCGCCCTTGCTGTCAACTGAATATGCCGTGCCGGAAACGGCGGGAAAGTCTGAATCTCCGGGGAAAACCGGGGGGTCACGACACTCCATCGCCGCGAGTCGGTTCGCAGTAAGGCTCCCCTGGAGGTTCAGTTCACGAACTGCCGTAAGTACACGAGCCCGCCCTTGGTCTTGGTAATCGATCGGCCTGACCACCAACAACTCAGGCGTTGGAAAACGGGGTAGCCGCTCTTGGACGGCTACCCACGCAGCTAACAAAGCAAACATCATGTTGTTTTCACCTAGCAGACCTAGAACGGATCCGAGGGTAGCCACCAAGGCTCGTAACACCTATGACGGATATAACAACTGTTCAATGTGGATAAATAGTCAATTGGAACAAATGAGAGCAGGTTTGACTACACGTCCACCGCAATGTGCGCGTCAGTCTGTCGGACGCGGCTCAAGCCAACCGACTTCGGCGAAAGGATGGCGCGGACGGCTTTCCGGCAACTCTGTCAAGCTGAAACGCACAGTTATTGTGAGTGATCGTGGGAAGGTTGAGGAGTTAACGCTTCGCTTTCTGCCGCCGAGAAAACGGTTGCGCGGTAGCCTTGGAAACACTGCGCCGCTCAGCCCAAGAGTGTTGCTTTTCGAGGCTGGCTGTGGGCGGTGACTCGCAGTCGCATCGCCGATCATTTTCGTCGTCGAGGAACCGCAGCCCGCGGCGGTTCAACCGCTTTGGTTCAGCTTTCCGAAATTCCCGACGCGATAGTCAGCGAAGAACCCAGCCAACCCAACGACATCGCCTCCCTCCTGCACCGCGCGATGGACCAAATCTCATGTGAGTTCGAACCGAACACATGGGACATGTTTTGGCGAGCAACAGTACTCGGCCACCCCACCGATCTCATCGCCACAGATTACAACGTAACAACAGCCGCCGTGCGGCAAGCCAAGAGCCGCGTTCTAAGAAGACTTCGCAAACAGCTTTGATTTGCGGACCGTTGGTACTGCAGTACAGAAAACTGCGCCCCGGTTAACCAGATGCCACCGGCGAGCGGTGGGCGTCAGCCCGGTGATGTCAGCGCAACACTGCCATTATCAACCCCTAATTGCCGCCTGTCGGTCCTCTCGGGCGGCCCACACACTGGGCACCGGCCGACATTCGGCCATTCAGGAAACAACGCGCTGAGGAAACCTGGACGATCACCGAAATTACGAGTCGAGAAGAACTGGGCGCCGAAGGCGGAACCATGGAACACTGCGTCTTCAGTTATCTCACGCGATGCCGGAGAAATCTAAGTTCGATCTGGTCATTGCAACAATGTACGGCCAGCCAGAACACGCGTGTTCTGACAATCGAAGTGCGGCCACGCTCTCGCAAGATTGTCCAGGTTCGAGGCAAACGGAACCGGCACGCCACCGGCGACGAACTAAACCTCATCAGAAACTGGGCAGCGGCCGAACAACTGACGATGACCCGCGCTTAGAACTTGTCGTCGATCGAACGCAGCGAACGTGGTCCTCGGATTGGCGGTTCACGCACTTGCGCAACAGCCTGGCTACGAAGCAGGTCTGGCAAACAGCAACCAGCCAGTTCCAAACAGACTGGCCAGCCCAGTCAGCGCGTAGGAGATCTTCCACGCATTAATGCCCGGGTACTCGAAACTGCACAGGAACCCGTATCCGCAGAATGCAGCTATTCCTGCAAGCACAGTCGCGCCTACAACGCGTCCACTTTGGGAACTACTCGCTGACAGGAAGACAAGAGCCACGATCAATCCAGTGACCCCACCGACTACCCCTGCTGCCATAGTGGTGCTCCTTGTGGACCTTAGAGGCGGCCGTCGTGCAGGGCCGACGCAACCATGACTCCATCCAATCCAGAATCGGCCAGCGCCGTAATGTCCTCACGGCTCCGCACACCGCCACCCGTAATCAGCCGGACATTTGGATGTCGCTTCCTGATGCGTTTGCATAGTTCCAACGTTGCCACTCCACTGGACCGGCCAATGCTGTGAAGGTCCAAAACAATCATTCGTTTCACGCCCATCGCAATGGCTTCGTCGGCAATCTGGTCGGCAGTCATGTCCCGCCACGGCGACCGGTCGGTGGTCAGTGGCCAGTTAGCTTTCAGGTCCAGGCTAAATACGATGCGGTCGTCATACCGATCTGTAGCGGTTCTAAGAACCTCCGGATCCGTCAGCGTCTCCAGACCAATGATCACGTCCTGAACTCCCAAAGACATGAGCAGGTTGACCTGACGAAACTCAAACGCTCCCGCGTCCAGAAGAAGCTCGAACCCAGCAGCTGCCAGCGATTTAATCGGATCGGCATTAAGCGTTCCGCTGCGAATCGCATCCAGATCTGCAACATACAGGTACGATTCACCCAACTTGTCGCGCAGCGCCGTGGCGACAGTCATCGGTTCACTTGATTCGCACAGTTGACTTTGAATCGGACGATACTGGTCTCGAAGTCCGCCGACACCCCGAACTACAACTCCACCGAGAAGATCGATGACCGGTATGATTTTCATGTTGCGCTCCGGCTGTGCGGCGCCCACGAACGGTAGGGAATCTGTTACAACTTTGGGGATCGATGATGAGCAACGAAGTGGCGGCGGCTACTAACGCATCAACGAAGAATCCTTTCAAGGTTCGTCTCTTCTATTTCATCAGACGCTGGCTGATTTTCTACGGGGCAATTGTACTCTTGCTTGCAGTTTTTCAACGAAAACTCATGTACCACCCCACCGTGGTGGCCGAACTCTCGCCGCAAAGTGCCGGTTTGGGAGAACACGTTTCTGCGGTGAAGACCACGACAGTTGACGGAATCGAACTCAACGGCTGGCACTGGAAGTCCCGCAACGAAGACCCCAATCGGCCTGTGGTGCTGTTTTTCCATGGCAACGGCGGGAATCGCGGGCATCGAACATTCGATTGCGAACTGTTCGACAATTGCGGAGCCGATACGATTATTTTCGACTACCGCGGCTACGCAGAGAACGCCGGCAAGCCAACTGAAGACGGCCTCACCAAAGACGCGCGAGCCGCCTGGGACTTTGTGACCAAAGAGACCGGCATCGCGCCCCAGCGGATTTTTGTCTTCGGCGGATCACTGGGAGGCGGCGTCGCCGTTAGGTTAACCGCCGATTTGTGTCGAGAAGGAACTCCGCCCGGTGGCCTGATGTTGCGTTCTACTTTTTCATCGATGGTCGACGCGGCCAAATGGAACTACTGGTACCTTCCAGTACGAACAATCCTGCTGGATCGGTACATATCCACAGATCACGCTCCGGACATCACGTGTCCGGTTTTGCAAATGCACGGCAACGTCGACAAGATCGTTCCGTTCAAGTTCGGACAAAAACTGTTTGCTGCGTTCCCCGATCAATCCGCGTCGGGCGTGGCAAAGACGTTTCTGGAACTCGACGGAGCCGACCACAACGGCGTGCTGATTACCGCAGGCGAAGAGGTTCTGACTGCTACGCGAGCCTACTTCAAGCAAGTCGCCGGGAGTGCCGGAAAATAAGGTTCGGCTCGGCAAAGGTCCCAGGGGCCGGTTAATCTCGCTACTTGCCTTTCACCTCGTCCCAGAGTGGGCCATACGTTTCTTTGTCGAACGGGGGGCAACCTGTCGCGTACTGGCCCAGCGGATGATCTTTCGCTCGCATCAGGTTCGTGCAGTAGGAAAACGTTCTGCAAATCTGCTTGCGGTTCATTCGTCCGTTCTCTTTGAGTTCCTTCGCGAAGTCCGGATGCGACAACGTCGCGCGGCCCATGCCGACGATGGAGATTGAACCGTTGGCGACGTTGGCAGCCCCCGCGTGCATCGCGTAGTCCTGCAGCCAGCTGTAGCCGCTGCCAATGACAGGAACATCGGGCACGGCGTTCTGGATGGCTGCCGCGACACGAATGTGACGCAGCACGCCCAACAACGGATGCTCGGGCGCGTGGTAGCCATCAACAGGTGGGAACTCAGCCGGACGGACGAAGTGCGGATTCGCGTACGGATTGCCGCAACTGACATTCAGCAACGTCACTCCCCAATCGCGCATCCACTTTGCCAGCTGGATTGGTTCCGTCAAATCCTCCTGCGTGTGATCGGTTTCGTCGGTGCCGAACGAACAGTCAAACGGCCCTGTGGGATTGACCGGAACACCAACGCTCCCCGGTTCTTCCATCCGAAACGGAATACCATCGTACGCGTTGAACCGAGACGCGATTGCCAGACCGGGGCACTCTTCGCGAATCCGGCAGACCACGTTGCGAACCAACCGGCTGCGGTTCTCAAGCGAACCGCCGTACTCGCCCGGCCGCGATTTCGCAGCGAGCAACTCGGACAACAGGTAGCGATGGCATTGCTTGATGTCGACGAAATGAAATCCAATGTTCGCCGCCAGCTTCGCGGCAACGACGTACTGATCTTCGATCCGCTTCAGATCATCATCCGACAGCAACGGCGTGTTCTCGTCGAGACACTTTCCAGTGGACTTATCAATGGTCAATGGATCAAGCCAGCGATCGTGCACTGCTGGCTTCGGCTTTTGGAACGCGTACCGACCAGAGTGCGTCAGCTGCAGCCCCACAATCACATTGTCGTCACCAATAGACTCACGCCGCGCGGCAAAGCACCCGTTAAGCATCTTCTCGATGGCGGTTGCTGTGTTGTCGTTAATCTGCAGCTGCCGCGGATTCATTCGTCCTTCGGGAGCAATCGCGGCCGCCTCACCCCAGACAATCCCGGCTCCGCCTGCTCCAAACCGCTCGTACCGACGGACCGTCAATTCATCCGGCAGTCCATCCGCAGTGCAATCGCAGCCTTCCATGGGCTGGATCGCCAGGCGATTTTCAGCTTCCAGGTCACCAAACCGGATCGGACTGAAAAGTGGAGCAAAGTCGTCGGAGAGCTCCAGGCTGTGCCCAAGCTGCTCCGCATCTGCACTCAGGTCGTCCGCCGACTTATACTTGTAGTACCGCGCCATGTTTTGATTCCCACTGAACCAATGCAGCTTAGCGGACAGCGATGCCCCACCAAGCGAGTCGCCGCCGGGTGGCATCGAAAAACCTGAGATTACGCTGACAGAATCCGGCAACCGGCCCAACCAAACCGAGATGAGAACCAGTAGATGCCAGTTTCGCGGCGCACAACTTTTCGAATCGTGGCCATTGCTTTCGGCATCCTGCTGGTTGTGATCGCGGAGTTAGCATGCCGGATGATTGGCCTCGGCGTGGCGGCGGACACGGACGACCCGTTTGTCGGCTTCGAAAGCGTTGTTCCGCTATTCGTGGCCGACGAACCCGGCGACATGATGCGTATCGCTGAGGGGCGATTGCGATTCTTCGCTGCGGAATCGTTTCCGGTTCAGAAAGCTCCTGGAACGTTTCGAATATTTTGCCTCGGCGGATCCACGGTTCAGGGGCGACCGTTTTCAATCGAAACATCGTTTACGACCTGGCTACAACAGGACCTTGCCGCAGCTGACCCCAATCGGAATTGGGAAGTGATCAACTGTGGGGGTGTGTCGTACGCCAGCTATCGACTAGTACCGATCCTCCAGGAATGCCTCAATTACGAACCCGATTTGATCATCATGTGCACGGGGCACAATGAGTTCCTCGAGGACCGTACTTACAGCGGCATCAAACAGCCAGGTTCTCTGCAACGCGTTGCAGGCCACTCGCGGCTATTCACCATGATGCGTTCGGCATTGCTACCCGATCGCAATGCTCGTGACAGGTACCTGCTTTCGGAAGACGTCGAAGCCCGGCTCGATTTCAACGACGGCCTGCAGTACTACAGCCGAGACGACGCGTGGCACGAACAGGTAGTCGAACACTTCGGTTCGAACCTCCGCCGGATGGCAACCGCGTGCGATACGGCCAACGTCCCATTGATGTTCATGTTGCCACCGTCGAACCTCGCTGACTCGCCGCCATTCAAAACTCAACCAAACGAAGGCACAGCGGATCAGGTTCGAACAGAAATCGCCGCGGCCCGAAAGCTGTACGCAACCAACCTCTCTGGCGCGATCCAACATCTCAAAGCAGCCGTGTCACTGGATCCCCGCAACGCAGCCAATCAGTTTGAACTCGGCCGCACGTACGAATCAGCCGGGCAGACTGAAAAAGCGAGGGCCGCGTTCATCAAAGCGCGCGATGAGGACATCTGTCCGCTGCGGATGACGACATCGCTCGCGAAAAAGATGCGACAGGTTGTGAGTGAAACCGAGCTTCCGTTTGTCGATCTGCAGGCCTTCTTTGATAACCAGTCCGCGAAGTCGATTTCGGGAAATGGGATACTGGTTGACCACATCCATCCCTCCTTCCGCGGACATCAGCTCATTGCAGATGAACTAGTCCGCTCATTTAAGGAACAGGGGTATGTGGATCCCGCTGACGGTTGGCAGAAGCACTCGGACGAAGCGCATCGAGCGTACTTCAAAACACTCGACAACCTCTACTTCCTCAGAGGGCAGAGAACGCTTGAGAACCTAAAGCGGTGGGCCCGGGGAAGAGGCCACAATCTGCCAGACCGAGCCGTACCGGCGAACGGCAAAGCACCCGACTAGTCGGGACGATCACTGACGCTGGTAGCTATTCTCGAACAACCACGACGCTTCTCCCTTTGGCAACCAATGCGACTTGGTTGGTATCAGGGTCGTAAATGCAAATCTGATTCGAACCGAATCGAAACAGAGCCATTTCGTTCGGCAGACGGGTGACCTCGTGCGTAACCCAACCAAGCAATGGGTAGCTAAACGCCAGACGCCGCGCCTGAACCAGCTCTTCACCGCCGCCTGAGAACCTCTGCGCAGTCAGGCCCCTGCCCCAGACATCACCATAGTAGTGCCATTCGCCTTGATCCGATCCAAACTGAACCGCTGGATCCCAGGGGTTCTGGGGCTGCACCAGCGGATAACCTGAAGATCGCACCGGGCACTTTTCGGTGGGAATTCCGGACACGACTACCTTGACTGTGTAGTGGTCATTCAAACCCGCCGGATGGCTGACAACGACGCTCCATCCTTCGGTGCCCTGCCTGAACAATAGCGTGTGCCGGTTAGAAGCCTCAGGAATTTCACTAATTCGTTTCGTCGCGTGAGTCGAAGAGTTCATCTCATGAACCGCTCGCCCCTCCGGGCCGATGTAGATGATCCTCAGTCCGCTCGGCAGGAGTTCCTCCGGCGACACCACCGTTGCCCAGAGCGCGGATGTGTCGCTGACAGCCCAGTATCCAAAGAACAGAATCAGGTAGCTCGCGGCCTGAAC
Source organism: uncultured Planctomycetaceae bacterium (assembly GCA_964485095.1). Lineage (GTDB taxonomy): Bacteria > Planctomycetota > Planctomycetia > Planctomycetales > Planctomycetaceae > CAYNWT01. Next base: position 617 of record CAZAIB010000091.1, on the reverse strand, counting down.
CTTGCAATGGCTCCACACAACTCTTGCAGACAAACCAATGCCTTTTCCACCCCATCGGGCCGCAAACCAGGCGAACGGGAATTCAACAGCCAACGTTAGCAAGAATGAAACGCCGATCTGAATGCCGACCATCCAACAGAGATTTTCGATTGTGACCGAGGTCCAGAATGATCCTCCAGGTTCAAACAGCCAGATGACGCCGAGCCACGCAGAGAGGTAGTTCGCCACGATAAAGCCAAGGATAGAAGCGCCATACGAAGACTTTGTCAACCGGGCGAACAGCGCTCCCTCCAGGAAGCCAATGACAAGATTGCCTGCAATAAGGTGCATGAACCCAACTACAACCAATACGCTTCCTGAATTCGCGATCAAAGTCAGACTGCCTTGTGAGGTTGTTGGTCATTTCAAAGGGTGACTCACAACACCAGTCACCTATTCGGCCCGGCCCACCAACGAATGGTGTTGGCCTGGAGACTCCGGCGCAGATCGCAGTTCCAGCCAAGCCAGCACCTGCAATCACCCAGCATCTCCACCAACACTGAATGGCTCGCGGAGGGCAGCAAAGCGGAATCATTCATTCACGCATCACTGAGTTCAGCACCGCGCATGCAGAAAGC